>NZ_JBAGJC010000018.1:0-81921 GCF_036864765.1 Paenibacillus sanfengchensis | reverse complement strand
CATTAATCTTGCAAAAACCTTAACATCAGTTAGTCGTAATGAGTTGAACTAATGATGGAGGGATAGAGGCAGCCGGGTGAAATGTTCTTCCGATCGCTGTTGCTCCCGGATTTCTTGATGAATTAAATTCAGATAAGGTAGAAGTCCGGTAACAAAGGCGAACGCTACGCTTCTCCAGAATCATTTCACCCTCTTGCCTTTTCCCATCCTATGCTCTAGTTCAACTTGTTTGCCAGTGATGTTTCGCCTCTCCCAAAAAGGCAAAAAAAAGCCCCACCTTACTTTCAAACGTACAGACACATTTTTTTCCAGAGTATAGTTTTTCTTCTGTTTTGGTTCTACATTTTTTTAGTAATAGATCATCCGTAGTTTCTCCAAACGTTCTGGATGAATTCTTGGACGACCGCCCTTTTTCCTTCGGCCCTTACTCGTCCGCTGCGTCACTGGATGTAAACGGTCCAAAAAATCGGTCCACGCATTCGTTAAATACGCACGCATCTTCCTCGTCACTTGGCCAATGGGCAGATCCGGAGCGTAGAGATACCGGATTTCTTCACACACTACGTACGCCAGTAGGTTTAAATAAATCAGGTTCCATACCGCCTGTGGCTTGTTGTTGTATATTTTTTTCAGATGCAAATTTGACTTCATGAATTTAAAAAATAGTTCCACTTTCCAGCGGTAGTGATACATTCGGGCCACATCTTCCGCTTTTACATCCCAGCGGTTCGTTAGAACTCGCACTTGATGAACCTTGTGCTTATTGTCGATAAACTCAAACTCGACCAGTCGGAACACGCCGGTTTGTTGGCTATCCGGGTCCTTGATTTCTACTTCGGCATCCCGCTTGATGAAACTCCCCGCGACCTTGGACTGAAGCACCCGTACTCTGCTGTTGCTCTTAAGTCGGACCACAAAGTAAATCTGATTTCGATCCCAATGGAGGAATTGTCCGTAACAGATATAACCTCGGTCAAACAAATAGGTGGTTCCTGGCTCCCAAACAAGGTGTTCCAGCACTTCCGAGTCTAGGTCGGCCACCATCGCCGTGGAGAGTACGATGCCTTTTAGCCAGGCGCTTATCTCGCCGGTGAGATGCAGGCAGGTATGCATTTTTACCGCACTCTCTCCCGCTTGGCGTAATGCCCACTTCCCTCGCGGTAGGCTCAGAGTGATTGACGAGGAGTCTACCGCGGCCAGTCGCCCAAGTCCCTTGAGCTTTTTCGGTAGTGTAGGTCCCTGGTGATGCCACAGGTTTTTGAGACGCTGGAGGAACAAGTTACGAACACTGTCGGTTGGAATTTGCGCTAGTTTTCGATTTAAGGAGGAAGCATGGATCGACTCCAAGCCTACCCATTTTTGCAGCCACGGAGCACTTCGTAAATGCTCTGTGATGTTATCTAGTGAACTCCGTTTTTGCAAAATGGCCTCCAGAAAGAGAAGAATCGTGTTGCCAAAGCAAAGCTTCTTGGCGTAATGATCGCCACAGAGTAAACGCACATGGACATCCAACCAACCTAAGGCTTGACGAATCACGGATGGGTTAGGTATCTTTTTATTCAAGGAGACCTCCTTTCGTATGTGTCTGTACAATTCTACGATAACTGGGGTCTCCTTTTTTTGTAAATTATTCTTCTTACTTTTTATGTCATTTTTTTTGCAAGATTACTGCCTTAACAGCCTGTTTATGCGAAAATAAGCGCCGTGGCGGCCGTTAGCTATGGGAAATCGGCGTTTTCAGGACAAATAACGGCTGTGGCAACCGTTAGCGTTAATTTTCGTCTTTCTTGCAAGGCTGCTCATGCGACGGCGGTTAGGGAAATGGGGCACGCCGGATCCAACTCGCCACACCGAGGCGACAAGTTACAAAATAGGCAGCTCCATGTCAGGTTTGATGCAACTTCAGTGGAAATAGCGGCTACTGCTTCCGTTAGAATTCCTAATCCGCTGGTTTGGATGAAATAGCGGCGATAGCTTCCGTTAGAATCACTGCTGGCGGATAGGCGCCCCCAATCGCACCAGCACCTCTGGCGGATAGGCCCTCACGATCGCACCAGCACCTTTGGCGGATGGGGCCGAAGGTGGCCTTGAACGGCCACGGTCGGCAATCGCCGTCTCTTACGGAACTATTAGCCGCTATTTTGCTCTAATCCGCACTTTCGGATTTCTAACGGAACTGACAGCGCCTATTTGGGCTCATTTCCACCAAAATGACCTCTTTCTGCCGAAATAGCGGCTACTGCTTCCGTTAGAATTCTTAATTCGCCGTTTTGGATGAAATAGCGGCGATAGCTTCCGTTAGAATCACTGCTGGCGGATGGGCGGCCACGATCGCACCAGCACCTTCGGCGGTTGGGGCCGAGAAATAGCGCCGCTCGGACAATGACTAGTTAGAGGCACGTTATGGCGTCGCGACCTTATCCAACTCCTGAGCGCGGAACCGGAGGAACCCCCCGTTGGCCGTGCCGACGTAGATCTCGTCACCCGAACGGTTCACCGTCCCGTTTCGGGTCTCTAGTTCGCGAAGCTCCGCGTAGCCCGTTTTCACGTCGGCCACCCGCCCCAGCAGCTTCCCGGTCTTCTTATCCAGCATCAGCAGATCTTGGCCAAAAGGGAACAGCAACGTATGCTCAAGTACCGTGAAGCTGCCGGCCGCCAACGGGGACAAATCCGCATCCGCGGATGCGGTGGTCGGCATCTGCCATAGGCTTTTCCCCGTAGTTGCCTCCAAAGCGGCCGGCAATCCGTTTATCGTCAGATAAAGGGTATCTCCCTCCAGCTCCCCCTTGCTGCCTTTGCCGGAAATTCGCCACAGTTCATTTCCCGCTTTGGCATCGTAAAATATCGTTTCGAACGAGTCCGCCCCCCAATAATCCGCGCTGTCCAACGGATGTTGGATCAGCAAATATCGGCCGTCCGCCAGCTCTTCGAAACGTTCTCCAGGCACGGCGGGATAATCGGCCAGGACTTGGCCCGCCGAAACATCCAGCCATTTCCAGTTGTCGCCGAGCAGGATCCAGCGTTTGTCCGGGTCCGATCCGTTGAACGGATCCATTCTCGGGCCGCCCGCGTAGTAAGGCTCTATGGAGTAATCCTGCGCCTGTTCCCCTTTCGCCTCAATCGACCAGACCGTCTTTCCGTTATCCGGATTGAGCGCCCGCAGCTCTTTCCCTTCCCTGATCAGTACGTAAGGATCTGCCGCGCTGCGGTTCAGGATTCGCGCCTCTTCGCCGAGGTCTGACTCCCACCGGGTCCGGCCGTTTCGGGCGTCCAGAACGATCAGTTTC
The DNA here is from genome assembly GCF_036864765.1 of Paenibacillus sanfengchensis. NCBI lineage: Bacteria > Bacillati > Bacillota > Bacilli > Caryophanales > Paenibacillaceae > Paenibacillus > Paenibacillus sanfengchensis. Next base: position 78,634 of record NZ_JBAGJC010000018.1, on the reverse strand, counting down.
GTACTCGTCTTCCGCTGAATATCACCGCGGTCGTTCCATGTGACCAGGATGACGGAATCCCGGGCAGCCCACATCCCCATCTGGCTCTTGTCTCCGAACCGCTGCTCCCACAACACCTTGCCGTCGGACAGTCTCAACTTGCGAACCCGATTGTCGTATTGCTTCTCCTCCGGGCTAAAGGAGGTAAATAGGGTGACCTCTTCCCTGGCAGGGTCAAGGGACGCCTCCAACTGACCATACCCGGCATTAATTTGCCAGCGCGTCTTTCCGTCTTCCCGGCCGACCGCATAAAAGGAAGCATCATAATGCCCCCCGCTGTACCCGCCGTCGTCTCCCTTCAGCAGCAATACCTCTTTCCCCGAGCTCAGGAGGTAGGGGTAAGCCAGTGTGCCTTGATTCCTCCAATCCGGCTGCACCCGGAGCGTTCGAGGAAGCGAAGTAACGAGATAATCCTGCGAAAACATATCATCATCGCCCGAGTACATGCGGCTTTGGTACCGATCCGCCCCGGGAAATATCCAATGGATGGCCGCCAGTTTGCCAGCTGGGGTAAACGTCGCCTGGAAATGGGCGTCTTCCCTTTCATATCGCCAGCTGGAGCCGATGATCATCGGCTCGCCGCCGTTATTTTGAAGATCGCCGGATACTTCCGTCAGCGCCGGGTCTCCCAGCAACTTTTTTACCTTGGCGGCATCGTCTCCCGGTTTAAGCAGCACATCGGTTAGCCCGCGCACTATATCCAAATCCGGTTCCGCTCCATCCTGAGCGTTAAGAAGCGGCAGCGGTACAGCTTCCGTCGCGGAGATATCCCTTCCCTTTACCCAAAACACAGCCGGACGATACACCTCATCCCCTTCATCCTCATGCCAAGCCGCCGGGGGAATGATCACGCCGTACCACTCCTTCCACTTGGCGAAGGCCACGAACGTATTGTCCCCGTTATCACTTCCGGTTCCCCATCGAGCCTTGCTCAACGGGGCCAGCGCCAACTCGCCCTCCTTGCGCAGCCTAATATATAGCGGCTCGATCGATTCGGCGCTCTCGGCGGCTTCGGAAGCGTACCATTGCGGAATCCAAAGCGTTCCCCGGTCATAGGTATGGAACTCCAGCATTTCACCGGACACGGACAAAATCTTAAAATTATATCCGGGCTTGCCGAAATAAGTGATATTCATCCTCCGAATATCGGTGTTGCTACTGACTGCCCTTGAAAAAAGCGGGGTCCCGAAACGAATTTGCGTCGCGTCCCCGGGCTTGGGGAGGGTCGAGAACCACACCGTGGGGACGGGCTCTCCTCCGTCCGTTTGCGTTTTTGATGCGGCCAAGCTTTTGCCCCTCTCCGTCGGCTGGGCCGCCAAAAAATCCGGAAGAACGCTCACGGCTTCTTTAAGATTGGCTACCGGAACTTGACTCGAGGCTGCAGCCGTTAATCCGGGAAACGCCCCGCCAACCAGACAAAGCAGGGCCAAGCTCCCCTTCACCACCTTGATGAGAGGAGACCTCGGCCGTTTTTCCGGTTTTTGTGTTGTTTTTTCCATTTCGGGTACCCCCTTTTTTCCTGTCCATACCATTTTAGACGTATATTCTTGGAAAAAGTTCTACCCTGGACGAGCGATCCCTATTCGATCTGGCCTCTGCAGCCGCGGAGAAATCCTGTGCATGTACGAGGATCTTCAGTGCCCGGTCGTGGAGCAGGTCACCTTGGCCGAGTTTTCGCGCACGCGAAAAATGGACCGCCACGTCAGCCGCCTGCGCAAAATCTACAGGCAGCGGCGCGAGGTCCTGATGGAGGCGTGGAGCGCCGTTTCGGCCGGGCCGTCGTCCGGCAGCACCGCGGCCTTCCCTGGAGCTAAAGGGCGTACAGCCTGCTGCCGATGCGGGCCGACACGTTGCTCAACCCTAAAGTATAGGCATAGTCCAGCGTTTCCACCTGATCCAATTTATAGGCGGAAACCGGGCTTCCCGGCCTTCTTTTGGTATTGAGCAGGGCGATAATTTCCGCTCCCGACCGGATTCCCATGCCGTGGGCGAAGTAATTTCCGTCCGGCAGCAAAATCCCGTTCTCCCCCCGCCACTCGGGCGTGTTCGGATCAAAATCGGGGTTTTTGAAATAGACGACATCGCCCGGAAACGCCTCTCCGCCGGGAACAGAGATGATGCGCAGGTCGCTGTCATATTTCCAATCGTACAATAGCAAGCCGCCGAAATAGGCGTTAAACGCCGGTTCCCCGATGGCCTCCAGTACCCCTTTGTACAGGGCAATGACCATAGCGGTAGCACATTCGAATGCATAGGCCCGCCCGTTGCGGTAAATATCGCGGATCCCCTCCGCCGGGGATACATCGTAACGCAGGCGGAATCCGCCGTTATCCAGCCGTATCCAATAATTCTCGTTGCAACGGGAATTCGCGAACGTGGAAAACCGCGCTCCGCTCTGGTAAAGACCTATGGCCGACTCCACGATCCGGCTTCGCGTCTTGAGTTCAAATTCCAGCACCTGGGCGGAACGGTACGGATACGTCACCGGGCTGGCTTGTTTCATTCGGAGAATATCCCGCTCCACGCCGCTTAGATTCAGTCTGTCCACCTGTTCCATTTCCCCGGGGGGAAGAAGAATCATGTCTGTCACCTCGTTTATGCCGGGGATAAACTGTATTATCCCGGCTGCGTTTTTTATGCTCGCTTGGGCTATTGTACGCTCATGATGCTTGAAAAGTGAACGCGGAACAAGGCATGTTCCTACTTCCGAGTACTTGAGCTAGGATCCCGGAACTGAGTGTAAATAATAATAGGAAAAATAAACCATATTTTCGCCCTCTATCAACAAAGTTCGACAATTCCGATATATTCTCCAGGGCCTTCTTTTTCCGGCTCATTTATCAGGAAGGGTGACGAGATGATTAAATTAGGGGGCAGAATTTTCTTTTTTTTAGCATCGCTAACATTGATTATCGGTGTTCTCGGTTGCAATAAACCGGCGGACCCGCAAAGCGCCGATGAGCCGTCTGGTTCCGAGGAACCGGTTACGCTCAAATTTATATGGTGGGGGTCGGACCAGCGCGAAGAGGATACGCTGAAGGTCATCGAGCTGTATAAAAAGAAGCATCCTCATGTGAACTTCGAAACCGAAAGTTTAGGCGGAACGGACGAGGTTGCCACCCAGCTCGCGATTGAAACGGCGGATCAGAATACAGCGGATATTATCCAGGCCGATTACAGCTTTATTTTTAACTACATCAACCGTGATTTGATCGAGCCCTTGGATGCTTACATCGCGGATAAGAGGCTGAATGTCTCGGACATGGATCCCGCCTATCTGGCACCGGGCCAAAAAGACGAGCTTCTCTACGCTCTTCCGATGGGAAACAACTCCCAAAGCTTCTTTTACAATCCCGCGATATTTGAGAAAGCCGGCGTTACTATCCCCAAGGAAGGATATACGATCGACGATCTCCACCAGACGATGGTCCAACTTAAAACGAACATGGCTGAAGCCGATTTTTATCCGCTCGGCAACATGATTGACGTGAATTACTATTTGCGTGCGGAAGGGGTATCGATGTACAAAGCCGACGGCAGCGGTCTCGGTTACGAGGACGACAAAATTTTGACCGAGTATTTTACCTTATACAAACAGTGGGTGGATGAAGGCCTTCTGATCAAAAACTCGATCGGTTCCTTCAAAAATAATAAGGATCATCCGATCGTTGCCGGGAAAACGGCGCTTTTTTCCGGTTCCAGCAATAATAACACTGTATTGAGCAAGCTCGCGGGAAGTCCGATCAAGCTGCTTCCGTTCCCCAAAACGCCGGGCGGCCATGAAGGCGGCTGGATCAAGCCCTCGATGCTGATGGCGGTCTCCTCCTATTCCAAGCGTAAAGAGGAGGCCGTAGCGTTTATGAATTTCTTTTTGAACGATCCCGAGGCCAACGATATTCTGCGCGGAGAGCGCGGCGTTCCGGCGTCGGCCGCCATGGCGGACCGGGTGGCGGGACAAGATCCGGCCGCAAAAGAGCAGGTGCAGTTCATCAATTATATGAAGGCTCACTCCAAGCCGCTGGACCCTCCGAATCCGAGCAGTCACGTCGTGATCAACAATGCGTATCAATCCGCGCTTCAGAAGGTGCTGAACGGGGAGCTTACCCCGGCGGAAGGGGCAGCAGAATATCGGGTCCAAGCCACTGAAATCCTGAATATGACCAACAAGGGGGCGGCCGGGAAATGAAACCTTCCATCACGCGGATGACCATTCGAAAAAAACTGTACGGCGGCTTTGGCCTGGTGCTTGCGCTTTTGGCCTTGATGTCTTTCATCAGCTACTCCTACTTGGTATCGGTGAACGAGTCCTACACGAAGCTGATAAAGGAGAAAACCGCCGCTGTCCAATTGATCAAGAACTTGTCATTGGCCGTCGAAAGCGAGCATTCCCATGTTTCGGAGTTTCTCCTGACAAGCAACCAGGCGAATCTGGATGGCTACAATACGGCCCAGACTACTTTCCTGGTTTCGCTGAATGAACTGCAATCTTTGATTACGGACCGGGACGAGAAGCAAATCCTCGCCGGTCTCGATCTCCTGCAAAGTCAATACAGCAGCGTCGCGCTGCAGATGATCGATGCGAAGAAGCAGAACAAAACCGAGGATTTCCTGAAGGCGGTTGCTAGTCAAAGCGTTGTAAGAGACAAATTCAGCAACACGGCGTTCCGGTTTGTGGAATTGAAGCAGACGCAGCTGGATAAGGAAGCTCAGGCAACATTCCGGGAAGTGGAACAAATCAAGCTGATCGTGATCGGCATCACGACCGCCACGTTGCTGGTCGGGATCATTGCCTCTTTCCTGATCAGCCGGGCGATTTCCCGGCCGATCCTCAAGCTTCATGGCATGGCTTTGAAAATCGCCAAGGGCGACTTGCGGGACACGCAGGTCGATATCCGCAACAGCGATGAAATCGGGGACCTCGCCAAGTCCTTTAACGATATGGCGGACAACTTGAGGGCGCTTATCCATGAGGTGGGGCTCCACGCCCATCAGGTGGCGGATTCGTCCGGACAGCTGTCCGACAGCGCGGAACAGACCGGGCAGGCGACCGAGCATGTGGCGAATATCATGGAATCGCTGGCGGCGGGTACGGAGTCGCAGACGAACCGGATTACGGCCAGCGTTACCCGGGTCCGCCGCATGGATGAGGACGCCGGCATCATTTCCGGCCGAGCCTCCAAGGTAGCGGAGTCGGTGCAGTTGACCTCTTCCGTTGCCGCGGAAGGAGGCGAGGCCGTCCAGACGGCGATCGATCAAATGTCCGCCGTGCAGTCCAATGTCAGCGAGGTGTCCGGGCTCGTCGGGCTTCTGAATGAACGGTCGAAGGAGATCGGCGATATTATCGCCATCATAACCGACATCGCCAACCAGACGAACCTGCTCTCGCTGAATGCGGCGATCGAAGCCGCCCGCGCGGGCGAGAACGGCCGCGGCTTCGCGGTCGTGGCGAGCGAAGTCCGCAAGCTCTCCGAGCAAACCTCGCAATCCGGTCAGAAGGTCTATGAGGTGATTACGGCGATTCAAACCGAGATGGACCGAACGATGGAGAAGGTTTCACAAAGTGAGCGGGAGGCGCTCGCAGGGATTCACGCCGTAACCACGGCGGGTCAATCCTTCTTCCGGATCGAAGCGGCCATCCATGAGGTGTCCGTCCAAATTCAAGAGGTGTCGGAATCCTCCCGGAGCATGTCCCTTGAAACCCGGGAGCTTGTCGAAGCTTACGATGAAATCAACCGGATTGCCGCCCTGACCGCGGAAGGCACGCACAGCGTCTCGGCCTCCGCGGAGGAGCAGATGGCCAGCGTACAGCAAATTGCCGCTTCGTCCAAGGAGCTCTCGTCGCTCGCTCAGGAGCTGTGGAAGAGCATCGACAAATTTACCGTGTAAATTCTGCTCAAAAAAAGCCAGCCCGCTATGCAGGCCGCCTTTGTCGGCTGCGTGAGGGCTGGTTTTTTTCTTACTTTTATAAAAAATCGACCGGGTGCGCGTTAAGCTTCCACTTTTGATTTTCATAAATAAATGGCACCTGGATCAGCCGCGACTCCCCTTCGGCTTCCGGCACATCGTATTCGAACACTTTTTTGTCGCGTTCATCCACAACAACCCGGGAGAGCTTCGCTTTGTCCCAATCGGTCAAAGCACCGACATCATAAGGCCTATAAACCAGCTTCCCGTCTTGCTCCACCACTATATCCGAATCGACCCATTCCGTAATCAGGGCATCGGCAAACGAAGGTTCGAGATACTCCCTTATCTTTTCCTTGGTATTCATGTCATCACAGAAAAAATAGTACCCCAGCGGATCGTCCCCGATCTGGCGCTCTTCAAGCGGCTTGCACTTCTTACCGCCATCATAGAAAACCGTGAAGAAGGTGGCGACCCCTTCATCCCTTAGTTTTAACGCCGCATCTCCGTCCAGCGGGGGAATTTCGTTATCTCCATCATCCACATCGTCCGTGCCCCAGCCCATCTCGTCCTCGGGGGTAACCAGAAGTTCGGAGGGATCCTTCTTTTTGTATAATTCATCATTGTATTCTTGGGAAATATCCGTAATCCGGTACCCGTCTTCTTGCCTGGAGAAGGTATAAATTCCGGGCGAGTCCGTGAACGTTCCATTCTCGTCAATCCCCTCAAACTTGAAAGGCACTTCGATGACCGTGCGGTCCGCGGTCTGCTCCACCATTTTGAAGTTCCCGTCGGAGTCCACGAAATACTGCCCTTCGCTATCGCCATAATTTCCGCATCGTTCGGGACTGCAGAAGATTTCATGCGTGGCCAGCACATAAACCAAAATATCCCGGCTAAAAAAGGCGGACAGTTCGTTTTCCAAATCACTTCGCACAAACTTTCCATAGATCGGAGACACCCCGAAATAGCCGATTTGGGGGCTATTTTTATCTTCAACTTCCCGCTCCTTGAGTTCCTTGATGACTCGTTCTGTCTCCAGAACCCGCTTTTGGGCTTCCTCCAGTGACAACGGCTGCTTGGCGGTGTTTTCCTGCGCTTCATCTTTTTGTCCGTTACTTGGGCCCCCGTTTAGAACGGCACTTTTGGAGCTGCAGCCCACGGCGGCTACGAGTAAAATCACGACGGCTGCAATCCGTAACAAAAGTCGCGTTTGTTTCAATTTAAGCACTCCAGTCATAGTGGGGAGAACATGCTAACCCGCGAATAATTTCAATAATAACTTGATTGATCCTTTGGTCATCATTATCTACTTATACCAGACGTTAATGTTAATGCCGCCATATGTCTGAGATTGAACAATCACTTTGAAGGTTTCATCTGTAAAGGTCTTCTTGGCCAATTCATCTTCCTCTAGCTTCTTTTGTTTTACGTAATTCATAGCAGAATCAACCGTCTTTTTATCAATTCTTTGGCTCAAAATTTCCTCAGCATCCTTTTGTTGTTGGCTCAGGTCATCCCCAACATGGCCAAAGCTCACCAGTAGTTGAAGAATCGGTCCCTCCTTTTTTTTCGGATCATAACCACTATCTAAAACACTTAACCCTGAATTATAAAAACCGTTAAAACTAAATCCCTCTAACTTTATTTTCTCGCTCTTCCCCTCCACATTTCTTGAAGCTTCCCAAGCCTCCCAATCAAACGGTTTTTCTGTATTCGCCTTGTTACCATTGGCTCCGCTAGCCCCCGATCCTGCACCTGTATGAATCGATACCATATAATTCAAAGAGTCCCAGTTCACTTGCGCACCAAGAGCCTCGCTTACAAAACGAAGCGGTACAAAGGTTCTGTCCGATTTCCGCAAGGGTATCGTGTCCATTTGCTCGGTTTTGCCGTTCACGTTATAAGCCTTGTTGCCGAGTGTTAGAACGATCTGATTGGAATTCAAGTCTACGGTCACTTTCTTCGTTTTGCTGTCCCAAGCCACTTTAGCACCAAGAGCTTCACTTACAAAGCGTATCGGCACCTGCACCCGGTTGCTTTTATCCACCAAAGGCTGTGCATCCGGAAAACTCATTTTCTCCCCGTTCAATTCCACGCGCAGTGGCAGCTTCGCCGCGGAAGATATCCCTGGCATGGCTGTGAGTACGAAAAGTAGGGACAGAAGAAAAAAAACTAATCTCATTCTCTTAAGTTTCATAAAATAAAACCTCTCTCGTTTTTTCGCTTGGATTAGCCCCCATCAACAACGCGACGGAGGCGTCTGTTTACCTATTATGCAATTCCTTAACTTCCCCGCTATCCAGCTCAATGAACACCTGGGCCGCCTCTTCTTTTTGACCGAACCAGTCGATAGGCACCACGGCATCGTACAATGTCCAGTTTTCCGTATTCATTTCATCGACATTGACGTACTCCGACTTTTTCAACTCAACTTCCCGCCCGTCCGCTTTCATCCATACCCGTTTCACCGTGAAGTCCTTACTGTAGAGATGAACTGCAAGATTCATTTGCTCGGAGTGATTCGTATTGTAGGCAAGGACATACGTATCATAGAGTTTGGCGTATTCATCCGGATTCCCGCTAAACAAACTGATCAGATTCCGAAACGGGTAAATACCTTCCGCCCACTCCATATCCGCCTCGCCGCCCGATTGAACGGAAACGGGGTACAGTTCATCCTTGTTGGCGGTTCGCATAGGCTCACATGCACGGCTAAGCGTCTCCGACGCAGCCGGACCTCCCCCTCCGTCTTCGGGTTCCGGGGCCAATTTCTCGAGAAATTCCCCACGGCTGGAGTAGTAGCTATCCTCATCCGAAATGGTCAGCTTGACCGGTTCGCTTATTTGCCCCGAGTCCGCATAGAAAAGTCTCTTGCTCTCTTCCGAAAACACCGGGATAATGGCCGCCAAATTGACGGTATCCGAGGTCCAGACCGGGTTCGTCCTAAACGCGGCAAACCGGCTGAAATCGGAGTCGAGCCGTTCGTTGGTCCAATACCTGTAAAGTGTATATTCATAAGGGGCAACGACCGTGTTTTCCTGCATCTGTACTTTATCAGCCGCTAAAGAAATATAAGGAAAATAAGGAACCGGCTCCTCGCCAACTTCCGCGTCCAGAGCCCTGAAACATGCGGAAGCTTTTTCGGCCAGATCCCCTGATTTTTTTATATCCGGCTCTTGCGGAACTACCTTTTCCGCTTGTTCAGTTCGTGAAGAATGATTACTGCTTAAAGGTTGTTGGTATCCCTGTGTTTCCTTTGAACAACTACTCAACAGAACAGCCAAAATTATTGAGCACACGGTTAATATAAAAGTTGGTTTACGGCTATCTTTTGCTATAAAGTTCATTATAGTCTGCCACCACCCATCCCTTGTATTTGCCTTTCGCCGAACCATTCTTAAGCATTTTCTTCAATGATGTCACTTCTCCCCCTGATGGATTAACAATGAGCATGTCTTTGGTTTTCTCATCATACCCCACCGCCAGAATCCAATGGCCTGATGGGGCGCTCTTTTGAAGATTTGGTTTGGTTATATCAATCAACACGGGATTCCCCTGATCAATTGAAGATTTTGCGTATTTAAACAAAGTTTCGACACTTTTATCCGAACTGGTTGTTGATTTAAACAATGCCTCATTCCCCATATGCCGATCAAACTGGATATTTGGAATGCTCTCCATCTTTAAACTTGCTCCCGAAAATACATTTTTTCTCTTTAACTCTTTATTCAGCTGTGAAGGGGTAATAACTTTCCCGTTTTTCCAGGATTCAGCCATCGCGACTGCGGTTAGAGTGCAACCGGCTTTATAAATAGCTGTGTCCGAGCTGTTTCCAAGCTTTTCGTAATACCAACTCGGCCTCGTCCCATCTACATATCGATCTTGGGAATAAATCGGCATGGAACTTAAATTGGGAATCGTCGTCCAATTTTGTATTCCAGCACTCGCTACGGACTTATATGATCCTAGATTGGTGTTCTTGGGAGGTTCAGGCGACTTCGGCTTATTAGTTTGGGAAGGTTTTGAGGGAGCCTCAATAGCTTGCTTTGTTGTACCTTCGCCAAATACCCCTAATAAAATAGCCGCTATCCCCGGTTGGACATCCTTGGCAGTCTCTTTAAAGTTGCTGTCCGATGTGTATTTGCCTTTCGTCCCTATCGTTGTCTGGTTAAATATATAGGTTGAGTTTTGCCCCTCCAAATAATAACCAAAACCATTGTATAGTTCCGCAAAAACTAACATGGCCGCCAAGTCCTTTGAGTCATACGTCAGTTGAACTCCAAAATTCATTTTCTTAAGCTGATTTTTCAATACTCTTATCGAGTCTTCCTCAAATGTTGTTCCTTTAGGTATCTTATTTTTGCCATCCTGCATGGAATACTCAAAGGCTTTACCACTTGAAAAGTACTTTTGACACTCCCTATAATGTATAGCAAAAATAAGTTCAGGCGGTATATCAAGCTCTCTCCCAATCTTCTCATATACAGCCTTATGTTCCTGCCACCATTTAAGTAAAAATGCTTTTGTCGAATCCGGCAATTTACTCTTTAGGTCCCCGGAAACGAGAAAATCATGATTTCGTTTATAGGCTCCCCCCGGGTTTGAATTTGCCTTTACGGTCTTTTGATAGATAGAAAAGTCAAATCTTGCGTCTAAAACTTTCTTTCCCTTATCTTCAACCTCCCTATGCAAAAGTGCCTGCCCTGCCGGCCCCGCGCCCACCCACAGTTCCCGATAGTCCACATCATCGACCATCTCCGAGGAGAGAGAATACTTGGTTTTCAGAGCCGTCCTGAGTTTTTCGGCATAGGCGTGGGCCCCGTCCATTTCTTTTTGCATGTTTTTAGCTTTGTATTCATGCCACGCGGTTTGGGAACGGCCAATTTCGGTCAAAAGTTTGTGAATTTCGCCCAATTGGGATTTGGCCCACGCTCGTTCCTTCCCGCTTTTCATCATCAATCCCAACAAATATATGTATTGGTTGTCCTTCGGCATCTCCATCGGTATAAATTCACCGTCTTTAGTAATGGAAAAAGAAGGATCGTAAGAACAGGCCTGAATCGGCGCTCCGGAAAACGGGTGGCTTAACTTGACCTCTTTTCCATAATATTTCTCGTCAATCCCCAAACCCTTTAAGACTTTTCGTAGTCTCTCCGCTTCTTTGTGGGCCCCCTCCATCAACGGCTTGTTGTTGAACGCTTTGTAGACGGAATAAGCCACTTGGGCCCGGCCAATGTCATATCTCGCTTTAAAAATCGTGTCCAGCTTTTGCTTGGCCTCTTGCTTCTCCTCCTCCGTCCCGTGCAGGGCTTGCTGATGGAGTTTTTGCACGACCGGATCCTCGAACAACGGATCCTTCAGATATTTTGCGGCACCGTCTCCGGTAAGCGCTCCGGATTTTCCATAGTAAGAAGAAGGGAGAGAAAAGTGCTGCTGCATCGTTTTTTTGACCGTTTCTTCACTGTCCAGATAGGCCTGGGAGGCTTGCGTCAGTCCTTTGGCTTTCTGATGCAACGATGAAGTTAATACTCTCGCGGAGTCTGTCACCTCGCGCAGGCTATCCTCCACGGCATCCAGGGCGCGTTGCACTTCCTTCTCTTCATAATACCGACCTCGAAGGTCTTGGAGAAATCGGTACAAACTCTGATGCACCCTACGTTCCCCGTCTTCGATACCGTCCCCCAAGCCCTTCAGCTTTAGGGAGAGCTCATCGATTTTGGCCGGATCTACCTTGATACTCATGGCTTTGTTCCTTTCCTAAAAATTTTAAAGCTCCTCACCACCCCAAAATGTAATGCTTTAACAGGGAGGTTGGCGCTGTGCTACTTTACGATTTAATGTTTGGCCGCCCTCTACATGGATGTCGTAGAGAACAGAATCGTTATTAAAAGTAAAACTCATATCTTCTGTCCAAAAAGATTTATTCCCCCAACTCCAATCGTTCTCATCGCTAGTATTTTCTATTTCATTTGTTATCTCGATGCCATGCTCCCTTAACACTTCTCTGAGTGCTTCTTCTGTCATTCCTAAATGAACCAACTCCAATATCCTTCCTTCTGTTTTACCTGAAGGGCTTGAGGTGTTCTCCATTGCTACAGAATTTTTGATATTCCCTGCACTACTAGCTTCATTTTTACAACCACCTAGAACTGTAATAATGATTGCTACTAATATCATTTTAAAAGCTTTATTTTTCATATGCTCACCACTTAGCTGGATTTGATAGGGCATGCGTTTCGCCCATTTCCCGTTATTCTCCCGGGTTGTAGCTACTTAAAAACTCCAATACAAGAATTGAAGCCTCAGTGAGCGGCATCTTCTTAATGAACGATAACAAATCATCGTAAGAACTTACCAATTTCTTGGTAGCCTCATCTAAAGAAGCCTGGTCCTCTTCATTCATCGCTTCAAAGTTACCTTGTTTGTAGTAATCCCTCGAATCCATCAGTTGCTGTATCAGCTCGTTAAACTTCGCTTCGATTGATTTCGAGCCCATATTGGAATCCAGCTGTTGCAAATATCCATAGAGCACAGCATCGATCATGCTGCCTTGTCGAATAGACATATGCGACCACATCGTCCCTCCACCTTCGGAATAATAGTGCCAGTCATACCAACTACTGTTGAGGTCTGAAATACTCGCTCGCAAGTCAGACACTTCTTTCCCTTTGATAGAGTTGTCGGATACCATATCGTTCACTTTTTCTGTAAAACAATTTCCAAACTCTGAATAAGCCTTGTCCATTCCCGCCTCAGAGGGATCTTCCGAGTGATTTTGATAGTATTGCTCAAATGCTTTGAAAATGTCCTTCAGTTCTGCGACTTTGGGCAGAGAATCAGTACAAACGGAGAAAGATCCTGTAGTATTCGTGTCCCCCCGCTCATCATCCGGCTTGAAAGTATCCAACATCTTTTCAACCTCCGATTCCATGGTCAAAAAAACCTCGGCTTCCTCTTGATCGCTTGGCTTGTTAGTTTCCAGTGTCTTAGCTGCTACGACCCCATCCTCATTTTCAAAAATGATCTTATATTCGGCCTGATCCATTTCATTCCACTCTCTTACATTCATAGCTACGATTTCAATCAAAGGATAAACTTCCTTCTTGCCTAGATATGAAAGGGTATGCGTATTCACCATTTCGCGAAGCGATATCTTTCCTACCCAGTTCCTCGGAAGTTGGAACGAACCACGGTTCGTTTGAATTTCAGTAGCGCTACGTAAAGTGGGCTCCTGGTCGTAATATCCCCAAGAACTCACCTCCATTGTGGAGGAAGGGTCATATACGTTCTTGGTGTAAAATACAACGCTAACCTCTTTCATGGGATAGGTGATACTGTAGCTTTTCTCCAAATCGGGGTCCTCCATGACCATCGTCTCGCCCGCTTTTTTCATAACATCCGAAAATGTCATTTGTCCTCTCGCCCCGCCATAGTGAATCGGGTTGGTTTCCGCTATCTCCACATGGCTAACCGGTACTTCGTCTCCCTCCGTCAAGTAAAAGGTTAACCCCGCTTTGTCCAATTTGACCCACGGCATCCCTGTCGCTGAATCAGTTCCTTCTATAGGGGCTTCCTTGTAATCCTGCTGCAGTTTTTGGATCAATGCGGCTTTGTCCAGATCAAAATACGCGACAAATTTGCTAAAGAAGTCCGGATTTTTCAAATCATATTTCGGGTCAAATTGGTCGGTTTCGGTATTGACCGTCGCAGTTGGCTCTGGCTGCACCTGAGTTGCTTCAGGCTGTCCCGCCCTTGTTCCGCATGCGGTTACTGCCATCAGCACACCCAGTAAAATCAAGGTCAGTAAAACTTGTTTTCGTTTTCGTCTCACTTCAATCCCCCATTGAGCTTACCTGTCTAATGACCTGCACATCTATTTAAGGCCCTGCTTGTTGATAGACCAAAACCAACTTACTTATACCAAATATCTATGTTAATAGCAGAGTAAGGTAGCGAAACTACAACCACTTTGTACGTTTTGTCCTTAAACATCTTTTCTTTGAGTGCTGCCTCCGGATCCTTCTTTTGTTTAGCGTAGTCGACTGCCGATTTTACGGTATCCGCATCAATTTTTTGAGATAACAATTCCTCTATGTCCTTAAACCCTTGTTTCGGATTGTCATCGGGATCGTCGATAGATAGCATCAGATTCAGGATTGTAGCTGTGTTCCCGTCTTCTTTTTTATATTCAGAAGCTACGGTTAGGCCTGAGTTGTAAAATGTATAGAAACTGAACCCCTCAGTCTTATTCTTCTCGCTCTTCCCCTCTCTGTTTTTCGAAGCCTCCCAGGCCTCCCAGTCAAACAACTCTTCTGTATTCGCATTGTTACCCTTGGCTCCGTTAGCCCCCGATCCTGCACCTGTATGAATCGATACCATATAGTTCAAAGAGTCCCCGTTCACTTGCGCGCCAAGAACCTCGCTCACAAAACGAAGCGGTACATAGGTTCTGTCCGATTTCCGCAAGGCCACCGTGTCCATTTGCTCGGTTTTGCCGTTCACGGTGTAAGCCTTCTTGCCGAGCGTTAGAACGATCTGATTGGAATTCAAGTCTACGGTCACTTTCTTTGTTTTGCTGTCCCAGGCCACTTTAGCTCCGAGCGCCTCACTTACAAAGCGTACCGGTACCTGCACCCGGTTGCTTTTATCCACCAATGGTTGCGCATCCGGAAAACTCATTTTCTCCCCGTTCAATTCCACGCGAAGTGACAACTTCGCCGCGGAAGAGACCATTGGCATTGTGGTAAATATGAAAAGTAGGGACAAAAGAAAAAATCCTATTCTCTTAAGTTTCATTAAATAAAACCTCTCTCGTTTTTTTGCTTCGATTAGCACCCCATCACAGAAACAACGTGACGTGGCGACTATTTACATCCCCCAAGCCTTTCAGCTTTAGGGAGAGCTCATCGATTTTGCCGGATCTACCTTGATACTAATGGCTTTGTTCCTTTCCTATAATTTTAAAAAAGCCCCCCACCGCCCCGAAAATTTATGCTTTAACAGGGAGGATGGAGGGGGTTCTTCATGGAATTTTCGCTTAGCTGTTCAAATCGTCGAACATGGAGCCGATGACGGTGACATCAATTTTGTCTAACACATCAACACCTTGGAGGGTTCCTAATTTTGAGTAGGTGTGTTTTCCCTTCGACAGAGGCATGTCTTTCAGCCAAGCCTTGATGTAATAATTACCGTTTTGCATATTTGCATGTGTATAAACCGGTATATTATTCGGATTAATCCGAATAGTTACTTTAGTTGTTTCCGTAATTCGGTACATCTTTTTCTCGCCGTCTTTTACATATTCGCGGTACTGGTAGTTTGTATTACTGCCGAGCGTTCCCGACTCTTGGTACCCTTCAAGAACCATCTTCCAGTACTCGTGTGTCTCTTCGGTTTTCTGCATGGAGTATGGGATTGGCTCGACCTTCTTCCAGTATCGCTGTTCTGTTTTATCCTTACGATCCAGCACATCCAGCATCACTGTCCCGTTAACCCCTTTCGGGTTTTGAACGGAAAGGATCCCCGGGACGGCTTTAAAACCGCCTCCCTTAGCTTGCAACTTGTCATTCGTCAGATTAACTGCCTGTTTGTCATTATTAATGAAGATTAAGTTCGACTCATAACGGAAAGAATCGATCAGCGTATCCACCAAATCTTGATGGTCCTGGGTATCCTCCTCGGATTGTTTATACATTACAGTTTTAACTGTAAAAGTATAACTTCCCGCCGGATTGAAATAATAGCCGGATTTAATAGGGTACGCGTATTTTTGCAGCTCTCGATCCGTGGCAAAAACGGCTTTATCATACAGTTTCTTGTTGTTCTTCCTGTCTTTCGCCGCTTCCCTGGCTTGCGCATACTGTTCTTTGATGGGCTTTTCCGGACTCCAGACTATATCGGCATTGGCTTGTTGGGTGAAGATTCTTTGGTACTGCCCCGGTACCGCTATGCCATGGTCTTTGGCATCAGGAGTAACCCCTTTCGGAGTGTAGGGCTTTCCATCAGGATCCAAATGGTACATCCAGCGAATGACGTTGTACTTATAGGGCTCATTTTCCCACAACATCTCTTTTTTGAAGGAGCTCGCTGTATTATTATCGATTTGGTTTTTATACTCTTTGGGTGGGACGTCTTTTAATCCGTTATATATTTTTACATCATAGATCTTCCTGTCCGCACCAGGTTCTTCGAAGTCGGCCGTAGCCGTTTTGTACACGGTTCGAGTTGTGCATACTTGCTCCCCCTTCGAATTGGTATTGCAATCTTGCACATCATACTTGTAATCTCGCCTTACCGAACCCTCATAGGAAACCGAGCCTTCTCGGCGAACTTTGTCCGGTGAAGGGTTCTTCCATTTTTGATGAAGCGGATCGTCCCCGAAAACCTCTCTTTTAATCGTCGTGTTGACGATCGGAGTCCGTGATATCGTATTGTTCCACTCATTGACATCCGGATTATTCGTAACATTCCATGCTCCGAACAAATCCAGAGGAACCCTAGTAACATTCAGTTTTCCGGTAGCCGGTCCTGTCCATTCCGCATCCCCACGAGGTAACTGTAACTTCGCGGTGAGAGTATGTTGATCTAGAAAGAAAACTTCCTTTTTAGACAGAACATTATAGCCCAGTTCTACCGGTTTCAGCACCTTTATGGACTTATCTAGAAGGTTATTGCCGAGATTCGCCTCCTCGGGAGACTTACCGTTTGGATTCACTTTGAACTGAACGCGAACCGGCTCTTCCGGCATCGTGAACTCGGCAACCAGAACACGACTCTCGTTTTTGACGACTCTTATATTCCCCGTCTTACTAGAAGCATGCCCTGAAAATGTAACACCTGAGACCTCATTTCCCCCACTCGAAATGCTCCATTCAAACTCAGGCGTCACTGGCTCCGAATAATTTGAAGTTACACTGACAGCAATCTTCACTCTTTCGCCCGTAACCGCTTCTTTAGAGAATGCGTCAAACTTGGCCGAAAGGTCCTTATGGATCAAGGAAAACGGGGCGAGAGGGATGTCCAGGTAGGTGATCTTGTCGGGATTATTAATGTATATTGTCCCAAATCCCCATGATAAATCTGTTGGGGGCTGCAAGATATGGACATATTTAATCCACTTCCCGCCGATGGAAGGTGTTGAATTGTCATCGTAGACTTTTTCGTTTCTAAGCGAGTAGCTCTTATTTTGGTACATAAATTCTTGATACCTATGTTCCCCACCGTATACGATATTTAACCCAGTGATAATAGATTGCTCAAAGGTACCATCTAGGAGATACTTGTTATTAGTATCTTTATATTCATTAAATTCACTTGGTCCTAATTTATACCCAGCTTGTTTAACCTTAGGGTTAATCCATGGTCTTGGTATCATGTCAAAGTCCTGAATTTTGGTCCCGCTCCAACCAGAAAACCAAGGAACTCCTTCAGAAGGAATGGAGTGCAGGTATTTAGAATAGCCACTATACTCCATAATTTTTTTACCTTCATGCAACAACTCTTTCCCATGGTTACCACCGTATACTATTTCAAAGGTATGCCCCTTAGGGTCTTCATCTTTTCCCTTCCCTGCTTTTTGCTGATTTAGTCTTTGCTGGATCAAGTCCTTCCTTATATATAATTTTTCGCCATTTTTATTTGTTATATAATCCGGAAAATAATCACTCTCACTATATAAATCTAGCATATCCTGGTTAATTTGCTTTATGACATCCTCTACCGTAGTGGGAGGTTCCTTCTCTGCGGAGTAAATCGGTTTTGCTTGGGTTACCCCACCTAAAAGCAAAAGCACTAAAAGCACTTTTAATATTTGGCTAGCAAAACGACTACTTTTCAAATACGGTCACCCCAATGCTCGCATTAATAGATGATTCCACCCAAATTTTATATTTTTTATCCTCAAACTCCTTGAATTCTAATTCTGGTTCTCTTTTTTTCTTTGTTTTTACGTAGTTCATAACTTTCTCTACGGTTTCTTTTTCAATCTTCTGGGAGAGAATTTCTTCAACTTCACTTACCTGCATTTCGTAGTTCGCACCGACTTTTCCAAAGACTATCGCGAGAGCAAAAATGGCTTCATCCTTCCCGCCATCCCCCTTCAAAACATGTAACTGCGATCCGGTATTCTGCTTCACCTTAAACCCATGAATGTTTTCTTCAACGACCTGATCCTTTGGGTCATCCTTCGGCTTCTCCTTATCATCTACAAACCCGCTTGTACTGATATATACCGTACTAACCGCGGAATCCCATTTTACAGAAGCCCCCAGTCCTTCGCTGACGAAACGTAGCGGTACAAAAATTCTTTCGCCTACGCGGGCCGCCGCCGTGTCCATTGTCTTTTGTTCCCCATTTACGTCATAAGTCTTTTGGCCGAGCACCAATACAACTTTGTCCGTGCCCAGTTCGACAGTTACTGTCTTCGTTCCCGAATTCCAACCCACTTTGGCTCCTAATGCCTCACTTACGAAGCGCACCGGAACCTGCACACGTTGGGCCTTATCCACGTAGGGTTCTTCATCCGGAAAATAAATACGTTCCCCATTTACTTCCACGCGCAAAGACAACTTCGCCGCGGAAGAGACAGCGGGAAGCGCAGCCAACATCAGCATAAGCGACAAAAGAATAAAACCTGTCTTTTTCAATTTCATGATAAGTCATCTCCTTGTATATTAATTTTAGGTGTCCTATGTATCTCAATTCCCGAAATTCGAGTTCATTGCTTTCGTGACCAAATGTAGACGTGGCGACCTACGCCACCACGTCTACATATACAAGAATTAGATTTTCAGCTTGCTTGCGAGATCCGCGTCGCTTTGTCTCTTGACTTCAGCGATTTGACCGATAAGTTGTTTGTAGTCCTCAATCCATTTGTTCAAGCTTGTTACGACTTGGCCTTTGGTCGTTTGGAAGTTCGCGATGAACGCTTCTTCCGAACCGCCGGACCACCAGGATTTCACGCCTTCAACCATCGTGGCCATCCGCTTCAAATCGGATTCGATTTTCGCGATTTCGGACTGCAATTTGTTTTTCAGTCCTTCCGCTTGGTCGAAATCAAACTTTTGTTGGTTTGCCATTATAAATTCACCTCCTTTCAAGGATTTTCCTCCCCTTTTAATCCATCAGAGGAATCAAACCTCTAATCGCCGCCGCCCCCTATCTCCCGGAAACGGCAGCCCCCTTGCTTTTCTCCGCCGCGGCCTTGGCCTTTCGGGCTTCATCGGCTTGGTCCACCCTATCCGCCAGCCGGTTCAGGCCGCTGGACAGTTTATCCAACTTGCCCAGGAGACCGGTCACTTCCCTCTGGATCTCCTTGTAGCCGGTACGGAACCCGTTCCCGGCCTCCCCTTGCCACCAGTCTTTCGATTGGTTTACCGCGGCCTGGCACTTCGTGCTGTCGCTTTTTAAATCCGACTTGACGTCATACACCAGCTTAGCCTTCGCTTTGATCTCAGAGGCGGTTGACATCGGTCACTCCCCCTTTCGGAAAATCACCCTTAATAACCGGCCGCGGCCACGGCTTCTTTTACCGGCTCGGCGGCACATCTCAGGCCGGTGAACTTGTTCTTGACGATAAAATATCCGTCCATCGCCTCGAGTTCCTTTTCCGTCGCCCCATACGGCAGTCTCGCGGAAAAGAGCGTCTGTTCCTTGATGCTGCCGATCAGCAGGCCGGTCTGCTCCTCCTTGATCGCCTTGCCGAGGCTGTCCCAGTTGCCGGTGAAATCGGAGATGTTGTCCGCCGCGATCACGGCGACCTTCATGCCGCGCTCCTGCTTCACGATGCGTTCGATCAGCTCTTTCAGCGAATATTTGTCGCCGTCCGTAAACTCGTTGAGCTTGTCGATGGCAAAAATAATCTGTTTCCACGAACGCACCAGTTCCTGCACATCTCCGCTGCTGCGGCGGCACTCCGCCATCTGTCTGCGGCGCTCGTCCAGCAGCTCCTGCATCTTCTCGATGAAGTCATCTTCCGCTTCGGCCAGATCGGTGACATGCTCCCGGCCCATAATATCGAACAAGCCCATACCGTTCGAATCGAGGGCATACACCTCGGCATCGCCGAGCATATTGATCCAGGAGCGGAGCAGCGTGCTCTTGCCGGACATGGATTCCCCGGCGATCATCAGCACCGGCGTCGCGTACAGGTCCACATGCACCGGCTGGAGATCGGTATTGCCGAGGCCGATCGCGAGCTTGCCGCCGCCCTGCTGAATCTCCCGGATATCGATGCTGGAAGGCATCATCGGAATCGGTCTGGCCTGTGTGCAGGACAGTCCGGCGAAGCGTTCCAGCATCTGCTCGGTGCCGACATCTTCGTATTCCGGCAGCGAAGTCTGGAATTCCAGCGGCGGCTTGCCCCGGACGAGTCCTCTTCCGGCCACCTTCATCGGCTCCAAGCCTTCCGTCCGGCCGACCACGCTGTCGTAGTCGCCTTTTTCCGTCATCTGCAGGGCTACCGCCAGCTTGAAGTTGACGGTCAATTTGTACCGTACAAAGGTGGCGTTGGTGGCCGTGGCGACGAGATAAATGCCGTATTTAGAGCCTTCCCGCGCCAGCAGCATCATTTGGGCGTCCAGATCCTCGTAGGATTCCGACAGCGCAAAATAGTTATCGATGATCAGCACAATCGCCGGCAGCGTATGACCGGAAGCGCGATAAGCGTTGAAGCCCTCGCTGACCGTTTCTTCAAACCGCGCCTTGCGCTGCTCGATCTCCCGGAACAGGAACAGCATGAACTGATCGATCTTCCCTTTTTCCTCGAGCGTCATCACCCCGCCCACATGCGGAAGCTTCTCGAACACCCGCAGCGAATTGCCGCCGAAATCCATCAGGTAGAGGTTCACCTCATCCGGCGAATAGGTTTGAGCGATCGACATGCACAGCGTTTTGAGAAACACAGTTTTCCCGGTTCCCGGCGCGCCGTAGACGAACAGATTTCCTTCCCCCGCAAAATCGACCTCCAGCACGTTCTGGCTTTGATTCCGCGGATCGTCCATCCGCCCGATCGGCACCGCCAGCAGCTTCTCCCGCTTCGGCCAACGCCCGGGGACGAATCCGTCCCCCAAAATGTTGTCGAAGTAGAGGACTTCCGGAAGCGGCGGCAGCCAAGGGCCCTTCAACGGCGAAATCCCTGACGCCTCCGCCGCCTCCGTAATACGCTCGACCATCGCTTCCAACTGAGTCGGCAGCTCGTGCTTGACGATCTTCTCTTCCGACAGCGGATAGATTTGCTCCATCCGTCCGTTCAGCGAGACCTCGTAAATTCGCTTTGCCTTGTTCTCGCTCTTCTGCATCGCTCCTTCGGGATCGTAATCCGCTCCCGAGTAAGTCGATTGGAACAGCTCGAAAATCTCGTCGTTCCCGACCTGAATGTAGGCGCGCCCCGGTTCCTTGATCATCGCCGCGTCCGGGCGTTTGATGACGTCCTTGCTATCCCGTTCGTCCTGAACCTTGAGACAGATCTTGAACTTGGAGTTACTCCAGATCTGGTCGTCGACCACCCCGGCCGGCTTTTGCGTCGCCAGAATGAGATGCACGCCCAAGCTTCGGCCTACGCGGGCCGCACTGACGAGCTCTTTCATAAATTCCGGCTGATCCTGCTTCAGCTCCGCGAACTCGTCCGCGATCATGATCAGGTGCGGAATGGCCGGCATCCGGCCGTCCTTGTTGTTGCTGTAGTAAAGCTTCTGATATTTATCGATGTTGTTGACCCCAAATTCCGAGAAAATCCGCTGCCGGCTCATCAGCTCGCTTTTGATGGACAACAGCGCCCGCGTCGTCTGGTTGCCGCCCAGGTTCGTAATCGTCCCCACCAGATGCGGCATCCCTTGGAACACATCGGCCATGCCGCCGCCTTTATAGTCGATCAGAACAAACACCAGGTCATGCGGATGATAGTTCATCGCCAGCGAAATGATGATGCTCTGCAGCAGCTCACTTTTCCCCGAACCCGTCGTCCCGGCGACCAAACCGTGCGGACCGTGCCCCGTCTCGTGCATATCGAGGTTAAAAAGATTGCCCCCCGCCTTGATGCCGATCGGCACGCTCATCCCTTTAAACGGTTTATTGAAAGTCCATCGGGATAACAGATCCACTTCTTTCGTCGTCTTGGCCTGCAGCATGTCGAGCAGGGTCAACGAGTTCGGCAGCGTGAAGTTGCCGCCCGAGTTTTTGATGCGCAGCGGGGCCATTTTCCGGGCCGCCTGCTCCAGCTGCTTGAGGCTTACGGTGTCGGGGTTGAACGTGTTCTTCTCCCCGGTTTCCCGGTCCGCCAGCTCCCCGGTCTTGCCCTGGGCCAGAATCACCTGCTTGCAGTTCATCGGCAGGTAAGCCTGGTGCTTGGCCAAGTACACCGTCGACAGCCCCAGCGCGGCGCTCTTGTTGTACAGGTATTTCGTGATCGGTTCCTCATCAAGCAGCGAAGCGTCCTCGACGATAAACACGTAGTGCGGCAGCGGAATACCGCCGATCTTTCGCCGCTCGCGTTCCTTGAACACATTGTTCAGCTCGCCGAGCACGGCGTGGGCAATCGCTTTGCCGCAGAGCAGGAAGCGGAAATCGAAGCCGTCGCTCCACAGATGCGGGAGATGGCGCAGCCAGTTCCACTTCTCCAGCCCGTCTTCCGCAGCCAGCACGACTAAACGCACGTCATCGTAACCGTGGTGGGTCACGAGCTGCAGCAGCATTTGCGTCACCATGTCAAACGTCTTCTCATCCTCGCCGGCGATCCCGACAATTTCCGCCTGAATCAGGTTGACCGAGACCGGCACGCCCTGCACGCGCTCGAATTCCAAAGCCAGCCGCTGCGGTTCCATCAACAGCGGGTCGCTCTCCAGAATGATCGCCTGCTTGGTGTACTTGATTTTCAGCTCGGCCGGAACACTCCCTACGCCCAGGCGAAGCGACAGAAAATCGGGCGAGGATGGCGTTCTTTCCCACAGCCGGTTGTCGATCTCTTGAATCCGCTGCAGACAGGCCGCCGGATCGGGACTCATCTCGTTCATCGCCTTGACTTGCTGTTCCCGCGCCAGTTGAAGCTCGCTCCGGCTGTCCGTGATGAACTGCAAATACTTCTGCTCGCGTTCCTTTTTCTTCTTCTTATACTTCCGAATTTGCGACGCTGCGCCGGTCAAGGACACGATCAGGGTCATCACCGTCATGGCGATGGAGAGCATCATGTACATGGACTGGGACGTCAGCGCCAGCAGCAGCGTAATGACCAGCATCACCGCCGGCGGCGCCAGCAGGGCGAACCAGGAGATTTCCGGCTTCTCATAGGCGTGAGGAGGATTCGGGATCTCCAGCTCGCCCCCCGGCATTTCCGGAAGAAACCGGGGCTGTCGGCTAAATTCATATTTTTCGTTGATCATACGTACCTCACGATAAAGTTATGACTTTGACCGCCTGCCCGCCGGACAGCGACATCCGGTACCACTCCTGCCGGCTGCAAAAATACAGCGTATCCCGCAGAATATGCAGGTGATCGGCCCGCTCGCCGCAAATCCGGATCCGGCTTCCCGTGTCGGGATCGATCCGGTAGATGGAGCTTTCATTGAGCCGGTTGGCGCAGTACAGATAGCGCCCGTCGCTGTTCAGACTGTTTGGCGCGATGTCGTCATATACGGTCGTTTCTCCGGTCGGCGGATGCAAGACGGTAAGCAGGTGTTGATTTTTCTTATCGGCAAAAACCAGGCGCTCGCCCACTTTAATCAACTGTACCGCAGCGTGTTCCGAGACCAGTTCCCGGTCGCCGCCGTCAAGACCGCAGGTGCGGAGCCCTTGCTCTGTCGCATAGTAAAGACGGTTCGCTTCCACCACGAAAGCTTCCACCTCATCGTCCGCCACCCGAGCTTCGCTCCTGCCGTTAAGCAGGCAGCGGTACAGCTTCCGGTCGTTTTCCCCGATATAGTAGAGCCACTCGCCCTGCCGGGTCAGCCCGTAAACCGGGCGGTCCAGCAACTGCTCGGGAGCCTGTGAACCGCGGTCCAAGCGGCACAGCCGGTTTCCCCGCGTCTGGTCGCTGCAATAGATCGCGTCCTCCGCCTCGTTCATAAACCAGAGCACCCCGTCCAGAAGCTCCGTCACACCGGCCGCTTCGTCGCGCCGAAAGGTACCGGAATAGCTCCGGAGATCGGCGAGAAACAGGCCGTTCCCGCTCTCAAAGACGACTCCGCCATTATGGATATTGCTGTTCACGGTCTTCATCCCTTCTATACGAGAGTAAGCAGCGCACCGTCCACAACGCCTTCTTCCTCCAGCGTCAGGGAGGGGTCCAAAATCCGGCCGAGCGGTTCCGCCTGCAAGCGATGATCCGGTCCGACCGGGAGGTTCAGCGCTTCGGACAGCATCGCCAGCAGCTCTTGCGAGGTGACGAACCCCGGAACTTTCAATTCCTTCGTCAAATGCGGGCCGGCCTGGAACGTTACCAGGATATAGTCCATGCTGTCACTTCCTTTTGATATTCCACTTTTTACTGCGCTTATTAACGGGAAAAACTCCCGTTAATTTACCGCTACGAGCCCTTGGATCGGAATTAGCTGGAAAAACTCTATCTATTCCATGACTCCAGCGGCCGATCCCCCCTATTTGAGGTTATTTAACGGGAGGTTTTCCAGCTAATTCATCTCTACTGCTGGATAGCCACCCAATTAACGGGAGGAATTCCCGCTAATTAGGCTAATCGTGCTAACTAAGCTATTTCGGCCAATCCGGCTCCTTCTCGCCGGCCAGGTCAGTTTTTCACATCCAGAATCAGGCTTCGCTTCGATTTCAATTCGGTGGCCGGGTCTTCCCCGGCCTCCTCCACCAGCTTCAAGTACTTCGTTTTGAACTTGTATTCAGTCGTCGCCGTCATTTCCACCTTGGAAACCAGCTGTTCCGTCTCTAAATCGTCCTCTTCCGTAAAATCAAGTTCCACAATAAATTCATTGTATCTTGCGTCATTGGAGACGAACCTTAGCTTATCTTCGCTCTGTCCCTTGTTCGTACAGGTAAAATTCATCGCATCCTCGAACGATTCGGTGAAATACCCCACAAATTTCTCCCGGTCGACCTTCGCGTCCAGATTCCGCATTAACTCGTATTCCAGACTCCGGTCCCTGGCCGAACGGGCCGCATTCGTCAGCGCCGTGCCGAGCATGACTTTCTCCTTGGTCAAGTTCGCGATCTCCGCGATCGGCTGCAAAAGAACGACGGCCAGAAACACCACCAGAATGCCTATCGCCACGTTTTTCATCATTCATCACCGGTCGTGTATTCATCCTTGTACTCGTCATACGGCAGATCCTTATAATGCTTCAACCCGATCGTCTTCATCGTGAACGAAACCGGAAACTCCTGCTCGATTTCCTTCCCCCAGAGCTTCATCTTGAACGGGTAAACGGCGCTCAGCGTGATCGTAACCGGTTTTCCCCGCTGACGGTAGGGCTTTGAATCGTCATCCAGTTTCTCGTAAACCTCGGCATTGGTATCCCCTTCTGCCGAGTGTTCATCGTCGTCACCCTTTTCTTTCCGCACGGAAATTTTAATATCGTCCGGCCGCTGGTTGAAGATCGGCCGCTTCTGCAGCTCCTCCAGCACCTCGTCCCGATAATCTTCCTTCAGATAGTTGTCGCTGGCCACCTTTTGCGAGACATGGAAGGTTTCCACGATCAGCGTCGTATACCAGGGAAAGAAATATATAAAGTTCGTAAACACGATGATCGCCACCGTGACCAGGATAGAGATCAGGATGGATTTTGCAAATGCACGCATATCAATTCACCTGTGTGTTAAGACGTAGGAGGTTAGCTGGCGCCGCCGCCAATGTTGTCCTTAATCAAGTCATTGAAAAGATAATTCCAAACCTCGTTGATCCATTGGGTCAATAAGCCGCCCTTCAAGGTTAAAACTATAAATGCAATAATCACGATCACCGCGACCGTCATCGCAATCTGCTTCACCCCGATATCCCCGGTCTCATCCTTCCAGAAATTGCGCTTCTCGATCTTTTCAAGCTCCTTGTTTTTCATAAACTCCATCCTCCTCGTCCTCGGACAATTTATTGGAACATTTTTATCGAATCCAA
Source organism: Paenibacillus sanfengchensis (assembly GCF_036864765.1). Classification (NCBI taxonomy): domain Bacteria; kingdom Bacillati; phylum Bacillota; class Bacilli; order Caryophanales; family Paenibacillaceae; genus Paenibacillus; species Paenibacillus sanfengchensis. The sequence goes on along the minus strand of NZ_JBAGJC010000018.1, from coordinate 52,620 downwards.
AATGGTGAATAAATAGTAGATGGCGATATAAATCCCCAGCACGACGATCAGTATGAGTTGAATCCGCGAGTTCGTCCGCTGCCTGCGCTCCAGGTCTTCCTCCAGGGCGAGGATGCGGTAGCTGTCCACCTCATTCTTCAGGTAAACCATCTGCGAGATATTGTCGTACCCTTTGAGCCGGGTTTCCATCAGATCGCAAAACTTGATGATGTAGTGAATCGGTACGCGCTTCTTCAACTGCTTCAGCGCATATTCCTCGCCGTACTCGATATTGTCGAGCATCACCCCGAGCTCCTCGGCCATATCCTTGTTGGCGTTCGGCAGATAGTCGCGGATGACGTCGGCCAGGTAGATGTTGACCGATTTGGAGTACTGGTAGTACACCATACTGTAGAATCCCGGAAAGTCATACGCGATATTTTTGTTCTTCTTCTCGATCTTCTTCTCCATCTCCGAGACCGGGTACATCCAGCCGAGGAAAATAAAGATCGCCGAGACGTAACCGAGCAGCTGGTTGGCGCTCATCATCACGATCGTCACCAGCCCGCCGCCCACGGCATAGAACAACTGCTCCGCCCGCAGCTCCTCGGGCTTCATGTTCAAATCCAGACGGTCGATCATCTTCTGGAAGCGGGTGCGCTCCGCGGTGCTGAGCAGCCGGCCGATGTATTTCTCGGAGAACCGGCGCTTGAACACCTTAAATCTATCATTCAGCTGCGCATTCTTCCGTTCCTTCAAATATTTACGGTTGCGCTTCTTCTGCCGGGCGTTTACGGGCCGGAAGAACGGGTAAATGAACGCCTTCACCAGATAAATCACCGCCACGAGTGCGCAAAGCTTAGCCAATAAACTCATTTGCCATCACTTCCCGGACCCAGGTTGCCCTGCAGCGCCTGCGTACGGGCGAAGCTGAGACAGATGGTGCTGACCATCGCGGTGTTGATGAGCTTGCCCCAAGTGCTGTAGAGCATAAAATCGCGAAAATCCTCCACCGTTAAAGCGTACAAAAAGAACAAGACAATAATGATCGTTTTGATCAGGAAATCCCGGTTCATCTTGCGGAAAATCCGGTCTTTGCGGGCGTTGATTTCCCGAAGCACCGCATTCTCATCGACAATATCGAGAAAAATGTCCGCCATCCCTTTGCGCTCGTTGTACTCGAACACGATGGCTTTTTTGGTGAAATTATCGAATTTCGGGCCGAGCTGCCGATTTAGCAGCGTGATCGCCTGTTTGAACGAGTAGCCGTTATTTTCGCAGTTATCGATGAATTGCTGAAAATAGGGCCGGATACCGGGCTTGATGTACTCCTCGCTCTCCATCACTTTTTTGATCGCGACCAGTACGCCCTCCCGGGCCAAGGGACAAATGATGTCCTCGGCATCCATGATACTCTCCAGCTTCTCCGCCTTGATCGCCTTCGACTGCATGACGAAGAAGGTAAGCAGTCCGATGAAAATGGCGACCGTAACGACAACCGCCAAGGTGACATTTTGCATAAAAATAACCACGACGAGCACGACGATGGCAAAACAGATACAGAGCAGGGAAGTGAAACTTTCCAGCGTCAGCGGCAGATTGAAATCGAGAATCAAGCCTTCGACGAGCCGGTTGTACTTGGCGTACACGTTTTCTTTCCGCTTCACGATCCGTTCTTTTTTGATCCGCTCCACATAGCGCTTCGTATTGTATCGGCCCAAGTGCTCCGCCAGCGTATCCAGCAATCCTAAAAAGAAACGGCCGGTCCCTTCAAAGAACCGCACTTCGAACACCGCGTTGAACACGATAAAGGCGGTGATGCCGAAGAACAGACTAATGATTGAAGTTGTATCCATGGAATCCGTACTCCTCTGTCTCATCTTCCCCGGGCGGCGAAGTCAGGAACTCGAAGCGGCTGCGCTTGATCCCCGCTTTGATCATCGTTTGCTGGATCTTCTCGGACAGCATGCCGACACGCTTGTGCTTGCCGATGATCTTCAGCACCCGGTGGGTGCCTTCTTCCTCCAGCACGTCCTCCGAGATGAACTTGTAGATCGGATTGACGATCGGCTCAAGCCCTTCGGAGCCGAGCACTTCCGAGATCGACGTGACTTTGCGGGTTCCGTCGGCCAACTTTTCCTGGAAAACGATAAATTTAACGGCGCTGCAAATGTTTCGCAAAGCCAGCTCGGCCGGCTCGTTGGAGGCCATCAGGTACGCGGTCAGGAAGCGGTAGATCGCTTCGCGGTCGCCCTCGGCGTGCAGCGTCGTAAAGAAGAAGTGGCCGGTTTGCGCGGCCCGGAGCGCCGTGGCGAATTCCCCCGGCGTCCGCAGCTCCCCCGGGCCGATCCAGTGCGGCGATTGCCGCATCGCGTTGATCAGCAGATTCTCCATCGTCGCCGGACTGGCGTCGTCATCGTCGGGAACCGATTCATACTGCAGCACGTCGTTGATGATTCGGCCGTGCTCACTGTTCCCCTCCCGCCGCTGCAGCCGCATTTCCGACGGATTCTCGATCGTAATGATCCGCGACAGCGGATTGATCTCCCGGACCATGATTTCGTTCAGCGTCGTCTTCCCGCTCCCGGTAGGCCCGACCGTAATCCAGGACAGATCCGCCTTCGGCAGCAGGGACAACAGCTTGAACATGTTTACGGAGAACGATTCGTTCTTGATCATCATTTCCGGGGTAATACTCTTCTTGCTGAACTTCCGGATCACGACGGCCGGCATATCGTACGGCGAGATGTCCGCGTGCGTGGCGTTGACCCGGTATCCTTCGATCGTCCGGGCGTTGACCATCGGAATCTTCGGCGTCAGCCGCACTTTGGAGACGCCGAGTAGCTTGGAGATGATCCGCTCCAGATGCTCCCGGTCGATAAAATGCTGCTCCCAAGGAACCGTCTTCCCGCCGCTCTCCACAAAGATCTGATCCGTCCCGTTGATCCGAATCTCATCGATCGACGGGTCTTCCATTGCCTTCGTAATCGGGCCGTAGTGCGTGATCTCGTCGATCAGCGCTCTTTTCAGCTCCACCAGCTCGTAGTAGCCTTCGACAACCGGTTTTTGCGAATCGACGAATTCATTGATATAGGCCTTCGTCATTTCCCGCTTTCGCCCGGGATCGTGTTCCCGGCGGAAAGCGTGCGTCGCTACTTTGGTGATATATTTCTGACACAGTTCCAGCGCTTCTTCAAACTGGATGGTCGTATATTTGTTTTTCAGATCTTCCATTTCTTCTTTTTTGACGATCTGATGGCTTACCTTCTGCTGCATGTCGCTGATTTTCGCACGGGTGAGCATAAATTCGTTGTCCCTCCCTTACTGGTTGCCAAGGATATCCGCAAGACGCCGCATATCCTTGAGAAAATACCGGTTGACCAGCGGGTTATCCCTGATGTACAGTTTGCCTTCCAGCGCGCTGGCATAGGCCGCTTTGACCAGCGGCAGCGCCGCCACAATATTGAAGCCGAATTCCTTCAGCCCTTTGTAATCGTAATGGATATCCTGCATGTTCATCAGAATCACGCTGGTGAATTTCGCGGTGCTGATGCCGACCGATGCGGCAAAATCCAGCATCCGCACCATATTGCTCGAAGCCTCGATCCGCTCGGTCGCCGTAAAGAAGCCGATATGCGAATACTTCATCGCCCCGAGGCAAAACTCCAGCGGAGGATTGTTCGGAATGTCCAGCAAAATGATATCGAACATGCTCTTCAGCGTATCGATGACCCGTTCCAGATGCTCGAACTCAAAGTCGAGATACTCCTCGATCAAATCATGCGGACTCGGCGACAGCAGATACAGCCGTTCGTACTTGGTCGCCTGAATCTCCTCACGGAAGTCGACCTTGTCGCTCTTCAGCACCCGGATCAGGCCGCTGCCTTTCTTGCTCGGCTGCGCGTCCAGAAAATGATGCAGATTCGGGTTAAACACTTTTAAATCGACGATACAGGTATTCAGCCCTTTTTGTCCCAACAGATAGCCGAGGTTGCTGATGAGAAGCGCGTTGTCGACCATATCGCAGGCCGGAAGAAAGCCGACCACGCTGTAGATGAGCCTGCTCTCCTGCATTTCCGAGCCGACCCGGTCCTTGGCCGATATTTTATTCAGCACCTCATCCAGGTTCAATCCTTGGTTTCGAGCCATGATTCCACCTCGTTTTGCAAAGTAGGCAACTGGTCCAGAATGACCTGGCTGTTCTTCCGGCTCAGGATCGTGATCAGATACTGCTTCCCTTCAAAGCCGTTATACTTGGCGAATTTGTCGATTTGCTCCCGCGAGCCCTCCAGCAGCAAGGACTTGGGCTGAATGCTCTTCAGGAAATCTTCGCTCTTCATCACTTCCTGCCGCTTGTCTTCGCTAAGCTTGAGCACTTCCTTATAAACCTCATAGATCGAGTGGCTTCGGGAATTGAGCATATCGCGGATTTCAATGCTGTCGAACAAGACCTCCGTGCGGACATCCGTCCCGGACGCCAGAAACCCGGCATTCGGATTGCCCGTGCCCGCGCCGCTCGTTTCGGTTTCATAAGATACGCGGATTCTGACCCGGTCCCCCGGCATCAGGATGTCGCCGCCGGCTTCCAGGAAGTTGTAAGGCAGAGTCAACACCTCGTGCTTATCGTCCAACTGGTACAGCCATTCGTTCTGCTGCGGCTTCTCCGCCATCAGCTGGTCCTTGTACAGAATGCTTTTGTCCCGCATGTAATACTTCGTAAACTTATCCTTCACTTCCTCAAGGTCCTCCGCCAGGATCATATCCTCGGTGTATTCCTTGCGGATAAGCGAATATTTCTCGATCATCTTCTCCGACAGCGGCACGTAAGCCGCGACTCCGCCATCCTGCTTGATTCGCAGCACCTCGACGGTATCCTTGGCCGCTTCGTTCGCTTTGTTCAACACGATAAAGGAAATGACGATGACCGCGATACTGAACAGCAAAGCGAGTATTTTCTTGAACAGCTTTTTGTTCGGGGAGACGCTTTTTACTGTACTTAAATCCATATGAGTTACGCACCCTCCATTAATCTTAGAAGCATTTGGCCAAAAGCCTTCTCATACTCGGCGCCCGCCTGGATCGCGGGGATATCCGTTTCGATCTGGCTGTCGAACCCGTCGCTGTAGGGGACGGAGCCCGCCGTTTTCATTTCGTAACGGAAGTAGTCGCTTAGCCCGGAGGTCAGCAGCTCGCTTACCTTATCCGGAGCGAACAAACTGTCCTGGAACCGGGAACGGTCATTGTATTTGGTCACGATGACCTTGGATTTGGCGTTCAGGTAAGACGCGCGTTCCTGGTCCATGACGACCTCCACGTTCCGGATGGTGCTCAGCACGGCGTGGAGATTGTTCGGTACGCAGAGACCGAACAGATCCATGTGAATCATCGATTCGCGGAACATCCGGAACAGATCGAGCGGCATATCGAGCAAAACGAGATTAAATTTGGTTCGCAGGACGGAGATCAGACCGATCAGCTTCTCCGTTGTATAAAACTGTTCCATTAACTTGCGGTCATGAAAAGAATAGCCCAGTCCGGTCAACCAAAAGTTGTCTTTGATATTAAAAGCGGTGGTCATATAGTCCTGCGGTCTGGCCAGCGTGCGGATTAGCGAAGCGCTCATCTGCTCGTCTTTGTTCGTCCGCTCATGAAAGCGGCTGAAATACATGTTCGTGCTGCGGTACTCCGCATCCATATCGATGATGATCGTACTAAGCCCCCGCTTGCTGGCTTCATGGGCCAAATTGACGACCGTGCTGGTCAATCCGCTTCCCCGATGGCCCGTAATGGCGGCAACGCGGCTGATTCCCCGGCTGACGTTGAGCAAATCCCGGGTCAGGCGGTCCGTCGCCTCCGGTTCGGCTTTCGGCTCCGGTTTGGAGCGGAAACGGTCGAAGAACGATCTTTTTTTCTCAGGGGGCTTATTCTCTCCGGAATCCTCGGTAACACTCTGGGGTTCTGATTTAACAGATCTATGTATATCGGTTGGTTTCTTATTGCCTTGCTGATCCATCGCCTCCGTGAAAACCTCGGGCGGAATCCGCACCTGGTCGGAAACGGTCAGCGTTATGTTCGTATATTCTTTAGTCAGCGGCGCCAGTTCCTGAGGTTTCAAATAATCCCGCGTCACGATCAGGACCGGAATCCCGGGTTTTCTTCCGTTATCGATCCACCGGAGCAAAGTCGTCAGATCTTCCCGATCCTGCCCGGGCCTCCGGGAGAAGGCTTCATCCGTGATCAACACGCCGTCCACCACCGGATTTTCCCGGGACAAAAACTCCCGAAGCTCCTGCAATTCCAATCCGTTCGGATGAACCGACTCCATTTTACGGCTTAAGCAACTTGTCACTATTCTATGAAATCCACCGGATACGATAAGCCATTTCATAAGTTCACCTGCTAGTAGATGGTTTTTCACAGGAATTAGTAATTTTTACCTCCCTGGCTTTTGCTATTATACAAGTAACCTATATCACAGACAATCCAAAAACCAAGAAATAATACCTTAGAAGGACGATTTCCAAGTATAGGAAGGCCCTTTGACATATCTTTACTGGAACTAGGGAAAAAGTAGGATTTACCAAACAGTCGCCAAGAATTAGTGAGAAATGCAGAGGATGTCAAAAATGCCCTAGACCGCCTAAGAGGAAACTCACATTGATGTTCAACGCCGAGTCCAGGGCCGCCATCGCCAAACTCGTCTCCATTTTAATAGGAAGAAACTCGGAATGAAAAAGAGCCTGCAGCGCGATTTCTTGGTTTGTCGGGCTTCACGAATCCGAAAAAAAACGTCTAACTTTAGTCGCAAACACGAGTGAAACAATCTGAATCTTAAGTCATATTGTTTTTTTAGTTCCTCCTTCCCGCCCTCCCTTGATTCCCCCGACTTCTTTCGTACGAGGGCTGTATTTCTGCAAGGTTTAGAAATTCACAAAAATAAAACGGCGATCGCTTCAAAACATCGCGATCGCCGTAAAATCTTACCGTAATTTATTATACTCTTTTGTCCAGAACTCCATTGTTATCGTCGTCGTATACATACCCATCGATATCATAATTTCTGTACTCATCATCCAATTCATCAATCATCCTTCTCAGCAAAGCGCTTTGGTCGGTGCTTGATAGTCTATCCCAATCATCTTTCTCGACATAGACTTTTACAACAGCTTCTTCATCATCCTCATCCACAGTTAGTCTTATGGACAGCGGTATTCCGCGATAAGTGCCATAATTTTTCTTCAACTTGTCAAGCATGTCATCCTCATCAGCCACACCGCTGCTAGACAGGGTGACATTACCTGAACTGCTGACGGAAATCGACGTTAATTTCTTGGAATTGTCGTTTCGCACAGTCCCACTGATATCAGCACGATTAAACTCGTGAAGGATGTCATCTACAATAGCTTGGACAAAGTTTTTCTTCCTGCTGCTGTTCAAGTCATTCCAGATATCTTCGTCAACTTCCACTTTTACAGTGATATCATTTTTGTCGCCGGACAACGATATTTCGGCATCTAGCCTGCTATAGTAATCCTCATAATCTTTGTTTAGCTTATCTTCTAATTTATCCAAATTCCCATTGCTGGTTGAATTTTTCTGCGCATTAAGTTGCGTTTCCAATGTAGCGATGGTCTGATTCTTTGTGGCAAGGGTGGAATTCGCGTCGCTAAGCTCTTTTTTCAAATTGGTTACTTGACTTTCCAAGTCTTTGATCTGTTTGTTTAAACTATCAATCGTAGCCTGGTCTATCGGAGGCGTTAGATCTGAAATCTTGATCTGCTTTGAGGGAGCATCCCAATAAAGGGACTTTCCAAGTGCTTCTCCTGCCATTCTGATTGGTACATAAGTCGATCCATCGACAACAAATGGCTCCTGACCGGATGTAGAACTGATAGTTTGGCCATTGTAAACAAGTTTAATATTGCTATATACCGCTTTCAACGTTTTGGTAGCCTCTGCAGCAAAAGTACTGTTTGCCAGCACGGTACCCGTTACAAGTGTCGCAGCCAGGGCAATTGCCGCCGCCGTTTGTTTCTTCATTTTCATTTGGTACATATTCCCCTTTTACATAATTCCCCAACCAATCTCCCCCATAGTGCCAGTAAAATCAGTTGCAGGTATATAAAAGATTACCATAAATTTCTTGGGAGTGCGAATCCGCTTTACCATTATTTAAAGATATTTTCTTAAATCCGCAATTTCCAGCCAATTGGACCCACACCCCCTCCCTTTTTGACCATTTTTCAACTTTCTGGAAATAAGCGTTTTGCGGGATTCCCTATCCATTCAGCTTCCTTGATAATGGAATGGGGTAATGTTCCTTGATAACCATTTTGAGAGGAGAACTGCTGATGTCGCAATTTTTGAAAAGACTAACCGCAATATCCCTTAGCTGCCTGCTGGCCTGGACCGCTTGGTCGGGAGCCGGTGCGGCCGCCGCGTCTCCGGAGCAGCCGGACACGCCGAAAATCGAGTGGAGCTTCGAGTTAGGACAAGCATTTAGATCTTCAAAAGGAAACTCGGTTATCTCCGCTACCGATGGAGGATACCTTGCCGTCGGTGACGTAAGCAACAACTCAACTTCTTTTGGATACGTCGTAAAAGTGGATGAAAGTGGTCGCCCCCTATGGGAGAAAACCTTGGATGTTAAAGGGGATCCCAACATGGGCGGCGTCTCGGCCCAAGGGATCATCCCCGTACGGGAAGGCGGTTATTTGGTGAGCGGAGCAGCGACGGACCGGACGGCCAGACCTTTAAACATTCCTTATTTGGCCAAGTTGGACAGCCAGGGAAGTGTCGAGTGGTCCCGCTATTACCACCTTTCGGACTATACTCATTTTTATGCGGAATCCGCTACGGAGACTGTGGATGGCGGATTTGTTTTTACGGGCTATGGCGCCAATTCCTGGAGTGAGGCTCCAGCTTACCTGATGAAAGTAGATCGGAATGGGGACGAAGTATGGCATAAAACCTTCAAGCTTGGCGATAACCAGTCCTTTAGTGAAGTATTAAGCACTTCGGACGGAGGCGTGCTGGCGGTGGGTGAAATCGACAGTGTGATGCATTCGGATTCCGACGCCTCCTTGGTCGTTAAAGTCGACGCGAATGGCGAAGTGCAATGGGAGAAACAGCAAGTTTTTCCCGGCAGCGGCCGCTCCGCTTGGTCCATACAGATGACGTCGGACGGAAGCTATATGGTCTCCGGAATGACGCGTCAAGACGGAAAGCAGGTGCCGTTCGTATTCAAAATGGACCCGGACGGTGAGGTCCAATGGGAGAAAACCTACCCGCTTGATGAGGGAGAGCATTTCTTCCAGCAGCTGGTTTCGACCCCGGATGGCTATGCTCTGCTTGGGCGCCACACCATCCGCGAGGATGTGTATACTTCGTCGTCGCAGTATCAAATTTTGCGGATAGACCACGACGGGAATATGACCGGACATCTCCGGTTTGGAGGCCCGGGATTGGGATATATCGAGAAAGGTACGTACAGCCCGGATGGCGCTTTTCTCATGACGAGTCAAGTTAAAGTAAACGAAAGTTACTGGATGCAACTGATCAAGGTAACTGGCAAAGGCGAGGGGCCGACGGCGAATTTGCAGGAACTCCGGTTCACGGATCCGGCGCTGGAGCTTGGCGTCGGCGAACGCAAGCCTAGCGTCGTAGAGGCGGTTTATGCGGATGGAACCGCGTCGGTCATCACGAACCAGGTCGGATTCACCTCGCTGAATCCGGAAATCGCCGCCGTGGATCGCGACGGCTTCGTTACGGGCCTGTCCCACGGGACGACGGAAATCGTCGCCGAATATTCCGGATTCTCTGCAAGACTGCCGGTAACGGTGACGGACATCCCTGGCGAAACGCAGGGGCGGTTCTACCTGGACTCGGAGGATTATTCGCTGATGATCGGCAGTGAACTGGATACCGAAGCCCTCTTTACCGACGAGTCGGGGCATACCTCGATCGTGAACGGGGAAACCCGGTTTACGATCGCCGATCCCGAAATCGCTCAAGTGGATGAGCGCGGCTTTCTCCTTGGCCTCAAGCCGGGGCTCACTTCCGTGACGGCTGAATACCGGGGGCACACCTTCACGGCGAGCGCGCTGGTCGTGAAGCCGTATGTGCCGGTGCCGCCGGTTCCGGCAGATGAGCAGCCAGTGGCCCCGGAAGCGCCGGAAGTGAGCGCTGAGCCGGAAGAGCCGCCGGTTCCGGCGGTGGAAACACCTGCGGGGCCGGCTGCCGCCCCTGAAGCGGACGCGGAGCCGGAGGGGCCGCTAGCCGGCGAGGCGCCCGCTAAGACCGGCGGGCAGCCTGAAGCGCCGGCCGAGCCTGCTGTAGAGGCGGCCCCGGCAGCTCCGGCGGCCCCCGAAACCGGGGACGGCTTGAAGTAAGCCGCCCAGTCTGGATAACAAGCCCGGATTAGATCCGGGCTTGTTCCTTTTGCCCAGCCTTACAAAAGCCTGCAAGAATGCAGGCTTTGATGGACCGGGTCAGGACTTTCCGGCAAATTTCTGCGAATCTGCATCCTTTTTCGAGGGAAACGGCCCGGCAGGCTGATTCCTACGAAAATACCTGCATTTTTGCAGGAATTCTTTATCTATTTGAAATCCCCGATCCAAAGCCTGCATTTTTGCAGGAATTTCGCCCACGGGAGCAGCATCGGCACCCTTTTAAACCCCGGACATCGCCGGCGGCGCAAAAAAAGCCGCCGAACTCGTCGCGGCGGCAGCATAAACCTTCTTCTTCACTTGTCCTGCTCTTCCTTCTCCTTGATCAATTCCAGAAATTCCAGAATGATATCGGATACCGCATCTTCGGCCGGCGAATGAATGTACTTGCTGACTCGCAGGATATCCCCTCTATACAGCTCAAGCAGTTGCAGTACGGCCTCCGGGTCGTTTTGCTTCGCCCGATGAAGCAAGGTCAGGAACTCATCATCCGGGACAACTCTTGGATCATTTTGCGCTTCCATTTGTTCACCCCTTGCTGAGTCATATTCAATTCAAGGGCTACCTCACGCTCGGTCTTGTCTTGCAAATAAAGCTTATAAATGATCAAACGCCCCGTACTCGAAGGCAAGGCATCGATCAGCTGACGGATCAACATTTTGTCATCAGAAGATGAGGTAAAACTGGATACGGCCGGTTCGAATCCGTTGAATGAACATTCCCGTCTTTTCACAACTTTGGCTTTGTACTGTACCCTCCAGGCGATCCGATAAACTTCTTTCCGATATTGCTCATACACGGTTGGTTGTTCCTTCAAATTAACCTCCCCCTTCCATCTTCATCTTCTATGTATAGGGAAATGTGAAGGTTGAACTTACAACCATTAATATGCGAGATAATTTCAATTATAACATTTTTTCTAATTATTGGTTGTCAAAGTGGACAATTTTTTTCTCTATATAAGTGAAAGGGAATTTTCAGAGAAAGGAGGCCCTGAACATGCAGGTCACGGACATTGTCTCGATGGTGGCGAATGTTGGATTTCCCGTCACGCTGTGCTTTATCCTCATCAAGTATGTACTTGAAACCGTCGGTAAAAAGCTGGATACCATGAACTCTACGATTCAAGAATTATCCGAGCAAGTCAGAAATCTCGAAGAAAGCATCGACGGCGCCAGCCCGGCGGGTCAGACCGGTGCAAAAGCCAAATGAGTTTGAGTTTATCCCGTTTCGAACCCGTTGTATTGTGTCGTCACAGTGAACAAGGAAGCAGCCTGGCCCCATTCGAGCACAAGTTCCTAGCCTTTGGCTGCTTCCTGTTTTTCATGGCCCTTAGCAAACCGTCTTTCGCATCATTTTATTCCCTTCAAGCCCGTCCTATGCCTAAGCCGGGGATAGTCAAAAAATATCGAATATTGTCACCGTTTCGGAATGTACTATATAATCTATTTAAAAATTAATGAATAGGCGGTTGATCAGCGGATGAGTATTTTGCATAGCCTAGTCGCTTCGGTCCCTTACATGAAAAAAATGATTAAGGGCGACATTATGATCGGAATCACCGATCTCGAAAAATTTCTGCTCTATGAACCCTCTCAGGCTATCGATTTTCAGATCAAGCCCGGTGATCCTATTCCGGCGGACGACCGAAACCTGAGAACCGCCCTGGCCGGTCAAATCTCTTCCACCCAACTTCCTGCGGATATTTACGGAATTCCAATCTTGGCTTCCGCCATCCCGGTCCGGGATGAGCACGGAACCATCATCGGAGCTTTGGCTACCGCCCAGTCCATGGAGAACCAATTGAAGCTGGAAGAGAACATGCTGATGATGGAGTCCATTGCGGGCCGCCTTATCGATATGGTGCAGACCGTGGCCGCCCATTCCGAAGAACTGACGGCCACCAGCGAGAACATGCTGGCCAATACAAAGCAAACCGTGGAAAACTCCTCGGAGATTAATCATACCATCGGATTTATTAAAGAGATCTCCGAGCAGACCAATCTGCTTGGGCTAAACGCCGCGATCGAAGCGGCCAGAGTCGGTGAACTCGGGGCCGGCTTCGGGGTAGTGGCCAAGGAAGTCCGCAAATTGTCGGTCAGCACGAAAGAGGCCACCGCCAATATTTCCTCGACGCTAACCAATGTTCAAGACTCCATCCGCCGGCTGGAAACCGATTTTTCGCAAATCGTTCACTCTTCGCAAGAGCAGGCCGTTCTGGTCACGGAGTTCATGACGGTCATCGAACAACTGAACGAGGCCAGCCAGCAGATGAAAAGCTTTGTCGAATCGCTGATGCAGCACACCAGAGAATAAAACGAAAACGGCAGCCGCGGCTGCCGTTTATTTTTTCACTCGAACGGATATTTCAAATTCCATTGCCCACGGATTTCGTCAAGAAGCTTCATAATTCCGAGCGATTCCTCCAGCGTGATGGACGGGCTCTCCTTCAGGTCTGCCTGAAGGCAGCGGCCCACCTCCTCCGCTTCAAAAGCATATCCGGTGGACAACCGGTCGTCCGTGAATTTTATTTCCTCTTGGTCGGCAACCCGCAGATAGGCTTCCTTCGCGTTCAGGAAAGACGGAATATAAATGGAGCCTTCCGTTCCGTGAATATAGGCGTCATTCGTCAACGCAAGCCGGACGGCTCCGTGCAGGGAGGCGGTTTTCCCCTGGCCGTAGTCCAGCAGAATGGAGAAGTGCTCGTCGACGCCCGTCTGCCCAAGATGGACATTGCTCCAAATGTGTTCCGGCTTCGTTCCGAAAATCATCGACGCGAAAGAGACCGGGTAAATGCCCGCATCCAGCAACGCTCCGCCTCCGAGCTGCGGATTCAACAGGCGGCCTTCGGGATTCCAGTCGCTGCGGAAACCGAATTCGGCTTTAAGCAGCTTCACTTCGCCGATCCGCCCTTCCTCAAGCCACGTTCTGACCTGGACGATCGGCGGCAAAAACCGGGTCCACATCGCCTCCATCAAAAAGAGCTTTTTCCGCCTCGCCGCGTCCACAAGCGGCTCCAACTCGGCGCTGTTTACGGTGAACGGCTTTTCGCATAAGACGGCTTTACCCGCATTCAGAGCGGCAAGCACGTTCTCCCGGTGATAAGGATGCGGCGTTGCCACATAGATCGCATCGATATCCGGATCCTCCACCAATTCCGCATAGCTGCCGTAAGCGCGGGGCAAGCCGAATCGATCCGCAAACTTCTTAGCGCTTTCAATCGTCCGCGACCCTGCAGCCAAACCCTCTCCATTTCCGACGTAAGCCAAATCTTCGGCGAACCTCTCGGCAATCCATCCTGTGCCCATGATTCCCCATTTGATTGTTCCGCCCGCTTTTTCCACGATAGAGTTTCCCTCCTGACAATAATTTCATTGTGACTATATTAATTCTATCAGCAGGATAAACGGAACACCAACTTTTCTTCTATCGCTATTCAAAAGGGTACCGCAGTCCCCACTGGGTGCGAATCGTGCTCAGTTGTTCCATCACCTGCATCGAAGCGGCAAGCGGCATCAGCGCGCTTTCGGTCCGGCCTTCCACAAGACAGCGGCCCACCTCTTCCGCCTCGTACTCGTACCCTTTGCCTTTCCGCTCGTCCGCAAATGTCTCCACGGCTTCCCCGCCGATGTACAGCGTGACCGAAGGCGCCTTATTGATCGAGGGAAGCGCAATGCATCCCTTCGTCCCGTGAATGACCGCTTCGTTTCGGAGACCCAGCCGGATCGCCCCGTGCAGGGACGCTATACCTCCCGTGGGGTAGGTGAGCAGAGCCGAGAATTGCTCATCCACTCCGGTTTCGCCGATCCGGGCCGTGCTCCAGATTTCCCGGGGCAGAGTACCGAATACCATGGAGGCAAAAGCGACCGGATAAATGCCCACGTCCAGCAGGGCCCCGCCCGCCAGCTCCGGGTTCAGCAGCCGGCCTTCCGGCTCCCAATCGGCCATGATGCCGAATTCCGCCTGGACCAGGCGGACCTCCCCGATGCGGCCGGATTGTATCCACTCCATGGCTTTGCGCATGGGCGGCAGGAACCGCGTCCACATCGCTTCCATAACAAACAGTCCACGTTCCTGGGCGGCCGAAACCAGCACGTCCAGTTCCCGGCTGTTCACGGTAATCGGCTTTTCGCACAGGACGGCTTTGCCCGCCCGCAGGCTGTTCAGTGTATTTTCCAAATGATAGCGATGGGGTGTCGCGACGTAGATGACATCAACCTCAGGGTCATTGACCAGTTCCATGTAGCTTCCGTAGGCCCGCGGAATTCCGAATTGCGCGGCAAAAACCGCGGCATGTCCGGGCTGCCGCGATCCGACGGCATAAGCGACCCCATTTGAAGTATGGACCAAGTCCGCCACAAACTGCTCGGCGATCGTGCCCGTCCCCATGATTCCCCACTTCACTTTTTTGGCCTCAGACCCTCTCATGTTTCCTCCTCCTTCACAACTATACTAAATAACATGTACCCTTTTCCCGGGTTTGTGAAATACGGCTGCCCGTCAAGAACAAATTCCTTTGATTCTCCCCGGGTCCATCCGTTATACTGAAGCTGTTTGCGAAAAAGACGATATGACGGCGGAGGCGAATCATGCTTACATTTGAACAGAAGCTGCAAATTCTGGACTCCTACCCGGAGCTGGAGCGAAAAAATGTGTCGCTGGGACGCGTGAATTACCAGTATGAGCAAAGTGTCTACGATAAAAAAACGGTAGCTTACCATCTTCATCCCAATGGAAACGGATACGTGTATGCCGGCTTGCTGGAGGGATATGAAACGGACGATAAAGGCTATGTAAATATTCGCGAGTTTACCGAACAAGAACTGCGTGATCTGTTGGAGCGGTCGATCCGCTCCCTATCCGTGCGCGATGACCGGGAAACCGACGAACTTGAGGATCCCCTCCCTTCCGATTCATTCAAAGATACGCCGGGAGGCCTTTGGCGGAACGCCGACGGAGCGGTGCTGACCCTGAAATACGAAGACGATCTTTGGTACATTTTTGCCGGACAGAGCTTGGAAATGGTGTTTGAGACGCGGGAGGAGGCCGGGGAATATCTGGCCGAAGAAGGATTTGTTCCGCAAAAAAAATAGAGATAAGCGGGATCGCAGCCTACGGAGAAATCCTTGGGCTGTTTTTTTATCAAAAATTTTAAATAAAGTTCAAAAAAATGTTTGATTTTAGACACAAAATGTTCAATAATATAAATAAGACACAAAATGTTCACAAATTATATCTGCACTGCGAAAAAGGAGCTGACTCTCTATGTGGGAACCTGGAAGCAGTAAAACCAAAAGCGGCATATTCGGTTGGATTATCGGTTTGGGTATTTTCTACGCCGTCTTCTATATCGCGTTCACGCTAATGTCCATACACGGATAGTTGAAACCGTTGTCATTCGTTGGATAAGCCCCGCGGCTCTGCCGCAGGGCTTTTTTGCTTGTACACCGGAAAAAGCCGGACCCTGTTGGGTTCCGGCTTTGCACCATTGGATTTTTATTTTGCGCTATCCAATACTTCTTTAGGAACTTCGATCTTCGTGATCTCATCGTACTTGGAAATCGTGCTGTCCATCACCATGTCAAGCGTCACGTTTTGTCCTTCCACGCTCATGTCCATGGCCATTGTAACATTGGACTTCGTTGGCAGGAATGTGTCTTTGTTTACGGCATAAGAAATTTTGATGTTCTTGATGTTCATTTGCTCCAGCATAGCCGCTGTTTGTGCATTTTGACCGCCCGATTGATTCATCAGGTTTTTCGCCAAATCTTTCACGCCGTCGCCGGACAGATCCGCGGTCAATACATATTCGCCGCCTTCTTCAACCACTTTCGCTTCCTTGGCGATCGACTTAAATTGTTGCAGTTGAGCTTCCGGGCTTGCCGATTGCTTCAGGCTGTCTATCAATTGTTGGGTTTGTTCAGCCGGAGCTTTCATCCAGCCTGTGCCTTGATTCATGTAAACGGAATCCTTCGTGATGTATTGCTCCACGTTTTGGCTTCCTTGATCTCCCATGGACACGTTGATCACTTGATGCATTTCCATCGGTTCTTTCACAATATCCGATTTCATCGTCATGTCGATCTTTTGTTCCTGCGATTGATCACCTTGTTTCATTACGATCGTTTGATTGATTTTGGCCTCCATGGACATGCTTTTCAGCTTTTCGCTGGCTTCCGTGGATTTCGCCATCAACTCATCTACAGTAGGAACCTTTGTTTCCGCCGGCGTATTCGTAGTTGTTTCTGCGGCTTTATTTGCGCCGCCGTTGGCCGCTTTATTAGCGCCGCCTTCAGCCGCCTTCTCTTTGCCGCATGCTGTCATGCCAAGTACCAGTACTGCCCCCAGTAATACTGCTGTTAATTTTTTCAAATCTTTATCCTCCTAGAATATGTATTCCTAACGATATTACCCAATGCGCTAAAGGGATGACAGGGCAAAAAGACTCATTTCGGCTTATTATCATCATAATAATATGGTAATTTCGACCTATAATCGTTGCTTTTTTAAGTTATCCTGCCATGTATGGTTTATAATGTTAACGAAGAGAACCCGGAACGGAAGGAAGAAACGTGTTGAAAAACTTGCTGGTCACCGGTTACCGTGCGCACGAGCTCGGTATATATAACAATAAACATAAAGGCATCCCTTTCATCAGACAAGCCATCATCAACCGGCTCCTACCTCTCCTGGATGACGGATTGGAATGGGTAATCACCCCCGGGCAGTACGGCGTCGATCTGTGGGCTTGCGAAGCCGCCCTCCAGTTGAAGGAGGAATATCCACATTTGAAATGCTCCATCATCACGGCCTTCAGCCACCCCGAAGAACAGTGGAACGAGGACAAACAAACGTATTATCGCGATTTGGTGCACCGGCTCGATTATTACGGCTCGGTAAGTAAAGAAGGTTACCAGGGAAGATGGCAGTTTACGGCCCGCGATGAACTGCTGCTGCGAAAAACCGACGGAATTCTGCTGGTCTACGATGAAGAGGCCGGGGAAGCAAGCCCCAAATATATCAAAGAACGGGCGCTGAAAAAACAGGCGCAGGACGGTTATTTGTATCTTCAAATCGGCCCCGAAGAAATCCAGGCGGTCGCGGAGGAAGAACAACAGCGGGAGGAGTTTTTCGACGGCTAACGCGTAAAATCGGAAGCCCTGGGCAGAGATATAATGCCGAAAAACTCCCTGCAGTTCCCGGGTCGTTCATTCCCCTGTCCGCTGTCCTCCGAAGGGCATTACATCCCCACGAAAGCGGAGACCGCCGAGAAAATGGCCGCGATGACCCATAGCACGATGAAGAGTTTCATAATCACTTTTAGCCACTGCCCGAAGTTGACACGAGCGATAGCCAGCCCCGCGAGCAATACCCCGCCGGTCGGAGAAATCAGGTTGGTCAGTCCGTTTCCGAATTGATAGGTCGTAACGATCGCTTCGCGGTTGATCCCGACCAAATCGCCCAGCGGCGCGAGGACCGGCATCGTCAGGGCCGCTTCCCCGGAAGAGGACGGCACGAAGAAGGTAATGATATTGTGAACAAGCAGCATGATGGTGGTAAACGCGTAATTCGGCAGTCCTTTCAGCAAATCGGAGAGATAGTTCAGGATCGTATCGATGATCATGCCGTTTTCCGCAAGCACCAGTATCCCCCGAGCCAATCCGATAATAACGGCCGCATAAACAAACTCGCCGCAGCCCTTCACAAAATTCTCCGCCATTTCGCGCTGATTCATTCTGGATATCACACCCGCAAAAAGTCCAAGCGCAAAGAATAGCGCTCCGATCTCGGTCATATACCAGCCTTTCGTGAGAATTCCCCAAACAATCAGTCCCAACGTGACCACAAAACCGGAAATAATCAACTTGTCCCGCAGGGAGAAGCCGATTTCTTCCCCGGTATCTTCTTTAAGAAAAAGCGGCCGGTTAATCAGGTCATTTTTGAAAACAACGGATTTCTCCGGATGTTTCTTGACCCGATGCGCATACCACATCGTAAAGGCGATGGATATGCCGGTAAACACGATCCATTCGACAAACCGGAGCCACAACTGCGGATTGCCTTGAACCCCCGCGATTCCCTGTGCGATAAGCACGGAAAACGGGTTGGTCGTCGAGCCGACATAACCGATTTGCGTTCCCAGGAAAAGAATCAATATGGCGGTCATCGAATCGAAGCCCAGCGCAAACATCAGCGAAATAAAGATCGCGTACAGCGGGATGATTTCTTCACTCATCCCGAAGGTCGACCCGCCGAGGCTACAGATCACCATAGCGATCGGAATCACCAAAATCCCTTTGCTTTTAAGCCGCCGGGCCAGCGCAAGCAAACCGCGATCGATCGCTCCAGTCTGGAGAATAATGCCAAAGGCGCCGCCTACGACAAGCACAAAAGCAACGACATCGACCGCATTGATGACACCCTCCATAGGAGCGCTTAAAATTTGTGGAATCCCTTGGCGCAAATCGGTTTCCTCGCTTTGCTTGGATACCGAATGATAGGTTCCGGGGATGATGACCGATTTGGTCACTCCATCCACAGTGACCTCCTGACGTTCAAACTGCCCGCTCGGCACAATCCAAGTCAACGCCGCCATTAAAATCATAATGAAGAAGATCAGGGTATAGCTATGAGGCAGCGACCATTTGAATCTCTTTTTTCCCGTTTCCATCTTAACCCCTCATTCCGGAATTGGATTATTCACAAAATATAACATTATAAGATGTCTTATCCAGGGCAAACTAACTGCGTTGATCATGGACGATTTCTCCGCCTGCAATGGTCAACACCGCTCGGACTTCCCTAAGCTCGTCCGCCGGGGTTTGCAGCAAGTTCCGGTCAAAAACGGCGATATCCGCCAGTTTTCCCGCCTCCAGTGAGCCTGTCCGGTCTTCCATGAAACAATGTTTCGCCCCATTGACCGTCCATGCTTTAAGCACTTCTTCCACTGGCATCGCTTTTTCAGGGTACCATCCTCCGGGCGGACTTGCATCCGGAAATAACCGGGCGCTTGCGGCGTAAATCGAATCCGGAACGCTCGTTATAAACAGGGGGAGATCCGTCCCGATGGTGATCGTGACCCCGGCGTCCAGCATGCTCTTATAATTGTAAAAACGGCTTTCCTTATCTTTCCCGACCACCTCCGCCATATAAGCATCTTCATAGGACGGATTCAGCAGTAGGACCTGGGCGTACACTTCCGCGAAAATTCCGGCCGCGGCCATCCGCTTCAGATCTTCCGGGTGAGGATATTCCAGATCGCTGATCGAATGTCTTGCATCCCGCTTCCCGTTTTGTTCCCGGCATTTTTCCAGGATGGAAACCGCACGTCGGATCGCCGCGTCGCCTTCGGCAGTCAACGTGCATTTCAACCCGTTGCGATCGGCCTCCAGCACCGCAGCTTCTATAGCCTCGTAATCCACCGGACGCAGGTTGGTTATCCCCGGCAGATCGGCATAGGGCTCCAGCATGTCGCCCGTATGATCGGCCACCACGCCGTCCAGCATGAGCTTGAATCCCTGGAAACGAAGCTGGTCTCCCTTGTATTTCTCCCAGCACTCAAGACCAAACGAAATGTTAAGCGGTTCCAAAACAGGCTCCAGGGCAAAATGAACGCGCAGGGGTAAACGCCCGCTCTCCTCCAATTTTGTCAAGACCGGCAGCAAACCGCTGTAATCATCAAAACCGATATCCTTGATCGAGGTCACCCCGCGCTCCGCCAGCATACGGGCGAAGTGAAGAAACTCGGCTTCCACCAGTTCCTTGTCCCGGAGCATCTCTTTCAGTAATCGGGCTCTCGCTTCCGCACTGCATTCGTCCGGCTTAAATCCATACTTGTCTATGGCGGCTCCGTTCATCCAGCAATAACTTTTTGAACGGTTGATGGCAACCACCGCCCGGTCGGGAAAGGCACCGTCCAACAATGCTTGTTCCGGCAATTCCCCCCAACTATCCCGATCCCAACCGAAAGCGTATACATTTTTGCCTTCCGGAAGCGCGTCCGCATATTTCACCAGCATGCGCAGCGCTTCCTGAACAGAGGTTGTCTTGGACAAGTCCAGGCCTCGATGCATCGACATATAGCCGGTAAAAAACACATGGTTGTCATGGATTCCGGGCATAATCAATTCATCCTTGAAATCATATATTCTCGTGTCCGGCCCGATCCATTCCCGAAATCCCGATTTTGGCCCAACCGCGGCAATCCTATCCCCTTTCACCGCAACAAATCCGGGTCTCGCCACAGGTTCCTTCCCGGTGAAGACCGCATCCGACACGAGGACGAGATCGGCAAATGCCGTCCTTGTGGCATTGGAAGCTTGCATGTTCACCCCTCCTATTTCATGAAAGCTCGTTAAAGCTCGTTTTTTGGGCTGCATATTGTTTGAAAAACTCCGTCCTTCTACCATACGTATTATAACGTTATGTTCTAGGGATCAACCTTCCCCTTCATCAGGGAAAAGAAGGTTATGGTGTTTTCGGCAAAAGGACGGAACGTCTACAAGGTAAACTGATATCTGTCTCCAATCATGAACTGTTTTCCGACGTGCACCGGTAATCCGCGCTGGTCGTAGATCATCGTTCTCAAGTAAAAAAGCGGCTTTCCGATCGAGGTTTCCAATAAACGCGCCTTATCTTCGTCCGCCAGCACGATTTCCAGCGTCGACTCCCCGGGCCGGTTCGGATCAATTCCGTACTTATCCCGCAGCAGATCGTAGAGCGAGCCTTCCAGCGTCTCGTCCATAAGAAACGAGAACCGCGATTCCGGATAGTAGTTGTTCTCCAGCATCAGCGGGTTGTCGCCGGCATATCTTTTGCGCTGAATATAGATCGCCTTCTCTCCTTTCGCCAGTTGCAGGGCACGCGCCAGTTCAGGGTCGGGAACGATCATTTCCTTTCGGGTCACCTTGCTGTGCGAAGATAGTCCGTTCGCCTCGCACGCCGCAGTAAATCCGATCACGTGCTCAATCTTCCGCCCGATTTTGGGATGACTTACAAAGGTTCCTTTCCCCTGCCGCTTGGTCAAATATCCTTCCTGCGCCAGTTCTTCAACGGCCTTGCGAACGGTGATGCGGCTGACATTATAACGATCGCTCAATTCCGTCTCTGTGGGAATCTTCTCCCCTTGCTGAAAAATTCCGTTATGAATCGCTGCTTGAATCGCTTTTTTGAGTTGAATATATAATGGTTCAGGATGATCAGAATTTAACATAGGACCCTCTCTTGTACTATAACGTTATAGACTCTTGCTTAAAGCGTATCAAACGTTACCGGATTATACAAGAAGATGGTTTAACGCCATTTCCGTCATTCGTAGGATACTCCGAAACCGAAGGACCCTTCCACGAGACAACTGGCCGCGGCGAACCTGGAGCCCTCTTCCATCGCCGCCTGGATGTTGCGGTCCTTAAGATAGCGGAGCAGAAACGCTGCGATAAATGAATCTCCCGCTCCCATTGTATCCACGGCCTCCACCAACTCCGGAGTCTGATAATATAAGCGCGATCCGTCAAAAGCGACAGCCCGGTCGCCGCCGCGGGTAGCCACAATCACTTGCCCATCCCGGCCCCGTTTGGATTGAATATAACGAATCGTTTCCTCCTCGCTCAGATGACTGCACGAGAAGAAGGCGAAGTCAACATGAGGAATATGCTGTTCAACCTGAGCCTCATCAAAATCATCGGAGAAATCGAAGGAAATTGGAACGCCGAGGCTTTGCAGTTCGGGCAGTAAATGCCCCGTATGGCTGTAAAGACCGGTATGCATCACGGCAAACCCCTGGATATAGGCCTTGTCTTCCTCGCTTAGCCGCAGCGGATTCAAGCGGGTAACGCCGCCTTCATTGCTCCCCAGAAAAATTCGGTCCCCGTTCTCCAACGTAACGCGTGCACAACCGTTTTCGCCGTGGTGATGGCGGCACAGGCTGATATCGATTTCCAGTTCCTTCAAGGTCCGCTCGACATGCCGCGCTTCACGGTCATCTCCGAACACGCCGACAAAAGCCGCGTCCACCCCCAGTTTCTTGGCAAACACGCTGAAATTCAGCGCATTGCCTCCCGGATACATCACACCCAAGTGAACATATTTATCTACAACGTTATCGCCAATCCCCAAAACTTTCATGCTATATCACCCCTGTTTTCAGTTCAATATGCCACTTTCCCCATGTAGCGGCGAGTCTCTAACGGATGATTGCGAATGTCCGCCAGCTCTTCGCGGTATACGCACAAGATGCTGTAGAACAGGACGGGGTTGAAGAATTCCACCACTTCATCGGCGATCGTGTTCAATCCCAGTTCCTTGGCGTCCACGACTTCCACTTTTGCCGCATACTTATTCAGGAAGGTCAGAGCGCGTTCATCCAATGCGCGGGTGCGCCCCTCATTCATCATCAAGATAAATGGCGTCTCTTTATCGGTCACTTCAAACGGACCGTGGAAGTATTCACCGGAATGGATCGGAGCCGCATTAAGCCACTGCATTTCCATCAAAGAGCAGATGGCAAACCCGTAAGCATGTCCGTAAGAAGCTCCGCTGGACAAAATATAGAACAAATCCTCGCTCCGGTATTTTTCCGCGAATGCCTTGGCGCGGGGAGCCACCAATTTCTTGCCTTCCACAATAATGCCGTTGATCTTGTGAATGCCGTTCCGGAACGCTTCGTAATGGGCGTACCCTTCCGTCACGTTCAGGATTTCTACGACCAATTCCAGAATGATCGCCATCGGATTGTTTTTCACATCGCTGTCCTCGCCCCACTCGTACAAGAAAGGATGGTCGGTGTATTTCAGCAGCCCCGCTTCCTTATTATGTGTCAAACCGATGGTGTGCGCCCCGTTCTCTTTGGCCACTTTGGCCGCCTCAACCGACTCGGGCGTATTGCCGCCATGAGAGCAAACGATGACCACGGAGTCCTTGTTCAAGCGTTTCGGCAAAGCATGGACAAATTCATTGGCGGTATAAAGCCCGGTAACCACTTTTTGGGCCTCGCTCTCCAGAAAATACTTGGACGGATACATATCTACCAGGGATCCGCCGCAGGCGACCAGATAAACCTCCGAGATACCGTTTTTGGTCTGCTCATGAATCGTGCTAATGACTTTTGATACGTTCATCTGTAATCTCTCCTTTTATATAACGTTATATAACGTATTGTTTACATTCCCAATATAACCGCTTTCATGGATGAGGTCAAGCCCATTTTTTTTCGCGTTAACTCCCCCTCTCCATTCCCCCGCATATGATGTGCTATATATCCGAAGGAGGCTGCTCATGAACGAATTGAAATTGCCTACCGTCGCTTACTTCTGCATGGAGTACGGGCTTCATTCCGATTTTAAAATATACGCCGGGGGACTGGGCATCCTGGCCGGGGACTACCTCAAAGGGGCCAAAGATATCGGCGCGCCCATCGTCGGGATCGGCATCAAATGGAAGCAAGGCTATACGGACCAGCGAATTGATGAACACGGGAAGCCTTATGACAGCTACCATAACTATGATTATGATTTTCTCGAGGACACGGGCGTTAGAGTCAGTGTAAAAATTCGGGGCGTCGACGTCCTATGCAAGGTATGGAAAACGGAAAGTTTCGGAAACAACCCGCTATACTTGCTGGATACGGACATTCCCGAAAACGCGGATTCCTGGATCACCGGACAGCTGTACGGCTGGTTCGGCGAGGAGCGGATCGCCCAGGAGATCGTGCTGGGAATCGGCGGGGTGAGGGCGCTTCGGGCCCTTCAGATCCCCGTGGAGGTGTACCACTTCAATGAAGGGCATGCGGCCCTGGCCGCCACGGAGCTGATCCGCGAGAAAATGAGCGCCGGCAACACATTTGAGCAAGCCTGGCTCGCGACACGGGAGGAGGTCGTCTTTACGACCCATACCCCGATCCGGGAAGGCAACGAAGCGCACCCGCTGGAGCGGCTTGAATATATGTCGGCCTTTAACGGACTGACCCGGGAGCAGATGGAGCAAGTCGGAGGAAACCCCTTCAATATGACGGTGGCCGGCCTCCGGCTGTCCCGCATTTCCAACGGGGTTGCCCGGCTGCACGCGGAAACCGCGAACAAGATGTGGCAGGATGTCTCGGGGCGCTCCGAAATCATCGGGATTACCAATGCCATTCATCCCCAGACCTGGGTCGACGAGCGCATCACTCGCGCTTATGAGGAAGGCGGCGATTTGTGGGGCGCCCATATGGAACTCAAGGGGGAACTGCTTGATTTCATCCAGAAGCGAACCGGCATCCCGCTGGATCCCGACCGCCTGCTGATCGGATTTTCGCGCCGGGCGGCTCCCTACAAGCGCAGCGACCTGATCTTTTCCAAGCCGGAAGTGATCGGTCCTTACCTGGAGTCCGGAACCATTCAGATCGTGTTCTCCGGCAAAGCTCACCCGCAGGATGACACCGGCAAGCGGATCATCGGCAGCCTGGTCGCTATGATGAAGAAATATCCGAAAAGCGTCGTCTTCCTGGAGAACTACGACATGACGATCGGTGCCCAGCTCACCCGGGGTTCGGACGTCTGGCTCAACAATCCGCGCAGGCCGTTGGAAGCCAGCGGCACCTCGGGGATGAAAGCGGCGATGAACGGCGTGCTCAACTGCTCCATTCTGGACGGCTGGTGGCCGGAGGCTTGTCAAGACGGGGAGAACGGCTGGCAGATCGGCGGCGGCTTCGAGACGTCCGATTTCGAAGCGCAGGACCGCCACGACTGCGAAGCCCTGTACGACACCCTGTTGGGCAGCGTACTGCCGACCTATTACGAGAACCGGGCTCAATGGGTGCGGATGATGGAAAGAAGTATCGGAACGACCCGTGAAGCCTTCGCCACCAAGCGAATGCTGAAAGAATATTACGACAAGATGTATATCAAAAAAGGCGAATAGAATCACCGTTTTGCCCATGACTTTTCAACCCGCCGGTCTCCTCCCGAGGAAACCGGCGGGTTGAATTTTTTTTAACGAAAATGTGGAGTCGATCCGATATTACATAAGGGGACTTTATGACCTGCATAATCGAATCAAAGGAGTTTATGACCCGCATGAAAAGACCAAGACTCATCCCGCTTCTCCTCCTCTTTTTGGCCCTGACCTTCCTGGTTCCGGCCCAGCTTACCGCCGCTTCGGCCGCCGCGCCCAAGTCCGTAGTGTTGATCGACGGCCAGACCTACCATGCCTTCCTGCCGGTTTCCGCGCTTAAAGGGGACCCTGAGACCTCCCTGCTGTGGAACGAAAGCGAAAAAAGCTTTGAGATCACGGATACCCGAAACCGCGTAAAAGTGTTTGTCGGACAAACCTTCGCGGAGGTCAATGACGCCACGGTCACCTTAACGGACGCTCCGTTCCGGGGAAACGGGACTACTTATGTGCCCCTGCAATTTTTGAGCGAACACCTGGGCTACACACTGGTCTGGAAAAGGAATCCTACCGCGCTCACCCTGAGCCGCGACGGCGACAGTTTCAAAATAACGCTCCCCGCCGTGAAACGGAGCAGCTTGTCCAGCACCGCGTCCCCGATCGTCAGCGCCCGTAAGGCATTCAAGGTCGGGAACAAGTACTTTTCCGTGAAAATGATTACGATTTCTCTGGCGCATCCGAACGTGCACCTGGACGTGGTCATGGCCGGCAATCAGAAGGGGAAGGTCGAAAGCCTGAGCAGTATCGCCAAACGCAGCAAAGCCATCGTTGCCATTAACGGCTCCTATTTCGATGCCTACACGAAAAACAGCTACAAAACACCGTACGGATATATCGTCAGCGGCGGCAAGCTGCAAATGATAGCGTCGGGCGACCGGCGTACCGTCTTCACCTACAATCACAACCTACTTGCCGGAATGATTCCGGGCACAAAGTTCAACGACCTCTTTGCGGAGGGCGATCTGGAAGGCGCCCTGCAGGCGGGACCACGCCTCGTCACCGACGGAAAAGTGGCTCTGAACCTCAGGGGCGAGGGCTTCCGCGACCCGAAAATTTTAAAGGGCGGCAGCACACGCAGCGCCATAGGGCTCACGCGCGACAACAAGCTCATCCTGCTTACGACCAAAAAGGCAACGATGCCGCAGTTGGCGCAAATCATGAGACAGGCCGGAGCGTATCAGGCGATGAACCTCGATGGCGGCGCTTCGAGCGGGCTTTATTATAACGGGAAGTATTTAACGACGCCCGGCCGGAAAATCAGCAATGCGCTCGTCGTGAAATACCAATAATAATTGATTCCACAAAAAACCACCGCATCCATTGTGATGTCGGTGGTTTTTTATGGACTAGCCTACACGTTAATGCCTATTAACGGGAAAACCTCCCGGTAATTGACGGCTGAGGGCCCTTTAAGCTGATTTAACGGGAAAAACTCCGGTTATTTACGCGGTTCCGGCCGCCAATATTCCTCTTTCAGGCGAATTAGCGTGAGTTTTTCCAGTTAATTCACCTCTGCCGCCGGGTAGGGACCATATTTAAGGGAGGAATTCCTGTTAATTGCGTTGAACGGGCTCTGCCCCGGGCAAGAGTTTACCATGAAGGTACACTTACACCCTTAAAACCGGTCCGCCGGGTACTTCAACCCGATCTGCCGCCGGGCTTCCTCCATGATTTCGGCAACGATCAAGGAATTGGCCAGCGTGTTCACACCGCTTTCCCGTCGGCCGCTTTGCGCGAGTTCGATAAACTCCCGCGCCTCGTAGAACATCGACTCCTGCATCTGCGGCTGCCGAAGGTCCTCAACGGTGCCGTCCCGGTACATGATCTTTACATCGTAAGGCTGATTGATCTTATCGATGATCAGCGTGCCGTTCTCCCCTTGAATTTCCGCCGGGGCATAGGAATCGGCGATTTTGGAATACATCACTACGGCATCCATGTCTTCATAGCGCATCAGAATGCTCCCCTCCCCGTCCACGCCGGACGACAGCATCACGCTGGTGGCTTGAAGGGATTCGGGTTTGCCGAACAAAGTCACCATCGGGTACAGGCAGTAAATCCCCAGATCCATCAACGCGCCGTTCGAGTAGGCGGGATTGAACGCGTTCAGAATCGTCCCTTGCTTGAACGCGTCATACCGGGAAGAATACTGGCAGTAGCTGGCAAAGTAACGGCGTACACGCCCGATTTTATACAAATTGTTCGCGATCACCCGGAAATTCGGCATCAATGTGGACTTCATCGCTTCCATCAGCAGCACGTCGTTCTCCTGCGCCGCCCGGATCATCCGCTGCGTCTCTTCCACATTCGAAGCAAAAGGCTTCTCGCACAGCACATGCTTCCCATGGTTCATGCACAGAATGGCCTGCTCGGCGTGATACGAATTGGGGCTGGCGATATACACCGCGTCCACCCGGTCGCTCGACACCATTTTTTCCAAATCCGTAAATACTTCAGGGTTGCTGTTGTACTTGGCCGCAAAAGCCTCCCCTTTCTCTTCCGTGCGCGAGTAAACGGCCGCCAGCACGAATTGCTCCGTCTCCTCCGCCGCTTGGATAAAGCGTTCCGTGATCCAGTTCGTTCCGATGATTCCGAATCGAAGCACTGAATGCATCCCCCTTTTTCTAATAGCATTATCTGTATTCTCTCATTAGCTGCCCCTTTATGTCCACTTGCCGTCAATAATTGAGACCTAGCTCACAGAAGAATTCTCTCTTTCGTACCTGTTCCAGGACTTTCCCTTCCATCACACTGAAATTGATATGATTTCCAAATTGAGGAGGAGTGATGCAATATGAAAGCACCGATGCGCAGACAAGCCGAGTTGTGGATACTTACCATCCTGATGGCCGTCGGCCTTTGGTACGTCCCCCCGGTGCAAGGGTTTGCTGCCGAAGGTCCGGCAGGCTACGCAGAAGAATGGTCCTGGGAGTTCGGATCGCCGGACAACTACAATGAGCCATCCCAAGTATTGTCCCTGCCCGATCAAGGCTATATCGCTGTAGGCACCGCAACCCCGCGGAATGAAATCTCTCCCTTAGCCAAAATCGTTGCCATCAAAACCGATTCGAGCGGAAATACGGAATGGGAACGTGAATATTTGGATGAAAACTACCCGACTGAGATGTACACCATTCAATCGATGATCCAAACCCGGGATGGCGGATTTTTGATCGGCGGTGGAATGCTCGACAGAAGCGATGGAAGGCCTTTTTCCCGGGCCTATCTGCTCAAGCTGTCGGCAGACGGAGACCCTGTATGGAGCGGGTCCTATGGCGAGTACCGCGGGTATGCACCGATCCAGCGGATCAAAGAAACCCGGAATGGCGGTTTTATCGCCGTTTCCTGGACTTCCAACGCATCGGGTACCCAGCCCGCTTATATTTTGAGGGTCGATGCGGAAGGAACCCCGTTGTGGGATCATTATTACCGCGAATATCAAGAACAGGTGCTCCTTGACGTTGTGGAGACGGAGGATGAAGGATTCTTAGCCGCGGGGTACGCCGTGAAGGAAAACAGTACCTCCTGGCTTCCCTTACTGGTGAAATACGGTCCGACAGGTGAAATTACGTGGAGCAAAACGCTGCCTTACGAGGCGGGCTGGGGCTACGTCCGGCAGTTGGTGCCCGCCCCCGACGGGGACGGGTATTTCATGCTCGACGGCTCCGGACTGTGGAAGTTAACGGAGGATGGTGACGCGGTTTGGCGAAAAGGCTTGGTAGACCCGGAGTTCCCCGAGCTTCTCTCTTACATGAAGCCTACCCCGGACGGCTCGGGCGGTTATCTGATCAGCGGCAGATCGGACCAACGGCATCTCACATTAAAAATCGATGAAGAAGGAACGATCCTCTGGTCCCTGCTTCAAAACCTCGCTCCAAGATTCTACGACGCCGCCCGCACCGACATTCCCCAGGACGGAGGGCTTGTATGGATCACTTCAACTTTCGGTTCGGAACGGCTAAAGCTGGTCAAATACAAAACGGTCGACGAGATTCCTGGGGAAAGCCAATTCTACCTGGATTCCGACGATTACTCCCTTTCTGTCGATACACAGCTGGATATTGTCGCTCTGTTTCAAGCTCCGGACGGCGGGGTTAAATCGGTAACGGAGGCTACTTATTTCACGATCGAGGATCCAAGCATCGCTTCGATCGACGCGAGCGGTAACCTTTCGGGGCTCTCGCCGGGACTCACCCGTGTCATCGCAAAATATGCGGGCTTTACGGATGCGGCCACCGTACTCGTTGTACGACCTTATGTCCCGCCTGCAAACCGAATCGAGGACGTTCCGGCCGATCCGGGCGATCCTTTCGGCACCCCGTCATCGTACCCGAATCCTGCCGGATTCTGATCCGCTTCTTTCCGATCTCCGCTAAGGAAAGCCGCTTGCTTTCCGGTGTGAAACTCAACTACAATTGAAGAAGGAAAACAGCAATGGAACGAGGTGATCCGAAGAGTATGGAAAATCAGGGAAGCCCGGATATGCCGGCCAAATACCTGGTCACTGGAGATTCCATCTCCAAAGGGGTTATTTATGACGAGGTCAAGAACAAATATGTTTTGCTGGAGGACAATTACGTTTCCCTGCTGCAGAACAGATTGAAGGGCGCAGTCCGGAACACCGCCCGGTTCGGCAATACGCTCATGAAGGGTGTGGCCAACCTGCGCAAAGATGTCATGAAAGACAAACCGAACATCGTGCTCATTGAGTACGGCGGGAATGATTGCGACTTTAACTGGAACGAGATTGCAGACAACCCTGAAGGCGAGCACCGCCCGAAAACGGATTTTAATCTGTTCGAAAAAATGCTGACCGAAGCCGTTCAATTTCTGAAAAACCAGCAGATTACCCCCGTACTGATGAGCCTGCCCCCCCTGAATGCGGACAGCTATTTCAAATGGGTCAGCAGGAACAATCCCGATGCCGAGAAGAACATTCTCAAATGGCTGGGCAGTGTGACCAAAATTTATTGGTGGCAGGAGAGGTATAATTCCACGATCCTCAAAGTGTCGGAATTGACCAAAACCAAGTTCATCGATGTGCGCGGAGCCTTCCTGGAGCATCCCGATTTCACCCAATTTCTCTGCTCGGACGGGATTCATCCGAACCAGGCCGGCCATCAAATCATCTCCGACAAAGTGCTGGAGTTCATCCGCATGCACTACGGTCACCTGCTCCGTGATCATGGCGGACTGACGGCGAAATAAACTGTACTCGCGCGTGACAAAAAAAGCCTGCAAATCTGCAGGCTTTTTTTGTCGGATGAAGCCGCTGAGCCGAATTCGACAAAATAGCGCCGTTTAAGGTCGTTTAAGGCCCTTATTGACTCGCCCTTGCCTTGCCTCAAAGAGGAGCTGGAGCTGGCCGCAGACCAATTTGTTCATGATTTAAATTGCTTGATATAAGCCGTCGGGGCCATGCCGACTTCCCGCTTGAATACTCGGCTGAAATAAAACTCGTTTCCAAAACCGGATTCCGCCGCCGCCTCTTTCACAGTAATGCCGGGACGGGAGAGCAGCATCTTCGCATGATGCAGCCGAAGCCGGCTCAAGTATTCTACGGGAGTCGCCCCTTTCTCCCGTTTGAAGCGCCTGGAGTAGGAGCTCGGCGTCAGCCCGGCGATCTCCGCCAGCGTCTCCAGCTGGATTTTGGAACGGAAATGCCGCTGCATGTATCCGATACTGAGCTCCAGTCCGCTGGGCTTTACGGCCGCGCTCCGCTCCTTGAGCTGATCCAGCACCATGCAGAGCAGGCTCTGGCATCGCAGCTGCAACTGCTCGCTGTCAGCCCCGGGCAAGCGGCTGTCCGCATATAGTGCAGCCGCATCCCCCAAAAGCGCGGGTGATCGTACCGGCTCAAGCTTGCCGGCGAATCCCGACCATCCGCCGTCGCCGGGAAGCAGCGGTCCCGCTTGCCAATTCCCCCTCCGCCGCTGCAGCGTCACCGGCCTGAACAACACCAGAAAGCACTCGAGCGATTCGGACTCGAGCATCAACTGCACGGTGGACCCCGGGGTCAGCACAAAGCAATCCCCCTGGCCGACGGTCGCCGTCTTTTCCGGGTCGCTTAAGCTAACCCAGCCTTTCCCCTCTTTCACCATGCAAAGCAGATAGGTCGGAATCTTGATGTCATGGCCATGGCCGGAACTATGAAAAGCGCGGCGATGGATTGAGGAGAACAGCACTACAGGCCTTAGCCCCGCCGCATTCAACGCCATCGGTAGATTCCCCCCTTTCGCCTAAGGTTAATTGGTAAGCGGCAGTCGATCCAGCACGGTCAGCTTCGTTTCCGCCCTGTCTCTTGGCTGAGCGGTAGGGATCGTTTCGGCGTAGCCGATGTACAGTACGCCCACGATTTTTTCCCCCGGCTGGATGCCGAAGGCCGAACGAAAGCGCGGCTCGTGGATGTAATGATTCGTCTTCCAAACGACGCCAATCCCCTGTTCCCAGGCGGCCAGCTGAAAATTCTGGATCAGGCAGCAGACGGCGCCAAAATCCTCTTCCCGCTGTTTATGGCGGGAATCCTCCGTCTGCAGCACGATAAGCTGCGCCGGCAGCGTCGTCAAATACTCGTGACGCTGCGCACCGATCCTGGCTCGCTCCTCGGCGGAATGCGTGCGCAGCACCGCCTCGGCGAAGGCCTCCCTCGCTTCGTCCATCACGAGGATAAAGCGCCAAGGCTGCCGGTTCCCGTGATTCGGCGCCCAAACCGCCGTATTCAGCAAAGCGACAATCTGCTCCTTGCTGACCGGGTCCGGTTTAAACGCACGGACCGTTCTGCGGCTCTTGATCAGGTCGGCCAAAGGATACCGTGGATCAGCCGCCTTCGCCGCCTCTAATTGTTCATCACCTTGCAGGGGTTTTGTTTCAGCCAATCGTTTCGCCTCCTATTGATTTCGGTTCGTATACAGCAGATAAATGAAGAACGGAGCGCCGATCGCCGCCGTAAACACTCCGGCCGGGACATCCAGCGGAAGGAACAACGTGCGTCCGGCCAGATCGGCCAGCAGGACGATCCAGGCGCCAAGCAGCGCCGATACCGGCAGCAGCCGGCCGAAGTCCGCCCCCACCAGCTTGCGGGCCATATGCGGGGCGAGCAGGCCGACGAACCCGATCGCGCCGGCCACCGCGACCGCCGAGCCGGCCAGGGCCACGCTGAGCATGATCTGCAGGAAGCGGACCCGCTGGACGCGGCTGCCGCTGCTGGTGGCGACCTCATCGCCCAGCTGCGAAATGTTCACGTGCCGCTTCATCAGCAGCGCCGCCGGCAGCAGCACGGCGGTCCAGGGCAGCAGTAGCAGCACCTGCTCCCAATTCGCGCCGTAGACGGAACCGGTCAGCCAGGTATAAGCCTGACCGGCGTCGTTGCGCGGATTAAACACAATCATCATCGTCGTGGCCGCCGACATGAGCGAAGACATCCCGACGCCCACGAGGACGAGGCGAAGCGGGGTCACGCCTTTCTTCCAGGCGAACGCGTACAGCAGCAGCGCGGCACCGGCAGCTCCCGCCATGGCGGCTACCGGCAGCCAGCGGATACTGAATACGCCGAGGCCATACGTCATGAAGGCCACCGCCGCCGCGGAAGCCCCCCCGGTCACCCCCAAAATGTCCGGGGATGCCATCGGGTTGCGGGCCACGCCCTGCAGGATGGCCCCGGCGGCGGCCAGGGAAGCGCCTGCCAGCATCGACGTGACGATCCGGGGAAAGCGCAGCTTCTCCACGATCATGGCCTCGGCCTCCGGGCCGGCGCCCGTCAGGCTACCGAGTACCCTGACGGGCGAAATAAACGTTTCGCCCAGACTGGCGCTGAGCAGCGCCGTCAACAGGCAGCCGAACAGCAGCCCATATGGAATCCATCTGTTTCCTCGGTTCATGATTTGCCAAGTCCTCTCCGGGCGATATACATAAAGAACGGGGCGCCGAGCACGGCGGTCATCACGCCGACCGGAAGCTCCTCCGGAATCATAATGAACCGCGCTCCGATATCCGCCAACAGCAGTAGCGCCGCTCCGAATATTCCGCAAAAAGGGATCAGCCAGCGGTGGTCCGTGCCGACCAGATAACGGGCCATGTGCGGTACGACGATGCCGATGAAGCCGATTGGTCCCGCGATCGCCACCGAGCCCCCGGCCAAGATAACGACGATGATGCCGATTCCGATTTTCAGGGCGCCTGTACGCTGACCCAGGCCTTTGGAGGTGTCTTCGCCCATCAGGAGAATGTTCATTCCCCGGGCCAGCAGCCAGGCGGCTCCCCAACAGCCAGCCATATAGGGAAACACGGTGGCGAGTATCTCGGAGGAGCGCCCGGCGATCGTGCCGGTCAGCCAAAACAATACCGAGCCGAGGCTCTGCTGGTCCAACGCCAGGACGCCCTGCGTAAAAGAGGCAAACAGGGCGGTCATGGCCGAACCGGCGAGCACGATTTTGATCGGCGTTAATCCCTCCCTGCCCGCCGACCCCAGCACGTAGACCACTCCCGCTGCCGCTGCGGCGCCAAGGAAAGAAAACCACGTCAACACCTGCAGGTTGGAAACGGACAGCAGCACCGTGGCGCCGACGACGAAGAAGCCCGCGCCCGCATTGATCCCCAGCACGCTTGGAGAAGCGAGCGGATTTCGCGTCAGCGTCTGCATCATCGCCCCCGCGATGGCCAGGCTTGCTCCGACCACCGCCGCGATCAAAGCGCGCGGCAGCCGCGTCGTCCGGATCACGATTTGGTCGGTCACGTTGGGATCGTAGTGAAACAGGGCGTCCCAGGCCGTCTCCGTGCTATAGTTCGTGGCCCCCAGAAGTATGCTTCCGGCCAGCCCCAGCAACAGCACCAGGACCCCTAATATGATGACTGCGGCTCTCCGCCCGCGTATCGCCCCTGTCATTTTTGCCTTCTCCCTATGCCGTATTTTTTACTTGATTCCAAAAATTTCGTAGACATCGTCCAGCATGGCATTCGCCGCCATCACCCCGCCGCTTAGATTCCAGGTAATCATATCCACTTCGATATACTTGCCGTTCTTGACGCCCTTCAGGGTTTTCCAAAGCGGGTGGGACGTCCATTCGTTCTTGGTTTTTAGCGTATCGTTGTCTTCGGGGCTGATGCGGGTGATGTCGAAAATATAATCCCCATCCAATTGCCCCATCTGCTCCTTGGAGGTCAGATTCACAACCGCTTTGCCTTCAACCATCTGGGCTTCCGGACGCCCGATCCCAAGCTCCTTAAAGATCGTTCCGGCAAACCCCGTGGCGTAAAAGCGGGCGCTGCCGTCATCCTCAAACCGGATTATCGAAACTTTCGTATCTTTCAGCTTATCTCCGGCTTTTTGTTTAAAGTCCGCTACGCGGGCGTCCCAATCTTTAATGAGCTGCGCCGCTTCCTTGTCCTTATAAAGCGCCTGGGCGCTGAGCTGGAGGTTATCTTTCCAATCGAAAATTTCCTTGGTAATCAGCGTAGGCGCGATTTCGGACAGTTGAGGATAGATTTTTTCATGGCGCGCCTCCGTACCGATAATCAGATCCGGCTTAAGCGCTACGATGGCCTCCAGATTCGGCTGATTCTCCTCTCCCAGATCCTTGACCCCCTCCATTTTGTCCCGGAGGTAGAGGTACCAAGGCTTCTCTTCCCAGGATTCGACGGCGCCGACTGGCTTCACTCCCAACGCCGCCGTAATATCCACCATGCCGTTAAACAGCACCACGACCCGCTCCGGCTTCTTCTCGAGCGTGATCTCCCCCATGGCATGCTTTATCGTTCTCGGCCCGTCTTCGCTTCCGGAAGTTGTCCCGGTTCCGGTACCATTCCCGGTTCCGGCTTCTTCCGCCGCTTGGGCCGTTTGGGCCGTATTGCCCTTCGTTTCGCCGCCGCTGGCGCTCCCCGCGCTGTTTGAGTTTCCTCCGCAGCCGGCAACCGCCAAGGTTAATATCAGGGCAAATATCATCTTGAAGCTTTTCATTTCATGGCCTCCCGTAATGTCAATTCTATTGATAATGATTATCGATATCAATATACTATCCGACCGTCCTAATGTACATGACTTATTTTGTCCTTTTGACGCACCAATTTTATCCGGTAAGGATCAAAAGACCCATCCTTAGCGGATGGGCCTGTTACTGTTAACCGGGCTAAAAAACCGATGGCTTATAATTTAACGGGATTACCTCCCGTTAAATTACTGCCTTTATGGCTGAAGTGGCTGATTAGCTGGAAAACCTCCCGCTAATGTGTCTGAAACTGCGGGTATTGGCGAAAGGGCCGCGAAATAGATGGAGCTTTTCCGGTTAAATCGGAGCCAAGGGCCAGAAGCGAGAAATTAACGGGAGGTTTTCCCGGTAATAAAAATGAATAAATGATTTTTAAACGATCAGGGCAGGATCGCGAAGGATCGCACCGGGAAGCCGGACGCTCGTTCCGCTTTGGGCACGATATTGAAAATAACCGCCCCCTTGGCGGGAACAAGATCGAGATTTTTCAGCAGCTCAACCTGATACGTATCCCGCTCGAGCACGTAATATTCGGCGAGCAACGCGCCGTTCTTCGTATAATCCGCAGCCGAATCGGTATCAAATGTCTCGTGACCGATCGCTTTAACGCCGCGCTGCCGGAACAGAAACTCCAGTGCCTCCATCGACCAGCCGGGGGCGTGGTTGTTCCCTTCCGAATCTTTGTTCTCGAAGCGTTCCTGGCTCGGCCAGCGCTTGCTCCAATCCGTGCGAAGGGCGACGAAGCTTCCCGCTTCGATCTCGCCGTGTTCGGCTTCAAACACCTCGATGTCCGCAACGGACAGGGAATAGTCGGCGTCGGACGCGGCCTCCTTCGACTTGTCGATGACGACGAGCGGCAGCACCAGTTCCTTGAGCCCTAGTTCGTCGAGATAGCGGGCCTCTCGCACAAAGTGGATCGGGGCGTCAAGATGCGTGCCGTATTGACCGGGAAAGGTGAAGTTCTGGGCAAAAAAGCCGTCGTCGTGCGTGAACAGTGTCTTGAATTCCGCCGCCGCGAAGGCCGCAAAATGCGGGGAATCCGGGCCAAATGTATGAGTCAGGTCGATCCATTCCTTTTGCTTGATCAGTTTAAGTGCCTGCAGCAGTTCGTTCGACATACCTTCACCTCTCGGATTATGTATTTGATCAGTCCGCCCTGAAAGTTTCTTTCCTCCCTCGGGCCAGTGAAGCATTAAATCTGCTTCCTTCCCTGCAATTCGCGCCAAATTCGTTTGTTGCTGTACTGTTTGTCCGTACTGATGTCCGGCCCGAACCATGCGGGAGGGACAAAACGCGTCGCTTCTTCCTCGGAGCCGAACTCGACTTCCAAGACCGCCATCTGGATCTGGTGATAGCTGTCGATTTCAACCTGGATGCCGTTCCACAGGGCTGTAAGCCGTTTTTTGACCAAAGGAACCGCGCGGCGAATATGAATCATCTGCTCGTATAGCCCGGCGGAAATATCGTATTCGATCTCCTCGCGCGCCAAGCCGAAGCCCCGTTTGAAGGTATGCGTATAGGTCACCTCGCCGGTGCCGAGATCCTTGATTTTTCTCACTCTAAGCTCTTCGTCTCCATCCAGGGCCAGATAGGTTTGGTCAATCACCTGTTCTTTCAGGACCTGGATCGCACCTTCTTCCAGCAGCGTTTTCGGATACTCCGGAAGCAGAAATTTCCGTTCGATTTCGAGGGCCATGCTTCATTCTCCTTACTCTGGGATTCTGTATCCAGTTTATCACACATTACCGGTGGGCGACGACCTCAGAAACATAAGGGGGTGGACGGGCGAATGGGTGAATGGATGAATGGCACTCCATGGTCCGGAAAACATCTAACGGAAATAGGAGCGGCTATTTTTGCAAAAAAGGCAGATTTCAAACTTTAACGGAAATAATAGCCGCTATTCGGACAAAAATGGCCCGTTTTAGTGGTGATTGCAGAAAATAGGCGCTACCAGTTCCGTTAGAATCGGGGAAAACGCTTTTTGGACAAAATAGCGTCTACTGCTTCCGTTAAAATTCCGGCAGATGGAGGGGGAGATGGAGGGGGAGATGGAGGGGGAGGCTGAGGCGAAAGCAAAAAGAGGTCATCCGAAAGAAATAGGAGGCCGCCTCATGAAAACCCAGAAAGCTCGCCGTCAAGAATGGATCACTCTCATATGGGAATTACAAAGCCAGTGGACTTACTAAGACTGCGTGGTGCTCCACTAATCAATTTACGTTGCATACGCTAAAGTACTGGCTTCGCAAATTAAAAGGGACGTCATCCAACGTTTCCACCAAATCCCGCCCCCCGGCCTTCATCCCCCTCTCCGTGGGTGACACCGCAAGTGTTGCAGCCCAGCCCATGCTACACCGCTCATCATCCCTGTCGGGGAAGTGAGCATCGAGCTTCGGACCGACTTTGACCCTCGCCCGCTTCGTGAAGTCGTTCAGGTCCTTCGTTCACATGCTAACGCTGCCTGGCACGCATACTGTCTATCTAGCTTGCGGATCGACGGATCTACGTAAATCCATTGACGGACTTGCCGCCCTTGTTCAGCAAGGCTTCGGTCTCGCCTCGTTCTCTCCAGCTCTGTTCGTATTCTGTAACCGTGAGAAGAACAAGCTCAAGATTTTGCAATGGGAACATAGCCTCGCCTCCGCTTATATCGTGCTATTCGATTACCGGCCAACCCGATACGGCGAGAACCCACGCGCTTTTCTCAGGGATTCGCGGGCTACTTGCATGTGGACGGTGGCACGCTTCTCAGGTGCTGGGCGCATGCGAAGACTAGTAGCACTATCTATAGTGTGATCGAGACGGCAAAAGAAAACGGGCTAAATCCGAACAAATATCTAAACTACTTGTTTGAGCAACTACCGCAGCTCGAGCATCCGAAAAATTCGGAAGCGTTGAATCGTCTGCTTCCGTGGTCGGTGTCGTTACCGCTAACCTGCCGAGTGTTTATATCTTAATACCAGCATAGTCCGACCCCCGTCCTTGAACAAAGGTAGGGGTTATTTGGCACTTAAATATAAAAAAGTTGGGACTGTTCTAAAGTCTTAAAATCGTATAAATTTCTTAAATCTTGGGATATTTTCGAGTCATCAATCGTGTTGTAATCAGGAGGCGAGTAAATGGGAAACAATTCTTTATTGCGTACGGATAAAGAATTGGCTGAACTCTATCAACGGCATGTCGATCAAGTTTACAGGCTGAGCTATATCTATTTGAAAAATCCCGTTGATGCAGAAGACGCTGTTCAATCTGTATTTCTAAAACTGATCAAATCTCAAATGGTTTTTAATGACCCCGAGCATGAAAAAGCATGGCTGATTGTAACCACTAGAAATTACTGCAAAGACATTCTTAAAAACTGGTGGAAAACCCGTCGCGTGGAATTAGACGCTATACCGGAATTTTCTTCTTGGAATAGCGATGAGCCATCGGGGAAGGTGCTTACAAAACTGCTTTCTCTTCCCGAAAAATACAAAACCGTTTTATATCTCTACTATATTGAGGAGTACTCGGTAAAAGAAATCTCGGAGATGTTAGGACACAAAGAAAGTACGATCCAAACGCAAAAAGAAAAAATGTTTCAGAACATTTTGACGCAAAGCCAGAACGAAAACACAAGGCGCAGAGGACTTCCTCCTATGAAACACGTAAGATCTGCAGTATTGGCTGCTGTGCTGATGGTTTGTTTAACTACAACAGCTTTTGCAGCGGCATACTTGGGAATAGATGAAACATTTTTAAAATTTCTTAATCCAGTCAATCATGAGCAGGCAGAATATTTGTCAAATGGCGCTTATGTGGTTGACAAACAAGTGGCAAACGAGAAAGGAACACTTACCATTAAGCAAGTTATCGGTGACAGCAATCTGACCTATATCTTAATGGACTTCACTGCTCCGAAAGGCACCGTTTTAAATGCAGCGCGATACCGTTTTATGGTTGACACGATGACGACAGATCAGGACACTCAAAGTTACGGGTTTGAGGTGGTCGACGATGGAAATCCGATTGACAATAAAGTTAGCTTGGTTATGAGAATTATGACCAAAAATTCAATAGCTGGCCAAACCGTTCATTTCAAATTAAAAGATTTACAAGCAGCAGATCCGCTTCCCGGGGTTTTTGAAACGGTCATACCGGGTTCTTGGGAAACTTCCTTTGAGCTGGATTTCAAGGAGTACTCTACGCTTTATCAGATCGATCAAAACATTACCATGTTTGGTTATAGGGCAGTATTAAAAACGATCTCCGTCTCACCCATTTCGATTTCTTTAAAAATTGAAGGTAAATCATTGAAAGAGATTGATGAGGCAGCCGGAAGATTAAGGAAGTCCGATGTAAATGAATTCAAATATTTGGATAACTACCCGATCACGATAAACTATAAAGATGGCACCGCAGAAACGACAAGTATTTTTACCGGATGGACTTTAACGGAATTTGGAGTTCAAATGCTTACGATCAAAACTTTTGAAAATGTTATAAATGATAAGGAAATCGCATCAATCGTATTTTTTAATAAAGAAATTCCGATTAATAACTGAATCTCTACTACACTACTAATGATCTCATTAAATTAAGCGTCAAATTCTCTCCGGCGTGCATAGCATGGCTAGGCGCGCTTGGGTATTTGACTTACCAATAAAACAACAAATCCCCCGCCAGGACAGACCCGGGCGAGGGATTATGCCGTTATTTTAAACCATCACTTTGCAAATGTTGTTCGTGAACTCCACCGGATCCTCCACCGGCAGCCCTTCGATTAGGCGGGCCTGATTGTAGAGCAGGTTGGTGTACAGTCCCAGCTTCTCTTTATCCTGTTCAAAGGCATCCTTCAAAGATTGGAACACCTCGTGGCCGACGTTGATCTCCAGCACTTTGTCCGCCTTGACGTCTTGGCCGCTAGGCATGGCGTTCAGCACCTTTTCCATCTCGATGGAAACTTCGCCCTCGGCGGACAGGCAGACCGGATGAGTCTTAAGGCGTTTGGATGCCTTAACCTCCTTGACTTTGCCCGCGAGCAGCCGGCTCATCTCCTCGAAGAGATCCTTGTTCGCGGATTCGGTCTCCTTGCTGTCCTTATCGCCTTCCTCGGGCTCGATGCCAAGATCGCCGCTCGAGACGGATTTGAAATCTTTGCCTTTGTAGTTGAGGATCATCTTGATCGCAAACTCGTCGATATCGTCCGTGAAGTAAAGGATTTCGTACCCTTTATCCAACACAAGCTCGGTTTGCGGCAGTTTTTCCAGACGGTCTACAGACTCGCCGGCGGCATAGTAAATGTACTTCTGATCCTCCGGCATCCGGGAGACGTACTCGTCCAGCGTGACCAGCTTCTTCTCTTTGGAGGAAGTGAACAGCAACAGGTCCTGGAGCACTTCCTTGTTCATGCCGTAATCGTTGTATACGCCGAACTTCAGCTGACGGCCGAACGAAGCGTAAAATGTTTCGTACTTTTCCCGGTCGTCTTTTAGCACGCTTTGCAGCTGGCTTTTGATTTTGCTCTGAATATTCTTGGCGATCAGCTTCAACTGCCGGTCATGCTGCAGAAGCTCGCGGGAAATGTTCAGGGAAAGGTCTTCGGAATCGACCATCCCTTTCACGAAGCTGAAGTAATCCGGCAGCAGGTCCCCGCATTTTTCCATGATCAGAACGCCGTTGGAGTACAGCTCCAACCCTTTTTCATATTCCTTGGTGTAATAGTCGAACGGCGTCTTCTCCGGAATAAAAAGAATCGCATTGTAAACGACCGCGCCGTCCGCCTTGATATGGATATGCGAAATCGGCTTGTCGAAACCGTACCGCTTCTCCATGTAGAAATTTTCGTAATCCTCGTCCGTCAGCTCGCTTTTGTTTTTCCGCCAGATCGGCACCATGCTGTTGAGGGTTTGCTCTTCCTTCACTTCCTCAAACTCGCCCTCGCTGCCTTCTTTCGGCCGGTGGGTCGTCACATCCATTTTAATCGGGTAGCGGATAAAGTCCGAATATTTCTTAATGATCGACTTCAGGCGGTACTCTTCCAAAAACTCATCGTATTGGTCGTCCTCGGTATTCGGTTTGATCTGCAAAATAATATCGGTCCCGACGTTCGCTTTCTCCGCCTCGTCAATCGCGTAACCGTCCGCTCCGGTCGATTCCCACTTATAGGCTTCCTCGCTCCCCAAAGCGCGGCTGATGACGGTGACCTTGTCCGCCACCATAAAGGCGGAATAGAAACCGACACCGAATTGGCCGATAATATTGTGGCCGTCCTTCGCTTCATTCTCGTTCTTAAAAGCCAGCGAACCGCTCTTGGCGATGATCCCCAGGTTATTCTCCAGCTCTTCCTTCGTCATCCCGATTCCCGTATCGGAAAGGGTCAGCGTGCGGTTGTCCTTATCCACCGTCAGCTTGATGTAGTAATCGTCTTTGTTGAACGTTAAATTCTCGTCCGTAAGCGCCTTGTAGTAAATCTTATCGATGGCGTCGCTGCTGTTGGAAATCAATTCTCTTAAGAAGATTTCCCGCTGCGTATAAATGGAGTTGATCATCATTTCCAGCAATCGTTTCGACTCGGCCTGAAATTGCTTTTTTGCCATGATTGGGCTCCTTCCTTCCAGTGAACAATATATTAGCACTCTAAGAATCCGAGTGCTAACGATCTACTTCTATATTAAATTTCCCTTTTTTTGATGTCAATATCAGGTCATTCAATTCTAGAGATTTCGGCTGGAAATGCCCTTTTTAAGCATACTTTCTATTTTGCCGTATTGTTCTTCGGCATGGGCGAGCGATTTGGACTTCCGCTGCAGCTCCGCGGAGACCCGCCGGCTCCGGTTTTTGACCTCATCGCAAGCCTTCTGTACCTGCCGCACCTGGCTTTGCACGTTGGATTCGCTATAAGAGCGGCCGACGCTGGAACTGACCCGCTCCGCCTCGCCGACCATCCGCGTCGTTTTGGCTTCGATGTCGGAATCCAGCAATTTCAGCTTGGACTGAAGATCGCTTAACCGGGCAAGATTCACCAGCAGCAGTCCGTGGGAAATTTTAGCCATACCTTTGACGACTTTGCCGGCGAACTTCTTGAAGGAATCGGCCGACCCCTTGCCGATCTGCCGGATGCCCTCCTTCGTCAGTTTCCCCAGCCGCTTGACCCCGTCTTTGAACTCGGAGACCTTGACTTTCACCGCATCCTTCACGGAATTGAAGGCGGTGTTCACTTTGTCGCACAGGCTGTCCCAAGCCTTCTTCACCTGCTGAAGCGCCTGTTTGAAGGCCGCGACCAGCTTCTCGGCGAAACGCTTGACGACAAGGGTAATATGCTGCGCAAACCGGGATATGGCCTCGCCGGCTCGGACCGCCGTATTTTTGATCGTCTCGGCCATACTGCGGATTCCGGCCTTCAGCCGTTCCCAGCCTTCCTTCACCCTTTCGGCGAAAGCGGTAAAGGAAGCGGCGATTCGGGCGGCGATTTCCTTGCCTTTCTCGATGCCGTCCTTGATTTTGTTGACCAGGAACTCCCCGGTCTCCCGAACCTTGCGCACCGAGGCGTCGATGAACCGGTTCACGCCTTCCTTCGTTGCCGTGAGGGCCGACTTCACGCCGGCTTTGAACTCGCCCCACTTCGCGGCCAGCTTATCCCGGGTATCGCCGATAAAGTTTGAAACTTTGTCCACCGCGCTGTTCCAGGCATCCCGGACCGCGTTGATGACGTGCTTCGTGCCTTCGACCAGGCTGTTGCAGAAGCTGGTTACTCCCTGCACCACTTTATCCTTAAACCGCATAATGGCCTCGCCGGCCCCTATGACCGTATTTTTGACCTTTTCGCCCATCTCCCGGATTCCGGTGACCAACCGGTCCCAGCCGTCCTTGATCCTCTGGACGAATCCGGTGACGGCCGCGCTGATATGTTGGGCGGTCGTCGATATTTTTGCGGCGATATTGGACATGAATTCCGTCAGTTTGTCCACGATGATATTTTTTAGAATTCCGCCGATCTCGGTCGCCAAATCATACAAGTAGCTGAAGTTTTGTGCATTGATCGCCGCGTACTTCATGAAATCGTCCAGAAAGTATTGGGGGAACACTTTGGCTCCGAAGGAAGTGACCACGAGTCCCAAGAAATCCTTTGCCCCGTCCGCGGCGTTCTCCAGCAAATAATTCCCCACATAGGGAAGCACCTTTTTGATGCTCTCCTTGGTATGCTCCGCGCTCTCCTTGGGGAAACCCTCCTCCCCGCTCTCCAGTAAAGCAAGCAAACCGTCGACCGCGTAGCTGCGGTCGGGCTCCTTCATATTGGCATTCAGGTAAATGGTCAGATCATTGATCAGCGTGGAAATTGCGCTTCGTTCCGCGGGATTACGCAATTCACCGTTTTCTTTCAGCATAATATTCGGCTTGTGATTATTCAAAAAATCGCGCTGTTCATCCGTATCGATATAGAAGATCTTGTCGGACTCGGCAATCGGATTGAGCAGGACGTTGACATAATCCCCCTCCGCGGAGATCGACGTGATTTTATGCCGGTTCGCCGCGATTTCATCCTTGTACTTCTCCAGGAACTCCTTCGAGAACCCCTGTCCGTCTAACGATACGGCCCGGTCCACCTTATCGGACAGAATCGCCACATACTGCGTCTTGTTCCCGCCCTTGGAATGGCCGGTTACGGTAATGTTCTCATAAGGCAGGCTGTTGATATAATCCAGAGCGGCTTTTTGCATTTCCGTATCGGACAAATAGCCGCCCGTCCCGTTGTCGTGCCATTCGTAGTCCCCGGACGTCCCCCGGAACACGACGGTCGCATGGCCTTGGGGATCGACAAACGCGGCGGACCGGTTGCCCGTCTCCAAAATTCTTCCGTCACTGCCGCGCACGGGGTTGCCTTTAGTATCATACGTCGTGCCGACGACGCCATGCTTGAGCTTCAACGACGTTAAGTCCTTATCTTTTTGAATCGCCTTCAGAACCGTTTCCCATTCGCCCCGGTCCATTTGCCCGGGATAGGTTTCTTTGCCGTCCTTGATCGTCTTGCTCTTGTCCAGGCCGCCGCCATGTAAAAGCGAGTCCACGATATCGCCGACGGTTCGATTGTTTTTGTTGGCCACATCATTCAGGTAAATCAAATTATCCAGCAGGATCAGCTGGCTTTCGGACAGCTCAGCCATCGACGTCGACCTCCCTCCCGTTCTGCCGGATCTTCAGCTCGGGCGTGACCATCACGGACTTGTAGTCGCCTACGAAATACTCGCTGTCATCCGCGGCGTTCAGGGCTTGCAAATCGATGTTCTCATACTTGTCATTACGGACAACGAAAAGCTGGACGAAGCCGACCAGTTTTTTCTCGCGCATTTTTTTGGCGAGTTCCACCAGGCTTGCCTCCACAT
Organism: Paenibacillus sanfengchensis; assembly: GCF_036864765.1. Taxonomy (NCBI): domain Bacteria; kingdom Bacillati; phylum Bacillota; class Bacilli; order Caryophanales; family Paenibacillaceae; genus Paenibacillus; species Paenibacillus sanfengchensis. The sequence continues at coordinate 7,926 of NZ_JBAGJC010000018.1, read as the reverse complement.
CCGCCGGATTCCTCACTGCCTCCTGTTTCACAAAAACAACGGTATCGGAGGAAACAGTCTCCCCCGGGGCATAAATTTCTTCAATTTTCGTCTCCTTGTTCAGCCGATCCGGCAGTACGCCCTCGCCGAAATTGGTATACAGCTTGAACGTACTGTACATTTCTTCAATGAGACCGGACATGGCCGCTTCGTACTCCGGTCTGATATATTTTCCGAAATACCCGTCGCTAATCCGGTAGGAACCATCCTTCATTTGCGTTCCCCAAACTTCAAAAGCATCGCTTTGAGTTCCCTGTTTGGGATAGGCCGACAAATTGTCATAATTGTAGGCGAAGCCGCTCAAAGTAAGGGACACCGGAACGAATTCCTCCCCGTATTTTTGCTGCAAATGAGACAGCATCCGCTCCTTGATCGCTTCCGGATCTCTGTTCCGGTTGGTCTGCGCTTCACTCTTCATACACCCGCTCACTCCCAAAGAAAATATGATCGTCAACAACAGCATTACGGTTCGCATCGCCAGGCGATTCAATGGACATACCTCCTATGTAGGCATTCCGGTGAACCTCGTTCGGGTTCGTTCCGGAACCGTTCTTCATGTTTACCAATCCAACGTGAAATCGGGCATTTGGAGCAGCCGCTCCATATGGCTCGCGATCGCCTGGTCCAGACACGCTTCCAGCTTGGTCTGCTCCCTGTCCAGCAGCTCGTGGATCCGGTCGTAAAATCCCGCCATCCAGGGGGTCACATCAAACTGGCCCTGATCCAGCGAAAAGAGCGCGATTCCCATAAAAATCGTCTGCACGCTGTCAAACGTCCGCTCCACGAACGAGCTGGCCCGAGCCGCATGCTCCCCGGCGATTTCCGGCACCCGGGTATGATAGTCTTCGTCCCCGACCTTCGCAAGTTCCCGGACCATTACTTCACGGTTGGCCGTAAGCACTTTTCCGGCATGCCGTATCGTTTCGTCAACAGAGCGAAGAATCCCTTCCCGGTTCAAGGACCCGATTTGCAAGTAGACGGAATACACGCCCAGATCGGCCAGCAAAGCCCCTTCTTCTTCGGGCCCGGGGAAAAAGATTCCCCAAATGTCCGGCTCCACCGTGCCGGCCCGCTGATAGAACCAGCTGACGAATCGGGAAAATTCGCTCTGTCCGGCAACGACCGGGCTCCCCTCATCATCGAACTCCAGCTTCCGGTAATAAAACGCCTCGTCCTCTTCTTTCAACCCGCTTTGCTGCTTCACAAACACGACTTTTTCCTTACTAGCGCCGACCGGGTCGTCTTCACCGACATAATTGACCGCCGTTCCCGGCAGCTCTTCCTCGCCGGGCGCCCCGAACACAACCGCTTCCGCGCCGAGGATAGCCGCCAGTTCCGCGGCGCGCCAGCCGCCTTGTCCCAGTCCCGTAAAGCTCAGGGCACCTCCGGTGTCGGTGACGCGCTGCAGCGCTGCCGCAAATTCTTCCATGCTATATGTATGGGAAAAAGGGATATCCGAAGGTTCCTGCATAACAACAACCCAACGCTTATGTTCCTTGTGCACAAAAAAATAACGGTCCGGGCGTTCCCCATCACCCTCCCGCCGCTCCCATTCCCAGTCAACCAGGTTCGCCGAGCCTCCGATCTGCTGCGCCAAATCCCCTTGGCCCATCCCCGCAAGCTTCGTCTCCAGCTTGGCGGTCAATTCGAGCACGCCTCCGGATTGCTGCGCAGGAAGCAGCCCGGTGCGGGCCAACTCACACAACAATGCATAATCCTTTACGCTCCACATTCCTATTGTCTCTCCCCAATATAAAGATGAAGTTCTCTATTTTTTGTTTTTTTGTTGTTTCAATAGCTCCTCTTTGGCCTTTCTTTCCGCTTCCGCGCGGCGGCGGTCATCCGCGGCCTGCACTTCGCGGGCGAGCCGGTCCAGACCGGTTTCCAGATCGCGAATCTCCGCGTACAGCCGTTCGATTTCGCTGTGCGTTTTGCCGAGATAGTCCTCTTTGAACGCCTGGCCCGCTTTCCCTTTCCACCAGGAAGAGGTCTCGTGCACCGTGGAAACGAACTGTTTCTCCATGCGTTTGAGGTCCGCGTTTCCCTGTGACATTTTTCTGGCGACCGCGCGTATTTCACTTGATGAATACACCCTGATTCCTCCATTGCAAAAAGGTTCGCTCGGAATAAATTCCTTGCACGATTTACCAAACATACTACCTTATACCCCTTGAAATCTCCACTGCCAACGGGGCTGTTTCATGCAAAATATTCCTTTTGTCCTATCTGTCCTATGGAAAAAGTCCTTCTTCCCGGACGCAAGACTCACCGGCTTGCAGACGCGAAAAAGCGGCCTTGGAAGGGCCGCCTGAAGCGCATGGGGCGCGATATAGAGAGATATGTTAAAACGCCGACCTCATCTTCGACAAGAACGCCTGCACCGCGGTCCGGATTTCGCCGGCCGGAGCGCCGGTGACGGCCGAAATGACGGCTACGCCGTCCGCTCCGGCCCGGACCACGTCCCCGGCGCGGACGGCGGTAATGCCGCCGATGCCGACCAAGGGGACGCCGATGCCGAGGGCGCGCAGCTCCGAGAGCAGCCGGGTCCCCTGCACCGGGCGGGCGTCGGCCTTGGACGCGGTCGGATAGATCGGGCCGATGCCCAGATAATCCGCGCCCTGCTCGACCGCGCGCCGCGCTTCCTCCGGCGTATGGGCGGACACGCCCAGCAGCCGGCGGCCGCCGATCCGCGCGCGGACCTCCCCGGCGCTTTCATCGTCCTGCCCGATGTGCACCCCATCGGCCCCGATCCGCAGGGCCAGGTCCACATCATCATTGACGATGAAAGGCACGCCTTTCCGGCGGCAGGCGGCCTGCAGCCGGAGGGCCAGGGCGAACCGCGCCTCGCCGGTGCGTGCGCCGGGGCCCTTCTCCCGGAACTGGACCAGCGTCACGCCCCCGGCCAGCGCTTCCTCCACGATGTGCAGGGGATCGGCGTCAGCGCAGTTGGGAGTGCCGACGACCAGGTACATGCGCAGCAGCTCGCGCATGCGGTCCGGCCGTATCCGCGGTCCGGCCGCTGCGCCGGTCATAGCAGCACCTCTTGGCGCCGGCGGTACGCCCAGTGATTTGTCGGGCCATGCCCGTGCCCGAGCTCCAGGCTGTCCTCGATCGCCGCCTGAATAAACGCCCGGGCCGTACGCACGGCTTCCTGCAGTGCGGTTCCCTTCGCCAGGGCGGCCGCCAGCGCCGCGGAGAACGTGCACCCTGTTCCATGGGTATGCACCGTGTGAACCCGGAGGCCGACCAGTTCGGTAAAATGGCTTCCATCATACACTAGGTCGACCACCTCCACCCCTGACGGGGAGGAGGACCGGGATGTCCCACCGCCTTCAGCGTCCCGCTCGTCGTGCCCCCCTTTGATGACGACGATTTCCGGACCCATCGCGCGGATTCGCTTGGCCGCTTCCCGCCGCTCCTGCATTGTGCGGATCGGCAGCCCGGACAACGCCTCCGCTTCCGGAATATTCGGCGTCACCACCTGGGCGAGTGGAAGCAATTCTTCGCGCAGGGCCGCGACCGCTTCCTGCTGCAGCAGCGTTTCCCCGCCTTTGGCGATCATCACGGGGTCGACGACGACGCGCTTCCAGCGAAACCGGCGGATTTCCGCGGCCACCGCCCGGATGATCTCCGCGTCGAACAGCATCCCCGTTTTCAGTGCGTCCACGCCAAGGTCCGAGCCGACCGCCCGGATCTGCTCGGCTGCCGCCGCCGGGGGCAGCGGGTAAACCCCGCTGACGCCGAGCGTGTTCTGCACGGTGATCGCCGTAATGGCCGACATGCCGTAAACGTCCAGTTCCTGGAACGTTTTCAGGTCGGCCTGGATGCCGGCGCCCCCGCCGCTGTCCGAACCGGCGATCGTCAGCGCCTTGGGAATGCGGGAGAGGCCCTCCTTCATGGCCGGCCTCCGGCGGACGCCGTCTCGATCTCGCGGACAGCGGCATAGCCTTTGAGCGAATGCGGATGCAGCTTCGCCAGCTCATCCAGGAAGGCGGTCTGGAAGCTGCCCGGACCGAGGGAGGCCGTCCTTTCGGCGGCACGGGCGGCCGCCGTGCCGTAGAAGGCCAGCCCCGCCGTACCGGCCAGCATCAGGTCCTTCTCGACCGCCGCGAACGCGCCCAGCACCGACGTCAGCAGACAGCCCGTGCCGGTCACCTGCGTCATCAGCGCGTCTCCGCCGCTGATGATCCGGCACGAGCTTCCGTCGGTGATCACGTCCACCCGGCCCGTGATGACCACCACGGTCCCCAGGGCTTTGGCCGCCCGTACCGCCAGGGGAACATTGTCCTGGCTCTCGCTTTCCACGGCGTCCACCCCTTTGATCTCGCGGGCCTCCCCGATCAGGTTGGCGATTTCCGACGCATTCCCCCGCACCAGCGAGACGTTGACCTCACGCAAAATGCGCTGTGCCGTTTCCGTCCGGAACTTCGTCGCCCCTACGGCGACGGGGTCGAACATCACCGGCACCCCATGCTCGTTTGCGGACCGTCCCGCCAGGATCATGGCGTCGATCAGCCCCGCGTTCAGCGTGCCGATATTCAGCACCAGCGCGTCGGCGATTTTGGCCATCTCCGCCACCTCTTCGGACGCGGAGGACATCACGGGCGATGCGCCGACCGCATAAAGTCCGTTTGCCGTAAAGTTGGTGACGACTTCATTGGTCATGTTATGCACGAGCGGCTTTCTTTTTTGCAAACGGGTCAAGACATCCGACAATTCCTTTTCCAACAAACGCATAGAAGACATCCACCTTTCTATTCCTCGCGAATTTGATCGTTAACCGACTCCCGGGTTTGGCGTCTACATCACCGCGGCCTTCATCGGCACCGGCCACTCCTCCACCTTGAAGGCCATATCCCAGAACAAATATTCCAACTGGCAGCTGTACCAAAAATGCTCCTTCATCCGCGCACGTTCCTCCGGACTGGCTGTCTCCGCCCAGGCATCGACCCGCAAGCGCATCAACTCCGTCGCCTCGCCGGCCAGGCTGCCGTAGAACCGGATCCACTCCCCGAACGGATGGGATAGATCGGGCTTCACTTCCTCCATCAACCGCTGACCGATTTCCAGATAGGTCCACGGGCAGGGCAGCAGCGCGGCCATGATTTCCCCCAGGCTGCCTTGATGGGCTACCGTCAGCATATGTTTGACGTAATGGTCCGCCGACGGGGCCAGAGAGAACCCCTGAACCTCCTCGAACCTTACGCCGGCCACCGCGCAAAAATTTCGATGCGGATGGACCTCGCTGTGCAGTATGAAAGAAATCTGCTCATGAAACATCGCGATATCTTCCCGGCTGGAACACTTGGAAATCGCGATGCCGTAAACCCGCATGTACGCATTCAAATATTCAAAGTCCTGCTTCACATAATGAATCAGCTGTTCCCTGCCCAGCGTTCCTTCCGCGATTCCTCTCACGAAGGGATGGGCAAAAATCGCTTCGAACAATCCATCCGCCTCCCGGCGAAGCTCCTCGGTAAACCGCATTCCTTTCCACCTCCTATTGATGTTGAAATGAAGACGGAAGTCCCGGGAGCTCCGCCTGGTTGTTTCCGAGGACACCAAAAAAGCCGCCCCGGAAACGGAGCGGCTTCACCCAAAAAAAGCGTCACCCGGCACCCGCCTGAGCGGTGCGCCATCGCTTTTGATATGACCGACTCCACTTTCCTACGCTAGTACGAACTAGATCAGGTTCAAAGGGTCCAAGATATCCTCTTGTCTCAGCCGCTGACGGCTCCCCTAGTGGACTTCCTATTCATTTGCTTCTACTGTACCTAGGTTTGCCAAATCTGTCAAACCCTTTGAGCCAGTCTATCCGCCTTTGATCCCTATGGTGAGCCTGTTTCCCTGCAATAGCGGACTTTTTGGGCGTTACTTTTTTCAGCAAACAAGCCTAGCATGGCATTAAACAATTTAATCTTAATCACGAACAAATTTGTCAGCGGTCAGCTTCTCTTTGAAGTAGGGCTGATGAATAAGTGCCTTAAACGGCTCTATTTTGTCGAATTCAGCTGGGTGATGTGAAATAGTGGCTTTTCAGGGGCTTATTTTTGGGAAAAGGCAAGGCAAACCCTGATTTTCGGGACCCTTACCAGTCCAATAAGGCCCTTTTTGGCCGCTATGAATCCCGCGAAGCCGAATCGGGCCGAAACAGCGTCCCAAAAGGCCGTTAATATCGGCGGACGGCTAGGGAAATTGCGGGGCGCCAGCTCCTGCTCGCCACGTAACTTCTTAAGGCGGCGAATTAGTCTCAAGATGGGCAGCACCATGTCAGGGTCTGATGCAACGTTTGCTTCAATACCGTCGACCAGGATTCCGATTTACGTCAGAGTACGAGTTCCCGGCATATATTTGTCCTTCGGTCCTACGTTCGTGGTCTACACCCATCCTGAGAAAGTTCCAGCGAAAGTAAATTCCTGCAAATCTGCAGGAATTTCTCTCGTAATAAGCTACTTAAATAAAATTCCTGCAAATCCTCTAAGGCCCCCTAATTAAACTGGAGTCTCCCTGCCCAATAATTTAAACTTAGGACAAAGGGAGATGATCGGTATGGGAAAAAGGTTGAATGAAGAAAAACGTTTAAAAGTTGTGAAAGAAGCCATGGCAGGTGTTAAGGTGGGGGTATTGGCTCGAATGTACGACGTCCACCCTGAGACTGTCCGTAGTTGGATTAGAGATCATCGGGACTCTATTTCGCCTGAAGAAATTCCTGCGGCAGACGAACATGTTCAAGAGTTGCAACGCCTGCAGGAGGTAGAGCAACGCTACCAAAAGGCCGTTAAGGTCCTTGGTGAAAAAGAACTCGAAATCGAAATTTTGCGAGAGTTGCTAAAAAAGCAAAACCCCGCTTATCTGAAAAATTTGAAATAGCCGACCCATTCATTAAGCGGGGGGAACCGGCAGCTGTTGTGCTGCGCATTCTTGGGTTGTCAGAATCAACGTATTACGACCGTAAAAAGCGACTGGCCCAGTCAGCAGAAAAAGGCGAAGAACGTCCAACCGAAAGCCGTGCAGGTCGTCCCGTGCCTGGATACTCTTACACGGCTACAGGTGAGAAAGTTAGCGACGCACAAATCAAAGAATGGCTGCTCGAACTCCTTGAAGGAGAAGAGTTTGTCTATGGTTATAAGTTTTTGGCCCAATCCCTTCGAGATAAGTATGATCTCATCTTCAACAAAAAGAAGTCTTATCGACTTTGCCAAGAGTTAGACATATTGCAGAAACCTAGAAAGCGCGTACGTTCCCACCCTCGCCGATTACCGAGAAATCGAGTTATAACGGGGTCAAACCAACTTTGGCAAATGGACATTAAATATGGATACGCGATCGGGCAGGAACGGTTCTTTTTTGTACTCAGCATTATAGATGTGTTTGACCGAATGGTAGTAGGGCAGTATAGAGGCCCAGTATGCGAAGCTAAACAAGTCGTCCAAACCTTATGGTATGCCTTGCAAGACCGTATAGAGCCCGGCGAGCCCATGCCGGTGGTTCGTACAGACAATGGTCCGCAGTTCGTCAGCAAGCTATTTGGAGATACCTGTGAAAGCTTGGATCTTATTCATGAGCGTATACCACCTCGGTCCCCCAATATGAACGCCTACATTGAGTCATTTCACAGCGTCCTGGAGCGCCATCTGTTTAGCCAAAGGGACTTTATGACCCTCGATGAAGCTTATGAGGCGCTGGACCAATACATGGACTTTTACAACAACCGAAAAATTCACGGTAACTTAAGAAAAATGTCTCCAGCGAAGTTCTCGATATGGGTGAGGACACTGGAAGACACCTCTGCCTTTCATAGAGCGGTGTAATACGGCAGAATAAGGAGCAATCCTGTGAATTCATAAACATTGTAGGGTAGGACTCCGGATTAAGGGGGCCTAGCCG
>NZ_JBAGJC010000017.1:0-94512 GCF_036864765.1 Paenibacillus sanfengchensis | reverse complement strand
TTCCAGTCCGCCGTCCAGATACAGGTCCGCTCTGTCTCCATTCAAGGTTCCGTAGCCGGTTGTAAACATACCGCTCGACACGCGGACTTGTCTTGCTATGCGGCCATCCAGGGCCTCACGTACAATGACGTCCCCCGTTCCCCACTGCACCGGTTCGTTAAACGTCATGCTCAGCCCTGAAACTAACATCGCTCCGCTGCCTTCCGGACTCTTGCTCACCATCTGCGGGGCCGTTTGGTCCGCCGTCCGGAAGCTCCACAATCCGGGTCCATAGATGCCGCCAAACCCTTGCCCCGCTCCATCCCGGAACATCCCCGAGCTCACTTGGACGTAATACGAAGTGTCATCCGCCAGCGGACCATTCAAACTGATCATCGCCACGCTTCCGCTCAGACGCACGTTCCCGCCGCTCAGACGTTCCACCACCTGGTTGTCCGATTTCCGGTTCACCGTAATCTCTCCGCTCCCAAGCCGAATCGCTTCGCTAAAGAGAATGGTCAGTTCCGGCTGTAATGTCGCACCGCTGCTTTGCGGCGACAGGCTCGTATAATACGGGGCCTCATCCCAGGTCGTAAACGTCCACTCGCTCGACCCCAGGATGCCCGCAAACGGGTTGCCGCTGTGGTCCATAAGCGTTCCCGGCGTCACTTCCACGTAGTACGATGTTCCGCTTTCCAGTCCGCCGTCCAGATACAGGTCCGCTCTGTCTCCATTCAAGGTTCCGTAGCCGGTTGTAAACATACCGCTCGACACGCGGACTTGTCTTGCTATGCGGCCATCCAGGGCCTCACGTACAATGACGTCCCCCGTTCCCCACTGCACCGGTTCGTTAAACGTCATGCTCAGCCCTGAAACTAACATCGCTCCGCTGCCTTCCGGACTCTTGCTCACCATCTGCGGGGCCGTTTGGTCCGCCGTCCGGAAGCTCCACAATCCGGGTCCATAGATGCCGCCAAACCCTTGCCCCGCTCCATCCCGGAACATCCCCGAGCTCACTTGGACGTAATACGAAGTGTCATCCGCCAGCGGACCATTCAAACTGATCATCGCCACGCTTCCGCTCAGACGCACGTTCCCGCCGCTCAGACGTTCCACCACCTGGTTGTCCGATTTCCGGTTCACCGTAATCTCTCCGCTCCCAAGCCGAATCGCTTCGCTAAAGAGAATGGTCAGTTCCGGCTGTAATGTCGCACCGCTGCTTTGCGGCGACAGGCTCGTATAATACGGGGCCTCATCCCAGGTCGTAAACGTCCACTCGCTCGACCCCAGGATGCCCGCAAACGGGTTGCCGCTGTGGTCCATAAGCGTTCCCGGCGTCACTTCCACGTAGTACGATGTTCCGCTTTCCAGTCCGCCGTCCAGATACAGGTCCGCTCTGTCTCCATTCAAGGTTCCGTAGCCGGTTGTAAACATACCGCTCGACACGCGGACTTGTCTTGCTATACGGCCATCCAAGGCTTCATGTACAATGACGTCACCCGTTCCCCACTGCACCGGTTCGTTAAACGTCATGCTCAGCCCTGAAAGTGAAATCGCTCCACTGCCTTCCGGACTCTTGCTCACCATCTGCGGGGCCGTTTGGTCCGCCGTCCGGAAGCTCCACAATCCGGGTCCATAGATGCCGCCAAACCCTTGCCCCGCTCCATCCTGGAACATCCCCGAGCTCACTTGGACGTAATACGAAGTGTCGTCCGCCAGCGGATGAGTCAGACTGATCATCGCCACGCTTCCGCTCAAGCGCACGTTCCCGCCGCTCAGACGTTCCACCACCTGGTCGTCCGATAGCCGGTATACCGTAATCTCTCCGGTTCCAAGCCGCAGTTCCTGATCGAACAACAAACTAAGCAAGGGGGTCAATGAAACCCCGCTTCCGTGTGGGAGTGTTTGCAAAAGCTCCATCGGATCGCTCGACATCATATAAAAAGTTTGAGGGATGTCATGAGGTAAATCATACGTCGAGTCCGTAACAGTTAATGCGCGGTCCGAGTAAGATTGATTTGCTTGATCTTGTTCTATCTTCCCACTCGCGCTGGCATAAAATGGGCTTGTCAAATTTATCACTTGAGTAGTCAACAAAGTAACTTTTATAATATGGTCTACTTTCTCCAGCTTTCTTTTTCTTCCGGCCATTACTATGTCTCCTAACCCCTATTGGAAATATGAAAACGACTTATAATATCTTTGGACTGCGCATAGTCCTGCTGACAGCTCCACACGAAATCCCCGAAATGTAAAACAACTTTTTGAGCCCTACTTAAAGCTTGGCGCTCATTTCTAATAGAATTCATCTTGCTGTATAAAAACTCGTAACCCGACCGATTTCTCGGTAATATGTATAACTTGAAGTACGGATTGCCTATCATCTCCGCAAATAGATCGTCGAACTCAGCCAAAGCCACATTCACCTTCTCATCCAGCCCAAACTTAACCCAATTAGCCAATTCCATCAACTTCTGCTGCAGTTGTCCAAAAATCTGCTGAAACAGCTCCCCCTCCCGCTGTAGTTTATCTAAGCTTCTCTTAAACTGAGCTATATCGTAACCGGAAGAAGCGTTGTCGAACATCCATGCGGCATCGACTGTTTTTGCTTGGAGCCTCAGTTTGATAACCTCATCCAGATGAAGGAATTTTGTTCCTGTAATTTGAGCGCCATCCCGGGTTGTATTAATAAACTCAATCCCCGGACTAGAATGAATGTAAAACTCCATTTCTCTCTTCATTTTTATAAAAGACGGGTTGCTGATGACCTCCCCCCCGTTTACGCCTTCCATTTGGGTCATTCCTTCCCCGTAGGGAATGCCTGTTGAATTCGTTATTCCGGATGCATAGTACTTCCGGTTGCGGTAAGCCAAGTTTTGCCCAACCAGAATAATCAGTCCCGCCTTCATACGAATCATACATTGTAACGCAATCACTGCGACTGAAGGAGCATCATTGATAAGAGGAGGCGTTTCGCCGGATTTGCTGCGAAGCAATTGCATCGATACTTCATCCTGGGTAATAATAACGTGCATTTTGGGGCCCGGATAAGAATCCAGCGTATTTCTGCCTACCGTACTTCCAAAAACGATAGGGATCTTATCTATCCGTTTATCAATTATTTTCTTAATTACATCAACATTATAAGGATTTGGATCGTAGCTGAAAGTAGCATGCGGGTAAATCCCATGTTCTATTAATGCATTCACGGCCGAACCTACCGAAAAAATATAGGCAAGCCCTTTCTCCTTAATCGTTCGGAGATGCTCTATTTCATCATTCAGTGAAGGCCCGGCGGAAACGATGACTACGGGCTTGCCTTCAAGGTGAGACTCACCCTTTTTCAGAAAATTGGGGGTATTCAATACAAAAGGCATATTATGTAAGCTGTTTAAGGCCCATTCTTTTTCATAGAACTGATTGACCTTGATTCTATGTTGCTTATAATTCACCAGTTGTCGAAGAGTATTATTAAATTGCTCGAGTTCTTTCGGAAACATCCGCATATAGGCGGGCCAAACGACAACCAGGATTCTGGAAACGCGGTCGATCAGCCCTGCAAGCGCCGGCGCGGCTTTCTCAAACGGGTCACCCAACATGATTTCATCAACCGATGATAAAATCTCCCACTCATTTGGAGAACTATGCTCTAAGAAAGCAGACATAATACCTGGACATGGCTCAAACACGGAAAAGGGAATCTCAGGATGCTTTCGTCGAAATGCCGAGATATGACCTCCAAGACCTACACCAAAAAATAGGACATGCGATTCCTTCATCACATGTTCAAATTGGGTCATCCAATTCGCTATTTCTACCTTGGGACTCACTTGGTCGTACATATAGTTTTCGACACCCTTATGAACCATCATCAAATTGCAGTCTCCCTTGCCCGCAGGGAGAATTTGAATTTCATCATTAGATTTCAACTGTAATAAGTGTGGAAACCTCTGCTGAATTATGTATTTAGGTTTAATTTCCATCGTCCGTGATTCTCCTTTGTATTCCATAAAAACAGTAAAACTGACTCACTCGCTGAATTTGACTTTACCCCATTTGGTAATTTCGACCTATTTCGAAAAAATCCCTTCTTTTTCGCGCTTATTTTTAACGACTCATTTTACAGAAAGCGATAAGAGACTATTTCCCTGAAAGCCTAGTGTCTTTAGTGATCATTTTGGCGAGTCAGTTGGCAATGGACTGCTGCCTGAATGGTCTTTCTCGCCCCCCAAACAAAAAAACCTCCTCTCCCTCCCGCAAAGTGCGGGACGAAAAAGAAGGTTGCGGTTTTCCGGGCGAGGCCTTTTGGATCACCGTCAGATTTTTAACTCCCCAAGCTTGATCAGCTCGACTACCGCTTGCGCACGACCCTTGACGTTAAGCTTTTGCATAACATTGGAAATATGGTTCCGGACGGTTTTCTCGCTGATAAACAGCTGGCCCGCAATGTCGCGCGTCGTTTTATCCTGCACGAGGAGTTCGAAAACCTCCCGTTCACGATGTGTTAACAGATTGCTGTTCCGATCGCTGCTCTTCAAAATGCGTCACCCCTCCTTGCTCGGGTTTTATGGTTTAACAAGGTTAAGGGATACAGTCAACACATCTTATGAAGAAACGGAGGCAACGGTGCCGTAACCGGATAAAATGGGCGGAGCACTGCGGAAATCCGCGCTGCTCGGAATGGACGATCTCCCCTTTGCTTCCTTCTCCACCCGACGAATGACGAAATCGCTGCCTGCACTACTCTTTTTCCGGCCGGGCCTGGGAATAGGTCTTCCGGAGAAAATCAACCGATTGGCGAATCAAAGCCTCCAGAATCTCTATACGAATATCCGCCACCTTACTAATATAAACGCATCCTTTCCCCGCGGTATGCTTGCCGAATTGCTGCAAGAGCCGTTCCCGCTCCGGATCCCCGGTCGCAAAATACAGGCTGATCTTGGACTTCCTGGGCGAGAAGCCGACGAGCGGCGCGTCTCCTTCATGTCCCGATGCGTACTTGTAATGATAGGAGCCGAATCCGATGATGGAAGGCCCCCACATTTTGGCCGGATACCCGGTCGTTTCCGAAAAAATAGCCAACAGCTTCAGGGCGTCCTCACGTTTACCCGGATGCTCCACATTTTCAATAAACTCCAGCACATCCTGGTCGGTTTCCTTCGTCTTTGGTTCATACATTCGCGATGTCCTCCTCCGGAACAATAGGCATGCCGATCTCCGGCATGAAAAAAGCTTGCCGAAAGCCAGGCAAGCCGCTCTATTCCGTTTGTGGTTTACGCCTCTTCGCCGTCCGGTTCGTCTCCTCCGGCAAATTTCTCTATCACGCCGATCAGCACTTCGAGCTCATGAGGCTCCAGGCCCGAAAGATACGATTTGAGCACATTACGCGACCGTTTTCTCGCCTCTTCGTATACCTCGTCACCGAGTTCGGTCACTGACAGCAGCACCGCTCGCCGGTCCTGGTCATCATGCCTGCGCTCCACGTATCCGCTCTGAACGAGACGGTCCGCCATCACCGTAATCGCGCTGGGCTTGACCTCCAGCTTGTCCGACAAATAGCTGACATTGCAGTTTTTGTTCTTGGCGATCAACGCGAGCATATGAAATTGAGGTCCGGTCAGCCCCAATTCCCGGTGGTGCATAATCTGGCTTTGCATTTTGCGGAACGTTTTGGACCACGCGGACAAGAGCCGCTCAATATATTCATCAAGATTAGAATCCACTATCCCTTTCACCTCTTCGGTTCATTGATGCTTACACTCAGTGTAGTATGCACCCGATGAAATGACAAGAAAATCTGTGAGTTTCCAGGAAAATCTTGCTTTCCGCCAGAGAAACGATTATGATGAAATCGAAATAATTTTCATTGATTTATAATAATAACCAAAAATAATTTTCATATCCGAAAAGAGGCGACGCCTTTTGCAGACACCCATCCTGCACGCGCTCTCCAACCATTTGGAAACGCTGCCTCCCCAGGAAAGACGGCTGGGGGAATATATTTTAAAATCACCGGCCTCCGTCATCCACCTCGGCATCACTGAGCTGGCTTATACCTGTGGAATCAGCCCCTCAACGGTGACCCGATTCTGCAAAACATTTCATTTTAAAGGATTTCCCGATTTTAAAATGAAGTTGGCCGGGGAACTGGCGCATCAGCCTTCGCAGGCCCAGTATCAGGATGTGATCGCGGGAAACGACCTGCACAAAATCGTGCAGGCGATGGAAGCCAACCATCTGGCCTCCATCACAGATACGACGCGCCTTCTCGACATGAACGAGCTGCGCCGCGCCATCGACGCCCTTTGCCGGGCCGGACGCATCGACCTTTACGGCGTCGCTACCTCATCGATCATCGCTCAGGATTTTTATCAGAAGCTGGTGCGGATCGGGAAGCACGCCACGGCGTTCGCCGATTCCCATATGCAGATTACCTCCGCTTCCTCACTCGGGAGCGGCGATATCGCTTTTGCCGTCTCCTACAGCGGCGAAACGCCGGAGACGATCGATGCCCTTCGCTGCGCCAAAGACAGCGGGGCTTTGACGGTATCGCTGACCCAGTATGGGAGCAATCCGCTCGCCTCCCTGGCCGACATATCGTTATTCTCCTCATCTTTGGAAGAAGGTATGCGCCGGGGAGACATGGCTTCGCGAATCGCGCAGCTGCATGTGATTGATATTTTATTTACGGGAATGGTAAGCATGGAATTTGAAGATTTCATTCCGAAGCTGGAAACTTCTTACCAGAACGTGCAAATATACAGAAAACAAAGGGAGGGCAATACGCATGCTTAACATTATCAAGGTAAAAGACGAACTGCAGTTCAATGAAACCGGGGCCGGCATTATCGCCAGTCTGCTTCAATCGAATCCCCGGGCCATTCTGGGACTCGCTACAGGGAGCACCCCGGTCGGAGTGTACGGCAAATTGATCGAGCTTTACCGGGAGGGCGTGGTCAGCTTCAAGCAGGCCAGCAGTTTTAACCTGGATGAATATATCGGGCTCGATGAGCAGCATCCGGAAAGCTATCGCCGGTTTATGAACGAAAAGCTGTTCAATCACATCGATATCCTGCCGGAAAATACCCATGTTCCCTCCGGAAGCTCGTCCGATCCCGAACAGGCGGCCGCAGGGTATAACCGGCTGCTGGAACAGGCCGGGCAAATCGATCTTCAACTGCTCGGCTTGGGGCATAACGGCCATATCGGCTTTAACGAACCTGCCGAGGAATTGACCGGGCCGACGCATATCGTCAAGCTGGAGGAAAGAACCCGCCAGGCCAATGCCCGGTATTTTCCTTCGATCGATGAAGTACCGACCCATGCGATCACGATGGGGATCGGTACCATTTTGCAGGCCAAGCAAATTTTGCTGATGGCCAAGGGAGCCGATAAAGCGGAGGTCGTGGCCCGGGCGCTGCGCGGACCGATCACCACCAAATGCCCCGCCTCGCTGCTCCAGACACACCCCAATGTCGTCGTGGTGCTTGACCAAGCTGCGGGAGGGCTGCTCTGATGCGGCCGGGAGCGGTGCAAATCATCCATGCTAACATCGTAACGCCCCGAGGGCGCATATCCGATGGAGCCGTCACCGTCAAGGACGGCGTCATCACCTACGTCGGCTCGACCGCCGGCGCGCCCGCGGAAACCCCCGGCTCCGTGGAAGTGGTCGATGCCCAAGGCGGCTTCGTCCTGCCCGGCTTCATAGACGTCCATGTCCACGGCGGCATGCTGCATGATTTTTCCGAACCGGGACAAGAAGCCTTCGACGCGATCACCAAGCTTCATTGCAGCCAGGGAACGACCTCGATGCTGGCCACGACGATGACGTTACCGAAGCCGGTCATCGAACAGGTGCTGGAGGAGGTTCAGCGCTACATCGAAAACGGAATGCCTTATGCCAAACTGGCAGGCGTCCATTTGGAAGGCCCCTTTATCAGTCCGAAATGGCCGGGGGCGCAAAATCCCGCACATATCGTTCCGCCAAACGCCGAGTGGATCGAGGCCTGGGAGGAGCGGTACCCGGGATTGATCAAACAGGTTACTTTTGCTCCGGAGCGTGAGGGAGCCCATGACTTGATCCGGTTTTTACGCAAAAAAGGAATCGTCGCGGCGGCGGGTCATACTGACGCGACCTACGAGGAAATGATGGCTGCCGTTGAAGTCGGACTGCATCACGCCGTGCACACGTTCAATGCGATGACGCCGCTGCATCACCGCAAACCCGGCGTAGTCGGGGCGATCCTCAGCTCTCCCGCCATCAGCGGGGAGATCATCGCCGATGGTATTCATGTGCATAAAGCCGGAATCCAACTGCTTGCCAGCGTAAAAAAGAACCATAATCTGATCCTGATTACGGACGCGATGTCCGCGGCAGGTCTCGGCGACGGCGAATATAAACTGGGCGATTTGCCCGTTGTCGTCAAGGATCATGTTTGTACGCTGCGTGACAGCGAGGGAACGCTGGCCGGCAGCACCTTGACGATGATCCGCGGGTTCCGGCATCTCGTCCGGGAAATCGGGCTTTCCGTTGAGGAAGCCTCGGAAGCCGCCAGTTTTAACCCGGCCAAACTGATTCGAATCGACCACCTTACCGGGTCGATCGAAACCGGAAAGCTCGGCGATCTGCTTCTGCTGGACCGGGAGCTTGAACTTCAACAGGTCTGGGTCGAGGGACGTAAGTTCAAAGAATAAGTTTAAAAGCGTGGCCGCAAGGGATATCTTTTCCCGCAGGCCACGCTTTTGCTTTAAATCGCCAGTTACCTTGTGACCCCGCCGGAGAAGCCGCCCGTATTCATCCCGCCGCGGTTCGCACCGCCGGTAAATCCGTTAGGCGTCGTAGGCGCATACCCGTTCGGCCCGGTCATCGTGCCGGCACGTCCCGGAAAGATCCGGTTGATCATGTTCTCAAAATCAGCAATATATCCTCTCAGCGTATCTCCCGTTCCCCCGTCGCGGGATTGGGTGGCGTAATTCCCGACCTGCGTCACGAAATCGGAGTTGCCCGAAACGTAGACGTTGCGGATATGAGGGGCTGTTCTTTTGACGGTTTCCGATATTTTGTCTTTGAGGCGCTGCGGTACATTGTCCGTCACCTGGCCGGCTTCGGTACCGTTGCCCAACCCGTTAAACGTACCGGTACCGGTTCCCGTTCCGAATCCGCTCATCCGGCCAGCCCCCGATCCGTATCCGCCCATCCCCATACTTCCATATCCTCCGGTCCCCGCCGTTCCAGGCGTACCCGCTCCGTTCATGTCGTTCAATCCCATGTTTCCGTTCGTGCCGCGCATCCCGGTTCCGGTAGTGCCGTCCATCAATCCGTTGCCCCGGGTCATATCGAACAGGCTGCCGGCGGTCCCCGAACGGCCCGTCAATCCCAAAGCCAGGCCATTGTCCCCGGCGCCGCGGGTTCCGTAATCGGCACCGTAAGGCCCGCCCATATTCGCGGTTCCCCGGTTGCCGCCGATACCGGTCGACATGCCCGTGGACATGCCGGTCATGTTGCCGCCAAGGCCGCCGGCGTTACTTGCACCGTGCATTGTAAGCGCCACATACGCATCACGGTCGGTGACTACAACGTGGGCCGTCTGCACGTCCCGAAGCTGGGCTACCTTGTTGCTCAAAGCAGGACTGTATCGGAGCGATTTAATCCGCTCACTCTGACCGTTACCGGCGCTGCGGGAAAAGTTTCGGTTGCCCTCAGGCAGGGAGTTCACGTCAAAGTTGCGCGCATTTTGCTGACGCAGGCCCTGAGTCCGGACATTGTTATTGTCCGTTCGGTTCCCGCAGCCCGTTATCCCCACCATACCGGCGATCATTGCAGCGGATAATGACAAGCTTACGATTTTGGCTCCTCGCATGAAGTCATCCCCTATCCATATAAAATTATGATGAACAGGACTTAGGATGCACCTCCGGGTTCTCCGGAATACAGGTAAACTTACCCGATCTCCTCTGTTGTCCCATGCCAAATTTAACCTTCGTTCATACGATACGTATTATGCGCTCATTCAAGGGAGGCCATGGGAATTGAAGACCGCAGTCGTTACCGGCGGAGCGGGATTTATCGGTTCGCATCTCGTCAACCGGCTAATCCGCCAAAACTTGAAGGTCATTGTCATCGATAACTTAAGCACGGGGCAAAGGAAAAACGTGCCGGAGCAGGCAACGCTTCATGTCGCGGATATCCAAAGCGAACGCACCCGGGAAATCATCCGGGAATCAAAGCCGGATTTGCTGGTCCACCTGGCGGCCCAGATTGATGTCCGGCAATCCATCGACCGGCCGTTTTTCGATGCCGATGTTAATGTGGCCGGCACCTTGAACCTGTTGGAGGCTTGCCGGGAAAACAAGGTGAGCAAGTTCATTTTCGCTTCCACTTCCGGTGTATACGGAGACCTTGCCAAAGAGGTGCTGACCGAACTCGATCCGGTGAAGCCGATTTCTTTTTACGGGCTGTCCAAATGGACCGCGGAACAATACATCAGGCTCTATGACAAATTTTACGGCATCCCCTACACCATCTTGAGGTTTGCCAATGTGTACGGGCCCGGACAAACCATAAAGGGAGAGGGCGGTGTGGTTGCCATATTTATGGACCGGCTTAAAAAAGGGCTTCCTCTTCCCATTTTCGGAGACGGAGAACAAACGAGGGACTTCGTTTATGTTCGGGATGTCGCGGAGGCCATTCTCGCTGCGGCGGAACACGGGTCGCGGGACACCATCCATGTGAGCACCGGAAAAAAGACTTCGCTGAATCAACTGATTGCGTATCTGCATGAGCTGCATCCCGAAGAAGTCGAGGTGCTGTACCAAGCGGGGAAACCGGGAGATATCCGGCACAGCTGCCTATCCAATCTTAAGGCACGCAACGACTTACACTGGAAGCCCTCATACGCGATTGAGGAAGGCCTCGCGGAAACCTACGCGAACTGGCCCGCTTTGCCCTCTTTATAATCCGTAAACATACCAAAAGGCTGACTGTCGCGATTCTGCGGGAGTCAGCCTTTTGGTATCAGCTTACGGGGAATACCGACCCTTGAAGCGAGTACGGCCCTGTAATGATGGCCCTGCTGTCCGGGGAACACGCGGTCAAATAGAAGTGCTGAACCGGGACGCTCCCGGTTTCCGTCACTATCTCCATCGTGTAGGCTTTTTCAAGACAAGTTTCCAGCGTCCGATAGATCACGGAACCATCGTGGGTATCCTTGCGAATCCTCAGCTCGATTTCCCCCTTATCCCATTGAACCGGCTTCTTCCACCCCACATCCAGCCTTAGAGTAACCCGGTCGCCGGGCGAGATGCTCATCAAAGTCACCGAAGTTAACACAATTTCCTCCTTGCCCACCAAAAAGGGCGGAAAGGTTCCGGCTGCCGTCCCTACTTTATGCGTATATTTCAAAGACCGTTCCCCTCCTTCCTTAAAGAATTTGGTCGAGCATACCGATAAAATTCCGGCAGTATACCTCCGCGTTAAACTCCGTCTGCACATGCAGCAACGCGGCCGCTTGGATATTTTGACGAAGCGGGCCGTTATCCATCAGTTCGATGGCTTCCCTGACCGCATGGTCGACATCCCCCAGTTTATAGTTCTTGCCGGTGACATTGTGAACAACGGAGGCAAACACGCCGTCACAATCCGCCGCCAGGACGGGGCACCTGCAGCTCATCGCTTCCAAAATGGCCAACGGGGAGCCTTCCGCTTTCGAGGTAGAGCACAGGAATCCGCCGGAATCTCCGATCTGTGAAAAGTAATGCATCATATGATCATTAGGCACATTGGAGCGGAGGATCAACCGGGGACTCAATTGCAAAAGCTCCACAATGCGGTCGAACTGTCCCCTTTCCTCCGGATTGGCTAAATTGGAATCTTCGAACATCCAAAGCTTGAGCTTGGGATAATGCTTCAGGAGTGAATACCCGATATACAAAAATTCCCGCCAGTTTTTGTTGTCTTCAATTCGACCCAGCCAGGCCATGATCGGCGAATCCATATGACGACCCGCCTGCTCCCGATAAGTGAACCGCTCATAATCAAAGCAGTTGTTAAATTGGAACAACGGGATTGCCGGATACATTTCCTGCAATAAAAAAGCGATATGAGGCGTATTGGGGTTGATCAGGGCGGAAGCATGGGGCTGGATCGACGAAGCTCCCTCCGTCAGCCTGTGACGAGCCAGCTCCGGCGGGCCGTATCCTTGAATTTCCAGCGCCATTTTCCCGTTGTAACCCAATTTTCTGAAACGCTCAAAACAAGTATAGTCCGAAGTCACGACGATAAAGTCATAGTTTCTTGACCGAAGAATATGCGCGGTTTCTTGGTCATCCCGGGTCAAGTAGACCGGAAAATCCTCCAGGCTTTGAAATCCCGCCCCCCAGTCGTAATACAGGCAGTCCGCCTGGATCCCGTTTCGACGCAGGGCGAGGCAACGCTGACGGTTTAAGGAATGGACGCCGCCGCTGGGTACGTAAAAAACGAACAGCACCTTCACCATCCCACCTCCCTGATGTTAAGTTTCCCGTATCGCATCATCCTGAGTAAAGATGGCCACGGTTTCTTGCTGGTTTCGGGCGAACATGGTCAAAGCGGTCGTGTGATAATCCAACGCGTTGGTGACCACGAGGATTTCAAAGGGAGCATATCGGGTCTTGATCGTCGGAATCGTCACGGTATCTCCCTGCCCCAAATGATAAAGCCCACGGTGAATCAGCCCTTGCGGCGCATATCCCAACAGTAAAAATTCAAAGCTGTCCCCTCCCAAATTGGTCAAAGATATGTCAACAGCTTGAATATATCGAGAATCGATTTTTCCGTTTTCCATCGCCTTGATTCTTAAAGTAGACATGCCAGCCCTCCAATGCAGATGTGCTTCTATAAGCCATGTTATGCTTTTCCTCTTCAAAGGGAAGGGCTCCGTCCCGCCCGGGTACAACCTTTTCTTCAGAGGCGTAACTCTTCTTCGGATGCGGGGATTTAATAGAACGACTTCGGAGTGCCAGTGGAAAGTAAACCCCCAGGCTGTCCCTGATGACGGGTTCAGACTGGGGTTTTTCGCTCAAAGATTTAGCGGGTGAGCTCCAAAACCTCCGAATCGTAGAGTGTATACTTTTGTGGAAGATTCTCCAGGATCCGGTTCCACACCGCGGAATCGACCAAAATTTCAGGATGAGCGGAGGGGACCGCAAAAATCCGGTTGTATAGATCGCCGCTTACTTTATGAGAATTGATAGGAGGGCTTGCAGCTTTCTCCGTCCGCTTATGGATAGGTTCAATTAGCGCCAAATGATAGACGGACAGCAGTCTTTGAATCATTTCATTCATCGACCAATGGACATTCCCCCAGGTCTGTGCGTTTCTTCCAAGTTCCCTGCGGAGGGCTTCATTTTCCAGCAGAAGCGACAACTGGGAGGCCAGGTTAGCGGGATCGTTTACCGGCGAGATCAAGCCGGTCTTCCCGTGTTCCACCATCTCCGGCAGTCCCCCTGCGTCCGAAACGCACACCGCCAGTCCCGCCATCTGCGCCTCCATTACCGAAAACGGCTGATTATCCTGGATGCACGAATGGACAAATATATCGGAGATCGCAAGCAGTGCGGGCACATCATCCCGTTCTCCCAGAAAACGGACGTCTTCCCGCAACTGCAGCGCGGCGACTTGCTCCTCCAATTCCTTGCGCTTCTCCCCTTCTCCCACGATCCAGCAAACCCAATCTCTCCGTGCGGACTTCAGGATTCCCAGCGCCGAAATGAGCACGTCGATGCCTTTTACCGCGGTCAGACGCGCCGGAAAAATAATCACTTTCTTTCTTTCGGGGCGTCTGATGGAGGTTCCGCGCATCACACTCTGCCGGAAAGCCTCGGCATCCAGTCCGTATTGAAAGGCGGCGATTCGTGAAGCGGGGACCCAGTATTCATGGATCAACTTGTTTCGCTGCACATGGTTGGCGGTAATCGCCAGATCTCCGGACATCGCTCCATAATGCTCCATGATCTCAAAATACCTCCAGGCCGGCGAGCCTGCATTCACATTCAAATGCGGGTTCTGAATGAAATGGTTTTTTAATTCCGCGGCTACCGACCCATGAAGATGAGCGATCAGGGGAATGTGCGGCGGCTTGACCCTGGCAAGCGCCCTGGCGGAAAATATATCCTGAGTATGAATCACATCGTATTGGTCCAAGCCAAAGTAGGCAGCCGACAGCTCCATCATATAGCGATCCAGCTCATAGAAATCGATGGGACTTTGCGCATGAAGCAAGGGGGCTTTGTTTTTGTCCAGCTTGGCAACCAACAGAGGGCGGAGTTCCGATTTGGAGAGCTCTTTGCCCCGGTTCCAAACATGGTATTTGCTATAATCCGGGCTGTTCCCCATTAAATCGACTTCATGGCCAAGCTCCTCCAGGTGCTGCTTGACCTGCATCATAAATTTCCAGACTCCGCCCACATGCGGGACGAGCCAATAAGTTGCAAGCAGGATTCTCATGCCTTCTCCTTCCCGGGCGATCAGCCTTCCGGCAGAGCGCGACTTAAGTGAATTTATGCGATAGTACAATATATTTCCCACCGTGAACCCACGGTCACGTCATTGGCCTTCCCCGGCGAAAAATCGCAGAAAAAACCGGCCCCCTTGATAGGGACCGGCATAAGAGAAAGTCGGGAATTGGACAAGAGGTTAAGCAGCGGGCTCGGAATAAGCGGCGGCGATCAGACTTTCCGGACCT
Source organism: Paenibacillus sanfengchensis (assembly GCF_036864765.1). NCBI lineage: Bacteria > Bacillati > Bacillota > Bacilli > Caryophanales > Paenibacillaceae > Paenibacillus > Paenibacillus sanfengchensis. The sequence continues at coordinate 79,813 of NZ_JBAGJC010000017.1, read as the reverse complement.
ACGCGAGTCGGCGTAGCCGTCGTGCTATCCACGGAAACAACCGCCTGGTAAATCAGGAATCCATCGGGATTCGGCGGCTGGTAATCGGCTCCGGTAATCGTGAAGGCAAATTGCCCGCCTTCGGCTGTGATATTCGGGAAGCCTTCCGTAACCGTGTAAATCGGCACTGTTCCCAGCGACGAAATCCGGTTAATCGTAATTGTTACATCGGTGGGTGCGGCACTTGCAACGGAGATCGTCACCATGGCGGAGAACTGGATTTCCAGGTCGGGACCCGCGTCGGAAGTATCCAAACCGAGAGTACCGAAAATGGCCGGTGTCGTAGTGACTGCGGTACCGCCCGTTGAGTTGACAGCTACCTTTGCATCGAGAAATTGATTTGGCATTAACATTCTACCTCCTTTCATAATGCTATATTATGCTGATAGAGAGACGATGCTTGGACGACTTTCCGTATAGCGAAAAAGAGGCTGTTTAATAGAATAGATTCGCGATTCCTTCCCTAATTAAACGGAGAACCGCCGGGATCAAGATCCCGGCGGTTCTTTGGGGAATGCGTTAAACAGGGGTCGGCAAGTCGGAATAGGCCACAGCCTGGAAGCTTTCCGGACCAACCCGGTTCGGGATGACGGCCAAGCCCGCTGGAATGCTGACAAAAGCTCGATAGCTAATGAAATCAGCAGCCGGCGGGATGTCGATACCACTAATCGTAATGACATCCGTCGTCAGCAGCAGCGTTCCGACCGGCAACGTTTTGGTGGCCGTATAGACCGTTGTCGAAACACCACCTATAACTCGGTTGATCGTGATCGTTACAGGGACAAGAATGGCGATGGTGGCGCTCAGCGTAACGGTAGCGCTGAAATGGACACGCAGGTTGGGGCCTGCCTCCGACGTGTCCAACCCGAGCGTGCCGAACAGCGCCGGCGTCGTTGACGCCGGTTCTGAAATGGCATTCGCGAACGAAGCGTTCTGAGAAAGCTGACTGTCTACTAAAAAGTTTGGCATTTGTTTTCTACCTCCTTTCTAGTCCTATTCTATGCAGTGTGCTAGAAAAGGGTTGGACGAATTCTCTAAGAATAGCAAAAGGGGCGAAAGGAGGTAGATTAACTTCTTGATTTGATAGACTGCTATATATCCGTTCGTGACAATAGCTGAATTATCGCTTCTCTAAAACGGCTTTGCGTGCTCAAGTACTCCGGCATGACCTTCTCTTGATGCCGCAGCGTCCCCATAGCATCGTGCCAGCGGTAGGCTGTCAGCGTTTCGTTCAAGAACGGAAAGCACGTGCCGCTCTTAATCGCCCTAATCCAAAAATCAAGGTCATGCGTATAAGGAAGCCCTTCGTCAAACAAGCCGATCGCCTGAAACAACTCCTTCTTCACCATCACCGTGCATCCGTTAACAGGATTCGCATTCAAAAAACTGCGGTAGAAATCGGTCATAGCCTTGAAACCCGGAGAAACATGATACTCAGTCACTTTTCCGGCTTGATCGATATAATTAAAATTCGTATGTGAAATTCGTGCGCGCTGCTCTCTCATAAATGCTACTTGACGAGCAACTTTATCCGGGTAGAACAAATCATCCGAGCTGAGCCAGGCGATATATTCGCCTGAAGCATGCCGGATGCCGTGGTTCAGCGCCGTGGCCGTGCCACCATTCGCTTTCCCCAAATAACTGATGGAAGAAAGATAGGGGGCAAGACGGTCGACATGCCGGGTGGAACCGTCATCCACCACGATGATTTCCAAAGGCTTATAAGTTTGGTTCAGCGCGCTCTGTATAGCCTGATCGATATAGGCACAATTGTAGAAAGGAATGACGATGGTAACTACGGGAAGCATCTCATTCTCCTCCTTCCTCCGTATCCCGGCAGTATTGGATTATATCTTCCAGGGAAGTCCGGAGGGAGAAGAGGGGGGCCCATCCTATCCTTTCCAGATACTCCGGCTTGATCGCCTCGGCCGTGGAATCGGCCGTCGGGCTATCCCCCCATTCCACCGCCATCCCGCTGCCTGAAAGGCTTATCATCATGTTCGTCACTTCTTCGAGCGTTCTGGGCTTTCCCGAGCAAACCTGATAGATTTCCCCGCTTGAACCATGAGCCAGCAAAAAGGCATAGGCCCTTACGGCGTCCCGGACATCCAGGAAATCCCTGCGTTCTTGCCGGGAGGAGACGCGAAAAGGGGGATTCCCCCCTCCTCTTTCCTCCTGCGCGATGCGGCCGCCCAGCAGCGAGCAGAAGCCCGTCGAACGGCCGGGGCCCATCAAATTGCCGGGTTCGGCCAGAATGACGTTCTGGCCGAACAGCTCTTTCCAGGACAGCGCGACCAGCTTCTGCAAACTTTTGCTCAGCCCGTAAGGATGGTGGGGACGATAGGAAGAAGAAATCGGCGGCCCGGATAACCGCGATCCCACCAAAAGCGTACGGCAATCGGGATGATCCCGCAGCGCGTCGAGTAAATACAAAACGGGGAGCACGTTGGATTCCATGTAAAGAATCGGGTCTTTCCATGACTCCGGCACGGAATTTTTGCCTCCCAAATGCAAAACGTAATCCGGCCCGATCCGGCTCACCGTTTCCCGAACCTGTTCGGACGATAGCAGGTCGCAGCGGTGGTAGGTGACCCCGCCCTGGTTCGCCTGCCCGGGATCCTCCCGCACCACCGCGGCCACCCTCATGCCTATGGAAGAAAAGTAGCGGCAGGCATGTTGTCCGGTAAATCCCGAGGCGCCCGTGATGAGAATCAGCTTGCCGCGCAGTACTTGCGTTCTCTCATCCATCTCTCCAACTCCTTCAGCATCTCCCGGTAAGGAGGGACTTGGTAGGTCCAATCGGTGCGGGTCGATACCAGCGTCCGATCCTGGACGGGCGTATCGCTTGGAACGACGGTGATATGCTTAAGATTCCAGGTCTCCCGGATCAACAAAAGCAGATCATGCTTGCTGACCGGGGCCGGTTGGGCCAGGTGAATCAGCCCGGAGAGGGACGAATCCATCACCGCATCGACCGCCTTCGCCAGCTCCAGTGTGGTAACCCCGTTCCACATGACACGCGTATACCCGGACACCTCGCCGCTTGAACTCATGAACCAGTTCATGAGCCCGATGCGCCGGGTCCGGATTTCCGGACCGATAATCGAGGTCCGGATCGTTAAATGGCCGGGCGCCCGGATTTCCCCGAGCGCTTTCGTTACGGCATACACGCTGCGGCCGTCCGGCTCATCCTCCTCGTTGTAGGCGCCCCGCGTTCCCTCAAAAACGCAATCGGTGCTGATATGAATCAGCCGGGCGCCCGTCAAGTCCGCCGCCCGCTGCAGGCGGTGCGGCAGAAAACCGTTGATATGGTAGGCGTTGATTTTATCCCGCTCGGCAAACTGGTTGAGCACCCCTACCGCATTAATTACGATATCCGGACGGACGGTTTCGACTACTTTTTCCACCATAAAGCTGTCGGCCGCATCCAGGTAGAGCCCTTGGGGATCCTTCGGATCCCGGCTCGTATAAAACACGTGGTGTCGTCCCTGGCGCCGGAAATAGTCTACCAGCACGTGGCCGGCCATTCCGTTCCCCCCGACAACAAGCAGCTTCATGACAGGAACCCCCCGCGCCGCAAAATGCCCCGGATATCCTCTTTGGACATGAGATTATGCTCCGAGCTGAAGCTGCTGAAAGAAACCGGAGAACAATGGCGGTAATGCTCCCGCAAGCCCGGGATGTTCAGCGTCGGCAAAATGACCAGATAGGCGTCATCGTAAACAACAGTCGTCATACTTTCGAAATCGCTCATCAGAATCTCATGAATTTTCTCCCCGGGCCGAATGCCGCTTTCCGTAATCTTCACACCCAGCACACCCGAATCCTCGATCAGTACCTCCGCCAGGTCCACAATCCGGCAAGTCGGCATCGTCATCACGAAAATCTCGCCGCCGACGCTTTCCACGGAAGCTTTAAACAAGAGCGATATCGCGTCGCGGAGCGTCAGGAAGAAGCGGGTCATTTTCATATCCGTAATCGTGACCTGCCCCTTTTGACGGATCTGACTCTTGAACAGATGGACCACGCTGCCGTTCGTACCGAGCACGTTGCCGCCGCGTACGGTGACAAAGCGGGTTTTGCTGCGGAGCAGGTTGGCGTAAACGATCAGCTTCTCCCCGATCGCTTTGGTCATTCCGTAAAAGTTGGACGGATTCGCCGCCTTATCCGTAGAGATGTAGATCACCTTATCCACTTCATTGGCAATCGCGGCTTCAATCACGTTTTGCGTCCCGATGACATTCGTTTTCAAGGCTTCGTAAGGCTGATCCTCGCACACCGGCACATGCTTCAAGGCCGCGAGATGAAACACGTAATCCACGCCCTGGGAGGCCTGGATGAGCGCCTCTTTGTCGCGAATATCCCCGATGCAGAACTTCAACCGGTCATCTTCAAATTGGCGGCTCATCGCTACTTGAGTGGACTCGTTCCGGGAAAAGACGATCACCTCCCGGGGCTGCTGCGGAAGCAGTTGCGTAATTAACTCATGTCCCCAGGAACCGGTACCCCCGGTTACCAAAATACGTTTATTCTCAAACATGCCGTTTCCCTCCAAGCAGAAATTTAACAACCTTCTCCGACACCTTTTCCGCCAGGTATCCCTCCGGACATTCCCACTTCCGATCCATCTCCGTCATGAGCGCCACCGACCGGGCGATACGCTCGGCATCCAGACCGGAAACGATGTTGCTTCCGCAGTCCACGGTCTCGGGACGTTCGGTCGTCCTGCGCAAGGTGACCGTCGGAACCTGCATGATGCAGCATTCCTCCTGCACCGTGCCGCTGTCGGTCAAAGCGCAGGAAGCCTGCTCCTCCAGCCGGACGAAGTCAAAAAAGCCGAAGGGCTCGTGAAATTCAACGAGCGGATGCATTTCCATCCGCAAATCGCTTGCGATTTTGGAGCGGGTGCGGGGATGGATGCTGCATATAAGCCTCCGCCCGTAAGTCTCGGCCACCTTATTTAAGCCGGACATGATTTCGCGTAAATGCTCCGGCCGATCCACGTTCTCCGCCCGGTGGGTCGTCACCAGGAAGTAGTCGCCGGGCCTGAGGTTCAAAAGCTCCAAAATGTCGCTGCTTGCGATTTTTTTCTCGTAATGGCGCATCACTTCGTAAATCGGATTGCCGGTCAGTACGATGTTTCGGCTCGGATAGCCCTCGGCGATCAAATGGCTTTTGCTTTGGGCTGTATATGGCATATTTATAGAGGAGATCGCATCGATAATTTTCCGGTTCTTCTCCTCCGGCACTTCCAAATCAAAGCAGCGGTTGCCCGCCTCCATATGCACGACAGGATAGCCCATCCGTTCCGCAAGGATGGCGCACAAGGCGCTGTTCGTATCGCCCAGGACCAGCACACGGTCCGGCTGCTCCTGCTGCAAAATGCGTTCCACTTGGGAGAACATCGCCGCCAGTTGCCCGCCGAGCGAAGCCTGGCGGTCCTGCAAAACATAATCGGGCGAACGGAGACCGAGCTGCTCAAAAAAAATACCGCTCAGGCTGGCCGTAAAGTTTTGGCCCGTATGAACCAGAACATGTTTGCTCGCATACCGGTCCAGCAAGGGAATAATCAGGCTTAAGCGGATGATTTCCGGACGCGTCCCCAGGATCGTCAAGACCTTCACCTTAATTCCCACCCCCTGAAGTTAAATGGTTTAGTCTGCCTTTACGGTTACCTTTTGGCCGACGCTTTGCGCCGGGAACGCCGCCGCCTCACCGCGCGGCGGCTCCGTCGCGGTTTTCGTCTTGCCCTCCGGATTGCGGAGGAACGGGCCCTTCTCCTTCGCAGCCATCCGGCGCGTCTCCCCCTCCGGCGCCGCCGATTTCGCGGCGCCGGCTCCGGTGCTGACGGTACGGGCCCGATCGGCTCAGGCAAAGGCGGAGAATCCTCCGGAGCAGTATATAAAACTTCCTCGATCGGAACGATTTGCCCGGAGAGGGTCGAAATATGTCCCAATATGCTGAGCAACCGGTTCTCATAAGCCACCGAGCCGAATATCGACTCCACTCGCCTTTGATTTTCCAAACCGACTTGCTGCAATGCATCCGGCAGTTCCAGCAGTTCCGAAATCTTGGCCGTTAACCCTTCTTTATCCCCGGTCGGTACAAGGTACCGCTCATTTCCCGTAAATTGGAGAATTTCCCGAAGCCCTCCGGAGGCATAAGCCACCACCGGTTTGCCGAAGATCATCGCTTCCATCGCCGTCATACCGAACCCTTCGCTGAGCAGGCTCGGGATGACCACGATATCCATCGCGGAATAGGCTCCTTCGATATCCTTCTCGTAATCAATGAAGATAAACTGAGCGCTCCGTCCCGAATCGGCGGCGGTCTTCCGGAGGGAGACGTAGTAGGTCCGGTCCACCTCGCCTCCGATTACGACAAAATACAACTCCGGGTGAAGCTTCGCCAGCCGCGACGCCGCTTCGACGAAATGATCCGCACCTTTCTCGGCGATCAGAAACGAAGAGATATAGCCGATCACCTTCGCATCGGCGGAGATGCCCCAAGCCTTCCGTTTGGCCAGCCGTTTGAGGGGCCATTGGTCCGGATGGAACTCCTCTCCCCAGGAGGGGTACAGCAGACTTACTTTGGATTCCGCGGGCTTACCTTGAAAAGGGCGGACCGCGGTTTCCGAAATCCCGATAATCCAGTCGCTGTATCGATCGATAATCGCCACGGCCCCATCCGTATGGGCATTCTCCCGGATGATCTCCGTAATGTGCCAGATGACCGGGATTCCCTGGGATTTTGCGGCCATCGTCGGCACAATGTTCACGCTCGTATTGACGAACACGTAAGCGGGAGCTTCCTGAACGAGCAGGCCCGCCAGTCCCGCCGTGGCCGGATGGCTCTTCAATCGCTGGGCATCCCGGTTCAGAAGGGCGTCGGGGGCGCACATGGTATAAAGCATAGGCGTCTCATAATAAAGGACCCGGATGCCGTATTCCCCGGCGAGTTTTGACAAGATACCCTCCTGCGGAACTACGATGACGCAATCGAAATGGAGCGACAGCTTCCTGGCCAGAAACAAGAGCAGTTTTTCCGCGCCCGTAATACTCCGGGTATTGCATACATGTGAAAAAAGCATCAGCTTTTTTCGTTCCGACATCTTCGATCACCTCTGAATCGTTGTGAGGATCTGCCGCCCCCTGATCAGGTCCGTCTTCGCGCAAAGTTACCCGAAGATTATGCGAAGCATCTCGTCGATCCGGTTGCCGTACGTGTGCTCCCGATACGTTCGCTCCAGGGCCCGGAGGGCGATTTCCTGTCTCTCCTTTTCATGGGTCAGGTAAAAATCCACTTTCTCAAGCAGTTCTTGCGGCGACGTGAACGTCTCGATTTCCACGCCGGGCACATAGAAGGAGGCCAGATCGTCCCGGGCATCCACCATTTGCAGCGTCGCGCAAGCCGATATTTCAAAGGTTCGGGGATTCGGAGATACCGCGGTAATGCCGGCCGCGTTCTTATTCGTATCATCTTCAAAAGGAGAGCGATGGAGATTGATCATGATTTTCGTGCTGCCATATACTCCCGACGTCTCTAACGGCCCCATCCATTTGCCAAGCTCGATCCGGTCGGAATACGCTTCGTATTCCGGAAGACGGTCCCACCAGATCCCGTTGATATTCAACCCCCGATCCATCAGCGGCCCGATGATCGGCTGAAAGAAGTTCACCCGGTTCCAATAAGCGGAGCCGATGAAGCCGACGTTCCGAGTATCGGGCACCCGCGTTACAATCGGCCGGTAATGATCGGGAAACGCTCCAAACGGCAAATAATGTACATTAGGGCATCCCATGGAGCGGTATAAGTCGATACAGTTGCGTTCCAGGGTGAACACATAATCATAATGGGGAGCCATCGAAAAAGTGATGTCGGTGTAATATGGATCGTCGGTCATCCATACGGCCGTCCGGATGCCGAGCGAACGCACCTGATCGATTTGCTCCAGCGATTGCTCCATTCCGTCCAGGACGAGCACCAGATCCGGCCGGGTTGAAGCCGCAAGCTCGGGCAGGGGAACGCCCGAATCGCAGATGATCGTCTCCGCGGTCAGCTGGCGCAGAGTGGATATTACGGCCTCATCGATCGGCGAGTAAGGAAAGCCCTTGCCGGAACCGACATATAGCACTCGGACCGGACGGAACGGAAATTGCGGTTTGACCTTCTCCACAATCGCATTGGAGCGCCCCCGCAAGTATCCTTCGAAGTATCCGTCTCTCAACCCGTTTTGTCTTCCCCGCTCCTGGGAGGTCAGAAGTTCCCCGCCCGCAGGCGAATAAACTATTGTGGTCATTTCGTCACTCCTTCTGTTATTTTTGCCAAAGCTTCCGCCCTCAGGCTAGCACCGCCCCGAGCAGCCGGTGGAGGCGGTCGGTGAACGTATGATATCTTCTCGTCGTCCAGAGAGACCGCCAAGCGATCTGAAGCCGTTCGTGCTCGTGGGTCAAATAGTACTCGATTTTGTTCCGAAGTTCGTCCGCGTCCTGAAACGTCTCGATGTCATATCCGGGCCGGTAATAGGTGGTCAGATCCTGGCGGATATCGGTGATCTGAAGCGTTCCGCATCCGCTGATCTCATAGGTTCTTGGATTGATTGAGGAACCCGGCACATTGTGGGAGTTGCGGTTGTCGTGACCGGCGTCGGTTGGCCGGTGCATATTGATCACGATCTTGGCTCCGTTATAGAACGACACCGTTTCTTCCACGGGAATCCACCCGTTGCGAATAAAAGGAGACAGCGGCTCATAATTAGGAAGACGATCCCAATGTCCTCCGGCGATCAATACTCTCTTGCCCTGCAAGTACGGCGCCAATTGGTCAAACAGCTCCACCCGGTTCCAAAACGCGTTGCCGATAAAACAGATGTCATACTGATGCTCCCGGGAAACCTGCAAGGGGCGAAAGAGTGCAGGGTCCGCGGCGAGCGGCAGATAGTGCACGTGCCCGCACCCGGCTTTCCGGTATAACGGGACGCACTCCAGTTCGTGGGTGAATACGGCGTCGTAATATTGCGACAGACGTACCGTATCTTCGGTGAAATAAGGATCGTCCACGAACCAAACCGCCGTCCGGATCCCCATTTGACGAATTTGCACAATCTGATCGGCATGGTTCTCCGGGAATACATGCAGCGCGTTCATGACAAGCACCAGATCGGGACGGTGGCTGGCGGCGGCCTGAAGCATCGTATCGGGGGAAGCCACTATGCATTCTTCCGTAATCGTTCGAAGCGCCTCGGCCACACCACCGTCGATCGCATCAAACCCTTGCTGAACATAGAGCACGCGGAGGTTCCGTTTGAGAATGGGGGAATACGGAATGCGGGCGAGAACCGCCTTGCATCCCCCGAAGCGGTAGCCTTCGGTATAACCGGCCCGGTATTCGTCTCCGGATCTCTCATCCATTACGTTGTTCAAGGCATTCATCCTATCCTTTTTTATTTCCTGGGTCCCTATAAATATATGCTCCACGGACACGTGCATCATGGACGACTACCCGGTAGCCTGAGAAATTGGCGAATGCCTGAATAGGCCAAAAATAAAGAACCCCCTATCCCGAAATGATCGGAATAGAGGGCTCCCTGACGGAACGCTGCCGATAGCCGGACTAAACGCGCTCGGTATAAGCCAGCGTATGCCCGTCTTCATATCCTTTGGCAAAGCCGGAATTGAATCCTTCCTGGTACGCTTCGTTGTAGGCCTGTTCATAAGCGGCCGGATCTTCCGGAACGGCGGTCGGCGTCGGCGGGGGCGGTTCCGGAGCGGCGGGCACGCTCTGGGGCAATGGCTGCTCCGGAACGGGCGGAAGTGCGACAGGAGCGGGGGCGGGAGCGGGAGCCGAATACTGGCGGCGTTTGCGCCGAAGCTGTCTTTTGCGTACCCGCTGCAGGCCAAGCCTCCGGCTGCGCCGCACAAGCCGTTTACGCTTGGGCACCCGTCCCTTAACCAGCTTTCTTGTTTTAAGCCGGCGTCTCCGCCGCAATTTCGTCATCGTTGTCATGTTTTCACTGATCCTCCTGTTCTCCTCGGGTAGCGGATGCTGCTGGATAGCACAAGTTCATAATCCATGGCGATGAAGGAGTTCCGTAATTTACCCGATGCACGCGGATGCCGCATACCGTCCGCGCCATCGCGTCTTGGTATTTTGCCAGAATGGAGATATTGGCGGCCAAATGCCGGGCCGTTTCCCCGGAGTGGACGGAGACATCGGCCAAGCTATCCAGAATGCGGGCCATCGCCATCTGGCTTTTCGCAATCGACTCGATTAATTTGAGTTTCACTGCTTCTTCTTCCTGAAGGTTCCAGGTCATTTGTCCGAATCCTCCAGGTCAAAGTTGCCGCTGAACAAGCCGCCAAAACCGCCTTCGTCCCCCCCGGATTCCTCTTCTTCCGGAGGAAGAACCGTCTTTAAATTGCTGCACAATCCGTTCTGCAGCTTGGTGAGCCCCTCGATCACCTCCACGAGCTGTTCATGGACATCCAGCGGGTCGGATAACTGCTTCTCATGCGTTTCGAAGCTGTGCGCGTGCACATGATTCAATATCCAGTTGCGAACCTTCTCCGCCTCCACCGCCTTCGCTTCCAAAATCATCGCGACATTCCACTGGATTTTGGAGGCGGCGTCCAGTATTTGCAAATACGCCTGTTCTCTGCTCATCCCATCATCCCCGCAATCCTCATCCTACTCTTCCTCCTGCCCCCGAATCTCCTTCAGAACGAGGCCGAGATTTTCGGCCATGGCCTCCTGAAGATCCGCAATGGCATTCAAATAGGAGATCACGCTCTTGTTTACGCGACCCGTATTTTCCAGCAAGCCCGGCGTTCCATCGAAAGCCGGTTCCCCATCAGGAATGGCATGCACAATCTGAGCCATGCGGACGGCGACTTCCCGTTCGGCATCGATGATTCGCGCCATTTGCTGGTGGGAATTTGACATATGAACGATGATCTCCGATATTTTTTGCTCCATCCTGATTCCTCCAACTAAGAGCTCGGATTTCCCCGCAGGAACCATGACCTTCCGCCGGTACGATCCTTTTTTAACATATGCCGAAAAGAACGGGGCCGTTCCTTCGCCCTTCTGGGTTACAGCACATCCGATGCCAGAACGACGGGAGGCAAAACCGGATGGCCTTCGGGTAACTCGGACAACCCGGGGCCGGTAACCGGTGAAGGCGAAGACGGCAGCGGCAGCCCCCAGACCCGGCTGGTATAGGCCGAAACTATTTCCCGGCGCGTTCCCCGGTCGTTTATATAGAGTCGCTCTTCCGCATCCTGAAATACCGCCAGTTGCTCCCTTTGCTTCCGCTGCAAGCCAAACAGTTCCTCCGGGGTTGAAATTTCGGGCCCGACGGGAATCTGCAGCAGATCAACGACGGACAACCGCACGGCCTGCTCTCGGATGCTCCCTGTCATCAATTGCGGGGCCAGAAGTCTGCGGGTACCGGCTTCAAGCCAGTAAATCCGTCCCGTAGCGCTCCGGACCCAGCAGAATGGCGGATAAAAATCGGGCATGCGCAGGAAACTTCCGCCTGACCTCAGCCCCTCTTCCCGGCTTGACAAATACGCATGGATTCGGCCCCACTTTTCCTCGAAAAAACCGCCGTTCTTGACGTTCACCTCGGCAAACTTCCGTTCGCCCAGTTCCTTCATCGTCATGCTCCCATAGTGGTGAACGAAGGTGTCCCCGGCGATTTTCAGCTTTTTCCCTTGAAGCCGCAGCCGGAGAATCCAGTCGTCGTCCTCGAAATTACCGAGTTCATAACCCTCGTCAAAATACCCGATTTGTTCAAAAGTACTCCGCGGAAAAAGCAGGCAAAATCCAACTAGCCGGTCCGCATCACGCCACTTTCCCGGATCGCTCCGGTTATGGGCGGCCGCGAAGGCGCGCATTCCCGTGATATCGCCGTACGCCGTCTCAATCTGCTGTTCGCCGCTAATGTAATTTGTAACCGGACCGACGGCGGCGGCATCCGGGGATTCCCGCAGGCATCTTAACAGTTGGACGATCCATCGCTCCGTAACCAGCACATCATTGTTCAGCAGAACCAGATAGCGCCCCTTGGCCATCATCAGGCCGATATTGACCGCGCGGGCAAATCCCAGGTTGGCCTGGTTAACGGCAAGGCGAAGCGGACCGCGCCGCCTCCGCAGTTCCTCCGCCGTACCGTCCCGTGACCCGTTATCAACGACGATAAGCTCGTAGGGGTAATCGGTAAACGCCTCGATGCTGTCCAGGCATTCCAGCAGCATTTCTTTCTTGTTGAAAGTGGGGATAATGATGCTGACCCCGTCAAAACGCTCGCCGAAGCCTTGCCTCCCTGCCGCGACCCCTTTGGCGTACCCCGCTTCATATCCTCTGTGAAAATCAGCCTGTCGATCCGGCATCCGGCCCTCCACCTCCATTCATCAATTCAACGGGACCTCCCCGCTCACGAGTTTGTCGGCCAGATGGCCGAAATCCAGCGCGGTCTTTCCACACTCGGCGGCGATGCCGACGCACACGCTCACGGCGGCGATGCCGGCGGCCACGAGGGCAAGATCGAATTCGATCCCCGCCGCCTGACTGACGACCCGGTTTGCGTCATGGACCCCGTTGACCGGGGAGATCACGCCACTGATCCGGAAGCCTTCGCCCGACAGCCGCTCGGCCAAAGCCGGCGCGGTGTTGCCGACGAGGAGCAAGCCGCGCCCGGCAATCAGTCTTCGGAGCCAGCCTTCCTCATTCAGCGCATAATTGATCGTTGATGACGTCATCATCAGCGTTCGATAATTCAGGCCGTAATGCCGGAGAACCGGAAACAGCAGACCTTGAAAAAAAGGGTGCCTCGACTCCGGCACACCGATCACATCGGCTCGGCGCAGCGCGCCGGCAAGCGCCTCCCGAGCCGCAGGATCCGGCAAATGAACCCCGGCATAGGGGAGAAACGAACCGTACCGCTTGACCAGTTCGGCCGGGAGGACGGTATCGTGAGCCAATGTGAGCAGTTCTCCGTCGCCCAAGCGGACGAGGGAAAGCGGTTTTCGCGCGAGCAAAGCCCGATCGAAGGCGTCATACACTTCGGAAGGTGATTTGAGCCGTACCAACAAGGAAGACAGCGCTCCCAGCCCCGCGTAAATTACGTCATCCAGTCCAAGCTCGGGCAGGATCATATGACGGGGAAGCTGACGTCCCACCCGCGCTTCGCCGCCGTCGAACAGTCCCTGACGGTAACCTTCATCATAGGCTTCGGCCCTGACCGACTCCAGCAGGGCAAACTTCTTGCCGTTAGCCGATGCGGAAGACCCGTCCGGCGGCAGGCCGGCGGTTATGCCGGAGGGCGGATCGGAGGGCGGTGGCGGCCCGGCGCCGCCAGCTCCTGCTCCCCCCTCGCGGTTTGCCGCTTCCGTTAAAGCGCCGCCCTCCTGCTCTTTCCTCCGGCCCCAGGCCCCGCTTCCTTGCCGCGAGCCGGCCCGGAGACTCCCGTTCCGGTTCCGTCCGGACCTGCGGCTTGCGGCGCGGCGATGTTTGCGCCACGCTGCGGTCAGGCCGGGCTTCCTTCGTCCCGGGCGGCGCCGCGAGCCGAGCCTGGGTAGCCCCCTGGGGTGTCTGGCTCGCATCCACATCCTCCTCCCTTCCTTTGTTAGGGCAGTACCCCTTTCATATGCTCGGCGGCCTCCTTCAGCGATTCGAAGGTCCCGGCATCTCCCCACCACAGCTGCAATACGTCGTATTCCAGCTTTCCGTCACGGGCATACCGATTGTTTACATCCGTAATTTCCAATTCTCCCCGCGCGGACCGGCTAATTCCCTGAATCCACCCGAATACCGCGTCGTCATACATATAAATACCGGTGACCGAATAATTCGATTTCGGGTTCTGGGGCTTTTCCTCGATATAGGAGATCAGATCCGGACGGTCCGGGTCAAAAACCGGAACCCCATACCGCTGAGGATCCTTTACCGGTTTAAGCAAAACCCTGGCGCTGCCCGGCGGCTGCCGTTTAAATTTATCCACGTAGGACGTCAAGTCGTCCAGAAACAGGTTGTCGCCCAGGAGAACCACGAATTTTTCGCCCGAAGCGATGAATCCTTTCGCCAGTTCCAGCGCCTCCGCGATGCCCCCCGCCGATTCCTGTACCCGGTAAGTCAAGTTCACTCCAAAATGTTCCCCGCTCCCGAAATATTGGGTGTACAATCCACCCGACTGCTTTCCGATCACCATGAGAATATCGGTGATTCCGGCTTGACGCAGCCGTTCTATCCCGTAACTAACCATGGGATGATTCCCGACAGGAAGCAGATGCTTGTTGATCAGCCGGGTTAGCGGGTATAGACGTGTACCGGTGCCTCCCGCCAAAATCACACCTTTCATGAGTTTCCCTCCCAGTGAAGTTCCTTGATATGGGGGCGGGTTTCCCCAGGATTTCGGACTACATGAGCTCCCACGGATCCACTCCCCATTTATCGATAAACAGCTTTCGGTTTCTCCTGATCAGGTTGTTCCAGCTCTCCGGATTCTCGTTTTTAAAGCTGGCGCTCCCCGCATGGTAGACCAAGGTATCCCCGCATACGAGCAGCTTGTAACCATACTGTCTTGCCCTGTAGCTGTAATCATCATCTTCATAATGCCCCGGTGAAAAGCGTTCGTCCAAATAGCCGACTCTTTCGAGCACCTCCCGCTTCATTAAAAGACACATGCCGATAAGACGGCGGACCTCCTGCCATTTCGTAGAATCCGGCCGGTTCAGCCGCTCCGCGAGCGCTGTAAAATCCGCTTCTCCGGACCACGGCAGATCGATTTGCTGCTGGCCGCTGGCGAAATTGGTGACCGGGCCGACAAGTCCCACCTTCCCGGAGCTCCAGAGCGCCGCCAACATGTTGGAGAGCCAGCGCGGCTGCACCTGCACATCGTTATTGAGCAGGAGCAGTTGATCCCCTGAGGCGATCGACATTCCCCGGTTGCAGGCCTCGGGAAATCCCTTGTTCCCGGGAAGTGCAAACAGCGCCAATTTCTCCTGCACCGCGTAAGCCACCGTTTCATCGGAGGAGCCGTTGTCCACGATGATGATTTCATAAGGAACTTCCGTGTGGCGCCTGATCGACTCCACGCAGGAACGAAGCAGATGGAGCCCGTTATAGGAAGGAATGATAATGCTGGTCAGACCGAACTCACTCATCTAAAATTCCTCGCTTTCGCCAGCTCGCTTCGCGACAGCCGCGTTGTATCGAGCCGGATTCCCTTCCATTGCATCACCGTCCCCAACGCCTCGATATGGTCGCCCACGATCAGCTTCGCCACAGCGTTCCCGGCGCCCGTATTCCCGGCGCGTATCCGGTTTTTGCGCAGGACGTTGACCGCGGCGGGAGCCGTTACCTCAAAGCCGCCGGCTATCGCCAGAGCCTGGGCTTTCGGGGGAACGGCCAAGGCCGAGGTTCCGATGGCGTCGAGCAGCTTTCGGGAAAGGGCATGAGGCACCGCCGTCAGCGAATTGGCCTTCAAATCCGGGCGACCCAGCGACAGATTGAGAAACGTTTTGCTTCGGGTTACCTCATCATGTTGGGAAAAGGGCGGGAGAAAGGGTGAAATATCGTTCAACGCCATATCCGCCCCACGGTCGACAGCCAGCAGAAACGATGCCAGTTCCTCGGCCTGGACGGGAAGATCACCGTCGACGAACAGAATCGTTTCCCCTCGAACCGCCTTGGCTCCGACCGCCCGGCCGACGTCATGGCCGAGACGCATCGGAAAGTTGAGCCTCAGCACCCCAGGATGGCGGGAAACGGCTTCGAAGCTCCTGTCGGTGCAGCCATTGAGCACCACAACAATCTCCTGAAGCGGCAGCTTTTCCAGTTCGGAGAGCACGAGAGACAATGTCTTCTCCTCATTGCTTGCGGTGACGACCGCCGAAGCGGGGTTTTTCAGCGGAAGCGGGACCTCCTTCCAAAGAATGCCCGAGCCTTGGGAATACCCCTGACGAAAAGCAAGAGCACAGTCCGTGGTTTCCCGGGCCCATCCGCTCCCCTCCCGCGGCTCGGCCGCTGTGGAAAACCAATCGTTAAAGGCCTCCTGGAGCGATCGTCCGCAGCTTTCCGGAGCGGCGCTGCGGGAGCCTGCCATAAAACCTGCTTTTCTCGCGGCTGCTTCCATCCGTCCCCGCCGTCCGGTTTCATCGGGCGCCGCGCGTTTTTTTTGCAGCGGAGTTCGGCCGGGTCCTTTCCGATTCCGTCCCGTGCCATGGGCACGGTATGCCGGCGGGGTCCGGCGAAATCCCTTGCGGTTCATGTGATCACCTAACCTTATCGCGCAATCGTCCAAGATCGTCATAACCGCCCCTTGGGCCCTTTTCCCGAATCAGCCCGTGGATGGCCTGCAAGTGATCCCCCAAAACCAGCGAGGTCAGCAGATCGCGTCGGCCCTTCCGGCGGCGGCGGGGGTTTAATTTGCCCACCTGAACCGTATGCATCGCCCGGACCTCCAACCCGCGGGTCACCGCCAGCGCCAGCGCCAGAGGCGGCACATCCAGTGCGGATAAACCGATCGTCTCCAGCGCTTTCCGGCTTAGCGCGTGGGGGACCGCGGTCAACGAGGCGCCCCGGAGGTCCGGGCGGGCAAGCCAGGCGTTCAGCACATGCTTGGCGATGACCACCGGGTGGGGTTCCCGCCGGTCCGTCGGCCCGGAATACCCGTTAAGTGCCACGTCTACACCGCCTTCAAGCACGGCGTCCACGAAGGGGCGCAGCTGCCCGGCGGGAATGACCATATCGGCGTCAATGAAAAGGAGCGCACGGCCTTTGGCCGCCTCCGCCCCCACCCGACGCCCCACGTCATGGCCGAGCGGGTCAGGACTCCAGATGACCTTGGCGCCGAGCCTCTGCGCCACACCCGGCGTTCCGTCGGTCGACCCGTTCGCCACCACAATCGTCTCGCTTCTCGGATGAACCCGTCCCGCTTCACGCAGGACAGCAGGAAGCGTGGCCTTCTCGTTCAAGGCCGGAATAATGATAGAAACCAGGGGCTCGGGATGATTGACGAGCGGCTTCCGCTTTTTTGGACGAATCGTTTTTTTCCGGATCGTTCGGATGCGGGATGTTCGCTTACGAATCAAACCTGTCACCTCCCAGTCCTGTTTATACTGAGCATATACCTCAGTGTATGTCGCTTCCGAGGGGTTGCAACGGCAAACGTACAGCCGCACGGCTACCTTTCTGCACAAGAAAGACGCGGGGGACATCCCCGCGCCTTAAACCTCCAGACTCCTGTAGAAGGCAGGAATCCCGTTATATTCAGCTCTCGCGAATCAGTTGGACCCAACGCTCCGCGGTATGATCCCAGCGAAAATGCTCCCTGGCAAGCTCCCTGCCGAAGCAGCCCATTCTTCTTCGTAAATCCCGGTCTTCGAGCAGGTGCGCTACGCGTTCGCTCAATTGCTCTCTCCAGGCTGCCGGCGAATAAAGCAATCCGGATTTCCCGTCGGCCACGACTTCGGGAATGCCCCCGACCCGGGCCGCCACCACCGGAACGGCCGAAGCCATGGCTTCAACATTGACCAGACCGAACGCCTCGTCCTCCCCCGAGGGGACGACGAGAACATCGGCCAGATTGTACCAGTCGGCCACTTTCGGATA
This sequence comes from Paenibacillus sanfengchensis, assembly GCF_036864765.1. Classification (NCBI taxonomy): domain Bacteria; kingdom Bacillati; phylum Bacillota; class Bacilli; order Caryophanales; family Paenibacillaceae; genus Paenibacillus; species Paenibacillus sanfengchensis. Next base: position 62,161 of record NZ_JBAGJC010000017.1, on the reverse strand, counting down.
CGGGACGAACGGCAGAAAACGGACCGAACCGCCATAGGTCGCAGCCATCGCCTTTAGCCTCTTCGTATATCCCGTCTCCCGGTCATCCCCGTAAAATGCACTGCCGATAATAAGCAAAATAGCTTCAGGCACCGCCTTCACGATCTCCTCCCAGGCCATGAGCAGGTGATGTCCCCCTTTGGAAGGAATGAGCCTGCCGACGAACAAAACGATTTTGGCGCCTTCCCAGCCGAAATCCTTCAACCTGGCCTCCCGCAGCGCTTCTCCCGCCGGGGTCCAGCGGGGAACGAAATCATCGAGACTGACTCCCAGCGGGTTGACATTAATTTCCCTGGCGAGGGAAGGGAACCTCAGGCGGACCTCCCGCTTCAGATAATCGCTGTTCACGATCAGGCCGTCCAGCGCTTCCAAATAACGTAAAGCCCGGTCGGACCGAAGGCGGGGCGGCGAAATGAAAGTCGTCGAATGGAGTGTGAGAAGAACCCGGGTGTGCGGAAGTTTTGCCTTTAACCGGTAAGCCAGCGCGGGGCGGTTGTGGACTTCCACCGTATCCGGCCGCCATATTCTCAAGTGGTGTAATATGGAAGGGATATACCGTGATCCTCCCGGCAGCCGCCAGCATGGGACACCGGCTACCTCTCCTCTCGTCGGAAGCCCCGAGCCGGCCACTCCGTAGATCCGCACATCAAGCAGCCCGGCCGCCAGAGGCGCCACCTTTTCCACCACCCGCTCCACCGAGCTGCTGCGCCCGGAAGGAATGACGAAGGACCCCGGGGTAACGATCGCCACCTTTCGATTTGCCATTTTCATCCCCCTTTTGAGATCCTTTATCCATAAACCCGCGCCCCCGCCACGGACCGCACATATGAAAACAGGCTGCCGCCGGAGTACAGTCGTCCACGCTTTCCGGCCCATACCACATATAGTAAAAAAAGAAGCCGTATCGAGGAGGAGACACCTATGGGACAGAACCATGTCGGTATTCTGCTTAATTCCAGCATGTACAGGGGGATCCCCCGGCGAAAGACCGGTCAGGAGTCGCTTAGCAACTATGAAGAAGCCGCACGGAGATACGGACTAATCCCCTGTTTTCTTCGTCTCGGGGATATGGACTTAAGACAAAACAAATGCATCGCCTATGTCTGGAACGGCCGGGACTATGCCAAAACCGTCATGCCCATCCCGTCCGTCATTCATAACCGGGCGCTGTACAGCGAACAGATCGCCTTTCGCAAATTGGCGGCGTTAAGCGCTCGGGGAAAAATCGTATTCAACACGAATAATCGTTACGGGAAAGACGTTATTCACCGGATTTTATGGAACGATCCCGATCTGCGCCCCTACCTGCCCGAAACGGTAACCGCGTCGGCCGGTTCGCTGCAGACGATGATGAGAGGGTATTCCGACCTTATTTTGAAACCGGTCCGCGGATCGGTCGGCCGGGGAATCATGAGGCTGCGGGACGCCGGCGGCGTGTGGGAGGTTCTGTATTCCTCCTCCAAAAAGGCAGCCTTTCCGCAGCCGTCCACCCGCCTGAAGCGGGAGGATGCCGCAGCCTGGTTCAGACGCCAGAGGCTCCCGGTTCCTTACCTGATCCAGGAGCGCATCCCGCTGGCGGAGGTGGAACGCCGTCCCGTCGATCTTCGCGTAACCGTGCAGCGCGGGCTTCGGGGCACCTGGACGGTCACCGGCCTCTTCGCCAAAGCCGCGCCGCCGGGCAGCTTCGTCTCCAACATCGCCAGAGGCGGCGGCGCTTATCCCGCGACGGAACTGCTGCCCTCGGTACTCCCGGCGCATCTCGTGCCCGCCATCATCAACCATGTGGAGGCGCTGGCCTTGGCGGTGGCTCGACGCCTATCCTCCAGTCTGCCGCTGCTAGGAGACCTTGGGATGGATATCGGGATCACCTCCAAAGGCCATCCTTACTTTATAGAATGCAATGGTCGAGACCAGCGTTACGGTTTCCGCAAAGCCGGGATGGAAAAAACCTGGAAGGAGACTTACATTCAGCCCATGGCATTTGCCGGCTACTTGCTGGAGCAGCGGGGCTTATGACCCCCGTTTTCCCCGCGGTGACCGGGAGCCCGGACAGCAAAATGGCTGCCTCCTGTAATGGGGCAGCCGTTTTATATTTCGGGATGAAGCAAATGACGAAGAAGTTGGACCATGTCCCGCCAGCTTGGGATAATCCCGATTACTGCGGATAGAAGCTTCTGATATCCGCAATATGGAAAACCGGCAGCATGCCGCCGAGCAGCAGCGCCAGGCCTAAAGCGCCGAGCAAAAGCGCGGCGATCAACAGATCGAACCGCGTGAAGACCGAGGGATAATAGTAGGTTCTTCCTCCTTGGCCGTCGAACGCTTTGGCTTCCATCGCCACGGCCACCCGGTGGGCCCGGCGGATGCTTTGGGAGAGCAGCGGCACCGCGTACAGCTGGATCGCCGCCATCCATCCGCGGGGGCCCCGCAGCCGCTGTGCTCCCCGGATTCGCAGCGCATTTTTGCGGATAAGGAGCTCCTCCCAAACCATGGGAAGAAGACGGATGGACGCCATGAAGCTGTATGCGAATTTGGATGGAAGCTTTGCATTTTGCATCAAAGCGTAGAATAAGCGCACCGAGGATGTGGTCAAAACAAAGAGCAATCCCTCCGCAGCCAAAGTGACCGACTTGAGCCCGATATGGATCCCCCGGTAAAAGCTTTCTTCCGTGACCCGGATAAGTCCCCATTCCCACCACAGCGTCTCCCCCTTGCCGAACAACATCATGGTGGAGGAAGACGAGACAAACACCAGCAAGAACGACAGGACCACCAAAAGGATTTTCCAGAACACATATCCGCTTTGCCAAAACAACAGCAAAATGAACACGACGGCCTGGTACAGCATAAAATCGGGGCGATGCGTAAACAGGGCGACAAAGAACAGCAAAATCGATCCTCCCAGCTTCAGAACCGGATTGGCGCGATGCATCCAGGTCCGGTACGAAGGGGTAAACAGGCCTTTCATCATACGCTCACCCTTTCGCCCTTCGGGATGTCCGTTCCCAGAGCGGAAGCCGGATCGGCGTCGTCCAGCCACATCCCCATCCGCATCCCGCTCCGCTCCGTCAATCCGCAGTCGGTCAGCACCCCGTCTCTCACTTCCCACTTCCGGGTGGCGACCGTCTCCGCGATTTTTTCTTCGTGCGTGACCATGAGGATAGCCGTCCCCTCACGCCGAAGCTCTTCGCATAGATCCAAAATCGCAAAGGTATTCACCGCATCCTGCCCAAAAGTAGGTTCATCGAGCAGCAGCACCGGTCTTTGCAGCACGGCGGCGCCCGCCACGCTCAGCCTCCGCTTCTGCCCGAGCGACAGCTGATACGGATGGCGCATCTCCAAACCGGCGAGTCCGAATCGGATCAGCGCCTCATCGACCCGGCGCGATACTTCTTCCGCACCAGTCTTCTCTTCCTGCAAGGAAAAGGCGATTTCCTTGGCTACCTGGTTCTCGACAAACTGAAACTCCGGATTTTGGAACACAAAACCGATCTCCCGGGCGGCGGCTTGAACAAACTTTTTGCGGAGCTTGCTCCAGCTCATGTCTCTGCCGGACAGCCGATAGCTCCCTTCCGAGGGGAGCAGTCCCATCAGGCTAAGCAACAAGGAGCTTTTCCCCGCCCCGTTCGGCCCCGTCACCGCGATAAAATCCCCAGGGTATACGCTAGCCTGCCCGGCATGGATGACCGGCCGACCTTGGCGAAATCCGCGAAAGTCCGACAGGACGATGACGGGTTGCTCCACGGCTGCCCTCCGCATCAACGGAACGGCTTGCCCCTGCTTTTCCGCGACTTGCCCCGGCCCCCGGACGACTATCGCTTGCTCATGCGGGTTCGCCACCCGCTCACACTCCTTCGGGATGCAGCGCCCATGTGCTTCCGGGAAAGCGGAAATATAGCCGTTCCATACCCCCGGATGCCAGATCCCGTACGCCAGCAGCTCCTGGCGGTAATGGCGGAACAGCTCTTCCGGGGTTCCCTGTCCCAACAGACGGCCCTCCGGACCAAACAAGGCGACCCGGTCGACGAGCTCCAGCTCCAGCAGTTCTTCAATCCGATGCTCGACGATGATCAGCGTCCGCGCTTCGGCCACCTCCCGCACCGCCTGCCAGATCTGCCTCCGTCCATCCGGATCGAGCAGGGCGGACGGCTCGTCGAGAAACAGCACCTCCGGCTCCATCAGCAGAATGGACGCCAGGGCCAGCCGCTGCTTCATCCCTTGGGACAGCGTGTCGATCGGCACATGCAGCTCTTTCAGCCGGAGTCCCACCTTCCTCAGGACATCCAGCATCCGCGGCACCATTTCTTCACGCGGCACACGCCGGTTTTCCAACACAAACGCCAGCTCCTCATCGACATAAGGCATGCAAAACTGGGTGTCCGGGTCCTGGAACAGCATGCCCCAGGAAGAGGGAAGCACCCGTTCCGAATACCGCAAAGGGACATCGACAAGCTCGGGGATCATGCCGGAAAGCACCTGCAGGAGGGTGGATTTCCCGCTGCCGCTTGGTCCGAGCAGCAGCAGCTTCTCGCCGCGCCGCACCCGAAACGTTAGATCTTTGAAGACAAACGCTTCTTCGCCGGGGAACTTTAACCGGAGGTCCCTTACCTCTACTGCCGTCGGCTCGGAAACCGGCGTTTCCGCTTCATCCGCCGGCAGGAGATCCACCTTCAGGCCGGCCATCTCAATCGTCCAATGCCGCCACGTCTTTGGCGGTAACGGGACGGAGCAGCGACGTAACCCCGGTGGCCTCGACCGCCTTGGCCAGCGCATAAGCCAGATACCCGGCAAACAACATGGAGCTTATGGCGCGCATGCCATATTTGGCGAACAGCATCCAGGTTTCATAGTCTGCCACATAACCGTAGTAGATATCGGGAATGAGCGAACCTATGGCCGATCCGACCCCGGCTATGGCCGCCACCGTCCCCGAATAGTTGCGGTAGCGGAACAAAGCGAAGACCAGTTCGGCTCCAAGTCCTTGCAAAACGCTGTAGAGAACGAGTTGGATTCCCCACTCGCTGCCGAACAAAATCTCCACATGGGCGGCCGCCACCTCCGCCAGCAAAGCGACCCCGGGTTTGCGAATCAGCAGAAACACAAGCGTCGCCGCAATAAACCACATGCCGTAAACAAGCTCATCCGCTTGAAAAAATACCGGAGGCACCAGGCTGTAAACGGAACTCCAAAAATGATAGACGACCCCGATCACCAAAGAAACGAGCACGGTGACCAGAATATCGCTCAGCTTCAAACCTTTTTTTGCTGCCGTACCCCCCGGGGTCGATTGAATGCTTTCTTTTCCATTTTGATTCATGCTCTACCTCTCTCCTTTTTCGTAAACATATCGTTCGGGATAAAACAAAAAAGCCGCCTGAATAAGCTCAGGCGGCTGCTAAGTCACAGGGAAATACATCCTAAAGCATGCATTTCGGACGACAGATTCTCTACGCTGGCATTATCCAGTTCAGATTAACGGTCCGCAGCGGAATATGCTGCCATCTCAGCCTGATTCACTCAAGCCCCCGTATCCCTTATGCGATTGCCAATAATATACTCCAGATGTTTCCGCTTAGGCAAGGAAAATTTTAAGCAACCGCTTCCATGGTTGATTTCGAGCCTATTCTGTGTCAATATAAGCGGAAGTGGAAACGGGGTCCCGGCGACCCCGTTGAACCTGATTTTTAGGAGGAAACAACTTGGCTGCACACTGGATGAAATGGATGACTGAACTAACCTCCCGGAAGTGGATCTCCGGGCTAATGGGCAGGTTCTCGCATTCCGGGGCGAGCCGCCACATGATCCCGTGGTTCGCCAAATCCTATCGGATTCCGCTGCATGAAGCGGAAAAGGAACTGAAAGAATACCGGACGTTAAACGAATTTTTTACGCGCAAGCTCAAGAGCGGGATGCGCCCGATCCACCCGGAACCCGGGGGACTGATCAGCCCGGTCGATGCACTCATCACGTTTATGGGCGAGATTCAATCCGGCACGATCTTTAATGTAAAAGGGCAGGATTACACCCTGGACGATTTGTTGAATCATTCTCCCCGAACAGAAGCCTACGCGCACGGATATGCCTTCGTGCTCTATTTAAGCCCGACCGACTACCACCGGATTCACGCGCCGGTAGCAGGTACCCGGCTGGAAAGCGAGCACATCAAAGGAAGAGTCTATCCGGTTAACGACTTCGGGATGAAGCATATGAAAGGCGTGCTCAGCCGGAATGAAAGACTGATTACTTATCTGTCCCATGAACGCGGCGAGATCGCCTTGGTCAAGGTCGGGGCGATGAACGTCAGCAGTATCCGCTACAGCGACGAAACCGCCTCGGCCTGGAATCAGGGCGATGATCTGGCCTATTTTGAATTCGGCTCCACCGTCGTCCTGTTGATGGAAACCGGCACTTTCGAACCGCTGCCCGGCAGGGCCGTCGGCCAAAAGGTCCGGATGGGCGAACCGCTGGGACGGTTTTTCGCGCCCTCGACCAACCAACCCTAATGGGGCTGTAAAAGGGGAAGAGCCATTACTGTACCGTAATGGCTCCCACGGAAGCGTTCAGCGACAACAGCGGTCCGCCGCTGCCCCGCCGGCTCCGGCCATCCGAAACCCCGCTGATTCCGCCCAATTCGGCCTTGGCCTCGACCTCGCAGTTCAAGGAATCGGCCAGCTTCGCTTCGATGCTGCCGATTTCCGCCTCGACCTGCAAATCCGCCGTTTTGTCCATCCGTGCAATTCCGAGCTCAATGCTTCCCGTGGAAGCGTTGATAGCGGAAGCTCCCGTAATTCCCGCTTCCGCCAATTGCACGGAGCCTACTTCACTCTTGATGCGGTAACTTCCTTCAAGCCCGGTCATGGTCACATCGCCAACCTGGCTTGTAATATCGTAGGAGACGATGTTCTCCGGAAGCTCAAGCGTATAATCGATGCTGAAATCCGAGAACCCGTATTTCTTTTCGGCCCATTTCCACAGATTCATACCGGGGTCTTCCTTGGCTTGTACGGCGATATACAGGTCTTGGCCTTCGGAAGTCACCGTAATCTCCGCCTGGTCGAACACCTTAGTCAACACATCCTGGTTAGCCGGCTTGTTCGCCGACCAGATTTGTGCCTCGATTTTGAGGTCGCTGCCTTCCGCGGCCCGGATCGCGATATCTCCCACCTCATTCTCCATCCGGATTCCGGTCGCCCCGCCCGGTTGTGCGGTTGAGGACAAGGACAGAGAAGCACCGTCCTCTTTCAGTTTTCCCACATGGGCGTCCACCGTATTGCTGACGGCTTGCTCCAAGCTTCCCGCCGTCTGGCTTACGATTTGCTTCACATGCTCCTCCACTTTCGCGGATTCCGTACATCCGGCCAACAAAAGCAGTACGGCTGCTGCTCCCGCCAAAGCCGCGGGCTTGTATTTCGTTTTCATTTTTGTCCTCCTAACCAGGATAAGGTCGGGTCCGATGCGTCCACGATTTTCCGGCCCCGCCGTTATGTATTTCCTCTCACAAAACCGATACCCCTATCATAATTGTTCTCTAGCCCGCCGGACACAGCCTGCGGACCGGAATCCACCTGGACTTAAGTCGGAACCCGTGCCTAACTTGCTAGACTAGAAAAAATCATGCAGACGTCTACCTCAACACTGGCATTGCATTAAGCAACTTGAACGCCTTGCAGATAAGGGCATGATGCGGCGCGATTTTGTCAAATTCGGCTGAGCGGCGTGAAATAGAGGCTTTTCAGGTCTTTTCAGGTCTTTTCAGGTCTTTTCAGGGCCTAATTTCTGGGGAAAAGCGAACCAAACCTGATTTTGGGGTCCACACCGGGGCAATAACGGCCATTCTGACCGCTAAGATTCCCCCGCAGCCGAATCGGGTCAAAATAACGCCCCAAAACGCACTGAAGTTGCATCAAACCTGACAGGGCGCTGCTTATTTTGAAACTTGTCGCCTCGGTGTGGCGAGTTGGTTCCGGCGTGCCCCATTTCCCTAACCGCCGTCGCATGAGCAGCCTTGCAAGAAAGACGAAAATTGACGCTAACGGTTGCCACAGCCGTTATTTGTCCTGAAAACGCCGATCTCCCATTCTAACGGTCGCCACGGCGCTTATTTTCGCATAAACAGGCTGTTAAGGCGAGAATCCAAGAGAATAACGGCGCTCACGACCGTTAGATTTTCGAAAGGGCTACTTTTCGTTAAATAGCGGCTGCTACAGCCGTTAGAGTCCTCTCAGACGTTAGTACCAGCCGGAAAGCCTGACCTTTTACAGGAATTCATACTCGATTACATCAATGCAGGTAAGTCTTGGAAGGCAAAAGGAAATTCCCCGAAAAAAAGAAAGGCTACGCCACGCGTAAGATAGGGCTCCCATTTTTAACCACACTCTTCTTTCATGTTAGAGTTAGTGCATCGCTAGTGCCCAAAACGCCGCTATTTCGGCGGGAGGCTGAGGAAATTGCGATTGCGGGACGCCGCAGTAACCAACCGGCCCCCTGCTCATAACTCACCGTTCGTTATACAAATAAAGACGGCCGGCAGGTCCCCCCGCACGGCCGTTTCTTTCGGTTTATTACTTATATGAAGACCGGGAAATACGTCCCCGACTTAATATTAAACTGTATTAAAACCAGGTTTCTTCTTCCCGTTCGGGACGTCTCCAATGCCGGAAACGATATCTGAATATGCTGCTGCCCGGCACCGAAATTCCCCGGTTGCGCATCCGCCGTCTTTTCCCCATAATGTAACACCTCCTCCCAGACTCCGGCTATAAAATGGATTTACCCGCCAAGAATTGGGGTGAAACAGCCCGGGAGAAATTTTTTTGCGAATCAGCGAATTTCGGAGGGACTTTTGCCGGTGTACTGCTTGAATTGGCGGCTGAAGAAGAAGATATCCCGGTACCCGAGCGCATCCGCCACCTCGGTTACATTCATGCCCGCATGCAGCAGGAGATGCTGCGCCCGGTCGATCCGCGTCTTGATGATATAAGACTGGACGGATTGCCCGATGATTTCCTTGAATTTTATGGAAAAATACCGCGGGGACAAGCCGGCCCGGGCCGCCAGGTCTTCCACTTTATGCGGTAATCCGGGATGCTGGAGGCAATAATTGGCTACCTCTTGAATCACTTCATTCAACTGGTTGCTGACCTTCTTCTCTTTCGGCGTTTCCCGTTCGGCACGCAACAGGTAAATGAGCAGCTGCTTCAGAATCAGCCGGGCCTCTTCCTCGGCGCCATACGCTTTGACCAGAAACAAACGCACGTACCGGGAAAGCATATATTCAAAATCAAGCGTCTCCTCCAGCTTGCGATAAGGGCCGGGAATTTCATGAACCGGTTCGTCGATATCAAAATGGATGTACGTTAACACCAGCGGACGCTGAGGATTATGCGTGGCGCTGGTATGGTCCCCTTTCCGGAACAAAAAGCAGCTGCCCGGGCCGACCGGAATCGGTTGATCGTTCAACACCACCGTGCCTTCTCCGCTCCATACATAAAACAAATCGTAGTTTTGCAGCGGCTTTTCCCGCTTATGCCATTTCCAGCCGGGCTCGCACACGATTTTGGCAAAGGCCGGCTTCAGAATAAATGAAGACGGGGATATGTGAAGCATCTCCTCACCTCCTTGGATTTAAACGAAAGAGTTCATTACCTGGTCTTAAAACCGGATTAAGCCGATTATACTCTTATTTTTTCATTTCATAAATATCTTTCCACGCTTGGCCCATGCGGTATACCCCCTCGACCAAAGATGCGTCGTCCAGGTGGGAAAGACTGAAACAGGCCGCGGGGGGTCCCGGAGTCAGCCTGTACAGCTCACCGTCGCGAAATGTCACTCCCCGCCGTCTGGCCGCTTCCCGGAACGCTCTGTACTCCGGCGGGGACTGCTTCCAGTCGGCATAGACGAGCAAGCCGGCTTCGGCCATCCGCAGCCCAAACAGTTCCGGGATGACCTCGGCCAGCGTTTGACGGAACAGCTCGTGCTTGGCGCTGTAGATCCGGCGCATCCGGCGCAGATGGCGCTCGTAATCGCCCCGGCGCATAAAGCAGGCGAGCGCGCGCTGCTCCAGCCGCGCGGGGGAAACCGGCTCGTACAGGGCTTTGGCCCGTACGGCCGGGCCGACCAGGCCGCGCGGCAGCACGGCATATCCAATCCGCAGCGAGGCGAACATCGTCTTGGAGAAAGACCCGATGTACACGACCCGATCCTCGCGGTCCAGCGCCTTGAGCGGCTCCAGCGGGCGGCCGCGCCAGCGGAACTCGGTGTCGTAATCGTCCTCGACGATGACCGCGTTCCGCTTGGCCGCCCAGGCCAGCAGCTCCTGCCGCCGCGCCGGCGACAGCACCGCCCCGGTCGGGAACTGCCGGCCGGGCGTGACGTACAGCACCCGCGCGTCCCAGTCGCGCGGGATGATGCCGTCCCCGTCCACGGGGGCGGGGACGGCCACCCCTCCGCAGGCGGCAACCGCCCTGGAGATCCCGTGGTAGCACGGGTCCTCCAGCACGGCCGGCTCGCCCTCCCCCAGCAGCAGCTGGGTGAGCAGCATAATCGCCTGCATCGAGCCCTGGAACAGGCAGATTTGCTCCGCCTCTGCCGCAATGCCCCGGCTGCGCCGCAGATGCGCGGCAATGGCGGCGCGCAGCTCCGGGTCGCCGGCGGCTTCCGCCGCGCCGGCCGCGCCCGGGGCCGCGGGCGCGGCAGCCCGCTCCCGCGCGGCCCAGGCGAGCGCGCTCTTCCAAGCCGCCTGTGGGAACCCGGCGGCGGGCGGCCCCGCATCCTTGAACGAGATGGTCCCGGCCGGGTCCGGACCATGCGGCGGAGCGGATGCGGCCAGCGCCTCCGGCGGCCCCGCCGGCTCCATCACCCTTTGTCCCCAGGGGGACAAAGGAATGGCCGCGGCGGCCCGCCCGGGCAACGTCCGCCGGGGCTCGGCGCGGGTCACGAAGGTCCCGCTCCCCAAGACGGAACGGACGTAGCCTTCCGCATGAAGCAGGTCGTAGGCATGCGCCACACTTCCGCGGGATAAGCCATAGGCTGCCGCCAAATCGCGGGAAGAGGGGAGGCGGGTGCCTTCCCGCAGCGTCCCGTCCAGGATCGCCGCCCGGATCGCATGATAGAGCGCCTCGTATTTGTAGCGGTATTTCCGGCCTTGCGTTTCCAGCGGAATCGAAAAATTCAACGGATGGTCCTCCATTCCTTAATTATGTTGCTATATAGGTTAAACAAAAAATTGGCGTTAGATAAGGATGTGAATTGGTTTCGGAGATACAGATACGTTGCTAACATCCACAATTGTAGATAAAAAGCGCCAGCGTCGGGGTATACACACTAACGGGAAAACCTCCCGTTAATATACCACTCTTGACCCTTGGATCGGATTTAGCTGGAAAAGCTCCATCTATATCGCGGCCCAATGGCAGATATACACAATTTCAAGCGGATTAGCGGGAGGTTTTCCAGCTAAATCGCCTCTGCCGCCGCATAGGCACCGAATTAACGGGAAGATTTCCCTTTAATTTGAACCAAACCATGGGCTGTAGGGCCAAGAGGGTGAAAAGAACCCTATACACCGCTGTCTAATATGCAATAGCTCAACCTATATAATTGGACTATTAAAAATAGTGTAGATTGGTTCTTTTTTTATGTCAATTAAACGACTAGACTGGTAAAAAACCTATAAACAACCAGCCAGGAACCGGATCAGGTTCAAAATCAGGAGGAACTACAGATGAGAAGAAAAGAATTTGCCGTGGAAGATGACAGGGAGGTCGAACAATTTTTACGCGAGATGAGCTTCGGGTTTCTTGGCACCGTAGGCGCGGACGGCTGGAGTCGGGTCACGCCGCTTAATTTCGTTTATGACGGCCGCTGTTTTTATTTTCACGGCAGCCTGTCCGGCGAAAAAATGAAGCACCTGAAGCAGGATCCCCGGGTCAGTTTCACGGTTGCCAAGGAGTATGCGATTATCCCCTCTTATTTCACCGATCCGCAGCTCGCTTGTCCGGCTACGGCTTTTTTTAAGAGCGTTATGGTCCGAGGGCTCGCGGAGCCTGTGCAAAGCCCGGAGGAGAAGGCCGCCGCGCTCACGCTCTTCATGCAGAAGCTGCAACCGGAAGGGGAATACGATCCCATCACCGTCGAAGACCCTAAGTATATCGGCCAGCTCAAGGCGGTTTCCCTCTACAAAATCGTTCCCGAGGAGATCAGCGCCAAGTTTAAATTCGGACAAAATCTGAACGAGGACCGTTTTTCAAATATCGTGGCCGGGCTGGAACACCGAAATCTGGAGTTGGATTCCGAAACCGCCGCGCTGATGAAGCGGTTTTGTCCGAAGCACGCCGGCGGCGCCCCCGGGAATACGTGAATTGACCGTGACGGTGGAGGGACGAAATGATATAATGTTGGCAGTCAAAACGGCATTGTCCCTTAAAAACCGATTGGAAGGATGAACACGTGATGAACCCACTTGCGGAGCAGTTAAACGAGAATCTGAAAGCCGGCAATATCCATGTGTACGAAATGCTGTCCACCCTGGGGAAGGAAATTTATTTTCCGAAGGAAGGCATTTTGAGCCAATCCGCCGAAGCGGCGGCCGGAGCGAAAAAGTACAATGCGACGATCGGGATCGCCACCGAGAACGGCGGACCGATGCATTTGGCGGCCATTCAGGAAACCTTGTCCGCATACAAACCCCAGGATTTGTACCCGTATGCGCCGCCGGCCGGAAAACCGGAACTCCGCAGCGTCTGGCGCGAGAAAATGGTCGCGGAAAATCCTTCGATCGCGGATAAAAGCTTCGGCAACCCGGTGGTTACGAACGCGCTGACCCACGGCCTCAGCATCGTAGCCGATCTGTTCGTGGATGAAGGCGACGCGGTTATTTTTCCGGACAAGAACTGGGAAAATTATGAACTGACCTTCGGCATCCGCCGCCATGGCGCGATCATCAACTATCCGCTTTTCACGGAGGACATGAAGTTTAACAGCCAAGGGCTTCGTGAAGCTCTGCTGTCCCAAAAGGACAAAGGAAAGGCCATTGTCATCCTTAACTTCCCGAACAATCCGACAGGCTATACGCCGGGAGCGAAGGAAGGCGATGAGATCGTCGCTGCGGTAACGGAAGCCGCCGAAGCGGGCATCAATGTTGTCGTGGTCACGGATGACGCTTATTTCGGTCTGTTCTTTGAAGATTCCTTGTCCGAATCGCTCTTTGGCAAACTGGCCGGACGCCATCCGCGGATCCTCCCGGTGAAAGTCGACGGCGCGACCAAGGAAGAATATGTCTGGGGCTTCCGGGTCGGGTTCATCACTTATGCCGCCGAAGATGCGGCCGTGCTCTCCGCGCTTGAGCAAAAGACGATCGGCATCATCCGGGCTACCGTATCGAGCGGCGCCCATCCTTCCCAAACCTTTGTGCTGCATGCCTTGAAATCCCCGGATTTCGATGCCCAGAAGGCGGAAAAGTTCCGGGTCATGAAAGGCCGGGCCAACAAAGTCAAAGCGCTGCTGGACAGCGGCAAGTACGGGAATGTATGGGAATACTATCCGTTTAATTCGGGATATTTTATGTGTCTGAAGCTGAAGACCGTAAACGCTGAGGCACTGCGTCAACACCTGATCCGCGAGTACGGCGTGGGAACGATCGCTTTGGGCGATACCGACCTGCGGATCGCCTTCTCCTGCATTGCCGAAGAGAATCTGGAGGATCTGTTCGATCTGGTGTACCGCGGCGTCCAGGATCTCCAGGCGTAAACCCAATTGTGGGAGAACGTTATGTACGCCCAAGCATGCTTTACCCCCGGCTCATAGAATACTGTGTACTAAATGATCACAGTGAGAAAGGGGAATTGTGCAATGAGCGGTATTGGAGAAGACAGAGGTGGATACGGCGGCGGCGGCTTATGGACCAGCACTGCTGTTATTCTGGTGCTCTTCATCCTGCTGGTTATCGTCAGCCGTTCGATTTTGTACTAATTGATATGCCGAAAACCGTCGGAGCTTCGTGCTCCGGCGGTTTTTTTAGGTTCGGGAGTAGTTGGTTTCCTCCGAGCATCTGAACTGGAAACTGCACAAACTCTAGGGGATTTGCCCGTCTTGAATACCGCATGGCGGGGTAAATATAACGGGATTTCCTCCCGTTAATTTGGTGCGTATGCGGCTGCAGAGGCGATTTAGCTGGAAAACCTCTCGCTAATTCGCCTGAAATTGTGTATATCGGAAATTGGGGCGCGAAATAGATGGAGCTTTTCCAGTTAAATCCGATCCAAGAGCCAAGAGCGGTACATTAACGGGAGGTTTTCCCGTTAGTGTGTAGACTCCGACGGTGGCGCTTTATATCTCCCGTTAATGGTTGCCCGCTCCCTCACTCTTCCTCTTCCTCCTGCCATTTGCGTTTCCAGGTGGAGTGGAGGCCAAAAACAAAGGCGACTCCCAGGCCGAGGCTGCCGAGCAGATACGTTAGGTTACTGCCGGGGCCGAAGATCATCGGAATCCACAGGATCACGGTAATTCCTGAGAGGACGCGGGTCGCGAGATTCACGATTTCCTTCGGGCGGGAGCCGGTCGGAATCGGGTAGTAGGCGTCCGCGGGAGTATCGCTATGAACATGCCGCAGCGCGCTTAGCTGGGCTCCGATAAGAAAGATGAAGAACAAATAAATCGTCGCGCCTAGCCAGGTCTGTCCGTTCCAGCCCACAATCAGCATCCCCAGCAGGGTCAAGCGGGCGATGATGCCCAGCAGTTCGCTGCGCAGGAACGTCTTGGTCAAAAGGTACCGGTAAGCCCCGGTCCGATTCCACGGGATGCGGTTCCCGATCCCGGAGAGCCAGCGGCGGCGAATGACTTTTTGCCCTTCCGCGGGCACCTCCACAAACCAGCCGAGCAGCAGCATGACCCGGGCGGCTCCCGCTTTTTCCGCGGCGATGAGATTTTCCCACGGCACGTTGTGCTTCATCGGGAATCGTAAAGCCAGGATATAGTTGACCCCCACCAGCACCGTAAACAAGGCGCTTTTCCACGCCGGCTGCCATAACCAGGCGGCCAGCATCAGCCACAGGAAACACCAGCGCAGCAGCTTGTAGCCCATGCGGGCACGGGCGGTCGAGATCCGTAGCTCCTGCCAGGCGCCGTAGGCGCTGAGCAGCTTCAACCCAAACAATACCAGCATGATCAGCCAGAGCGGATGCCGCATTTCGAGTTCCGACCGTACATAAAGCGGCCACAGGATCAAGAGAAGGATATAAAGGCCGATTAGTTTATATACGATTCCGTTGCGGTAAGCAGGCTTGAAGTATTCGCCCATCTCCGTTTCCCGAGGCCGCAGAAAGATTACATCGGCCGGCTGCATGTAGGTCCGGAAACTGGAATACACCGTCAGCGGCCCAAGCAGAATCAGCAGAATCCAGAGTGCGGGAAGATCCGGCGGCAAATTCCGTAAAAAATTCGTATACCAGGCGGAGAAAACAATCAGCAGCAGCAGGAACAGGACCGCCACTCCGCTCTGGAATATATAAGGCACAAACGGGAGCACTTTGCTCCAAAAAGACGATTTACGCTGCCTGTACAGATCTTGAAGCTTCATTTTCTAATCTCCGCCTTTAACTAAGCTATAGAAAATATCTTCAAGCGCGGCCCCGGGCATCCCGGCCTGCTGTGCGATCTCTTCCAGGGTTCCCCGGGCGATAACCGCCCCCCGGTGAAGCACGATAAACCGGTCACAGTAATTTTCGATCGTGGACAAAATATGCGAGCTGAGCAGAATCGAAGCCCCGCTCTCTTTCATCTCCAGCATGAAATCAAGCAGGGAGCGGATTCCCAGCGGATCAAGGCCCAAAAAGGGCTCGTCGATGACGTATAGCGAAGGCCGGGCCACAAAGGCGCACATGATCATGACCTTCTGTTTCATCCCTTTGGACAGATGGATGGAGAGGCTGTCGGCCTTTTCCTCCATATGGAACAGTTTAAGGAGCCGCTCCGCTCTTTCCCGGTAATCCTCGGGATTGACCCCGTAGGCGCGGGCGGCGAATTCAAGATGCTCCCGAACCGTCAATTCCTCGTACAAAAGCGGTGATTCCGGGACGAACGCCAGGGAAGACTGATAGCCTTCCGGGTCCTCCACCCTCGTCTTCCCCCGGACGGCCACCCCGCCGCGATGCGGTGTCATCAGTCCGAGGATATGCTTCATCGTCGTGCTTTTGCCGGCACCGTTCAGGCCGATCAGGCCGACCATTTCGCCCGGCATCACCTCGAAGTTGATATCGTGAAGGACCGGACGTCCGAGACTGTACCCCCCGGTTAACTCTTCTATTTGCAAAACGGGCGTTTCACTCAACACAGGCTCCCCCTCTAACCAAACTCGTACTACCGCCGGAAGCGGCGTCTAGCGTCCTCAGCCGACTAGCTCCGCGACTGCTTTTCTTTCAGCCATCTTGGAGCCCCTTTGTTCTTTCCGTCCTTTTTCCGGTCGTTCTTGCGGGAAACCGGAGGTTTCGGCGCGGCTTTGCCCGAACGGGCGGACAGGCCGGGCTTTCCGCGTCCCGGTGAAACTCCCGCCGTCCGGTCGGAGGCCAGAATGCCTTCTCCCGCCTCACCGGCTTTAAGCGTTTCTCCGCCACCGGGCTTCCCGCTTCCGCCGTCTCTCCGCTTCTTCCCGGCCGCCGCCGGTGCCGGACTGCTCCGTCGCGCTCCGTGCGAAGCTTGCGGATCCACCACTTGTCCGCCGTACATGCCGCGCTGCCGGATTTCTATACCGAGCTCCTTCGAGAATTTGCGCATGATGAACTCTTCCTTCGGCGCGATAATGGAGACGGCAAGACCGCTTCGTCCCATCCGCCCGGTCCGTCCCACCCGGTGGACATAATGCTCCGCATCGATCGGCGGATCGAGATTGACCACGAGCGATAAATCCTCGATATCGAGCCCGCGTGCCGCCACATCCGTAGCGACCAGCACCCGGATTTTCCCTTCGCGGAATTTACGGAGCGTCACGCTTCTTACGGTTTTGTCCGCATCGCCATAGAGAGCTCCCGCACTTAGGCCCATAAAGTTCATCTTCGCCTCCACCTCGGCAATATCCGAGGTATTGTTGATAAACACGATCGACCGCGCAGGTTCATAATGACGAAGAACGCGGCGAAGCAAATCGATTTTGTCCCGCTCGCTGATGAAGTAAACATGCTCCACCGTTTTGGAGGTCCGCTGCTCCGGCTCGATGCCGATCTCCACCGCGTCCTTCATCTCCTGTCCAGCCAGTTTGCGGATTTCCGGGTTGATGGTCGCGGAGAGAAACATCAGCTGCCGCTCGCGCAGCGTACCGCGCAAAATATGTTCCAGGTCGGCGGTTCCCCCCAGTTGGAACATCTGGTCCACCTCGTCAACGACAACGGTACGGAGCGTGTGGAGCTTTAATTTGCGCAGCGCAAGCACCTCCCGGATCCGGCCCGGCGTGCCGACGATGAGCTGCGGATGCTGTTTCAGCCGCTCCAGTTGGCGCTTGATGGCAGCGCCTCCGATCAAGGCCTGTACCCGGATGCCCAGCGGCTCGCCGTATTTCTCCGCCTCCCGGACGATTTGCATCGCCAGTTCCTGGGTCGGCGCCAGAATCAGCCCCTGCAATTTTTTTTCGTCGGGGATGATGTGTTGCAGCAGCGGGAGAAGGTAGGCCAGCGTCTTGCCTGTCCCGGTTTGCGATTGCGCCAAAATATTCCGGCCTTCCAGAGCGGCGGGTATGCACTCGGCCTGCACCGGGGACGGTTGTGTAATTCCGAAGTCGGCTAATCTCGCAGTCAGCGCCTCGTCAAGGCCCAGACCGGTAAACGTAGTTATCGTCATGTAAGTTCATCCTTTATCAATTCAATCATTATTCTCATTATATGCGAAAAAACCGCACCAACCAAATCCATCCAACCTTTCGAGGCTTGCCCGACCGAAAAATAAAGGGACGCTGCGCAATTAACGCGCAGCGTCCCTTTCCATCGGCACTATTTTATTGGATTAGTGATCTGGCGTGTACGGACGAACCACCCATACGCTGGCTCTGTAAGTATGTCCGTTAAAAGTTGCCGTGATCTGCGTTACCCCGGGGCTAATTCCCCGAATATTCCCGGCCTCGTCCACGACGGCGACGGCAGGGTTATCCGCAGCAAACACGGTATCTTCCGTAACCTTGGAGGTCAGGCCCGTTTCATCCGTGTAAAAGGCGGCTATATCCAGTTCGGTTCCTACCGACAGGGAATATTCGTCAGAATCGAGGAAAAAGCATCCGGGGCCCGTTTGTCTTTCCGCCACTTCCACCGTTACGCTGGCCTGCAATCCTTCATAGGTTGCCGTAATTACCGTCGTTCCGGGGCTGATGCCGGTAATATTTCCGAGCGGGTCAACTTTGGCAATGCCCGGGTCCTGCGAATTGTAGCTCGAGGAATAGGTTACGTCCGTTACCGTAGCGTCGGAGTAAACCGCCTCAACGACGCTATCCGTGGATTGTCCGACGGCTACTTTAAGCTTATCCGTTTGAAACCGGAGCTTGGAAAACTTCGGGTTAGTCGGGGCTTGGCCGGGCACGGCGATTTTTGCCAAAGGAAACGTTGTTTTAGAGCCCGTTTCCGTTATTGTTAGGAGGGTCCCCGTGTAGACAAGGCCGCGGTCATCCAGGGAGATGCCGCCTTGTGAAATGTACAATTCGGGCGTTCCGAACAAGTATTTTTTGATCGGAATCGCATTTTCATCCGTCAAGGTGACTTGATATTTATAAGACTTTCCGGCATGTTCCGCAGACTGGTTGGAGATTACGGCAAACCCGTCCTCCATAGGCTGAGCTTGAACTATATCGCCGATCGCTGAAGCGGATAACGCATCCGAAACTTTTTCCCACAAAATGTCCCCGGTTTCGGTCATATTTTGAAGATAGTATTTCTTCTCCTCCAAATTGTATCTGGTCAGCAAAAAGGTTCCGTCCTCGGAAGGGACCACCGCGCGAATTTCGTCGGTCTCCTTCATTTTTTGCCACTCCTGATCTCCATCCGGGCCGAATTTGGTTATGAACCAATGACTATTCAGGCCCCATCTGGAGCTTACCTTCTCACCGGTTACAATAACTCCGTCGTCGGGAGTGACGACCATGTTATGAAAATAGGTATAGAACCCGAATGAATAAGTTTCGTACCAGGCTGCATCTCCATCCGCATTTATTTTTAGAAGGAATGTGTGCGTCGGATACCAGTTGTCTGTTCTGGCCTCCCCGCTGATGATCGCCCCTCCATCCGAGGTTTTTTGGATCAGCTCCGCCTGTTGAATGTAGTATGAGAGGTCAGGATAATTTTTTTCCCACAACAATTCCCCGTCGGGACTCAGCTTAAAGACAAACGGAACCGAACGGCTCCTCCAGTCAATATCTTCCCGGATTTGTTCTCCGGCGATCAGGATACTTCCGTCGGAAGTCTCCGTCACGGCAAAGGCTCTATTGGTTGAATATTCTCCGTGTTGATCCAACACATCGATGTCTTTTTTCCAAACGATCTCACCGTTGCCGTTTACCTTAACGACATGGGAAGCCCCCTTCTCGGTGAGTGAGGAACCACGATAGCCTACGAAAACATAGCCTCCGTCTGAGGTCTTAGTGACAGCGCTTCCCTTCGCATCTGTTTTCGAGACATCGATGCCTTCCAACTCATGCGACCATTGCACAGAAGCTGCTTCTTCCGGAGCCTCGGCGTGACCGCTTCCGGTCCACCCCATCCAAAGTAGAACGGACGAAAGCATTACGACAAAGGGCTTGTACAGGTATTTCCGCATGAACTGCACTCCTCCTAAAATGGAATATTTGGGAATAACAATGTAATGCCATTCCATTATTCACAAGGATATAAAGTTATGGAAATCCTTCCAATTACTCAATTTTTTAGGACTCTCCCGCGAGGTCCTGTCGTGCCGATCCTAGGCCTTCCGGATAACCCGGGATCCGTGGACAGAAGGCCGGATAGCCCCTTCCTTAACCACCCGAATCATCGCCATAGACACGGCCCTTGCCTCAACGGGACCATGAGCCCGCAAAGGGCCTTTGAAATAAAGGGGCCAAGGTTACGTCCGTTAGAGCAACCACCGTGAGCGCTGCAACCAGCCCGATGGCCGATCAAAAAATCTAACGGAAGCCATAGCGGCTATTTCGGCCTATCAGGGCGAATGGCAATTCTAACGGACGCAGTAGCTGCTATTTCGGCAAAATGAGCTCAGTTAGGCGATGAAATCCGCAAATAGGCGCTACTATTTCCGTTAGGATCCAACAGAAGCCTTTTCTGACGAAATAGCGTCTGTTACGTCCGTTAGAGCAACTGTCGTGAGCGCTCCGCCCAGCCCGAAGGCTGATCGAAAAATCTAACGGAAGCCATAGCGGCTATTTCGGCCTATCAGGGTGAGCCGAGCCGCCGGACCGAAGCGGCCAAAAGGCCGCTAATCCGCATTGCGGGCGGACCAAAAAAACACCGACTGCTACCAGCCGGTGTTCACTCTATTTCTTATTCAACATGCGATAACTGAGACGATCCGCCAAACGGGGGAACATCTGATAAAATTTCGCTCCAGCCCCCGCGATCCACGGCAGATTGATTTCCGTCGTTCCCGTGCGAACCGCATGAACCATCGCCTTCGCCACCCGTTCGGGCTTCATCATGAACCATTTGACATTGTTGACGTAATGTCCCTCGGGGTCGGCCAACGAGAAAAACGACGTATCGATCGGACCCGGATTGATCGTGGACACAGTGATGCCGTAAGGGCGGACTTCCTGGCGAAGCGCGCTGCTGAAGCCCAGCACGGCATGCTTCGTGGCCGTATAGGCCGTAGATTTCGCCGTTCCGATCTTACCGGCAATGGAGGCGATATTCACGATCCGGCCGGACCCGGCCTCCTTCATCCGCGGCAAAACCGCTTTCGTGCAGCGGACCATGCCCATATAGTTCACGTTCATCATGGCTTCAAACTCATGAAGCGGCATCTCGTCAATGGCGGTGAATTTCCCGTACCCCGCATTGTTGACGAGGCAATCGACCCGCCCGAACTCGGCGTAGATGTCCCTGAAGCCCGCTGCGACGGATGCCTCGTCGCCGACATCGAGCTCCACCGTCCTGCTGGGTCCCATCATTCCCGCACTGACTTCCTTCAGCTTATCCGCCGACCTGGCCGCCAGCACCAGCGTAGCCCCCTGTTCCGACAGCATGCGTGCGGCCAAAGCCCCGATGCCGCTGGACGCGCCCGTGACGACGATTACTTTATTGTTGAGCGACATGCTACCCTTCCCTTCAGATCAGTTACCTCTATTTTAGGAGATCATGACCTGAATATCCAATTCGCCGATTCCGTCCATCAACAGCGGAATACAAAGCGCCTTGCGGGGAGCGGCCGGGTTGCCCTCGCTCTTGATCACCTTCGGCGGCGTAATATCCACAACATATCCTTGATTGGACAAAATCGTGCTGGCATTGCCGCTGATCATATTACCCAATTCAGAGATCGCGCTTTGACCCATTTCGTCCATTTCCGTCAGCACAAACCCGCCCATCATCGCCGAAACGATCCGGAGGGCTACTTCTTCCTGCAGTCCGAAAACCACCATCCCGCTAAAATGTCCCGTCATGTCGATTTGAATCCAAATATGATCCTCCACCGGGCGGATTTCCTTGACCCCCAGACTTCCCGTGGAAGGAGAGACCTGAACGACTTGCTGAATTACTGTACGAGCCGATTCCAGAAAAGGATTGATTACTTCCGCTTTCACTATTACGCCCCTTTTCGCATAGAAGTTTAACGGTGTATTACAAAAGTCCCGAGCAAGTTTGGAATTTATTATACTTTATTCCTAGGTATAAGTCATTAAAAATCGAACAATCGATATCGAGTAAGTCTTATATCCTGAAATTCCTGCGAAAGGTTGTCATCTCCGCGTCATTGATTTAGCCTAAAAAAATCCTCTATAATTAATGAATACGAAGAGCCTTGAGGAAAGGAGGATTCGGGTGAATATCAGTCAATTGGAAACGCTGATCACAATTTCGAAAACAAAGAGTTTCCGTAAAGCCGGAGAACTCCTGAATTTGACGCAGCCCGCCGTTTCCGCCCAGATCAAAAGCCTGGAGGATGAATTCCGCACGGTGCTGGTCGACCGGAATCAGCCGGTCACGCTAACGGACCGGGGGCAAGTATTTCTGGAGAAAGCGGAGCAAATACTGGATATTGTCGAAGAGCTGAAGCAAAAACTGACCGATTTGGAACATACGCCACAAGGGCATATCGTCCTGGGTACAACAACCTCCATTGCCATTCAAATTTTGCCGCGTATCCTGTCCTATTTTCAGGACCAGTTTCCCCTGATCAAAACAACGATTCAGTCGATGCCCTCCAGTTTGATTTATCAAAATGTGGAGCAGGGTCTGGTCGATATCGGGATCGGCTATTTGATCGAGAACAACCCGCAGGTGCTTTCCACGGTGCTCTATTACGACACTTTTGAGCTCGTCGTCTCTCCGCTCCACCCCTTGGCCGGCAAAACCATTCCCACGCTCGATTCACTGCGCGAAGTGCCGTTAATTATGCTGTCCCCCGACACGGTCGGACGCCGCTTCGCGGATGAAGTATTCCGGGAGCACAACATCGAGCCGCATATCGTGATGGAGCTGTCCAGCAGCGAGGAAGTGAAACGGATGGTGGAGATCAACCTGGGGGCGGCCATTATTTCGAAGCAGTCCGTCCTGAGGGAGCTGCGTCAAGGCTCCTTAAAGGTCGTGCCGATACCGGAACTGGAAGTCACGCATCCGGTGGGAGTGATCTACAAATCGAGCAGATACGTCAATTCGGCCATGCAGCAATTTCTCGGAGACTTGAAAGGCATGCCGGAGAACCGCTTTATCAGTTCCGAGTAAATTTCAGCCAGAAGGTTAACCAGGAAGGAGCATAACAGCATGAAGTTTGATTTGCATACCCATCACTTTCGCTGCGGCCATGCCGACGGCAACATCCGCGACTATGTGGAAGCCGGGATTGCGGCCGGCCTGGCGGTGATCGGGATCAGCGACCATACGCCTTATTTCGGAAACCTTGAAGAGCACCCTTTTCCGCATATCGCCATGGCCAAGAAGGAATTCGTCAATTATGTCCATGAAGTGCTGAAGCTGAAAGAGGAGTATGCCGGGAAGATCGATGTCCTGCTCGGGATCGAATCCGATTATTTTCCGGCTCA
The DNA here is from genome assembly GCF_036864765.1 of Paenibacillus sanfengchensis. NCBI lineage: Bacteria > Bacillati > Bacillota > Bacilli > Caryophanales > Paenibacillaceae > Paenibacillus > Paenibacillus sanfengchensis. The sequence continues at coordinate 38,904 of NZ_JBAGJC010000017.1, read as the reverse complement.
TGCCGAGACTTACCGGCAAATCCTTGCCCAATATCCTTTCGACTACGTTATCGGGTCCGTCCATAGCGTGAAGGAAGTCAGTATTTTCAACAAAAGACGCTGGAAAGGTCTGAATGAACAGCAGCGTATTGCGGATAAGGAAGCCTACTATGCGTTGATTCGGGATTCGGCCCGCAGCGGCATGTTCCAGATTTTGGGCCATATCGATGCGATGAAAGGGAATTATCCCGCTTTTTCCGACATTCCGGCCGCGGTGGCGATCGATGAAACCCTGCAGGTCATTGCGGATAACAAAGTGGCGATCGAAATTAATACGTCAGGCAAAACCAAGCTGTCCGGGGGCTGGTATCCTTCCGATGAAATTCTGGAGCGCGCGTTATTTTTCGGTGTGGATGTCACTTTCGGGTCCGACGCCCATACGCCGAAGCGTGTCGCCGATGAATGGGAGGATGTGGCCAAGCGTCTGAAAGAGATCGGCTTTACCGAATGGGTGTATTATAAGAACAAAGAGAGAATGCCCGTCCCGCTGTAGGCAAAAAAAAGGGAACCCGTACGCTACTCGCCGGATTCCAAGAGACAAATATATTCAAAAGGGGGTCATGTAATAAGTTTACCCTCTGACTATTAGAGATTGATCACAGATATATTTCATTTGTGTAACAAATGCTCGCCGGCTTGCTTAAATAAAAGAAAAGGATCTCATCCCCGGGTGCGCTGCCGTACTCCAAATCGGGTTGAATTCGCCCGCCCGCGTTCCTGCCCGGCGCAAATCCGCACTTTCGCAACACCCTTTCCGATGCCGGGTTATGAATGCTGCATCTCGCCTCGATCCGGCTTAATCGCAAGGTGTCAAATCCGAATTGGACCACGGACCGGGCCGCTTCGGTGGCAAGGCCCCGGTTCCAACGGCTCGGAGCCAGCAGATAGCCCAATCGGGCCCTGCCGGCCTCCCGATCCCAAAACTGCAAGGAGCAGATGCCGATCAGCCCCTTCTCATTCTTTCGTTCGATCCCGAAGTGAAGGTCACGCAGACTTTGATAAGTTTCGTCAAAATACCGAAACAGGCGGTCGGGAAACAGTAACGTCCCCTGCCGAAAGGAAGAATGGCGCCTTACCAAAGGGTCGTTAACACAAGCGAACAGCAGTTCCGCATCCTCCCTCTCGATTTTTCTTAGCCGCAGACGTTCACTTTCGAGCACCGGAAACTGTTCCCTCAAGCGATTTCGCAAATCCAAACCGACCGTCTCCTCTCCGGATTTTTCGGGCTATGCCCCGGTGTCTTCCTCAAGCTCCCTTTCGTTGCTCATCCGATCCGCGGAGCTGTTCCCCATCTCCTTATTGAAAATTTGCCGAAACACCCCGATCATCGAAAGCGCGTAGGCGACCGTAATAAAGCTGAAAAAAATCTCCATCACCACGATCAGCCGTGACGTATTGTCCACCGCTTTGATATCTCCGTATCCTACCGTCGTAAATGTCGCTACGCTGAAATAGAAGAATGTAATCAATTGGGAAAGCGTATCCTCCCCCATATGATCGCCCGCAAAGCTCGCACCTTGGAACAGCTTGTAAATCGAAGTATACACGACTGTAAAAAAAACAATGCAGCTCATAGCGGCAATGCTGATCCGAATCACGGCGGACTTGAGACTGACCTCCCGCTTTACGGCCGACTCCGCGATCTCATGAAAAATGAAGAGAATATAGAAGATGACCGATCCCAGTACAAACAACAAGATCACGGCTCTTAACGCCGCCTCGGATTGAAAAACCGCACCGAAATCAACGAAGCCGAGCAAATCCTCCAGCGAGACGGCGACGTAAACCAGAATCGGTGCCAGCAAGATCACCCGGCTGGACAGTTTTTTATCGAGCAGGTAAAAGAGCAGGATCAGGCCGATTAGGCCAGCCGCATTGATCCATAGCACCCAGGATTGCAAAGAAATCCCCTCCCCTATTATCGCGTTTGGGAACCTAGTTATCATTACCCAAACAGGGGAGGGAAAAATCCGGAGCATCCCGCGCGTCTTTTATTTCTGTTCCGGCGGCGGAACCGGCTGCCGCTTGAGGCGGAAAGCGCCAAAAAAGTAGGCAACTGCGTAGCTGAACGCCGTAATAAGAAACACCCATTTGCAAAAAGTCAAAGCGTGCCATAAATTGTCCAAATTCGTGAAATAGACGACCATTTCCCTGAGGACATAGAGGGGACGGTGCCAAATATCCCAGCTGTTGAACCGGATAAACCGGCCAAGGTAAATCCCGAAGCTGCTGAGCAGCAGGACTGAGATCGCAAAAATCCAACCGGCGGCCGGTCCGATCCAGCGCCGGACCAGTCCGTGAACGGAAGCCAGCGAAACGGTTCCCAGCGCCAATCCCAGCAGCGCCGTGAAAAGTACCGTATACAAATGATCCCAGAACAGCATATCCGACCAGAATCGTCCCCCACCGGAGACCGGATAACGGGCAAACGGATGCAGCAGGTCGGTCACCATATACGCCGCATTGGGATAAAAAAACAGCCACAATAGCCCGATGAACAATATAACCGCGCTCTTCAGCACGCGCTGGCGCATCAGGCTGGCCAGGTCAAGCAATACCGCAAGCCCCGCAGGGATCCAGGCCAAAAACGTATTCCAGACGAGGAAGAGATAGGGCGGCTTTCCTCCGCTCGGCAATCTTACTTCAATTACGTATTTCATGCCGATCATGGTGGCGGCCAGGAGAATAACATATAATATCCCTTTTTCCGGATAACCCAATTGTCGAAGCGGATGTTGCAAAGTCGTTTCCTCCCTTGTCAGCCTTGTTTGTAACGTCCATCGCTTATTTACAGCCTATATACGTCTGGGCAAGGCCGAAAGTTACGGCTAAAGAGGGAGCAGCTTGGCCATGTAAAGCTCGTCGACATACCGGTCTCCGAGCCGTATCGCATGCTTTCGAACACCCTCGACCTCGAATCCGCATTTCTTGTACAGGGCGATAGCCGCCTCATTGTGAGCCATCACCGTAAGCTCCAGCCGGTGAATGCCCCGTTCTCGGGCCCACAGTTCCAGTTCGGCAAACAGGCGCGTCCCCACGCCTCTTCTCGAATAGGCCTGCAAAATGCCCAGCACCAGGCTTACCGCGTGTTTGTTTCGCTTATAATTCGATCCGAATGCGCCCAAATAGCCGATCCATTGCCCCTGCGCTTCAGCCGCAAAGATCATGGAGGTCCCCTGCTCCAACAGCGAAACCAGTCGATTTCTCTCCTGCTCCAGCGTAGTTACACGCTCGTTCGGCATAAGCAGCATAAACTCCGTTTCCCGGTCCAGACGACAGCGCAGTTCCAGATAGGCCTCGGCATCCGCTTCAGTGACTTTGCGAAACTTAATTTGTGGTTCCTCTCTCATATCAGGTTTCCTTCCCCTCTCCCAAAATCCATTGTTCCTATTCCAAGGCCTCGTTCCGCAAAACCATGTGAAGGTGATCCTCCCATTTCCTATGGATTTTCAGATATTTCAAGGCCAGTCCTTCGTTATAGAAGCCCAGCTTTTCGACAACGCGGAGGGAGGCCGCATTCCTCGGCATAATATTCGCCTCGATGCGGTGCAGCCCCAACGCTTGGAAGGCATATTGGACGGTGGCCTCTACCGCTTCCGTCATGAACCCCTGCTTTTGTTCCTCCCGATCCAGCCTGTATCCGAGATGGCAGGACAGAAAGGCGCCGAATACCATATTGCTGAGCGCCACGGAACCGATGATCCGCTCCGGCCGGTCCTTCCGGTAAATCCACATTTTGTAGAAATCCCCTTTTTCATGTTGGTGTCGTTCTTTGGCCAGCAGCTCTTTTTGATAATCCAGCGTGTAATAATCTTCCTCTTTCTCCCGCTCCCATGGCTCCAGGAATTCACGGTTGCGCCGGACATAGTCCAAAACCTCCGCAGCGGCGGCTTCATCCAACACTTTCATCAACAGGCGTTCCGAGTGTAAAATAGATTCCATAGTTTTCCCTCAATTCTATCGTCAACATTATTTTCTCTCACCATAAATTGAAGGAGTATCCAAATGCAACCTTTTACCGCACAAGTGATTGAAATCATTTCCGCCATCCCGGCGGGCAAGGTGATGACTTACGGTCAAGTCGCCGGAGCCGCGGGGAGTCCCAGAGCCGCCAGACAGGTCGTTCGAATTCTGCATTCGATGAGCGGCAAACACGGCCTGCCTTGGCACCGGGTCGTCAACGCCCAGGGGGAAATTGCGATTCGCGAGGAGGAAGGCTTTGTTTTGCAAAAAATGTTTCTCGAAGGAGAAGGGGTCGAGGTGACCGGGGAAGGCCGCATTGATCTCGCTGTGTATCAGCATCATCCCTCCTAGCGGATATCGTATCGACGCAGTGCTTCCACAATGCCTGCATTTACGGCTTTCTGATCAGGCCCCTGTGCGGGCCGGTCGGTCAAGCCGTATTTTATTTTCAGCTGTAAAATCGGGTAGACCCGTTCGTCCAGCATTTTCCCGCTGATCTCCCCCTGTTCGACCGCCCGCATGATCGCCCGGATCACGGCCTGCTGCCTGTCCGGATCATGCCCAACCAAGGCGATATTCCCGCCGGCCTTGATAAAGCGGACCGCCGCTTCATCGATTTCGTAATGCTGCGTAATTGCTCCCATCGTCAGATCATCGGAAATGACCACGCCTTGAAAATCCAGTTCCGTGCGGAGCAGGTCATGAATGATCGGCTCGGAGAAGGAGGCCGGGGCTTTCGGGTCCAGCTTCGGCAGCAGCAAATGCGCGATCATCACGACGTCGGCCCCTTCGCGGATCGCATCCCGAAAAGGAAGGAGCTCAAGTTCGCGCAGCCTGTTCAGATCGTGGGAGAGCACGGGAAGCCCAAGATGGGAGTCCACCGAGGTGTCGCCGTGACCGGGGAAATGTTTGATGACGGGAATCACGCCTTCCGCCTTCAAGCCGTTCATGGCGGCTACCCCCATTCCGCTGACCCGCTGGGCCGTACTTCCGAAGGAACGGTCTCCGATCACCGGATTGGCGGGATTGCTGTGAATATCAAGCACCGGGGCGAAATCCATATTCAGGCCAAAGCCGGCCAATTCCTCCCCGATCAGGCGATAAAAAGCTTCCGACGCTTCCACTTGTTCCGTTCCTCCGATGACCGCGGCGGACGGAATGTCGCCGAAATCGCCGGGCATCCGGGAAACCCGCCCGCCTTCCTCATCCACGCTCAAGAACAGGGGAACCGGGTTGGCGGCATTGTCTTTTTTGAGCTGGTTGAACAAGGCCAGGGATTGGCGGCTCGTTTTGATATTGTCCTTGTAAAAAATAAAACCTCCGACATGATAGTCCTCGATAAATGCTCGGGTATGCTCATCCGTCTTCGTTCCTTCCAGGCCGACGAGGATCAACTGCCCGATTTTTTCCGCCGTGGTCATCCGCTTCAACAGTTCCCTGGCGGCATCGGCTGGACCTGGCTCCGGCTCCGGCGGATCTTGGGTCTCCGGCCGGGGGCTCGTCGCTTCGGGTTGGCCCGGCTGGGCGGCATCGGCCCGCTGCGAAGCCGCCCTCGTTCCATTCCGCACCGGTTCGGGAGCCCCCCGGTCCGAGCAGCCGCCAAGGGCCAGGACCAGTGCGAAGAGGATAAGAATGGCGTACCTAAGTTTCCCACTTGGTGTCATAACCATATCCTCCCTCCTTTATTCCCCGGAAGCGACACTCCAACGGTGGCGGAATTTTTCCAGCCGGGGATGAAGCGTCTCCGGTTCTTCCGTGAACAACAGCCGGATGTTTACGATCCATTCCTCGAAGGAGGAGAACGACGCAAACAGGTTCCCCATCTCCGGTGTGAGATAAAGAAAGTAAGGAGATGGATACTTCTCCGTTAAATATCGGAGCGCCGAGTCGATCGGCGTGTACTTTTTGCGTTTGCCTTCCCAGCCTTCGATGGAAATGTCGGGCCTGTTCTGCCCGCGCTTCCATTCATGCAACTCGTCCTCTCGCTTATAAAAAGAACGCACCGGATCCTTCGTCATTCTTCTGACGGTTTCCTCGTGGAGCGGGTAAAGCACCAGCCGCTCAAACGCCCTTTGCTCTGCCACCGCCGCGGCCGCATCCAAATCTTCCGATGTCACTTGTTCGAAAGCATCGTAAAAGATCAGCGTGCCTTTGCGCTGCCGTACTGGCGGTTCATAGCCGTAGGGAACCTGAATGTTATTTCGTCTCATCGCCTCGGTCCTCCAGTTCATTTTCGTTAAAATATATTCTGTTTCGTTATCTTGCTATTCTATCCCAAAGCGCGTACATTCGCACGCGGATCGAGGTATAATGGGGACCAGAGAGGTGAACGAAATGAGCGAGGTTACGCATGAACGCTGGCGGGCCATTATCGAAAACGACGCCGCGAGCGACGGACAATTCTATTATGCGGTCAAGACGACGGGGATCTTCTGCCGTCCTTCCTGCAAGTCCCGGCCGCCCAAAAGGGAAAACATCACGATCTTTGCCAGCCCGGATGAAGCGATCTCCGCGGGATTTCGCCCGTGCAAACGCTGTAAACCCACCGGCAGCCGGCTGCCGGATGAAGAGTGGGTGGCGGTCGTGACGGAATACATCGACGAGCATCCTCATGAAGCTTTAACGCTCCATTCGCTCGCCGAGCTGTGCCACGGCAGTCCTTATCATCTGCACCGGACTTTTAAAAGGGTGAAAGGAATCACCCCGCTGGAGTATATACAGACGGTACGCGTGGAACGGGCCAAGACACTGCTGCTGGCAACGGACCTGCCGGTTTCCGACGTCGGGTGCCATGTAGGATTGGCAAATACTCCTTATTTCATCACCTTGTTCAAAAAAAACACCGGCCATACGCCGGCCGGTTTTCGCCATTCGTCAATTCCGCCGGTTCAAGGAGGCTTTTAAAATGAAACTTACCCCGTCCATCTACTGGATGCATTATCAATTTGAAGATTGGGGCCTTTATCTCGCGGCCACGGAGCAAGGGCTCTGTTACGTAGGATCACAGGGCGCGGATTTTCAAGAACTGGAAGACTGGGTCAACCGCCGGTTCCCCCGCGCCGTCCTGGTCCATGACGAAGTGCGGCTCCGACCTTACGCCGCGGAGCTTACGGCCTATTTTCAAGGACGCCTCAGCCGCTTTAGCGTTCCTTACGATCTGCGGGGTACGGCGTTTCAGTCGGCGGTCTGGGCCGCGCTGTGCCAAATCCCTTACGGGCAGACCTCGTCCTATTCCGACATTGCGGCGCTCATCGGCAAGCCTTCTTCCGTTCGCGCGGTCGGGTCGGCCATCGGCGCCAATCCGGTGCTCATTACCGTACCTTGCCACCGCGTCGTGGGCAAAAACGGCGCCCTGACCGGATACCGCGGGGGCCTCGAGATGAAGGCCAGGCTGTTGGAGTTGGAACGAAAGTGAGGCTTTGAGGCTTTATGATTATGCCCCCCAACCAAACGGTCGGCTAGACCGACAGCTCCCACAAATAAATGGAGGCCACGGAGCCATAGGGCGAATACCGCGCGCGATAGGCGTCGAACTGGGGCTTCGTCAAGGAGGTCAGCCCGTACAGCCTCATCATTCCCCGGCGGATCGCCAGGTCACCCCAACTGACGACATCCGGCCGCTCCAGACTGTGCAGGAGCAGCATTTCCGCCGTCCAGCGGCCAACCCCTTTTAACCGCATTAACTCGAGGATGACTTCCTCATCTCCGAGCCGGGAAAAGCCGCTGAAATCCAGTTCGCCTTCCGCGGCCTTTCGGGCGATTTCCCAAATACAAATCGCTTTTTTCATCGTCATGCCGCAGCCCTGTATCTCGTCCGCCGAACGGGACGCCAGGCTTGCCGGGGAAATCCCGCCAAACCTCTCCTGCATGCGGCCCCAAATCGTATTTACCGCCTTCGTTGAGATCAACTGGCCGATGATGGCGTGTACAAGCGCGGTAAACAGGTCCGGGTTGACGGGTCTCTCCGGGCGGCCCAGTCTGGCTATCGCTTCCCCCAAAACCGGATCCGCCCGTTTCAAGTAATCGATTTGCTCCTGACCATAGTCGAAATATTGAATAGGTGGGGCACTCATCTCACGATCTCCTCCTCTTATATCTCTAACTATAACGGATCATGGGATGGAAAATACCTTTTGGCGAGTAAAAAGGCAAGATAACGAATTTCCTGTTCCCTCCGGTTCTGTGGTAAGCTAATGAGCGCAAACGAAAGGCTGGCCTCTATAAGTTGGCGCCAGAAGGGGAGGAAAACTAGAATGGACGTGACCGCATTTCAAGAATGGGTGAAAGACTACTATGAATCCAGAGGCTGGTCCGAGCTGGATATTTTTATTAGGATCGGCTTTTTGGCGGAAGAGACAGGGGAGGTAGCCCGGGCCATCAGAGCTTTGGAAATCGGCAGAGACCGTCCGGATGAAGCCCCGGGCTTCTCAGCTGGCAAAATACTCGAATAGGCGCTATCATTTCCGCTAGAATTCCGGGTCCATCAGCGATTCCGCCGCGGCAGCCAGATAGTAAGCCAGGCCGGTTTGCTGTCCCTCCAGCATACCTCTGTGAAAGTCGTCCTCCCGGAAAAAGCGGGTCTGATGCACGAAATCCGTTACCGAGGCGGGAAGACCATGCTGCTCCAGAAAGACCAAATGACGGCGAATCAGCCGCCCGACCCTCTCATCATTGTGCTTAAGTCCCTCCTTAAGCGCTTCGGCCATCCGGGCCATAAAATCCGCCGCTTCCGCAGCCTGCTCGTTTAACTCCGGAACATCGATCCGTCCCTGTTCCAACAAATCCACGCCGTAATTCTCTTTTAAATGCCGATTTTGCTCCTCCAGCGCCTCGGCCCAAGCCGCTTCGCTGTCAAAACCGCGGAACATATTCCGCCGATCCATCGGCTCGCCGCGATCCGCCGCAACGATCGATTGTTCCAAAGTCGAAAGAATGGTTCCCAGTTTCTGTTGCTTCCGCAAGAGCAGTTCTTTTTGCTCCGTCAATATGGCTCTCCGATTCGTCCGCTCCGCAAGCAGCTCCTTGATTTGTTCCAGGGAAAGGTCCAATTCCCGATAAAACATAATTTGCTGAAGCCGCTCCAACTCCTTATCACCGTACAATCGGTAGCCAGCCTCCGTGATTTCCGCCGGGACCAGCAGTCCGATTTTGTGATAATGATGCAGCGTTTTTACCGTGACCTTCGCCAATTCGGCGACTTCTTTTACTGAAAGATACATCACGCCTCACTCCTTTCGATATCCAGCTTAGCCCCTCCCCTAAGGTAAGAGTCAAACATTTTAAAATCATCCGTCTCTCCCCTTGACCCTCCTCTTGGGTCAGAGCTTACGCTGATTCGGACAAAATAACCGAGTAGGCCGTTTATTATGTTGAAAACCAACCCCTTTAAGCTGTTCCGGAGCCGGTACGTCAGCCAAAAAAAGGGAGGAATCTTCGCGGATTCCTCCCTCTTCCAGTTTATTGCATGACGGATTGATCCATCTTGCCCTGCAACTTCACCAAGGTCATGATCACCGACGCGGCCTCGGCCCGGGTGACCTTTCCGGCGGGGTTAAACCGGCCGTTTTGTCCCTGCAGAAGCCCCAGCTTTATGGCCAGGGCCACCTCTCCCTTATGCTTGATGTCTTCTTTATCGGCGAATGTATTGAGGCTCTCATCTTCCTTCAAAAATGAGGCCAGCTTGTTATACTTGGCAATCGAGGCCAGCATGACGGCCAGCTGTTCCCGTGTCAGTTTCGCCTCGGCATCGAATTCCTCCTCGGGATTAATCCATTTCCGCTCCGCGGCATAGACTGCCCCGTTATAATACGGACTGTCGGCAGGGATGGCGGATACAGCCTTCGATTGCGCCGGTTGGTTAAGTCCATAATTCAATTCATAAGGAGATACGGCCTTCGCCATCATCGTCAGCCACTCTCCGGCCGCGATTTCTTCATCCGGCTTGATGTGCCCGTTCGGGTCGGGAGAAATAATGTTGTATTGAAGCAGTGCGGTTAGTTCTTCTTCCGCCCGATGCCCTTTCAGATCGGAAGGTTCGGACTTGGAACCGGCTCCGGCTCCATTCTCAAACACCGTGACCCATTGCCCGGTCATTGCATCAAGAATCTGGCCGTCCTTTGCGGGGCCTTTGAGTTCGGTCACATAAGCCAACCTGATCTTTTCTTTCACATAGGTGTTATCCGCGTAATGACCGCCCGTTTGTAAATACTGCAGTTTTGCGCCATATTGATCCTGGAAGGCCTTAAGGGCCTCTTCTTTCGAGATTTTGGCCGCCTGTTCCCCGGTCAATTTCTCCACTCCCGTCTCGCGGCCGATGCCAAAATACTGCAGTTCGCCGTTCAGATCCAAGTTCACTGTCAAGTCTCGGCTGTTCACCGGAATGTCTTTGATGAAGCGTCTGAAAGAATAGCGGTAGCCTGCTTTATTTTCCGTGAGATGATCCTCGCCTTCCTGCTCCACCAGTTTATAAAGAAGGGTGGCGTCCGGGACCAGTTGATTCACCACTTCAAACGCTCGCCGCTTCGCCGCTTCCTTCGACAGTGTGGACGCTTGCGCCGCCTTGGAGGCCGCCGTCGTTCCAGCGGTTTGCGCGCCGAATTCTTCCATCCGGAATTCAAGCAGTTGCCCGGTTAAGGCATCGACTTCCGCAGTGGTCTGTGCCGGAGTCGTGTTCACGTTGTACTTTCCGCCTTGTTCATCCCAGGTGATCCGCCAAATCTTCCGCTCGGAATTCATGTAATCCGTATCGAGTCTGGAGTAGGATAGCGTACGCCCTTCCGGAATCTTGGCCGCCTTCTTCACCACATTTACCGCCTCGTCGGCGGTCAGTTCTTTTCCCGTTTTATGGGGAGCAAAAGTCTTCTTTCCGGCCGGAATCGGCGTATAAACCCGAGGTGCCTCCGATATGTCCGCGCCTTGGTAATCGAAACGCTTCCCGGTGATGGCATCAATGGGATAAGACGAGGGTTCGCTCGGCTGCCAGCCAAGAACCCAGCCCGTGATTTCCGAGTTCTTATAGACAGGATGATAGGCCAACTCCACGTCCAATTGTTTTTTGAAGACCTGCTCCGCCTCCGTCGGGGCGACTGTTGGTGCGGCTTCGGGGTACACCGGCCGTTCCGGCGATTTCGAAAAAGAAGTGACCTGTCCGTTCCCGTCAATGACTACATATAAGTATTCGGATGAGGTCGGTATCCCCTTATGCAGCAAATTGAAATGAAAATTGTATTCCATCGGGCCAAACAAGGATGACCCCCTGCCCCACACATCGGTGTCCTCCGCCTTCAAATCCTGGAGCGAAACGGAGGGCGCGGCTTTGGATATGAACGCCTTGGCTTTCTCCAACGCTTCTTCCCGCGTCAGCTTGTGCGGGTAGTACGTTTCGTTCTTATCGTTCGGGATCGAAAGATATGTACTGATCAAATCTCCCGTTATCGCGTCCACCTGCGAATCAAACCCATGATAGGTGTTACCGTCGCGGAAACTCCAGTTGATGTTCCACACCATCTGATTGGCCGGACGAGGAAAAACGTTCGTGATCCCCAGTTCAATCCGTTCCGCCTCATAGTTTTTTAAATCCGGGAAAAGCTCCTTGATTTTGGCCACGGCCTGTTCCTTGGAAAACTTGGCCAATGCGGGGTCCGGCGTCTCCGTGCCCGGCATCGGTACTTCCCCGGAGGCGATCTTTAGCTTCATCCCGTCGGAGAGATGATCCAAGGGAATACCGCTTGGCGCACTGGCCCCGTCGTCTGTCACCGTTATAGATGTGGTTTTCGTGCTTTTATGCACGGCCTCGGCTCCAGCCCAACCCGCAGGCACCAGCAAGGAAATCGCTACTATTCCGGTGCACGCCGCTTTGGCAGCGAGCTTATAGTCTTTGGACCTTTTCTTAGTCACATAATCCCAACCTTTCAAAATTGCTTACTCTCTTCCATTTTAGCGGGATTGGCACCGGATTGCCATAATTATCCTACGGGATGCAAAAAAGAAAGACCGGCAGGCTCCTGTCCCCCGGTCTCATAGCCAAGATGGCTCTATCCGTTTCCGTCCCGTCGCCGCAGCAACCGTTCAACAGCCGCCGCCGCTTCATCTACACTTTGCGCCTGAATTGTTATAAATTCGGCTCCTTCATACTGTTCCTCCGTATAGGCGTAACGCGGATCGTAATAATACAACAACAGCAGTTCCACCGCACGCTCGTAGCTGCCGTTCCTCAAACATTCACCGATCTCCACGGCGACGGGCCGATGGATGCGGGAAGCGATTTTGTCGAAGGCTTTAAGACAGGATTCGGGATGCTTCCAGGGCTGATAGTCCTCCAAAATATTTTGCACTCTCGCCTCGATCGGAAGCTCGATCCGAATAGGCGTGCCTTGTTCTTTTTTGGCCATCACCAGCTCGGGGATCACGACCTTCCCGATCCGCTTGCTTTCCGCCTCCATCAGGACATAAGGCGCGTTGGCGGTCTCGATCAGTTCGTCCAGCAGCAGAGCATCGAACGTCTTTTGGTTGTGCGCGCGCAGCCCGATGTCACCGAATACCGAACCGCGGTGCCCTGCCAATCTTTCGAGGTCGATGACCGGATAGCCCCTCTCCTTCAACAACCTTAGTAAAGCGGTCTTGCCGTTGCCGGTATGCCCGTGGATGACATAGGCCGGAGGCTCGTAAGACATGCTCTCCAGCATGGCGACCACCCATTGCCGGTAGGCGCGATAACCGCCGGTCAGCCGGTAAGAGTGAATGTTCATCAGGGAGAGCAGCGTCGCCGTCGTCCGGCTGCGCATCCCGCCCCGCCAGCAGAATACCGCTTTTTTCCCGGGGACCGCGGCGAATTGTTTAATAAATCCCGGCAGCTTGGCCGAAATGATCTCAAGCCCACGTTCCTGGGCGGCGTCCACGCTGACCTGCTTGTAGAGCGTGCCGATTTCCGCCCGTTCCTGGTCGTCAAAAAACGGGATGTTCAAGCTGCCCGGAATCGTCGACTCCGCATACTCGGACGGAGAACGGACATCGATCAGAACAAGCCCCTTTTCCCTCTGCTCTGTCAATTCTTCGATGCTGATATCCTGAAACATGGGGTTATCTCCTTTATTCGACCACGATGCGGCCCGGATGGGCTTCCGTCGTTTCGCCGATCAGGCTGGCTTCGACCCCAGCCGAAATAAGCGCTTGAAGCAGCTCGTCCGCCTGTGGGGCATCGACGGCAATCAGCAGTCCTCCCGAGGTCACGGCATCGCATAAAATATAGCGGCCGATTTGATCCAGCTCCGCCGGAAAATCAATGTCCCCCTCCACATGGGCAAAATTGTTCTTCGTTCCGCCCGGAACGAAGCCCTGTTCGGCCAATTCGCGAACGCGCGGCAGCACGGGAACATCCCTGTGGCGAATCTTCACGCCGACTCCGCTCCCCTTGGCCATTTCCAGCGCATGCCCCATCAGCCCGAATCCGGTGACATCCGTGCAGGCGTGCACCTCATACCCCTGCATCGTTTCGGCCGCCGTTTTGTTCAGCGTGGCCATGACACGGGTTACCCGCTCGATCTCTTCCGGCGTGAGCGCGTCTTTTTTAATCGATGTCGTCATAATCCCGACCCCGATCGGCTTGGTCAAAATCAACCGGTCCCCCGGTTTGGCCCCGGCGTTGGTTCTGACTTTGCCCGGATGAACCAGCCCGGTCACGGCAAGGCCGAACTTCGGCTCCTTGTCGTCGATGGAATGGCCGCCGACCAGCGTGGCTCCCGCTTCGCTCACTTTGTCCGCGGCCCCCCGCAGAATGTCCGCCAGAATGCTTTTATCCAGCGTGGAAATGGGAAAAGCTACGATATTGAGCACCGTCAGCGGCTTGCCGCCCATGGCATAAATATCGCTGATCGCATTGGCCGCGGCGATTTGGCCGAACGCGTACGGGTTGTCCACGATCGGCGTAAAGAAATCCACCGTTTGGACGAGCGCCATTTCGTCGGTTAACCGATAAACGCCCGCATCATCGCTCGTATCCAGACCGACGAGCAAATCGGGATTCGGGACGGGGGCGGGCAGGCTGCGCAGCACCTGGGACAAATCGGCGGGACCGATCTTGCAGCCACATCCTCCCTTGCTGGATAAAGACGTCAGTTTGATTGCATCGGATGCTGACATATATAAATCACATTCCTTCCAATGATAAAGATGTATAAATCCGTCGTCGTACTTTTAAATCGTACTCCTCTGTTGCCGGGAAAGCAATGTCCCCAACTTCCTCCGGCTTTGTGATATACTAAAATGCGTTTCTTGAAATACTGAACTGCGGAGGTTACATCCATGTCATCAACATCTCGTTTAAACCCGCAACGTCCGCCCCACATGAACCGGGGCAAAACGCTGCTCTTCGTCGTCCTGTTTGTCATCATTGCCATCGTCGGTCTAAGTTATGTCAAATGGTGCCCCTATTATGAAAAAGCATTTAAAGCCGCGACCCAACATACGATCGGCTCATCGATTCTCGGGTCGGACGCGGCTATTGCCCCTTCCTGGGGAGCCGCTATAGAATATGCTGCGGCTTATTTCAAATCGGTCTGGAAAGCCGCGGTGCTGGGCATTCTGCTCGGTTCTCTCGTCCAGGTGCTGCTTCCGGCCCAGTGGTTGTACAAAGTTCTGGGCAAAGCGAACTTCAAAAGCACGCTGCTGGGCGGTGCCGCTTCGCTCCCCGCGATGATGTGCAGCTGCTGCGCCGCTCCGGTCGCCTGCGGGCTGCGCCGCCGCAACGTCTCGATTGGCGCCAGCCTCGCCTTCTGGATCGGCAATCCGGTTCTGAATCCCGCAACCTTGATATTTATGACTTTCGTGCTGTCCTGGAAATTCACGCTGCTCCGGGTAGGATTCGGATTGCTGCTGACGTTCGGGGTCAGCTACCTGGCGAACCGGTTTGCCGAGCAAAATACCGTGCCGGACAAGCTTGCGGCAAAAGCGCCGATACCGGCCGAGGATGAAGATACGGCGAAGCTGCCGTTCGGCCTCCGCTGGCTCAAAAGCCTGGGCCTGATGATCCTTAACATCGTCCCGGCTTATTTGATCTCCGTGCTGCTGCTCGGCGCTTTTCAGCATACGATGTTCCCGGTCGCTCTGGGCGGCGGGATTCTCGCCATCCTTGTCTTTGCCTTCGTCGGTACCCTGTTCGTGATTCCGACCGCGGCGGAGATTCCGATCATCCAGTCGTTCGCCGCCATGGGACTCGGTGCCGGCCCGGCGGCCGCCCTGCTGCTGACGCTGCCGACCATCAGCCTGCCATCCCTGTTGATGGTGGCCCGCGACTTTCCGCGGAAGGTGCTCCTGTTTGTCTTCGCTGCCGTCGTCCTCATCGGAATTGCGGGCGGACTGATCGGCGCGTTCGTGCTTTAAGGCGGCACCGGCTTATGAAGGGTGAATTCCTCCCGTCATGAGCAGGCCTTTGCGGGATAAGGCCGGCCTTTGCGGGAAGAGCCGCTGCATTAACGGGAAAACCTCCCGTTAATGCAGCACTCTTATCCTCCCGGTTGAATTTAGCTGGAAAAGTTCCATCTAATTCGCGGTCCCATTGCCGATGTCTCCCATTTCCGGCGAATTAGCGGTAGAATTTCCAGCTAATTCGCTTCGGCAGCGGCATAGGCACCAAATTTAACGGGAGGAATTCCATCTAATTGCCCTACGGCAACAGCCTGATGAGTAAACCTAATAATAAGTTTTTTACAGCTGCTTATAGTAAAAAACCGTAGCCTCCAGCCGTCCGACCGAGGATCGCGCATACCCCGGAATCCGTCCGGCCGTCCGATATCCCAGCGATTGATAAAGCTGATTGGACGGGTCGCCTTTCCTCGTAACCAGGATGAGCAAGCTTCTCCGGGCTTCGAGCGGGTCCGCTCCGCCTGTTCCATCAACCGGCGGCCAATCCCCTTCTTCCTGTAACCCGGGGTACCATCAGTTTAGCCACTTCCGCGCGGTGGGCCCCGTTCGCCTTCATCGCCAGATGCAGTTGAACGGTCCCTACTACCTTTCCGTCGATCACGGCAGTCCAGAGCAGCGCATCGGGACCCAGGACATGATCCCAATAATCCAACGCTTCATCCATGCTTAAAGGCGCCAGAAAGCCCACGGACGCGCCGTCCGCCACGATGGAGATCAGCAGTTCGGCCAATTGTCCCCTCTTGGGTTCGTCCAATCCCTCAACTTTCATGATTTCTACTTGTTCGCTCATGACCATCCTCCACCTCCACCCTTCTGTTGAGACCTATCCCCTTTGTTTTTATCAGGATAAATAGGACTAAATTCTTGTATTTGGGTAAAAATGCCTCTTGGTTCTTCCGATAATATCGCTAGTGCCCTATCAAGCAACCTTGAAAACATTGAATTCCTGCAAATCTGCATGTTTTTTTCTTGTTCGGAACACAAATTTGAAAATTCCTGCATTTCTGCAGGAATTTTCGACGAAACTGACTCGTTTCTCTAAAATCGCTAGAAATACCTGCAGATTTGCATCTTTTTTCGCATACGCTCGTGGACCGGCTTAAATACCTGCAGATTTGCATCTTTTTGGAGTCGGGAGTGTTGGAAATCTTGGAACCGCTGGAGATATTCTCATTTTCTCCTACTACGATGTCTGATGAGGCACTAGTAACTACCTGGCTCACTGCAATCAGGTTCACTTTTACAGGATAGACCTAGGAGGGAAAATACCCGAATGAAGACCAAAATCTTTATCGCTTTCTTTATCATTGGGCTGCTAGTTCTTTGCAATCAACATGCCAAACTAAAGCCGGATTCCTTTTCGGCTAAGGATATGTGTATTCGATCTGATCGGGGATCAAAAATTTGTTATGGAATGAGCCGAGATCGAGTAGAAAAAATTTTAGGCCAAGGCGACGGGAACACGGAAGAGTATTACGATGCCGGAACGATTTATTACCGCAATGATAAAGTCGTCGGAATTTCCCTAAGTAAAGAGAACGGGTTCCAGACACCGCGAGGGATTCGCATCGGGTCAACGAAGGATGAGGCCGAGAAAAAATACGGCACCCAACATAAAGTTGACGCTGCCCCGAACGGATTGTTGTACAGCTTCTACCGATTCAACCGGAAGCCGCTGGAAATGCAAGCCATAAAAAGTGAGAAGTCAGACAAAAAAAGGGAGGGAATTTACCAAATATGGATTATGTCCGACGATCGGGATTTTGTCGATGAGATCATGCTATTTGATGAACGACTATGGATGGATTTGCGGAATTGGTGAAATTAACATCATGGCACTTTAGGATCAAGGGAGAACGATCATCGCAAAAGCCCCCTATCGATCGGATTTTATTCCGGGAGACAAGGGGCTTCTCTGCGACATCAGCGGGAAGGAGGAATGGTTGACTCTCTTACAACCAGCTCGGCAGGGAATGTTTTATGGGCATGCGTCGTTTTTTTATGAATCAGATCGAACAGGATTTTGATCGTCTCTTCCGCGATTTCCTCAACCGGCTGACGGATCGTGGTAATCGACGGATTATAGTAGTAGGCGATATCCAGCCCGTCGAAGCCGGCCACCGAATAATCTCCGGGAACCGATTTTCCGCTCTCGAAGATCGCCTTGCAGGCCCCGACGGCCAGACTGTCCGACACGGCAAACAGCGCGGTAAAATCCTCCCCCGAAGCCAGCAACTCCTTGGTAACGACATAACCGTTCTCCATGGAATAGCTTTCGATGTCTTCTTTCATGGAAAGCACCAGCCTGTCATTCAGTTTCAGGCCATGGTCCTCCAACGCTTTCTTGTATCCTTCATACCGGAGCTTTCCGATGCTCACGTCATCCATGGAAGCCGTAAGGATCGCGATCTTCCGGTGTCCCTGCTTGCACAAATAATCCACGATCTTATAGCTCTCCTTGAAGTCATCGACCGAGACGGAGGAATATTCGTGCGGATCATACTCCGGGGTCATGCCGATCGTACTTAGCACAAAAGGAACCGTCAATTGCTCCAGCTTCTCCTTCGTATGCAAAAAATAACCGCCGAGAAAGACGATCCCTTTCAACCGTTTCTCCTTCTCCAGTTCGATCGCCACTTCGATCTCGTCCTGGTTCTCGTCTACCCGTTGAAGGATGAAGGAGTACTTCTTGCGTTGAATTTCTTTCTCAAACACTTGGATCATCCGGTTGAAAAAAGGGTTGGTAATCCCCTTAATCAGCACGGCGATCGTTTTGGAAGCGGAGCGCTTCAAATTCCGGGCGCTGTTGTTCGGAACGTAATGATTCTCCTTGATGACCTTCATAATCATCGCTTTCGTTTCTTCGCTGATATCGGGATGATTATTGATGGCCCGGGAAACCGTCGTCACGCCAACCCCGCACATCTTCGCAATATCGATAATTGTCATTGAAGCCATATCCGATCTTCCCTTACCTCGTAATTTCTACATTCCCTTAGAAAATATAGCAATTAAAAACCTGGAAGACAAGGGCGGCAGCTTCCGAATTAGCCTTTAACCGCTCCGGCAACGACCCCTTCGATGATGTATTTTTGGCACACCAGATAAAATATGATGATCGGCAAAATAGCCAGCACCAGCATCGCCATCATGGCCCCCATATCAATGGAACCGTAGCCTCCCTTCAAATACTGGATAGCGATCGGAATCGTTCGGTATTCGGTTCCGATAACAAGCAATGGCAGAAGATAGTCGTTCCAGACCCACATGACGTTCAAAATCGCCACCGTAATCGCAATCGGCTTCAAGATCGGCAGCACGACCAGAAAAAAGGACTGAACCGGGTTGCAGCCGTCGATTAAATCGGCCTCCTCGATTTCCAACGGGATCGATTTGACGAATCCGCTGAACAGGAAAACCGACAGCCCCGCGCCGAATCCGAGATAGATGACGATGATACCGATCGGGTTGTCCAGATGCAGCACATTGGCCGTCTTCGTCATCGTGAACATGACCATCTGAAAAGGAACGATCATGGAGAAGACAAAAATATAGTAGAGCAGCTTAGTAAATCCGGTTTTCACCCGGGTGATGTACCATGCCGTCATGGCCGTAAGGAGCACGATCACCGCGACGGAACAAACCGTAATGAACAGCGACATGCCAAAGGCGTTGAAAAACCCCGTTTTGACGACGCCATCCGTATAGTTCTTTAAGCCGACAAACATCTGGCCGTCCGGAAACAGAAACGGGGTATCGCTAATGAAAAATTTTCCCTTGAAGGAGTTCATCAGCACGATCAGAATCGGCGCAATGAAAAGAACGGCGAGAACCAGCAAAACCGTGAACAGCGCCGCGTCTTTTCCTCTCGTCTTGGGCATCAGTTCTCCACCTCCTTTCTTCTCGTCGCGACAAGCTGAATCAGGGCGATTAAAGCCACCAGCACGAAGAAAACGACCGCTTTGGCCTGGCCCACGCCTTCCCAGCCGACATTGCCGTAGAACGTATTATAAATATCCAACGCCAGCATCGAGGTTTCCTTTGACGGGGCCCCCGCCGTAAGCGCCAGGTTCTGGTCAAACAACTTGAAGGAATTCGACAGGCTCAGGAACAAGCAGATCGTAATGGAAGGCATGACCAGCGGCAGGGTCACGTTCCGTAATATCCCGAAACGGGTGCAGCCGTCGATTTTGGCGGCTTCGATGACATCCTTTGACACGTTCTGAATGCCCGCGATATAAATAATCATCATATACCCGATTAATTGCCAATTCATAAGAATCACGAGCCCCCAGAAGCCGTATTTGGCACTGGTTGTCAACGTAGCTTCAAATTTGATCAGTACGCCGTTGAAGATCAGCTGCCAAATGTAACCAAGCACGATCCCTCCGATCAAATTGGGCATAAAAAAAATCGTCCGGAACAGGTTCGTCCCCCTCTTCCCCCGGGTCAGCATCATCGCCAGGAGGAAAGCAAACAGGTTAATGCTGATGACGGCTATCACCGCAAATTGAACAGTAAACCAGAGCGCATTTAAAAAATCCTGATTCGAGAAGGCTTTGATATAATTGCCGATGCCCGTCCATTTTGCATCCGTCACGGTCGTAAACTCTGTAAACGATAAATAGACGCCGAGCAGAAACGGAATGATAAAAATGACCGTAAACGCCAGAATCGTCGGCAATGCAAAAAGGGCGAAATATCTTTGTATCGATTTTTGCATGGTTTTGTTCTTCTCCTTATCCGGAATTGGAAGGGGCGAGGCAAAGGCCCCCCGCCCCCTGTTCATCTATCGGTTCAAGTCTTACTTGGCTCTCTCGGTTTTCCAGCTGTCTTTGAAGATCGTGACGACTTCTTCCCAGGTTTTGTTGCCTTGGGCGTACTGCAGCAGCGCATCGCCGAACATGTTTTTGAATTGCTCGCTAGGGAAAGCCGCAAAGGTCCATGGCACCGAAACGATGCCGTCCTTGGCCATCCAGTTCGTGACTTCCTTGGCCAGCGGGTCGGCCGGCTTTTCTTCTTCCTTAAACGTATTGAAAGGAGCGATAAAGCCCAACTCGTTCGTGACGTAAGCCTTGCCTTTGTCGCTGGAGAACAGCCATTCCAGGAACGCGATCGAGGCCTGCTGCTTTTCCGGAGAAACCTTGCTGTTTACGGCCAAATAGTTTTCCGTACCGATCGCCAAGCCTTGTTTCTCTTCTCCGCTCATTCCGGTGTAAATCGGCAGGAATTTGACGTCCTCGGCTTTGACGACATTTCCCCCCACCTCATTGATTTGCGACCAGGCCCAGTTCCCGTTTTGCACCATCGCAGCCTGGCCGAGCGCAAATTCCGCCATGGAATCGGTTACGGATTTGCTGCCGAGCAGCGTGCCTTTCGTGACCGAATTTTGCAGGTAGAGGTCGAACGTATTTTTGTAGTTCTGATTGTATTTGAATTCGACCTCTTTGGTAGCCAGGCCGGCCAGCACCGTGTTATCGAAATCCTTGTTGTCCTTGAACTCATAGTAGAGCGGAAGGTTGGCCAGATGCGTGTGCCATCTCCATTGCTCGCCCGCCGCCAGGGAGGTGGAGGCGAACACGCCTTTAATCCCCAATTGCTCCTTCTTCGCGGTCATGTCTTCTACAACCGCTTTCAATGTAGCGAAGTTGTTCACCTCGGCCATCGAGGAGACGGAAGCCGCCTTATCCGGCAATGCGAAATACTTCTTCATGATGGCGTCATTGTAAATAATGCCGTACCCTTCGACGACGTAAGGAATCCCGTAAACGCCCCCTTCACTGGTTACGGCCAGGCTTTGGTCCGACAAGTAGCTGTAGAGCTTGGTGTCCTTCAGATCCAAGGTGTAATTCTTCCAGTGTTGATAGCCCACGGGACCGTTCATTTGAAAAATGGTAGGAGCGTCGGATTTGGAGATTTCCGATTTTAAGGTCGTCTCATACGTACCTGCCGCGGCCGTAACCACCTTCACTTTGACCCCGGTTTCCGCTTCGTAATCCTTGGCGATTTTTTTGTAGACCGCCTCAATTTCGGGCTTGAAGTTCAGAAAGTAAATTTCTTGGGCCTTTCCGGACTTACTGCCTCCCCCGGATCCGCCGGCATCTTCTTTACTACTGCAGCCAACTGCCAATCCGGCAACCAAAGTCAGGGCAAGCATCAAAAAAAACAGCTTCTTCAATTTCATCCTCTCGTTCCCCCTTGGATTCATCTTGTGATAACAAGGTAATGAAGGCGCTTCCCGAAAATTCGACATCGTTCTCGGTAACGATCCCGAAAACAATACCGGAAACTTTATCGGTAACGTTTTCAATTACATGCTCATAGTAGCACATCGCCTTGAACTTCGGCAATATGAAAATTCAAAAGCACCTATAGGCACAAAAAAGAGAGCGGCCGCCCTCTTATATTAAAGCTCTTTATAGTAATAAATCGTAGCTTCCAACCGTCCGTCCGTTGACCGTGCATAGCCCGGAATCCGGCCGGCCTCCCGGTACCCCAGGGATTGATAAAGCAGGTTGGAAGGGTCCCCTTCCCGTGTATCCAGAATAAGCAAGCTTCGTTGCTTCTCCACTGCGGCCTGTTCCAACCTCGCCATCAGCAGGCGCCCGATTCCCTTCTTCCTGAAATCCGGATGCACCATCAGCTTGGCCACCTCCGCTCGGTGCGCTCCATTTGCTTTCGCGGCCAGATGCAACTGCACCGTTCCCAAGATCATCCCGCCGCTCGCGGCTACCCAGAGCAGCACCCCGGGCTCAAGGGCTTGATCCCAGTAATCCGCAGCCTCCTCAAAGCCTAAAGGAGCGAGAAATCCGACAGAAGCGCCGTCCGCCACGACGGAGATCAGCAGTTCCGATAACTGCCGCCGCTGCATTGCATCCAATGACTCCACGCTATATATTTCTACCTGTCCGTCCATAAAGCTCCTCCCGTTTTTCAGTTGGCGGCGGCCTCCTGCCTCCTGCCGAGTTTTATAATTATTCTAATCTTTCAGCTTCGAATACCGCAAGACTTCCATTAACCCCTTTTAAATTACATGAAAAAAGACCGGGATTCCCCGGCCTTCTTCCTCCGCTTTACGCGGACTATACCCCCAACCAGCGTTTAAACATATGCTTGGTCGTGGCTTTGTTCATTTCGGCGATGGAGGTCGTCAGCGGGATGCCCTTCGGACAGGCGCGAACGCAGTTCTGCGAATTGCCGCAGCCCTCGATACCTCCGTCCTCCATCAGCGCTTCCAGCCGTTCCTCGGCATTCATCTCCCCGGTCGGATGCGCGTTGAACAAGCGCACCTGGGAAATGGCGGCCGGCCCGATGAAGTCGGTCTTCTCGTTGACGTTCGGGCACGCTTCCAGACAAACGCCGCAGGTCATGCATTTGGACAGCTCGTAAGCCCACTGCCGCTTCTTCTCCGCCATCCGCGGCCCCGGCCCCAAATCGTACGTTCCGTCAATCGGAATCCAGGCTTTCACGCGTTTCAGCGCATTGAACATCCGGCTCCGGTCAATGACCAGGTCGCGTACGACCGGAAAAGTCCGCATCGGCTCGATACGGATCGGCTGCTCCAGGTTGTCGACCAGCGCGGCGCAAGCCTGCCGCGGCTTGCCGTTGATCACCATGGAGCAAGCCCCGCACACCTCCTCCAGACAGTTGGACTCCCAACAGACCGGAGCCGTCGATTCTCCCTTTACATTGACCGGGTTCCGCTGAATTTCCATTAAAGCGCTGATCACGTTCATGCCGGGACGGTAATCCAGTTCGAATTCTTCCGTATAGGATGCGGAGTTCGGGTCGTCCTGGCGTGTGACGATGAACTTGACTCTTTTCGCTGTTAATTTCGGTTCCGCTGTAGCCATGGTTTTCTCCCCTCCTATTTATCCTTCGAGTAATCACGAATCCGCGGCGGGATCAAAGAAACGTCCACTTCTTCATAAGAAATCTGCGGTCCGTCCGGCGTCCACGCCGCCTTGGTCGTCTTGAGGAATTCCTCGTCATTCCGTGTCGGAAAATCAGGCTTATAATGTGCGCCGCGGCTTTCATTGCGCAGCAGCGCCCCCAGCGTCATCGCTTCGGCCAACTCCAGCATGTTCCACAGCTGGCGGGTAAACGAGGCGCCGGTATTGTTCCACCGCGACGTATCGTTGATGTTGATGTTCTTGTAACGCTGCTTCAGTTCCTTAATCTTGCCGATCGTCGCTTCCAGCTTGCTGTTGTAACGGACCACCGTCATATTATCGGTCATCCACTCGCCAAGCTCCTTGTGCAGCACGTACGGATTCTCCGCGCCATTCATGGCGAGGAGCCCCTCGTACTTCTCCTCCTGCCGTTTCCGATATCGGTCATATACCGCCGGGCTGATGTCCTCCGCCGACTTCTTCAGGCCGCGGATGTATTCCACAGCTTTCGGTCCCGCGACCATTCCGCCGTAAATGGCGGAAACCAAAGAATTGGCGCCCAGCCGGTTCGCCCCATGGTATTGGTACTCGCATTCCCCTGCCGCAAACAAGCCGGGTATGCTGGTCATCTGGTTAAAATCTACCCACATGCCGCCCATGGAATAATGGACCGCCGGGAAAATCTTCATCGGAATTTTGCGCGGGTCGTCCCCCATGAATTTTTCATAGATTTCAATGATCCCGCCGAGCTTCACGTCCAGTTCCTTCGGATCCTTGTGCGAAAGGTCGAGGTAAACCATGTTCTCCCCGTTGATCCCCAGCTTCATGTCGACGCACACGTGGAAAATTTCCCGGGTCGCGATGTCGCGCGGCACCAGATTGCCGTAGGCCGGGTATTTTTCCTCCAGGAAGTACCAGGGCTTGCCGTCCTTGTACGTCCAGATTCGGCCGCCCTCTCCGCGCGCGGATTCGGACATCAGCCGAAGTTTGTCGTCCCCCGGGATCGCCGTCGGGTGAATCTGGATAAACTCGCCGTTCGCATAATGAACGCCCTGTTGGTACACGGCGCTGGCCGCCGTCCCCGTATTGATGACCGAGTTGGTCGTTTTGCCGAAAATGATGCCCGGGCCGCCCGTCGCCAAAATCACCGCGTCGGAAGCGAACGTGACCACTTCCATGGAACGCAGATTTTGAGCGCAAATGCCGCGGCAAGCGCCCTCGTCATCCAGCACCGCGGACAGGAACTCCCAGTTTTCGTACTTGGTCACGAGACCTTCGGCTTCGTAGCGGCGGACCTGTTCGTCCAGCGCATACAGGAGCTGCTGCCCTGTCGTCGCTCCCGCAAAAGCCGTCCGGTGGTGCTTTGTGCCGCCGAAACGGCGGAAATCCAGCAGCCCTTCCGGCGTCCGGTTGAACATAACCCCCATGCGGTCCATGAGGTGGATGATGCCCGGAGCCGCTTCGCACATCGCTTTGACCGGCGGTTGGTTAGCGAGGAAATCGCCGCCGTAAACCGTATCGTCGAAGTGCTCCCAAGGGGAGTCGCCTTCGCCTTTGGTATTGACAGCTCCGTTAATCCCGCCTTGGGCGCATACGGAGTGGGATCTTTTGACCGGAACGAGCGAGAACAGTTGAACCTGTACCCCGGCTTCGGCCGCCTTGATCGTGGCCATGAGCCCCGCCAGACCGCCGCCGACGATAATGATGCTTTGTTTAGCCATCTCTATTTCAACTCCTAAACGAAAGTGTGTAGCGTGATTTTTTTAGCCGATAAAGACTCTAAAGGTTTCCAGCAGCGCGGTGCCTTCCGCCTGAAACTCCGAGCCGCGGAACGCAAACATCGACCAGGTAAACAGTACGGCCGTGATCACAAACAATCCCATGCAGATATAGGAAGAAACCCGCTGAGCCCGCGGTCCGACCGTAATTCCCCAACTGACCATGAACGACCACAATCCGTTTGAGAAATGAAAAGCGGAAGCGATGACGCCGATCAGATACAGAATGAAAAACACCGGAGTCGTCAAAATATGGTGCATGACGCCGCCCAGTTCCTCGTGCGTCACGTTGCCGAGCGCCACCTGAACCCGGGTTTCGTACAGATGCCAAATGACGAAGACAAACACGATCACGCCCGTCACCCGCTGAAGCAGGTAGCGCAGGTTCCGTTCATTCCGAAACCGGTTGTTGTTGGGCTTCGCCTGAAAAGCGATGTACATGCCGTACACCCCATGATACAGCAGGGGGAGCCAAATCCCGAAGGTTTCCAACACGATAACCAGCGGCAAGCCGTTCAGGAAAGCGACGGAATCCTTAAACCCTTGCGGCCCGCCCTCCACGGCGGAAAAGTTCGTCAGCATGTGTTCCAAAATAAAAAAGCCGAGCGGAATGACACCCAGGAGCGAGTGCAGTTTTCTGGAATAAAACCCTTTCATAAGTCCATATACCCCTTTCCCGTTTCCAACGTTCCTCATATCTCTTTTCATTTCACCATACTTCGACTGCTGGACGTATATGATAAATTACACGTTGCCGCAGCCGATTCCCCTTGTTACAAAAGTAACATGTGAACAACTTGTGTCACTTTTCATGTTACTCCTTTTTATCTTATAATGGAATTGCAATATACTTATTAATTGTTATAACTTTTTCGCATAAGAGGAGGAAAGCGGCAATGCTGGAAGATTTGCTGGTTTTCACCACGGTCGTCGAACAGTCCAGCCTGAATAAAGCGTCCAAACTGCTGAATTTGTCCCAGCCCGCTCTGTCCAGAAAAATCACTAAACTGGAGGAAGAATGGGGCGTATCGTTGTTTACGCGAAAAGGGAAACGGCTCGAGTTGACCCGCGTCGGACACGAGGCCTATATCTATGCCCTGGAGCAGCGCCAGCGCCACCACAATTTCCTTCAGTCCGTCTCCCGGTTCAAAGCGTCCGAGCGCACCGTTGTTACATTAGGCGCGAGTCTGACGACCATTCAAACGACGCTTCCGCCGCTCGTCAAAGCCCTGATGGAGAAATTTCCCGACATCGAGCTGAAACTTGTGACCGGAAAGACGCATGAAATTGTGGCTCACATCCGCGACCGCAAGGTGGACTTGGGGGTGGTCGCCTCTTCCATTAGCGAAGCGGGCCTTCGCTGTATCCCGCTGTTTCAGGACCATCTGGAACTTGTCGTCCCCCGGGGGCATGAATTGGCCGAAAACCGGCACGCCGGAATGGAGGATCTGAACGGCCGGTCTATGATCGTCTTTTCCAAGGGAACCTGGTACCGGAAACTGATCGACGATTTGTTCGGGCGCTACGGGATCATCCCCGATATCCGCATGGAGATCGACTCGTTCGAAGCGATTGTCCGGCTGCTGCCTACCTGCAAGGCCGCGGCATTGCTGCCCAAATCATATCTCCGCAAGCAGTTGCTGCAGGATAACGGACTCGTCTCGCTTCAAATGAAAGAGCTGGACCAAACCCGGCGGGAAACCTGCCTCGTTTACGGGGATAAATCCGAACTGAGTACAGAAACGCAGGAATGGATTTCGAAAATAAAAGAAAGCGTGGTGGAAACACTTGCCTTGTAGCTTGCGAGGGTAGCGGGCTTGGAGCCACTTGACGTGCTGCCGGCTGGCGAGACCGGAGGGCTAAGGGCTACCAAGGCGTGAGACTGGTATGGAAGCCCGGCCGATATGGAGCCTTGCGGCTAGCTCGCAGGATTAACGGAAGAAAATCCATTGGCTCGAAAGTCCTTGCCCCTTGCTCCCGTTTGCCTTGCACGCCATCTTAAGTAAATTCCGCCCACAGTCCGGGGCCTTGGCACGCAGAAGCCAGATGTGTTGGTTGAGTAAAATGATCTGTTCGAATATGGGGAGGTACGTGGTGGTTGGCGTCCGTTTTGAGAGGTTCAAAGTGTTGTACTGAAGAGTTAAGTAGTCTGCTGTACGGTGAGCCAGATTTGCGTTGTCCCGTGTCTGATGCGGCTACAGAGCCAGCAGTGT
This sequence comes from Paenibacillus sanfengchensis, assembly GCF_036864765.1. Lineage (NCBI taxonomy): Bacteria > Bacillati > Bacillota > Bacilli > Caryophanales > Paenibacillaceae > Paenibacillus > Paenibacillus sanfengchensis. The sequence goes on along the minus strand of NZ_JBAGJC010000017.1, from coordinate 11,601 downwards.
GTGTGATACGTTACTAGTTGTGCGGGGCCGGTGCCATTTCATGCGACAATAACGGGAAAAACTCCTGTTAATTCGGCCCCAAAAACCGCGGTCAGCTAGTTAACTGGAAAAACACCCGTTAAATTTCGGCTAAACGGCCAATTTACCGCTTAGGGCGCCGAATTAGATGGAGAAATTCCAGCTAATCCGGTTGAAAGCGGGGACATCTCTAATTTAATGGGAGAAATTCCAGCTAATTTTATACCGACGGGTTAACCCGCGGGGAAGTTCGATTCCCGCTTCCTGCCTCGTTGCATTTACGGCCTGGCCGCTGCTTCCTCCCGGATCTCCAAGCCCAGCTTTCGGGCCACCCAAGCGGTGGTGCTAGCCTGGACGACGATGGTCAGCACGATCGCCATAAACGTAATCGCCGAGATCACCTCGGCATGCGGAATCCCCATGCCGACGATCATCCCGGACAGGGCGGCCGGAATGACCCCGGTCTCGCGGACCCAGCACATAAACAGCAGCTCCCGCCAGCTCCACTGTACGCTCCGGTCCGGCAGAGCGCAGAGCAGCACCGTCAGCGGGCGGGCCACAAACATAAGCACCAGCACGGCCCCCAGGCTCTGCCAGAAATAATGGCCCAGCGTCCCGAAATCGACCTGGCTGCCCAGCAGAACAAAGATCAGCATGCGCAGGATCACGGTCGTATTTTCGGCGAAAGCGCCCATCTCCAGCTGTTTATCGCCCATCGATAAGCGAAAGACCCCGGCGTTCCCCCAAATCAAGCCGGCCACAAACGTAGCCATAAACCCGCTGACATGCAAAAGATCCGCAACAAGATAACTGGACAAGGCGCAGACCATCATCACGATCGTCGTGTACTCTCTGAGGACCCCATATTTCACATGTCCCGTGAAAAAGGCCAGCACGCCGGAAATGACCAGTCCAACGGCAATCCCTCCGCTTGCGGTCGTCAGAAAATCCCCGGCCATTCCGCCAAAATCCAAAGTCCCGCTGCCTCCGGCCGCGGCCAGCAGAGCAAACGTGACGATCGAACCCGTCGCATCGTTGAAAGCCGATTCGCTCTCCACTGTCTCCCGCACGCGCTCCTTGATCTTCACCTGCTTGAACACGGGGATGATCGAGGCCGGATCAGTAGAGGCAATGACCGCGGCAGCCAAGAAGGCGATGATCCAATCCACACCAAACAGAAAGTGAACGCCCAGTCCGACGACGAGGACGGAGATAAGCACCCCCGGGATACTGAGCAAAGTTAGGGTCATCCAGACCTTCCGCAGCCCGCCCAGATTTAAATTCCGACCGCCGTCAAACAAAATCAGCGCCGAGCCGACCGTCAGAATCAACTGGTTGATCAGCGAACCGCCGGACTCGTGAATCAACTTGAAGCCGGGCCCCATTAACATGCCTACCGCGATAAAAACGGCGACGTCAGGCAGCTTGAACAGGGAAGCGAGCTTGCCCGATACCACTCCGATGCTCATCACCAATAAAATTAAAATAAGAAAATGCCGGATCGCTTCCGCCGCTGCCGATTCCATGCCAGGTCACACTCCAAATTTTTTTACGCTATATTAGGTTGAACTATAAAATTGGCGTTGGGCAAGGGTGTGAACTGGTTTCGCGATATGTTGCTAACATCCACAATTGTAGATATAAAGTGCCACCGTCGGAGTCTACAACATTACCGGGAAAATCTCCCGTTAATGTATCGCTCTTGGCTCTTGGATCGAATTTAGCTAGAAAAGCTCCATCTATTTCGCAGCCCTTTTGCCGATATACACAATTTCAGACGGATTAGCGGGAGGTTTTCTAGCTAAATCACCTCTGACGCCGCATACGCACCAAATTAACGGGAAGAATTCCCGTTAATCTGAACCAAACCATCAGTTGCAGGCCAAGCGTGTAAAAGGAGCCCTTTACACGGAATCAATCGTTCAACTTATATAGCCTTATTTTCTTAAATAAAGGGGAGATTAATCATTTATGATAGCTTCGAATTCCTCGATGTTCTTGTTGGCGCCGATAATCACCATAATATCGCCGGCGACCAAATGATCCATTGCCGTCGGGGCGATGATAATGCCATTCTCCCGATGGATCGCCACGATGCTGCAGCCGAAGCGGGCGCGCGGGTTCAAATCGCCCACATTTTTACCGTTCAGACACGTTGGCACCTTCAACTCCACGATGCTGAATTCTTTGGACAACTCGAGATAATCGAGCAAATTGGGGGTCACAAGCTGATGGGCCACGCGAATCCCCATGTCCCGCTCCGGAAAAATCACCCGGTCAACCCCCAGTTTCTCCAATGCGCGGCCGTGTAGAACCGAAATCGCTTTGGCCACTACCGTCTTGATGCCCAGATCCTTCAGAAGAATCGCGCTCAAAATGCTCATCTGAATGTCGTTACCGATGGCGACAATTCCGCAATCGAAGTTCCGTACGCCGAGGGACTTAAGCACCTCCTCATCGGTCGCGTCTGCTACCACGGCATGCGTGAGCAAATGGCTCCACTCTTCAACGACGTCCTCGTTGCGGTCCACGCCCAATACTTCGTAACCGAGTTCCATCAGCTCCAGTGCCAGACTGGAACCGAAGCGCCCCAATCCGATCACGACAAACTGCTGTGTCTTCATCTTGTCCTTTTCCCCTTATCCGATAATCATTTTGCCCTCAGGATGCCTGTATAATTCTTTACCCTGCTGTGGTCCCAGCGCATAAGCCAGGGTGAGCGGCCCGAGCCGCCCGGCGAACATGGTAAAGCTGATAATGATTTTCCCCATGACGGTCAGTTTGCCGGTCAGTCCCATCGTCAAGCCGACCGTTCCGAACGCGGAAGTCGCTTCAAACAGGATGCTCAGAAAGCTGGCGTCCTCCGTCGTGGACAGCACCATCGCCACAGCGACGACGAGAAAAAGCGCCAGCATAGTGATCGTAACCGCCTTGAAAATACGCTCTTGGGCCAGCCGGTACCGGAACAGCACGAGATCCGACCGCCCCCGGATCATGGAAATCACGGCACCCACAAGAATCGTGAATGTCGTCGTCTTGATGCCGCCCCCCGTCGAGCTGGGCGAGGCGCCGATAAACATCAGAATAATGATAAAAAACTGGGTGGCCTGCCGCAGCGCCCCGATATCCAGCGTATTGGCTCCCGCCGTTCTCGGCGTCACCGACTGGAAGAAGGAAGCCAAAAACTTCCCGTCCCATCCCAGCGGCTCAAGCGTCTTGGGGTTGGTAAATTCAAAAATGAATATCACCAGAGCCCCCACCAAAATCAAAGCGGTGGTCATCGAAAGCACCACTTTGGTATGCAGCGAGAACTTGCGGCGCTTCCGGAACTCGATCAAATCCGATACAACGATAAACCCGATTCCCCCCGACACGATAAGAAACATCGCGACGAAGTTGACGACCGGGTCGCTAACATATTGGGTCAGGCTCCGGTATTCCCCGAACAGATCAAATCCGGCATTGTTGAACATGGAGACGCCGTGAAAAATCCCGTAATAAATCGCCCGGCCGAGCGGCATATCGAAGGACCAGCGAATCGCAAACACAAGAGCAGCGCCGGACTCAATGATCAGCGAGTAAAGCAGGACTTTGCGAATCAGCCGGACGATGCCCTCCATCGTATTCTGGTTCATCGCCTCCTGAAGCAACAGACGGTCCTTTAGCGAGATTTTCCGCTTCAACACGAGAGAGAACAGCGTGGCCATCGTCATAAACCCCAGGCCCCCGACCTGAATCAGCAACATAATGACTACCTGTCCGAACGTGGAAAAATAAGTGCCCGTATCCACCACCACAAGTCCGGTTACACAAGTTGCCGAGGTCGCGGTAAACAGCGCATCGATCCAGGGAAGCGATTCTCCGGTTGTACTGGAAACCGGAAGCATCAGCAGAAAAGACCCGAGCAGGATAATGGCCGCGAATCCCAGCACCAGAACCTGCGGCGGGGAGAATTTAAACCATTTGGAAAGCAAGGCGGTTCACCTCATTTTGTATATTGGACAAAAAAGTACAAAAGAAAAAAAAAGCACTGGAAATCCAATGCCTTTTGATTGGTCCCTGCAGCAAAGGCCTACGAGGTTAGCTGACGGATTCGGGCTTGCTAGGTCTGCCCTATTCGCCGTCGCAACAAGCGAGAATGCTTGCCGGAAGCGAAATTCACCCCTAAAGATCGGTTCCCCCGTTTTCAAAAGAAATTCGGCCAATTTATGAAGTTTCATTATTTTCATTGCATTTTCGTCAAAAGGATTATAAGCCTTATTCGGCCGCACTACAAAGTGATATTTCGATGAAATTATGCGATAAACGCCGAAAAGGGAGGAAACAAGCTTTATGGTATCCCTTTATCTAAGCCATGCTTTGCTTTCCCAACGTTATTGCGCATTTTCACATTTTCTCCTCCATCTGTGGCGAAGCGCCGCCCCCTGTGTTATCTTTTACTGTGACATCGATTTGTCAAAATCATACGGATTCCAAAAAATCAAAAAGGAGTTTTGACATGTATTCCGACCTAAAACCGCGGCGCCGGATGAAGAACGGAACCTTGTGGGGGCTTGCCGCCCTGGGATTGATTTTGTTTGTTCTTCTCCAAATCTACCCTTCAACGGCCTCCGAAACCCTGCAGCTGGAACAATCGGCGCAGGTGCTCACCAAGGACCAGGCCAAAGCGGCCGCCCTTAAGTTTGCGCAGGACGAACTCGGGGTTTCTCCCGGAGAAGAAGTCATCGTCACTTATCAGACCCGGGCCGACGTTTACGGTTATTTGACCAAAGAGAAGTTAATGAAGGATTACCTGGAGAAATATGACAAGCAGTTTCCTTATGATGTGTTCCGCGTTTATTTCGGCCTGTCCGACGAAGGGTGGGACGGGGTTACTATCGACATACATATGACGACGGGAAAGGCGGTCGGATTTAAAAAGATTCCGAAAACCGACTTCCTCGCCCCGCCAAATGAGCTGGAAAGCAGCGAGGGACTCTTGCTTGGCCTGGACGAAAAAGTCGAGCTGGCCCAGCCCTATCTGAAGGCGCTCGGGTACGGCGAGCAAGGCGCTCCTGCGGTAGACGAAACCGCCTCCGGGCTCCGGTTAACATTTAACGATTACAAAATCGGCGACGCCCGGGCCCAAATGGATATCAGCTTTAAAGATCGGCAAGTTGCGGAAATCACCAGCTATTTTGAGGTACCGCAAAACCATACCAACTATGTGAAACGGCAGACGACCATCGCCAATTGGCTAACTTATGCGGGCTATGCCTTGTTCACGTTCGTACTCGGAATTCTTGCCATTGTATACAGCGCCCTAACGCGAGCCTATACTTCATTCAAACGCGGGATCGTGCTCGCTTCTGTCTATTTTCTGATCTCGATGGGCTCGGCTTTGAATATGCTGCCGTTCCTGGAATCGGAAGGCGTTGACGGTGCGCTCCTGATATTCGGACTCGTTGTTCAAGGGCTCGTCACGCTGATTCTGGCCGCGTCGATCTACTTCTCTCTCGTCGGCGGTGACGGACTCTGGCGCAAGCAGGGAATCAACCTGTGGGCCCGGGCCAAAGAACGCGGATATGGGCGGCATGTGCTGTCATCCATGGCGGACGGCTATGCCTGGGCGTTGATCCTGCTCGGCGTGCAATCGGTCATCTTCTTCATTCTTGAACGCACGATTCATACATGGTCCACGACCGATGCCACCCAGTCGCCTTATAATATGCTCTATCCGGCACTCCTCCCGCTGCTGGCCTGGGTAGCTGGAATTGGGGAAGAGGCCGTCTACCGGCTGTTCGGAATCCCGATGCTGAAAAAAATGTTCCGCAGCACGCTGGCCGCCAGCATCATCACCACGCTGATCTGGGCCTTCGGCCACACGCTGTATCCGATCTATCCGGTGATTTCCCGGCCGATCGAGCTGCTGTTCATCGGCTTGCTGTTCAGTTATATTTTCCTGAGATACGGCTTTATCGCCGTCATGTTCGCCCATGTTATCTTCGACAGCATTCTGATGTCGCTCAGCGTCATGTTCATGGGCGGAACCCTCAACATGGTGTCCGGCCTGTTCTTTATTGTTCTCCCGGCCATCGTGGCTTATGTGATTTATTTGTTCAACCCTTCGGGCAAAGAGCGGCCTTCCGCTTCCGGGGCACAAAAAGAGGAGCCGCTATAAGCTATAGCGACTCCTCCTCCCGCAGGGCTTGAATGATTTGGTTGGCGAGCTTATCGCCAATGGAAAGGGGCCGGAAGTCTTCGACGGAGGCCTCTTTTATTTTTTTGAGCGAGCCGAAATGCTTCAACAGCGCTTTCCGCCGCTTCTCCCCGATGCCGGGAATGGCATCCAGCTTCGAAACGACCATCGATTTGCCGCGCTGCTCCCGGTGAAATGAGATCGCGAAGCGGTGGACCTCATCCTGAATCCGCTGCAGCAGATAGAACTCCTGGCTGTCGCGCGGCAGGTGCACCGGCTCGGGCGGTTCGCCCACCATGAGCTGGGCCGTCCGGTGCTTGGCGTCCTTGACCAGACCGCCCACCGGAATAAACAGGCCGAGCTCGTTCTCCAGCACGTCGATCGCCGCGGAAATCTGCCCTCTGCCGCCGTCCACGATGATCAGGTCCGGCTGGGGTAGATTTTCCTTCAGGACGCGCTCGTATCTGCGGCGAATGACCTCGCGCATCGTTTCGTAATCGTCCGGACCCTGAACGGTCCGGATTTTGTATTTCCGGTATTCCTTTTTGGCCGGTTTCCCGTCGATAAAGACAACCATCGCGGATACCGGATTGGTCCCCTGGATATTCGAGTTGTCGAACGCCTCGATCCGTGACAATTGCTCCAGGCCGATGGCCTGGCCCAGGTTCATGGCCGCGCCCATCGTCCGCTCTTCGTCCCGCTCGATCAGGCGGAACTTCTCTGCCAGCGCCACGCGCGCATTCTCCTCGGCCATCGTCACCATCTGCCGCTTGAGACCACGCTGCGGAACAAGCGTCTTCACGCCGAGCCACTCCTGCAGCGCCGTAGCACCGCTGTCCGCGTCCAACAGCGTTTCCGCGCCACCTCCGCCTTCGCCGCCGTCCGAGGCGTTCCGCCGCGTCCCGCTTTCCTCAGCGGCGTCCGCGGACTCCGCCTTGTCCGGAAGCAGGATTTCCTTGGGCAGCGCCGGGTTGTCGCTGTAATACTGCGTCACGTAGGACAGAAAATCGCTGTACGCCTCCCCGTAAAAAGGAAATACCGAGGCATGGCGCTCGATCATTTTTCCCTGGCGCATATAAAGAATCTGTACGCACATCCAGCCTTTGTCCACCGCATAGCCGAACACGTCGCGGTCCTTGGCGTCGGCCGTGGTGATCTTCTGTTTTTCCATCAGCGCGTCGATATTCTGGATTTGATCCCTTAATTCTTTGGCACGCTCAAAATACAGCTCTTCAGCGGCTTCATGCATTTTCCGCTCCAAGTCTTTACGGATTTCCTCATGACCGCCGCTCAAGAAAGAATGGATCTCCTGCGTCATCTTCTCATATTCCGATGGCGGGACTTCTTTTTCGCAGGGCGCCAAACACTGGCCCATATGGTAGTACAGACAGACTTCCTTCGGCATCACATTGCATTTGCGCAGCGGATACATCCGGTCAAGCAGCTTCTTGGTCTGTTGGGCCGCATAGGCGTTCGGATACGGTCCGAAGTACTTGGCTTTATCTTTAACCACCCGGCGGGTGACTTCCAGGCGCGGATGGGTTTCATTCGTTATTTTGATATAAGGAAACGTCTTGTCGTCTTTTAGCAATACGTTATAACGCGGATAATGGGTTTTGATCAGGTTGCACTCCAGAATCAGCGCTTCCATGTTGCTGCCGGTCACGATATATTCGAAATCCCGGATTTCGGAAACCAGACGCTGGGTCTTGCCGTCATGACTCCCGGTAAAATAGGAACGCACCCGGTTCTTCAGCACCTTCGCCTTGCCGACATAGATAATCTTCCCGTCTTTGTTCTTCATCAGGTAACAGCCGGGCAAATCCGGCAGCAGAGCGAGCTTATGGCGGATGTTCTCCATCGCCTTCTCCTTGTCCTGTTCCCGCTCCTTCTCCTGCTCCGGAGCTTCATTCGATACGGAATCCATGCTTTAAAGCCTCCTCCCCCACATGGAACAAATTGCCTACTTTTACGCAGAAAGCGCCCCCGGGACATGCCGGAGGCGCAGACCAAGCGTTCAAGGATGCATTCTTCTTGACCTTATTGATGTTTGGCGATCAGACTCTTCAGCTTATCCTTCGGATTCAAGCCCACGACTTTGTCCACGGGTTGACCGTCCTTGAACAGAATCAAGGTAGGAATGCTCATTACGCCGAAACGGGAAGCCGACTCGGGATTATCGTCCACATTGACCTTGGCGATCTTCACGGAATCGCCGATTTCACCGTCCAACTCCTCCAGAATCGGAGCGATCATTTTGCAGGGACCGCACCAAGGAGCCCAGAAATCCACCAATACGATGCCTTGCCCTTCGACTTCGTTATTGAATGTTTGATCGGATACATTAACAATTGCCATTTGCAATCTCCTCCTTATATTTGTGCCCGGAAGTCAACACGGTTTTCCGAACATATTCTCTGGAATTAGCATTAAAGAGCACTACCATCTAAGCAGGCGTGCGTGTTGACAATTATACCACATTTTTTTAGTAAAAGAAAAATCGTAATGAAGACGCCTTCTTTACAAATTTCAGCGATTGGTTATACTAATAATAACCCAAAAACGAATTGTCTATGATGTTTATTATTGACAACGAGTTTATTTTGCGAGGAGGCCGCGTCGCCATGGATGCAAATACGCATGTGAACGATCCCCGGGAGCATATCAATGAAGAACCCCGTAACGATCTCTTCGATTTGATGAACGGTTTCTTCGGAATGCTCACGTTTATGGCCGTTGTGTTCTTCGGTATGGTCATCGTGAAATTTATTGCCGGCTAAGGCGCAAAAGATGCGAAAAGAGCCGGGCTCTCCTTCAGCGGGAGAGCCCGGCTCTTCGTTATTCCTTTAATCGCGTCCGCGTTTATTCGTCCCTCTGACGGTGACGACATCCACAAACGGGGCGATCCGGTCCATCAGCCGCTGCCCCTTGTGCAGCTCCTCGCCGTCCTTGCTGGTAAAGCTGAGGTGTTTCTCAAGTACGTTTAAGGAATAGTTCGATGTATAAAAAGTAGGCTTACGGTTCATCCGATAATTCAAAATCGAGCCCATCACATGGTCCCGCACCCACGGATTCAGATTCTCCGCGCCGATATCGTCGAAAATCAGCAGATCCGCCTGCTTCATAACCTCGGTCGTCTCTTTCAGCTTTTGGCTGTCCTGCAGCATGGACTTCAGGTCCTCCACGAACTCGGGCATATAGACGATCACTCCGGAATAGCCTTCCTTCGCCAATTCATGCAGCAAATAACACATCAGAAAGGTTTTCCCCGTGCCGAAATGACCTTCCAGATACAAGCCCCGCGTCTTTAAACCCGATTCTTTCGTCTCGTTGATATACTTGAAAATCTGGCTCACGGCCGGAGCCCTCATGCTATCCTTGGCCATAATCTCCACTTCGTCATAGCCTAGCTGCAGGGCTCTTTCATCGACATAAAAACTGCGAATCCGTTTCTTGACGGAGATTTCATGCTCATGGCGCAACTGTTTGGGACAGGGAACCTGATGATCCACCAATTGGGGCCCGGTTCCGACTTGCTCAACGGTTAATTTGGTAAAATGCCCGGGAAAATCGTTTGGGCAGCGCTCCAGCCCGGGACAATTCGCACAACGCCGGCTGTCGTTCACATATTGGTACAGCTTGGCCATCCCGCGAATCAGCTGCTCTTCCTGCAGCTCGGGGTGGCGGATGCATAAATCACGGACTAAAGGCTCGTTCAGCATCCTTGCGTTTAATTCCTCCGACCGGCGCCGCAGCTGCGGACTTTTGATTTGCGACAGCAATTCCCCGAGGGACTCCATGGTTGTTCACCTTCTTCCTTTCGTGAGTTTAATTACCTACAGCCTCCGCGCCATAAAGGTTAATAAAGGGGGAGTCTCGTACCTCATCAGACATCGTAGTAGGAGAAAATGAGAATACGCTGCTTCAACTATGATTTGGAGTGAGATTCTTGATAAGTACGCAGTCTCACGCCTACAGACATCCAAATCGTATTAGGCCCATGGGCTATCAAGGTCCCTAGTGCAATTCCAACACTCCCCATCTTTCCAACTCCAAAAGATGCAAATCTGCAGGTATTTACGCCAATTCACGAGGGGATGCGAAAAAAGATGCAGAATCTGCAGGAATTTCTATTGCGATTTTAGAGAAACGAGCCGGTTTCATCGAAAATTCCTGCAGAATCGGCTAGGCCCCCTTAATCCGGAGTCCTACCCTACAATGTTTATGAATTCACAGGATTGCTCCTTATTCTGCCGTATTACACCGCTCTATGAAAGGCAGAGGTGTCTTCCAGTGTCCTCACCCATATCGAGAACTTCGCTGGAGACATTTTTCTTAAGTTACCGTGAATTTTTCGGTTGTTGTAAAAGTCCATGTATTGGTCCAGCGCCTCATAAGCTTCATCGAGGGTCATAAAGTCCCTTTGGCTAAACAGATGGCGCTCCAGGACGCTGTGAAATGACTCAATGTAGGCGTTCATATTGGGGGACCGAGGTGGTATACGCTCATGAATAAGATCCAAGCTTTCACAGGTATCTCCAAATAGCTTGCTGACGAACTGCGGACCATTGTCTGTACGAACCACCGGCATGGGCTCGCCGGGCTCTATACGGTCTTGCAAGGCATACCATAAGGTTTGGACGACTTGTTTAGCTTCGCATACTGGGCCTCTATACTGCCCTACTACCATTCGGTCAAACACATCTATAATGCTGAGTACAAAAAAGAACCGTTCCTGCCCGATCGCGTATCCATATTTAATGTCCATTTGCCAAAGTTGGTTTGACCCCGTTATAACTCGATTTCTCGGTAATCGGCGAGGGTGGGAACGTACGCGCTTTCTAGGTTTCTGCAATATGTCTAACTCTTGGCAAAGTCGATAAGACTTCTTTTTGTTGAAGATGAGATCATACTTATCTCGAAGGGATTGGGCCAAAAACTTATAACCATAGACAAACTCTTCTCCTTCAAGGAGTTCGAGCAGCCATTCTTTGATTTGTGCGTCGCTAACTTTCTCACCTGTAGCCGTGTAAGAGTATCCAGGCACGGGACGACCTGCACGGCTTTCGGTTGGACGTTCTTCGCCTTTTTCTGCTGACTGGGCCAGTCGCTTTTTACGGTCGTAATACGTTGATTCTGACAACCCAAGAATGCGCAGCACAACAGCTGCCGGTTCCCCCCGCTTAATGAATGGGTCGGCTATTTCAAATTTTTCAGATAAGCGGGGTTTTGCTTTTTTAGCAACTCTCGCAAAATTTCGATTTCGAGTTCTTTTTCACCAAGGACCTTAACGGCCTTTTGGTAGCGTTGCTCTACCTCCTGCAGGCGTTGCAACTCTTGAACATGTTCGTCTGCCGCAGGAATTTCTTCAGGCGAAATAGAGTCCCGATGATCTCTAATCCAAC
>NZ_JBAGJC010000016.1:0-109565 GCF_036864765.1 Paenibacillus sanfengchensis | reverse complement strand
CCCCCTCAAGATGAGATTTCCCAATTAGTAAGACCCCTTGAAGACGACGAGGTTGATAGGCCTGGGGTGGAAGTGCAGCAATGCATGGAGCTGACAGGTACTAATCGGTCGAGGGCTTATCCAAAAACAACTCCAAAAAGTGGCGTCAGGCTGAACAAGCCGATCTGAGCACTTGAGGAGACTAAAACGCAAATACGTTTCGTATCCAGTTTTCAGGTGATCAAACATCTGAACACGTTTGGTGGCGATGGCGGAGGGGTTCCACGCGTACCCATCCCGAACACGACCGTTAAGCCCTCCAGCGCCGATGGTACTTGGACCGAAGGGTCCTGGGAGAGTAGGACGTTGCCAAGCAACTAAGAAAGAGCACTACCGTATGAAGCGGTGGTGCTCTTTTTGTATGCCCTAATACAAATTGATGCAAATCTGCAACAATTTCCGAACGTGTGGGCCTCGAAAAGCGAAAAGGATGCAAATGTGCAGGCATTTTCGGCTCTCTCCCCCGAAGGGAATCTCAGCAGCAACAAAAGCCTGCAGATTTGCAGGAATATCGCACAGAAGGGCCCTCTACCCCAATAATTCCTGCAGATTTGCAGGATATCGCAATCTAAGTGGGTTTTATTTACTCTGGAAATGTTTTAAAGAGGTTAAGGATCCGTCAATTTATAGATCAAAGTAAGAAGAAACTGTAATGGGCTTTGTCATTTGTTTAGGAAAGAAGTGGGTTACAATTATAAAGGTAAATGATAGTACAAGACGGAGGGTCTTACCTAATGTTAGATCGATTTTCAATCTGAGTTTGTCTTTAACTGGGTATAGTGCAAGCCGATTACAAGTTGATTCTAAATGATTCCCTAAACTTCAGAAAGTACCAGAGGGAATGTAACCATTTTGTTACCGACAGGTAGAGGACTAACGGATATAATTAAGATTGGTGTTTTAGTGTTAGTTGAAAGGCCTACTGACATCCTGCATCCGATGTAATCATCGATGCATAAATAAATACTCAATTAGAATAAGGCAGGGTAAGGAGGGATACATCATGCGGCAAAGAGGAATTAGGCGTTCCTTGTGCTTCATGGGAGGAGTCTTGCTGATGTTGGTTATCATCGCAGGCTGCGGCACTTCCGAGCCTTCCTGGACGACGTTTGTCGGATCGGCGGTAGAGAAGAGTTTCCCGGTACCTAAGGAAGCTAAACGAACGGAGACCGCGATGAATAATTCGAAAATGGATTATGTTCATTATTCGTTGCCAGGCCTTAAGGAGAGCAGCAGCGTACCGGAGGCTTACGAGAAGGCCATTAAGGAGTGGGGCTGGACGGAGGAGAAGGAAGAAAGCGCGGGAACGACAAAGGTGTACCATAAAGATAGATTGGTAGTTCAACTGACAATACACGATAATGCCTTTACGGTATTGGTGCCCAAAATGGAAGGGAAATCCGTGATTCAAGGGTTGGAGAGTCCTTGACGAAGGGATGAACAATAATAATACGCCGCGCCGGCCAACGTCGCGCGAATATTTACGGTCTATACAAAGAAGCCGGATCCTGTTAGAACCAACCAACGAGGAGCCGGGCTTTTTTTTGTTATGTAAAAAAGGTTAGGACATGTAATACGAGGTATCGTGCTCGTTAAACTTGATCCACCCGTTTTTGGGCTGTTTTTTCAGTCCGGCCAGGATATAAAGCCGGGGAGCCAAAAACCAGAAATGCCATACCAGCAACGATACAATGAAAGACAGGGGAGACCAGGGGATCAGAATGGCGATGATACCAAGGCCGATCCAGGATGCATGCAGATGCACTTGGCGATAAGTGCTATAGCTTACGTATTGATCCGGCAAATAACCGATCCAGGGCAGACGCCGGGTAAACCGCCAGCGTTTGCGATAGGAATGGCTGGTAATTATGAGCACGGATCGTGCGATAACGAAGTGAATCCATAAAACAACGGGCACAGCAAGCACGAAATAAAATATACTCGTCCACGAGATGAAGATCATTTCCGCGATCAGCCAAATAAAAGGGAGAGTTAAGAAGCCTTGAATTAAAGGCTTGGGCAGAACGATTTTTTTTAATAGCCGATAATTGTAAAACGTCGCATTTCTTCCCGTATCAGCAGACATCTGAAACAGCAATCCTCCTTGGCCAAATTGAGTGCGTTTACAAAGGATGACTACAATGCCAGCAAAAAACACACCTTACTTTGTATATCGGTTGAAGTGAAACAATTTTTGAGTTGGGTGCCGTACAAACACGGACGGTCCCAAACCGGCATATATATAATATAGAAAACCAACTATGAAAAGGTTTAAAATAATAGAATCTGTGCCATACTGGTAGTAAAACATACAAGGTGGGATCGACAATGGACCAGCATGCCGAAAATACGTGCATTATTTGCGGGGAACCGAAGTCGGAAGGCATCCATATCGTATCGGAGTTCATTTGTGATGCCTGTGAGGCGGAAATGGTGCATACGGATGTACAGGAGGAAAAATATCATTTCTTCATTCATCGCATGAAGCAGATTTGGGTAGAAAAAAATGCATAAGGGCAAAAGGGGAGGGACCTGTTCTTTAAATTGACGGGTCCTTTTATGTTGCCCTTTTCAAAGGGAAAGCGTTACAATGAAACGAAAGACTTGTTGCTAGACAAGCGTTGAAAGGGTCAGATCATGTTGAATGCGGAACAGAAACATGGCAAGAAAGTGGAGGAAGTTAGCGAGACCATTCGGACCGATGATAACGATAAAGCTGCAGCGATGGGGGGAAGAGCTGCGGCAACAAAAAATACGACCGCAAGCGCTCCTTTATATACGGCTTTGCAGGAGTATATCGCTAAGCGGGACGCCTCTTTTCATGTGCCGGGGCATAAGAACGGTGCAGCCTATCGGGGAGGCACGGCGGGGGCCGAGCTCGCCGGGGTGTTGGCCTTGGACGTGACGGAAATTACCGGCACGGACGATTTGCACCACCCGGAGGGCGTCATTCGCGAGGCGCAGGAACTGGCGGCGGGCGTGTTTGGCGCGGAGGAGACGTTTTTTTTGGTTGGCGGCAGCACGGCCGGCAACCTGGCGATGATCCTGAGCGTGTGCACCGCTCCGGGAGATGTGCTGCTCGTGCAGCGCAATGTGCATAAATCCGTCATCCACGGATTGATGCTGGCGGGCGCGCACGCGGTGTTTTTGGTGCCGCAGCAGGACGCGGGCAGCGGCCTGGCGACCATCCCGTCGGAGCGGGCGGTGCGTGAGGCCCTGCGCCGGTATCCCGGCGCCAAGGGGCTGCTCGTCACGCACCCGAACTATTACGGGATGGGAGCCTCGCTGCGCCCGCTGGCCGAGCTCTGCCACGCCAGCGGCGTGCCGCTGCTCGTGGACGAGGCCCACGGCGCCCATTTCGGGCTGCACCCGACGCTCCCGGAGAGCGCGCTGCAGGCCGGCGCCGACGGTGTCGTGCAGTCCACGCACAAGATGCTGACCGCGCTCACCATGGGTGCCATGCTCCATGTGCAGGGCGGCCTGCTGGATCGCGGGTTGCTGCGGCAGCGGCTGGCGATGGTGCAAAGCTCGAGCCCGTCCTATCCGATCATGGCATCGCTCGACCTCAGCCGCAGCAGGCTGCAAGCGGAAGGGCAGACCTTTTTCGAAAGCGGCCTGGTCGCCGCGGAGCAACTGAGACGCGGTCTTCGCGATCTCCCGCGCTTCGGGCTGCTAGAGGCGGGCGCACGCGGAGATCATGCAGCATATGCTATACAAGATCCGTGGAAGGCCGTGCTCTATGATAGCACTGGCGAATGGAGCGGGTACGAACTTCACGCCAAGCTGGAAGAAGGGGGCTGTGTCCCCGAAATGAGCGATGATAGGTATGTTGTACTGGCGCTAGGGCCTGGAACCACAAGTGAGGATATCTCCCGCGTGTTGCGGAGATTGGGGCAACTTTCGGCAGCCGGCGAAGCATCCCATTTTTCCACGTGGAACATCCAAACGAGCAAGAGGCAGAAGCAGGACTTGTTGGAGCATTTTGAGAAGGGGTCGGTTTTGGAAGAGATTTCGGCACCGGTGATCTTTGGGCTGCGGCCGATAGGCCCGGATGAAAAGGAAACGATCCCCCTGGAGGACTGCGAAGGGCGTCAAGTTGCCGAAATGGTGATTCCTTACCCTCCGGGGATTCCGCTTCTGTATCCGGGGGAGACCATCAGCAGCCGGACGAAGGAGCAATTATTGGCGCTCCGCCGAGCCAAGGCCAAGTGTCAGGGGCCGAACGATTCGACGTTAACGACCATACAGGTGATCAAGCACAGGATGGAAAGCAGGGAAGGGCATTGAACGTGAAGAAAAAGGGATTGTTTATTACGCTGGAAGGCGGTGAAGGATCCGGAAAGACATCAGTCATCCATGAATTGGGTAAAGCATTAGAAGAGAGAGGAATTCCTTATCTCGTTACCCGGGAGCCGGGAGGAATTCGGATCGCTGAGGAAATCCGCGAGGTGATTTTGAATCCCGTCCATACGGAAATGGACAGCCGAACCGAAGCACTGCTTTATGCGGCAGCCCGCAGACAGCACCTTGCGGAGAAGGTGGAGCCGGCCTTGGCCCAGGGAATCACGGTGTTATGCGATCGATTTGTCGACAGCAGTCTGGCTTATCAAGGCTACGCCCGGGGGCTCGGTATCGACGAGGTGCTGTCAATCAACTTGTTTGCAACCGCGGGCCGGTTCCCCGACCTCACTTTTTACATGGATATTGAGCCTGAGGTGGGGTTAGCTCGTATCGCTGCGGCCCAGGGCCGGGAAATCAACCGGTTGGACCTGGAAGGATTGGATTTTCATTATAAAGTCAGGGAAGGCTATGAGATTCTGGCGGCCATGTATCCGGATCGCATCCGCAAGGTGGACGCATCGGTCAGCCTCGAGGAAGTGGCGGCGGAGATAAGAAGGCGGCTTGCCGCGGCTTTAAAGGATTTTGGGCTGTAAATGTCAAATAGTAAAAGAGTGCTATTCAATCAAAAGTTAACGAGGAGGGACTGCAAATGAAACTGATCGTTGCAATTGTCCAAGACAAAGACAGCAACCGGTTGTCCAGCGCATTGGTGAAGGAAAACTTCCGGGCGACAAAACTGGCGAGTACCGGAGGGTTTCTGCGGGCGGGGAACACGACGTTCATGATCGGAGTGGATGATAACCAGGTTGAAGCCGTGATGAATGTGATCCGTAACAGTTGTAAAGTACGCGAGCAATTGGTTACCCCGGTTACGCCGATGAGCGGAACTACCGATTCGTATTTACCGCTTCCGGTGGAGGTTCAGGTGGGTGGAGCTACGGTTTTCGTTCTGCCGGTAGATCGGTTTGAACATTTTTAAGGCAGACCCTTTGCGGATTTTTTACCATTTAAGATTATAGAAAGACGGCGGTGATAGCTGTGAAAATAGATCCGGGTTACCGGCCGCTGAAGAGCGGTCTCGGTATCAATGAAAATACGGCCAAGCCGGTTCAGGCGAAAAGCTTCTCCGATGTCATGCAGCAGCATGGCACACAGGCATCCAAGGATGAGCTGAATCGCAAGTTTAAAGAGATACAATTGCAAGGGGATCGGCTTGCCCATTCCATGACGATCCGGGAGCTCAAGGCGTACCGCCTGCTTGTGAAGCGATTTTTGGAAGATACGGTCCGCCGGGGCGTAGGCATTAAAGAAGCTCGCGGCTGGGACCGGCGTGGGCGCGGCAAACGCTACAAGCTGTTGGATGAAGTGGATGCCGCCCTGCTGGCCATGGCCGATGAACTGCTGGAGACCGAGGAAGGAAAAATCGAGCTTCTGCAGAAAATCGGCGAAATCCGAGGGATGCTGATCAATCTCTGTTTTTAGAGTCGGCGCTCCCCTCCTTTGGAAAGGTAGACCAGAATTATGTCTTTCAAGGATATTATCGGACAGGAGGCGGCGAAGCAATTGTTGCAGAGCGGCCTCCGTCAACATCGTATTTCGCATGCTTATATATTCAGCGGACCGCCGGGAAGCGGACAGAAAGAGATGGCCTTGGCTTTTGTTCAGGCCTTGTTTTGTACATCGGGCACCGAAGACGCCTGCGGGGAGTGTCTGGAATGCCGCAAACTGCTGCATGGCAATCACCCCGATTTGCATCTCATCGCACCCGAGGGTGCAACGATTAAGATCGATCAGATCCGCGATTTGCAGCGCATCTTTTCATACCGTTCGGAAAGCGGCAATCCGAAGGCATACATTATTGAGCAGGCGGACAAAATGACCGTTCAGGCGGCGAACAGCTTACTGAAGTTTTTGGAGGAACCCCCTTCTCCGGCACTGGCTATCCTGCTATCGGATAATGGACGAGCTCTGCTTCCGACGATTCAATCGCGGGCCCAGTGGATCCCGTTCCAGCCGCTGGACCCGGAGACGATGCTGCAAATTCTGTCTGGCGAGGGATTTCCCGGAACGCTGGCCCGCAGCGCCGTACAAGTGGCGGCCGGACCGGAGGCATGCCGCGAATTACTGCGCCAGAATTGGTTTGCAGAAATTAGAAACGTAGTGTTACAATTAGGGAAGGAGACCGCTGGCCGTGGCGGAACTCCGTTGGTTACAGCGCAGCAAAGCGTATTTAAAGCAGGTTTAGGCGAGCATATGGACATGCTCTTTGATCTTTTCCATTTGTGGTTCAAAGATATGCTTCACGCGCTCTATCAAAGACATGATCATATTGTTTTTATAGATGAGTTGGACTTTATTCGCAGACATGCTTCCTCCCGCAGCCCGGGGCAATGGATCGATGCCATGGCACTGGCCGCGGAGAGCAAGAAGAAGCTCCGCCAGCATATGAATAGCCAGCTCTGCCTCGAGCAATTCCTGATCGGTATTGGCGGATAATGCCGAACCTCAGGGTTTTAGGGATTTCCGGACCGGACAGTTAAACTTTCTCCCGTGCAAGAACATGGGTTTTTACAGAATTTGTGTGTTTTTTATAGGTATACAAGGGGGTTAGTTTTTGTACACTGTAGTAGGTGTCCGTTTTAAAAAGGCGGGCAAAATATATTACTTCGACCCGCTAGAGCTTCCCGTCGAGAAGGATCAGAGTGTGATCGTCGAAACGGCGCGCGGGATCGAATACGGTAAAGTGGTTGTCGGCAAGAAGCAGGTCGGTGAGAATGATGTCGTGCTTCCGCTGAAGAAGGTCATTCGCATCGCCGACGAGTCCGACGCCCGTGTTGTGGAGGAGAACAAGTTTGCGGCAAAGAATGCCTTTGCTACATGTTTAAATAAAATCAAAGACCATGATTTGAAAATGAAGTTGGTCGATGTGGAATTTACGTTTGACCGCAATAAAATTATATTTTATTTTACTGCGGAGGGCCGAGTCGATTTCCGCGAGCTCGTCAAGGATCTGGCCAGCATTTTCCGGACCCGCATCGAACTGCGGCAGATCGGCGTTCGCGACGAAGCCAAGATGCTTGGCGGGATTGGACCCTGCGGGCGGGTATTATGCTGCTCCTCCTGGCTCGGAGATTTTGAGCCGGTGTCGATCAAGATGGCCAAGGATCAGAGCCTGTCCCTGAACCCGACCAAGATATCGGGATTGTGCGGCCGACTTATGTGCTGCTTGAAATTTGAGCATGATAATTATGAAAGCGTGCGAGAAGAGCTCCCGTCGGTCGGAAAACTAGTGGTTACCTCGCTGGGTGACGGAAAAGTGGTCGGACTGAACGCGGGGGCCCGGACCGTTCATGTGCAGCTGTTTGAAATCGGCAAAGTCAAGGAGCTCCCGCTCGATGATGTCGTCGTGAAATAGAATACATTCAAGAAAGACTTTAGAGAATGACTCTGGGGTGGGAACTTGGAGAATAAGGATATATTTAATCATATGCAGGCGCTGGAGACACAAATGAGTAAGGTTCACGGCCAATTTAGCACGCTGATGCTGGAGGTCAAGAGGCTGCTTGAAGAGAATCAGCAGCTTCGCCTGGAGAATGAGAAGATGCGCAAAATTTTAAAAGGGGACGGCGCCGAAGGAAATCCGCCGGCCGACTCCCCGGCTTCTCCGGCACCTTTGCCGGAGGGCAGTGAAAGCATGGATATTGTTGGTGAAGGGTACGACAATCTGGCGCGTCTTTATCACGAAGGGTTCCACATCTGCAATGTAAATTACGGACATTTACGTACGGAAGGCGACTGTCTGTTCTGCTTGTCTTTTTTGAATAAATAACGAACCGTAGGGATGCTTCCTACGGTTTTTTTTAAAGATTTAAGAAATTTCGATTACTTTTTACAGAATGGAAGATCAATTTGAAAAAGCAACCTGTACTCTATGAAAAAGAGCGTGTCGATGATCTGCTGACCCACGAATTGGGGATCATTCAAAGCGACGAGGTATTCAGTTTTTCGATGGACGCCGTGCTGTTGGCCCGGTTTGCCCAAATCCCGGGTCGCGGCAACGTGTTGGATATGTGCACCGGTAACGGCGTCATTCCGCTTCTGCTCTCGACCCGCAGCCGGGCAAATATTGAAGGCATTGAGATCCAGCCGCGGCTTGCGGATATGGCCCGGCGAAGCGTGGAGATGAACGGGCTTACGGAGCGAATCAGGATTCGCGAAGGGGATCTGCGGGAACTCGCTAAGCAGAAGGACCGCCCGGTTTACGACGCCATTACGGTCAATCCGCCTTATATGCCGCTGACGAGCGGAGATTTGAAGATCAATCCTTACCAGGCTATCGCGCGGCATGAGATCCACTGCACACTGGAGGAGGTCATAGCTGCGGCCATGCGCCTGCTACGCCCCGGCGGGAAGTTCTTCATGGTACATAAACCCCAGCGGCTGGGGGAAATGATGACTTTACTGCGCCAGTATCGGCTCGAGCCGAAAGTCGTTCGCTTCGTTCATTCCCGAATCGGGGCGGAAGCCAACATGGTGCTGATGGAAGCGCTGCGCGACGGCAAGCCGGACGTTCGGGTTCAGCCGCCGCTGATCGTTTACGAGGAGTCCGGAAATTACTGTCCGGAGATCATGAATATCTATTACGGACCAAAAGAGGGAGAAGCATGAGTGTAACTATACAAAAAAGTTTTGCGGTACCGCCGGGTAATCCTTACGGCAAGCTATACCTGGTCGCCACGCCGATCGGCAACCTGGAGGACATGACCTACCGGGCCGTCAGAACGCTGCAGGAAGCGGACATTATAGCGGCCGAAGACACGCGGCAAACCCGTAAATTGCTGACGCATTTCGAGATTTCGCCGGGCAAGCTGCTGAGCTACCACGAGCATAATAAGGCGGCGAGCGGGCCGGAATTAATTCGTCTTATAATAGAAGGAAAAAATTTGGCCCTGGTCAGCGACGCCGGATTGCCGGCGATTTCCGATCCCGGAAGCGATTTGGTAAAGTTGGCGGTGGAAGCAGGAATTTCGGTGATTCCGATCCCGGGGGCCAACGCGGCTTTATCGGCGCTGATCGTATCCGGTCTCTCCACCGAGCGATTTCAATTCATCGGTTTTCTGCCGCGGGATTCCAAAGAGCGCGACGTTCTGCTCAGCTCGCTGGAGGACGAGGCGAGCACACTGTTGCTGTATGAATCTCCCCATCGGGTGATTAAGACGCTGGAGGCTATTTTGGAGGCTTGGGGGGACCGTCGGATCGTGCTGGCTCGAGAGTTGACCAAAAGATACGAGGAGATGGCACGCGGCCATGTGAGCGATTGCTTAGCGTGGTTGACGGAACATCCGCCGCTGGGGGAATACTGCCTGGTGGTTGAAGGAGCGGATCCTGCCAAGATCAAAGAGAAGAAGGACGCTTGGTGGCAAGAGTTACCGATTGAGGCGCATGTCCGTCATTATGAGGAGGAGCAGGGTCTTCCCCGAAAAGAAGCCATGAAAAAGGCGGCCGCCGACCGGGGGATGACCAAACGCGATGTTTATAAATTGTTAATATAAGGGCGGGATTAAATTTCTTTGAGAGAAAGGGCGGACAAAAAAAGGGGCCTTACAGGCCGGGTTCAAGCCTGAAGGCGCCAAGGAGATATGAAAAAGGTTAGAATTAACAGTTTTTAATAAACCTATTATATACTATATTTCTTAATTTGTCACAGGGGTAGGAAGTTCGGTCAAACATTCCTGGCAAACAATTTTGCCTTTGAAGTAAGTGACGTTCTCAGCATTGCCACAGAAAATACAAGCGGGCTCGTATTTCTTTAGCATAATGCGTTCGCCGTCGACATAAATCTCGAGGGCGTCCTTCTCCCCAATGCCGAGGGTGCGGCGCAATTCGATAGGAATTACAACCCGACCCAATTCGTCTACTTTTCTTACGATACCTGTTGATTTCATCATAACCGATGATTGCCCCTCTCGCTATAATTTAAAAGCGTCATTATTCGACAAACTTCTATCTTTTATGATAATTATAATACCAACCATTGCCAGATCAGTCAACCTATTTATGGTAGAGTTCAGTATAATTTCTAATTTTAAACGTTTTAAGGTCATGATGCAATGGGGTTTACGGCGTTTTTTTTCACTTTTTATAGATTCGACATCTTGGAAGTTAATCCTCTGACTTAATACGACAAATATCGACATAAACCTACGACTTCAGTCACAATCCTTCTTTATTTATCAAAAAATAATTTTTGAAAAAAGAAAGGGGACTTTTTCCATGCATCCTCAGCTTCGGGAAGAAAAAGTTTTTAAGGATCCTGTTCATAATTATATTCATGTCCAGGACGAAATGATTTGGTCGTTGATTAATACCGCGGAATTTCAAAGGCTGCGGCGAATCCGCCAATTGGGCACCTCTTATTTAACCTTTCACGGAGCCGAGCATAGCCGTTTCTCCCACTCCCTGGGCGTTTACGAGATCACACGGCGCATTATTTCGCAGTTTGAACGGGCGGAATATCCGGATTGGCCGCAGGAGGAGAAAATGGTCACTTTATGCGCTGCGCTGCTGCATGACCTGGGGCATGGGCCGTTCTCCCATTCCATTGAGCAAGCGTTTCAGATGAACCATGAGGACTGGACCTGCAAAATCCTGCTTGGGGATACCGAAGTGGGCGAGGTCCTCCGCAGACACCGGGAGGATTTCCCCGAGAAGGTCGCTGCGGTCATCCGCAAAGATTATGAGCATCCGATTGTGGTGAATTTAGTATCCAGCCCGTTGGATGCGGATCGCATGGATTATCTGTTGAGGGACGCCTATTTTACTGGCGTGAACTACGGAACAATTGACATGGACCGGATATTACGGATGCTGAGGCCTTTTCAGGGGCGGATTGTCGTCAAGGAATCGGGAATGCATGCGGTGGAAGACTATCTGATGTCAAGATATCAAATGTATTGGCAAATTTATTTCCATCCGGTGACGCGCAGTTCGGAGATTATTTTGCGGCAAATCTTCCGGCGTGCGAAGGAGCTTTACGCGGGCGGACACGTATTTCGGTTTCTTCCGGAGCCGCTGCCGGGCCTGTTCAACCGGGAGCTGACTGTGCAGGAATATCTGCTGCTTGACGAGGCGTTGGTACAGACCGCTTTTATGCAGTGGAGGGTAGAATCGGATGAGCTGCTAAGCGACTTGTGCACACGATTTTTAAACCGGAAATTGTATAAATATGTAGAAGTGGAGTCGATGGATCTGGAAACGATTGACGAAATTCGCAGTGCGTTCGAAAGGGCCGGCCTTCATCCGGAATATGACCTGGAAATTGATTTTCCGACCGATCTGCCTTATGATGTGTTTCGTCCGAACGGTGAGTCTCGGGACAAGCAGATCTTGTTGTTGGACCGGCAGGATCAGTTGAAGGAAATCTCCGAGGTGTCGGACATTGTGCGTTCGATTAGCGGTCTGCACCGGGGCAAATATCATTTGTACTATCCGGATAATAAGTTGAGACCGGCCATGGACCGGCTGCCGCGGCATATCGCGGAATATTTTGAACAGGGAACGTAGGAGGGAGAATCATGGAATTATTTGATACGCATACGCACATGGATGCGCCGCAATTTGACGAAGACCGCCATGATGCGATTGAACGCGCCTTGGCGCAAGGGGTAACGCGGATGATCAACATCGGTTTTAACCGCGAGACGATCCCAACGACGATGAAGCTGGCCGAGACTTATGATTTTATTTATGCGGCGGTAGGTTGGCATCCGCAGGACGCCATTACGATGAAAGAAGATGATTTGGACTGGATTGCAGATTTATGCAAACATGAAAAGGTCGTCGCTATCGGAGAAATCGGCCTGGATTACTACTGGGATACGTCCCCCAAGGAGGTCCAGCACGAGGTATTCCGCAAGCAAATTCGGCTGGCCAGAGAGCTGGGAATGCCGATTTCCATACATAACCGGGATGCGCATGAAGATGTTGTTCGGATCCTGCGCGAGGAGAGAGCGAACGAGATTGGCGGGGTGATGCATTCCTATTCGGGCAGCTGGGAAATTGCCAAAATGTGTCTGGATTTGGGATTTCATTTGTCGTTTGGCGGACCGATTACGTTTAAAAATGCAAAGCAGCCCAAAGAGGTATTGGCGAAGACTCCCTTGGATCGGTTGCTGATCGAAACGGATTCCCCATATCTTACACCTCATCCATTTCGAGGAAAACGGAATGAGACCGGTCATGTCCGTTTGGTGGCCGAGGCGGCTGCCGAATTGAAGGGGATATCCGTGGAGGAAATCGCGGAAATTACGACCCGAAATGCGCTGGAACGATTTGGTATTCCAAGCAATCGGGAGAAAAACCAGTAAAAAAAAGAGCATTTCGGAAAGATTAATGCTTTTTAACCAACTTGAGCGAGAATATTACATTTTTTTAACCAATTATTAAAATAAACGTTGTTGATTCGTCCTTTACAACATGCATCGAAACAGGATAGAATCTTTTCAGTAATCGATTTGGGGTCGTTAACATGCCGTTGACGATTCCGTTATATGGTTCCATGAACCAGTCTCGCTGAGTCCCCGATCATGGGGAACGGGGGAACCGACTACAGCGCCGCAAGGTTATTCGTCCGGCCTGTAATTGATTTCTTTATCGGGTCATTGGGGTGAATTCAAGGTCGTTGCGCCATGAGCGAATGACGGAGAAAGGGCGGCTCTCTGCGTCCTAACCCGACAGCTAACCTCGTAAGCGTACTAAGAGAGGGCAAACTCGTGCATCCTACTACACCAAGACATTCGGAAGCCACGAAAGAGAGCCTCTTACTCTTTCTAAGGCTTCTTTTGTTTTGAATAAACGTAATAGGGTCATCATACTGTGTTAAACAGGAGGTGACTTGATGCCGGGTAGACTGGGGCAGGATACGGAATGCGGGCTTTTTTAGGGCATTTCGTAAAATTGAAATGTAGTCACGTCATATGTAACACGATTCGACCTAGACGGCGGGACTATGAAGGAGGACGGAAGAAATGGGCCTTTTCCGCAATGAGGAATCCCATGAATCACGCTCATCCAGCATGTCTTACGCAATGCGGTGGAAACAAGAACATTTACGTCAGATTTCGGTCGTCGGAATTTTGTCCATCGCGGTAGTTCTCATCATCCTGATTTGGTTTTATGGCCAAAGCAAAAAAGTATACTTGGTTGTTGACGGGAAGAGTCAGCAGATCGAAACCCGGAAATCGCTGGTCAATCAAGTGCTGGAAGAACAATCTATCGTTTTGAAGCCGGAGGATGAAGTGTCGCTTTCCCTGGCGAGTTCGATTCAAGACGGGGACCGGATTGTCATCGTTCGCTCCGTCCCTGTGAAGGTAAGCGTAGATGGAACGACAAAGACTCATTTCACGACACAGGATAGTGTCCGGAAAACAATCGAGGAACTTGGCATCACTTTGGGGCAGGACGATAAAATTACACCGGCCTTGGACGGCAAAGTCTCGGCGAACTTGAAAATCAAGGTCGTCCGCGTTACCAGACAAAAGGTGCAGACTACGCAGAACGTTCCTTTCACCGTGGTGAAAACCTCCGACAAGAACCTGCTTAAGGGAAAGACAAAGGTGATTTCTCCGGGGAGCAAAGGCGTTGTAGTTCATAACATCGAAAAAGTGTATGAAGACGGAAAATTCGTGTCCAAACACTGGCTCGGCAAAGAGGTCAAAAAGACCGGATCGCCGAAAGTCGTTGCCGTAGGCACGAAGAAACCGACAGCAGTCGCATCCGCCAGCATTTCCCGCAGCGCCAACGCGGTTAATATCAGCGGCCTTACGACGAAAGGCGGCGTCTCTTTTAAATATAAAAAAGTGCTTAAAAACGTGACTCTTACGGCATACTCCGCCGAGGAGGACGGCATCGGCACGCGTACGGCTTCCGGCACCCGGGTAACGGAGGGAAGAACGATCGCGGTCGACAAAAGTGTCGTCCCTCTGGGATGGTGGGTCTATATCGAAGGGGTCGGCTTCCGCCAGGCGGAGGATACCGGGGGGGCTATCAAAGGTCACAAAATGGACGTTTATTACGATTCCCTGAAATCGGCGGAGGATTTTGGACGCAAGAAAGGCCGGACCGTTTACGTGATCGGGCCGACCAAGCCGGAGCTGAACTAACCGGAGCGTTTACTTTCCCGAGGGAATGGGATACTATTAGGATGATGAATAAGACGCGGATAAGAAGAGGAGAAATCCTCTTCTTTTTGTTATGATGATAAGGTCTTTAAGAGGTCTTTAAACCTAAGCGAGAGAGGTAAGTGGGCATGATCAAGGAGGTCATTGTGGTCGAGGGCCGCGACGATACCGTCGCCGTAAAGCGGGCAGTGGAGGCCGACACCATTGAAACGGGGGGCTCGGCCATTAATGAGATGACGCTTCGTAAAATCGAACTGGCTATGGAGCGCCGGGGGGTCATTATTTTCACCGACCCGGATCACGCGGGGGAACGGATCCGCAAAATCGTGGCGAAGCGGGTGCCCGGCTGCAAGCATGCCTTCCTTCGGGAGGCGGACGCGACGAAAGCCGGCGACATCGGTGTGGAGAACGCTTCACCGGAGGCCATTCGCGAGGCTTTGGAGCGCGTGCGTACCGAGGCACCTCCGGAAGGAGAGACAACCCCCGCTCAGATCGGGTGGGAGGATCTGATTGCCGCCGGGTTGATCGTTCACCCGCGGGCGGCCGAGCGCCGACGGTTTATGGGTGAACGGCTGGGAATAGGGTATTGTAACGGTAAACAGTTTTATAAACGGCTCACCATCTTCCGGATCAGCCGCGAAGAGTTTGCGGGCGCGCTGGCCCAATTGGAGACGAAAGAGGCGAAGAATCCATGACCATGAGAGAAGAAGTGGCAACCCCGCGCCGGACGAAGGAGATTATTCAGCGGCACGGTTTTTCATTCAAAAAAAGCTTGGGACAAAACTTTTTGATCGATCAGAACATCCTTGGGAAGATCGTCGGCGCCGCCGATTTGGACAAGACCAAGGGGGCGCTGGAGATCGGACCGGGGATCGGCGCTTTGACGGAGAAGCTGGCGCAGCAGGCCGGGCGCGTTGCCGCCGTCGAAATCGATCAGCGGCTTCTCCCGATTCTGGAAGAGGTGCTGGAGCCTTACCCTCAGGTTCATGTGATCCATGGCGATGTGCTCAAGATCGATCTGCACGCGCTGTTTGCCAGCGAGTTCAACGAATGCGAGAAAGTCAGCGTGGTGGCCAACCTGCCTTACTACGTCACTACGCCGATTTTGATGAGGCTGCTGGAGGCCGGCCTTCCGCTGGAGAACATTGTGGTGATGATCCAGAAGGAAGTGGCCGAGCGCATGGCCGCCGGACCCGGCGGCAAGGAATACGGCAGCCTCAGCATCGCGGTGCAATATTACAGCGAGCCGGAGCTGGTGTGCATCGTGCCGCACAGCGTGTTTATTCCGCAGCCGAACGTGGAATCGGCGGTCATTCGGCTGAAGGTCCGCAGCGCGCCACCAGTGACCGTGGCGGAGGAGGCTTTTTTCTTTGAGGTGGTTCAGGCCTCGTTTGCGCAGCGGCGCAAGACCATTTCCAACAACCTCAAAAGCCGCTTCTTTCCGGGCGAGGGACGGGAGCGCCTGGAGTCTTTGCTGGCGGAAGCGGGGATCGAACCGGCGCGTCGGGCCGAAACGCTCAGCCTGGAGGAGTTTGCGAAGCTCAGCAATACCCTGCATGCGGCAGGACTTGGCGGTCCGAAGCTGTAACCAATCCCTCTTTTCGCCCATACGATGGGGTAGAGGTGATGGATTTGACGAATTTGGGAGACTTGGTCGTCCGCAAATCGTACGGTGGAGATATTACGTTCCGCATCGAGCGTTTTGTACGGGAACAGGCCATTATCAAGGGAACGGAATTTCGGCTGCTGGCCGATGCGCCGATATCGGATCTGGTGGTCGTAAATGCGGATATGCCGGGAGAAAAAACGAAGCGTGCCCGGATCAAGGCGACCGAATCTCTGCAGCGGCTGCAAAAAGACCGGCTGGACCTGGCCGAGCGCAATCGGTCGTCCTTGGGCCGGGACTTTATCCCGCAGGGGGAGCCGTCCTTTTTTGAGGTACCCGGTAAAGTTCTGCATTTGGACGGGGATGAGCGGTATTTGAAAAAGAGCCTGAGTCTGTACGAAAAACTCCGCGTACCGGCGCACGGCTATTACGTCACGGAATCGGCGATGGCCGGAACGCTGTACCGGTTGCTGCCGAACATTCAGCCCGATATTTTGGTGTTGACCGGGCACGACGGGGTGCTGAAGAACCGCCCGACGGCGGATTTGTACAATTTGTCCAGCTACAAAAACTCCAAGCATTTCGTGGAGGCGATCGCGGCTGCCCGCCAGTATGAGCGGAATTTCGATGCGCTAACCATCGTGGCGGGCGCATGCCAATCGCATTTTGAAGCGCTGCTGCAGGCTGGAGCGAATTTTGCCAGCTCGCCTTCCCGGGTGTTGATTCACGCCCTGGATCCCGTGTACATTGCCGCTAAAGCCGCTTTAACCTCCATTCGGGAGACGATCCATATTACGGATGTGCTTACCCATACGATCAGCGGCACCCAGGGCGTCGGCGGCATCGAAACCCGGGGAAGCTATCGGATCGGCTTGCCGAAACCGAAGGATTTATCTGTATTAAAGGTCATTCCCTCGATGTAAGATTAAGGGACTCCAAGGGGTTTGGGCAGCCCCGAAAAAAAATCATTGACAATGCTTTTTTACTGCTGATATAATTATTTATTTTGATTTGACAGGTGACTCCTTTTCGTGTATAATATATACAGAAGGAAGGTGGTCACAGGCAATGGCTAAAAATGCGCTGTCAGAAATCAAACACAGTCTCGAAGCTCACGTAGGGCAGAGAATTACGCTGCGGGCAAACGGAGGTCGCCGAAAGACCGTCGAACGCACCGGCGTATTGGAGGAAACCTATCCTTCGGTCTTTATCGTGAAGCTGGATGAAGAACAACAGACCTTTAAGCGTGTGTCTTACAGTTATGCCGATATACTTACCGAATCCGTTGAAGTCATGGTTTGTGGCGATAATAACGAAATGCGGTTGTCGTATATTAAACCGTGAACATCATGATGATTGCAGCAAACGGCCTTGGCGTCCGAATGGACGCGGGGCCGGTTTTTGTTTGCGCCCGCAAAGGATAGACCGTGCACCCAGTG
Organism: Paenibacillus sanfengchensis; assembly: GCF_036864765.1. Classification (NCBI taxonomy): domain Bacteria; kingdom Bacillati; phylum Bacillota; class Bacilli; order Caryophanales; family Paenibacillaceae; genus Paenibacillus; species Paenibacillus sanfengchensis. Next base: position 91,962 of record NZ_JBAGJC010000016.1, on the reverse strand, counting down.
CGGACACGCGGGGTGAATGAAAGTATAGCCCGGAACGCATACTACGAATGTTCTTGATCCATGACTTTCTAAGGAGGAGTGGCCCATGGCGCGCAGAAGACGCAGCTTCATGTCCGAGGATTTGAAAGTCGAATTGGCGAAGGATCTCGGGTTTTATGATACCGTCCAGAAGGAAGGCTGGGGCGGGATCCGGGCCAAGGACGCCGGAAACATGGTGAAGAGAGCCATCGAGCTTGCGGAGCGGGCCGCTGCGAAGCAGCCCTGATTCGGCCGCGCATCACAGGTCTCCCGTTGGGAGGCCTGTTTGTTTTTATACGGGGATTAAGTAAGATAAAAGAAGTTGGAGCTTGCGGGAAGAGGGACTCGTCTACCGTGCATAGACGAAGAACCGAGTTTTTCTTATAATATGTAAGTCCGAAGGGACGGGTTGAAAGCGGATTCCATTAGCGATACAATTAACGGATTATTGAAGGTGGGTGAGCGTCTTGAAAATTTATGAAAAAGCGCCGGCGAAAATAAATCTGATGCTAGATGTTTTACATAAAAGACCGGATGGCTATCATGAAGTGGAAATGATCATGACGATGGTGGATCTGGCTGACCGGCTGGAAATGAGCGCTCTCCCGCGGGATACGATTATTATCTCGAGTCAGGCCGGTTATATTCCGCTTGATGAGAAGAATCTTGCCTTTCAGGCAGCCAAGCTGATCAAAGAGCGTTACGACGTCCGAAGCGGCGTATATATACATTTGGATAAGAAAATTCCGGTAGCTGCCGGACTGGCCGGAGGCAGCAGCGACGCGGCGGCCACTCTTCGGGGACTGAACCGGTTATGGGAACTGGGTATTCCGAATGAGGAATTGATGGAGCTCGGGGCGGAGCTTGGGTCGGATGTCCCGTTTTGCGTGACGGGAGGGACCGCCTTGGCGACGGGGCGCGGCGAGAAGCTGACCCCGCTCGTAAATCCCCCCCAGTGCTGGGTCGTTCTCGCCAAGCTGCCGATTAATGTATCCACGGCGGAAATTTACGGGAGGCTGAGAAGCGATCAAATCCGTGTTCACCCGTCCGCCGCCCGGATGCGGGAAGCGATTGAGCGGGGATCTTTTGCCGGGGTCTGCAGCGAGTTGGGGAATGTGCTCGAAGAGGTGACGCTCCAGCTCTACCCGGAGGTAGCCCATTTGAAAGAAACGATGATCCGTCTGGGGGCGGACGGGGTGCTGATGTCGGGCAGCGGGCCGACCGTTTTCGGGCTCGTGTCCAAGGAATCCAAGGTATCAAGAATCTATAACGGACTTCGCGGTTTTTGCAAAGAAGTGTACGCAGTACGATTATTAACTTGAATAGAACCGTACAAAGATGATATATTTTCTATAAAATATTCGGATTTAGCGAGGGGTCCTTCGTGAAAAAATTAAAAAGAAGCGCTCGATTAGTGGAGATGACGCAGTATTTGTTAACCCGACCGCATCAACTGATTCCGCTCACTACGTTCGCGCAGCGGTATGGAGCCGCCAAATCCTCCATCAGCGAGGACTTGGCGATCATTAAAGAGGTATTCGAGGATGAAGGGAACGGGGAGCTTCAGACTTTGGCGGGCGCGGCCGGAGGCGTGAAGTACATCCCGAAAATGGGGCGGGAGCAGGCGCTTCAATTCATCAACCAGCTCTGCGAGAAGTTGGCGGAGCCCGACCGGATTTTGCCCGGAGGCTATTTGTACCTATCCGACCTGCTGGGACAGCCCGCTCTCATGAATGAGGCCGGCAAATTGTTCGCGACGGCTTTTGCGGGACGCGCCATCGACTGCGTTATGACCGTAGAGACGAAGGGCATTCCGCTAGCGTACGCGACCGGGGCGGAATTGAACCTGCCGGTCGTCCTCGTTCGTCGGGACCATCAGGTTACGGAAGGGTCGGCTGTAAGCATCAATTACGTATCCGGCTCCCACAAAAGTCTGCATACGATGTCCTTGTCCCGCAGGGCGCTGAAAGAGAAATCCAGAGTCCTGATCGTGGACGATTTCATGAAAGCCGGCGGAACGATTCAGGGAATGGTGGATTTGCTGGCCGAATTTGATGCAGAGGTGGCAGGCGTCGGCGTTTTGCTGGAATCGGGCGAGGTGGAATCGGAGCAACGGCTGCTGGAGGATTACGTCTCTCTCGCAACGTTGCGGGCGGTCGATGCCAAAGGCAAGGAAATTTCCGTGGAGCCGGGGAATTATTTCGCCGGCAAGTAAGATGCAAGCTTTTTGTCGATATTCTGTAAAACATCCGGAGTTTGCGACGAAACGTGTCGAAATCTCCTAATGTTCAAAAAAATTCCTGATTTTAGGGTATTTTATTCGGTGAAAAAAAAGGATTTCCGTAAGCTATGTGGAATATTACACCAAGTCTCTGATGGAAAAAGGTGGTGAACACATATGCAAATTACGGATGTAAGACTCCGCCGAGTTAGCTCTGAAGGCAGGATGAAAGCTATCGCATCCATTACCATCGATAACGAGTTTGTAGTTCATGACATTCGCGTCATCGACGGAAATAATGGAATGTTCGTAGCTATGCCAAGCAAGCGTACTCCTGACGGGGAATTCCGGGACATTGCGCATCCGATCTCTTCCGGTACCCGCGAGAAGATCCAAGCCGCAGTCCTGGCGGAGTATGAACGTGCTGCCGAGCAAGAAGAAGTGATTGAAGAAGGGGCTTAAGTCTCAGTTTTGTCTCAACCAATTGGGGTTCGAGAAAAGGGAGCCATGTAACATGGCTCTCTTTTCTTTTTGTCCCAAATGAGATATATTCAGTAATGAGTTTAAGAGAAGGAGGCCGGGGCCTTGAAAAGATTTGCGATTGTTCTTGCTGCAGGTCAGGGGAAGCGCATGAAGTCCAAGCTATATAAGGTGCTCCATCCTGTATGCGGCAAACCGATGGTCGGGCATGTCCTGAACACGGTTAAGAAAGTCCAATGTGAGCGCAGTATCGTGGTGGTAGGTCACGGTGCCGAAGCGGTCAAGTCTTATCTGGGAACGAATGCCGAGTATGTGCTGCAAGCGCAGCAACTGGGAACTGGCCACGCCGTAAAGCAAGCCGGATCATTATTGGGTCAGGAAGAGGGCACGACGATTGTCATTTGCGGAGATACTCCGCTCGTGACGGAGGAAACCTTGCAAGCCATGCTGGAACTCCATGAACGCCAAGAAGCGGCTGCTACCGTGTTGACGGCTAGCATGGACCGTCCTCAAGGCTATGGAAGAGTGATTCGCGATAGCGTCAAAGGTTCTGTCGCGAGGATTGTGGAACAGAAGGACTGCTCGCCGGAAGAGGACGCCGTAAAGGAAATTAACACCGGTACTTATTGTTTTGATAACGCGAAATTATTTGCAGCGCTGGAAAAGGTAACGAACAGCAATGCACAACAAGAATATTATTTGACGGATGTCATCGGTATTTTGGTCGGAGAGGGCGAAGTCGTCGAAGGATATATGACCGAAGACTTGGCGGAATCGATCGGTGTCAACGACCGCCTGGCGTTGTCCGAGGCGGAAGGCTACATGCGCGAGCGGATCAATCGCAAGCATATGCTGAACGGGGTCACGATGATCGACCCAAGCTCGACCTATATCGGTGCCGACGTGGTCATCGGGGCGGACACGGTAATTTATCCGGGCTGCCATATCTCCGGGGCCACCGTGATCGGGGAGAACTGCATCATCGGACCGGCGGCGGAAATTGAAGAGAGCCGTATTCAGGATGGCGCGAAGGTTAAACAGTCCGTTCTTTGTCAGGCTGAAGTCGGCAAAGAAACGACGGTCGGACCGTTCGCTTATTTGCGTCCTGGGGCCAAATTGGGCGAGCACGTGAAGGTAGGCGATTTTGTGGAAATCAAAAACGCTACGTTGGATGACGGCTCCAAGGTTTCGCACTTGAGTTATATTGGCGACGCCAAGGTTGGGAAGAATGTAAATATCGGATGCGGCGCGATTACCGTCAACTATGATGGGTATAATAAATCCATTACCGAGATTGAGGATGAAGCGTTCATCGGCAGCAATGTCAATTTGATCGCTCCGGTGAAGGTCGGTAAAGGGGCTTATGTCGTTGCGGGTTCTACGATAACGCATTCGGTATCGGACAATGACGTGGCGATTGCCCGCATCCGTCAGGAGAATAAACCGGGCTATGCCGAGAAGCTCCGTGCACGGGCCAAGGCCAAAAAGTTGAAGGAACAGGAATCATTAGTTGATTAAGATTTTTTCTCGGTAGGAATACGATTTATATTTGAATCTTACTTGCGGAATCAGGATGCAGTGCCATTTCAATGACGGATAGTTGATCTATCTACACAGCACGGAGGGTAATAAAATTTATGACTTATTGTGATTCTAAACTGAAGATCTTCACCTGTAACTCCAATCCCAAGCTGGCTCATCAAATTGCCGATTACATTGGAATTCCGATGGGAGACTCGGAGACGACGAGCTTCAGTGATGGCGAAATTCAAGTCAAGCTGTCCGAAAGCGTCCGCGGCTGCCATGTTTATGTGGTACAGTCCACCTGCGCTCCGGTCAACGATAATCTGATGGAGCTGCTGGTGATGGTGGATGCTCTGAAACGGGCCTCGGCCAAGAGCATCAACGTGGTCATTCCTTACTACGGGTATGCCCGTCAGGACCGGAAGGCCCGCTCCCGCGATCCGATTACGGCCAAGCTGGTTGCGAATCTGATCGAGAAAGCCGGCGCGCATCGCGTGATTACCATGGACCTGCACGCTATGCAGATCCAGGGCTTCTTCGATATTCCGGTGGATCATATGCTGGGCGTGCCGATTCTGGCTCAATATTTCCGCTCGAAGCATATCCAGAATCCGGTCGTTGTGTCTCCGGACCACGGCGGTGTCGTTCGCGCCCGTAAACTTGCGGATTTCCTCAACGCTCCGCTTGCGATTATCGACAAACGCCGCCCTGAACCCAACGTCAGCGAAGTCATGAACATCATCGGGAATATCGAAGGCAAAACGGCGATCCTCGTGGACGATATCATCGATACGGCCGGAACCATCGTCCTGGGCGCGAATGCGCTTAAGGAGGGCGGGGTTGAGGAAGTTTACGCCTGCTGTACGCACCCTGTGCTGTCGGGCCCGGCGATGGAGCGTCTTGAAAACTCTCCGCTGAAGGAAGTTATTGTTACGGATACTATTCCGATTACGCATCCGAATCCGACCAGCAAGCTGAAGGTCTTGTCTGTAGCTCCGTTAATGGGCGAAGCGATTATTCGCGTCCATGAGGAACTGTCGATCAGCAAGCTGTTCGAGATCGAATAGAAAGTCGAGTCCTACTGCATACAAGGGGTTGCATCTTCCGTTCTGGAGGTGCAGCCCTTTCTGTACTGTCCTTTTTATCCAAAGGGAGGAAAGGGAGGGTTCTTTGCACAGTCCTGGCCTACAGGCAATAGTCTGGTTGAAATAAAGGGATTTCTTCCCGTTAATTTGATGCTTGTGCGGCTGGAGAAGCGATTTATCTGGAAAACCTCCCGCTAATTCGCCTAAAATGGGAGATAATCGGCCAGAAGGCCGCGAAATAGATGGAGCTTTTCCAGTTAAATTCGATCCAAGGGCCAAGAGCGGTACATTAACGGGAGATTTTCCCGTTAGTGTGCGAGACGCTATCGATAGTATGAAGTGATATGATGAACCTAATTAAATATTGGAGGACCACAAATGAAATGGATCGTAGGCCTCGGCAATCCGGGGTCCAAATATGAGAATACCAGACACAATATCGGTTTTATGGCACTGGACGAGCTGGCCCGCCGGCACGGCATCGCCATCAAGCAGAGCAAATGCAAGGCTTTGATCGGCGAAGGCATGCTTCCCGGGGGAAAGGTAGCGTTGATCAAACCGATGACGTACATGAACCTGTCCGGCGAAGCGGTCCGCGCTTTTATGGATTACTATAAAGTCCCGCTGGAGGACATGATCGTGGTATACGACGACCTGGACACGGAGATCGGCCGGAACCGCCTGCGGTACCAAGGGAGCGCCGGGGGACATAACGGGATCAAGTCCATCATACAGCATACGGGGACGCAGACCTTCAACCGGATTCGGATGGGCATTTCCCGGCCCGAACCGGGCTATCCGATCGTTGACTATGTTCTTTCCCCCTTTGCGAAAAAAGACGCGCCGTTGCTCAAACAGTCGATTGAAGCCGCATGCGACGCGCTGGAACACAGTCTCGATCACACGTATGAGCAGACGATGGCCAAATTCAACGGGTGAGCTCTTGTTCCCGAGAAGAACTTCGAGGCTAAAAGGGCGGCCGTTTGGGCATACTGAGGGTTATAACGAACCTTCAGGAGGCATATACATGGCAATAAACTATGTTTGCAGGCATTGCCGCACGTTTATTGGTAGAATCGATTCTCCCGGGATTACGGAAGCCCAGCTAGGCTTCCATTCCTTGACCCCCGAAGAGCGGCGGGATATAATAGCGTATGATTCGAACGGCGAAACAACGGTCCGGGTAACTTGCGATTACTGCAGCGAAGCTCTCAAGGACAATCCGGAGCTTACCCTGCTCTCGAACCTCTTGCAATGATTGCGGAGGGTATTTGCGGCTACCTGATGAATGGGATACAGAGCCTTGGCATTGCTGAGGCTCCTTTTTGGTTGAGTCCGGCCCCGCGAGTCCAGGGGACAAGACATGATGGCCGGTTTTGACATCATAGATTTCACACCGGTGAAGGCTGCTTATAGAGAATCGGCAGGAGCTTTAACTTTAACCGTTTGGGTTTGTCGATAATAGATATAAAACGATCCTACAAAATATTGCAATTCGAAATGAGAGAGGTGCCTCCATTGTTACAAGCACTTATTCAAGCATTCTCCCGGGACTCGGACTTCACCTCCATGGTGGCAGGGGTAAGTGCCGGAATGAAGGAGCAGTTGATTTCCGGTTTATCGGGGTCCTCGCGGCAGGTCGCGTTGGCGGCACTGCATCAGGAAACGAATCGGCCTTTGCTGGTCGTCACGCATAACATGTTCTCCGCCCAGAAAATATTCGAAGATTTGCAGGAAGCGCTGTCACCGGAGCAGGTGATGCTCTATCCGGCCAATGAGCTGGTTGCCGCGGAAGCGGCCGTCTCGAGCCCCGAGACCCTGGCTCAACGTATCGAGGTACTGCTGCAGTGCGCCGGGTCTTTCCGGGGCATTGTCGTCGTGCCTTATTCCGGCGTCCGCCGGTTTATACCCACGCCGGAGACGATGACGAAGGCCCGGCTAGGGATCGAACTGGGCGGGACGCTGGTGCTGGATGATTTTCTCGCGCGGATGGTCGAGCTGGGTTACGAGCGGGTGGAGCGCGTGGAATCACGCGGGGAAATGAGTATCCGCGGGGGGATCATCGACTTCTATCCGCTGACTTCGAACCTGGCTTATCGGGTAGAATTATTTGATGACGAAATCGATTCGATCCGTACTTTCGATCCGGCCGATCAGCGCTCCATTGAACAAATTAAGCAAGTCGACGTAACCCCTTGTAAAGAACTCATCGCTACCCGCGAGCGTCTGGAGCGGGCGGCTGAGGCGGCCAAAGAGAGGCTTGACCGGCAGCTCGAAAAAATGACCGACCGTCAGGCTAAAAACAAGCTGGACGAAGAGATCTCCCGCGAAATCGAATGGATGCGGGAGCATGTCTATTTTCCGGAAATCTATAAATATATTTCTTTGATATATCCCGAGAATCACACTTTGTACGATTACATGCCGGAGAATACTTTGCTGATCCTGGACGAACCGGCCCGGCTGTTGGAAACGTCGCGCCAGTTGGAGCGGGATGAGGCCGAGTGGAATTTGCATTTGTTCCAGAACGGCAAAAGCCTGCCTGAGCTTCCTCTTGCCCGGGAGGGTGGTGAGGTGCTCTATCAACGGCCGTTTCAAACTTTGTTCTTCTCGCTGTTCTTACGTCAGGTCCCCCATACGCAGCCGCAGAACATCATCAATTTTGTGAGCCGGGGGATGCAGGATTTCCATGGCCAAATGAATGTGCTGAAGGCGGAAATGGAGCGCTGGAAGAAGAGCGGGGCCAACGTCATGATGCTGGCCAGCGGAGAAGAGCGTATAGAACGGATGCGGCGGGTACTCCAGGACTACGGTATCGAAGAGCCGGCGCTGCTGCAGGGGAACCTCCAGTCGGGTTTTGAGCTTCCTTCCGTTCATCTCGTGGTCATCACCGAGGGCGAAATGTTTTCCCAGAAGCAGCGGAAAGCCCGTAAAGTCAGCAAGAATATGGACAATGCGGAGCGGATCAAAAGCTATACCGAGTTGAAAGTGGGCGATTATGTCGTTCACCAGAACCACGGGATCGGGAAGTATCTGGGGATCGGAACCCTGGAGGTCGGCGGGATCCACAAGGATTACATGCATATTCTCTACGCGGGCGGCGACAAGCTCTCCGTGCCGATCGAACAGATCGATATGATTCAGAAATACGTCGGTTCGGAGGATAAAGAGCCGAAGATCTACAAGCTCGGGGGCAACGAATGGACCCGGGTCAAAAATAAAGTGCGTTCCTCCGTCCAGGATATCGCCGATGATCTGATCAAGCTGTATGCGGAACGTCAGGCTTCACCCGGTTACGCGTTCGAGAAGGACTCGCCGGAACAGCAGGAATTCGAAGCCATGTTCCCTTACGATGAGACGCGCGATCAATTGCGGGCGATCGAGGAGATCAAGAAGGACATGGAACAGTCCCGGCCGATGGACCGGCTGCTGTGCGGCGACGTGGGCTACGGTAAAACGGAAGTCGCTATCCGGGCTGCCTTCAAGTCGGCCATCGAGGGTAAACAGGTGGCCGTACTGGTGCCGACGACGATTTTGGCGCAGCAGCATTATGAAACGTTCCGGGAGCGGTTTGCGGGCTATCCGATCAATATTCAGACATTGAGCCGGTTCCGCAGCCGTAAAGAGCAAAACGAAACGATTAAAGGGGTTCGCCAGGGAACGGTGGATATCGTCATCGGGACCCATCGCCTGCTCTCGCAGGATCTGGTGTTTAAGGACCTGGGTCTGCTGATTGTGGATGAGGAGCAGCGGTTCGGCGTAACGCACAAGGAAAAGCTGAAGAAGCTCAAAACCAACGTGGATGTTCTGACGTTAACGGCAACGCCGATTCCGAGAACGCTGCACATGTCCATGCTGGGCGTCAGAGACCTGTCGGTTATCGAGACGCCGCCGGAGAACCGTTTTCCCGTACAAACCTATGTGGTGGAACACAGTCAGGCCCTGGTACGGGAAGCCATCGAGCGGGAATTGGCGCGCGGCGGGCAAATTTATTACCTGTACAATCGCGTACAGGGGATTCAGGAAATGGCGGCCCAAATCTCCATGCTGGTCCCGGATGCCCGCGTGGGGATCGGACACGGGCAAATGTCCGAGCAGGAGCTCGAGAAGACGATTCTGGACTTCCTGGACGGGGAATACGACGTGCTTGTCAGCACCAGTATCATTGAAACCGGCGTGGACATTCCGAACGTCAACACCTTGATCGTCCACGATGCCGACAAGATGGGCCTCTCCCAGCTGTACCAGCTGCGGGGCCGTGTAGGCCGTTCCAATCGAATCGCTTACGCTTATTTCACGTACCAGAAGGACAAGTCGCTTACCGAAGTTGCGGAGAAAAGACTACAATCCATCAAGGAATTCACCGAGCTCGGTTCCGGCTTCAAAATCGCCATGCGCGATCTGTCGATCCGGGGGGCGGGAAATCTGCTTGGGGCGGAGCAGCATGGCTTTATCGCATCCGTCGGCTTCGATCTGTATTCGCAAATGCTCGCGGAAGAGATTCAGAAGCGTAAGGTGACGATGCTTGGCGAAACCGAACCGGATGAATCGAAATGGAGTACGACGATTGATCTGGGCATTGATGCTTACCTGCCTTCGGATTATATTTACGACAGCATCCAGAAGATCGAAATATACAAGAAAACCGCTTCCGCTTCCACCTTTGAGGAGGTGGCCGAGTTGGAGGATGAGATGCTCGACCGCTTCGGCGAGCTTCCTGAAGCCGTCCGGAACCTGCTGGCTGTTGCCCGGGTCAAGCTGTACGGCAAAAAATACGGCATAGAGTCCATCAACTTGCGGAATGAAGAGATCGTCCTGAAGTTTTATGAAGGCCGCGAAAGGGAGATGATTCCGGCCAAAATCGCTGAAGTTGGAAATCTATTCGGAAGACGTGTACAATTTAACCAAGGATCGGAAATCCTGATTCGCATTAAAATCAAGGGAATGGACGATAAAGAAATGATGGGCTTGCTGGAGCAATTTTTGGAAGCTCTGAAGGATTCGTTCAAAGCGAAAGGGGAACTACAAGATGTTTCGAAATAAAGGCCGTTCTTGGAAGACGCCGTTGCTGGCACTCACGCTGGTTATGGCATTGGCTATTGTGGCCGGCTGCGGGAGCAATGTTGTAGCTACGTACGAGGGCGGGAAGATCACTGCCAAGGAATTCGATTTGGAGCAGCGGATTTTGCTGGCCGTTTCGGACCCGATGACGCAGCAGTTCATGCAGATGGACGAATACAAGGAATATTTGCTGAAACAGCAAATCGCTTATAAATACCTGGCCGCCAAAGCGGACAGCAAGTTCAAGGAAACCGGAAAGACAAAAGGGACCGAGGCTTTTAACAACATGAAGAGCTACTACGGCGACGCCAAATTCAAAGAAATGCTGAGCAGTCAGAAAGTTACCGAAGACGATATCAAAAATTATATGATTCGGTATTACACGGTTCTGGAGACGCAATCCGTCAAAGTAACCGATGCTGACGTGAAGAAAGAATTCGAAGCCACGAAAGAGGATTACATTACCGCTTCCGTCCGCCATATCCTGATCGGGTTTAAGGATGCCGAGGGCAAGGAAGTCAAGAAGGAAGACGCCCTGAAGCTGGCCAATGAAATCAAGAGCAGGCTGGAAAAAGGGGAGGATTTCGCCGAGTTGGCCAAGAAATACTCGACCGACCCTGGCTCCAAAGACAACGGCGGCCTGTATGCGGATTATCCGCTTAGCGGTTGGGTGCCCGAATTCAAGGAGAAAGCCATGACCCTTCCGCTGAACACGATCAGCGAACCGGTCGAGACCTCCTTCGGGTACCATATCATGCGAGTCGAAAAACGGACCGAGAAGAAATTTGAGGATCTTACCGCAAATGAGAAAGACCTTATCAAATTGGCGGCAGCCTCCCAAAAGTTGGACGAGTTCATGGCGGGAGATCTGGAGAAGAAGATCATTAAGAAGATCAACCTGCCTAAGACGGAGAAAAAAGAGGACTCCGGAACGACTAACCCGGCAACCGGAGGGAATGCCGGTCAAAGCGGTAACGGCGCGGGCGGAAACAGCACCGGAACCGGGACAGGCGGTAATGCCGAAACCGGAGGCAAATAACGAGACCGGCTACGGGCCGAATTCAGGCAGCGCGGAGAAATCCGCGCTGTTTTGCTGTTCTTGTTTTGTGGTAATTATACAGATTGAATGAGTAATTTAGCATGCATAAGCTGCTGGGAAGGGATGAATACTATGGTCATCACAAGAACCGAATCCCTCCATTTGCTAACCAAATCAGCCGACGGCGGTGTAAGATCAGAATGAACCTACCGCAACTTTTTTACCGGCAATGATGTAATAACATACCGAAGGGTAAATGAATATTCACCAATCAGTAGTTCAAACTTCTTTAGAAAGCGGGGCAACATGTGACATGAAAGCTACTGGAATTGTACGCCGTATCGATGATTTGGGCCGTGTGGTTATCCCTAAGGAAATCCGCCGTACCTTGCGGATTCGGGAAGGTGACCCCTTGGAGATCTTTGTGGACCGCGACGGTGAGGTGATCCTCAAAAAGTACTCGCCGATCGGGGAACTGGGGGATTTTGCCAAGGAATATGCGGAATCGCTGTACGAAAGCACCAACCATATTACCCTGATTTCCGACCGGGACTCCATCATTGCCTTAGCGGGGGCATCGAAGAAGGAATACCTGGACAAGCCGATCAGTTCGATGCTGGAGAGCAGTATGGAAAACCGGAAAATTCAACTGGAGACGAATACCGGAAGCTACGAAATCGTCCGGGATCACTCGGAGACCCTGTCCTCTTTTGTGATTGCTCCGATTATTTCCGGAGGAGACCCGATCGGTGCCGTCATCTTGATGAATAAGGATGAATCGGTAAAAATGTCGGCGCTTGAGTCGAAAATGGCCGAGACGGCCGCCGGATTTTTGGGCAAGCAAATGGAGCAGTAACAAGGGATTTTGGCAATCAAGCACACTCCTGTCGCAGTTGGACGGTACGCCGTCCGGATGCGGGGAGTGTTTTTTTCATGCAGGTTTCGTCATATAATGGAATCTATGACGAAACCGCAAAGTGGGTAGGTTATGAACGAACGTGAAACTTCATCCTCACGGTTGCTCAAAGGAGCGGCCGTGCTGAGTGTGGCGGCCATCCTTAGCAAACTCCTGGGGACGCTGCAGAAAATACCGCTGCAAAACATCGGGGGAGACGGCGTTTTTGGTATCTACAACACCGTTTACCCGTTTTATACAATTCTAATCACGTTGGCAACGGCAGGTTTCCCGACCGCGGTGTCCAAATATGTAGCCGAACGCCATGCCTTGGGCTTAGAGAGCGGTAAGCGGGAAGTGCTTCGCATGGCCACGCTGGTCATGGCGATGTTGGGAGTTATGGGCTTTGTTCTGATGTATTTGGGCGCGCCTCTGCTGGCCGGCTGGATTGGAAACAGCCATCTGGTCCCGGCGCTCCGCGGTGCCGCTCCGGCGCTGCTCTTTGTCCCGCTTAGCGCATCGCTCAGGGGATATTTTCAAGGGCTTCAGGATATGATGCCGACGGCGGTGTCCCAGGTGACCGAACAGGCTGTCCGGGTGGCCGTGATGATCGGCCTGCTGTTTTATTTTACCGGGGCCGGCGGCTCGGAGGCGGTGATTGCCGGCGGGGCTCTTGCCGGATCGGCTGTCGGCGGCGCGGCGGGACTAGCGGTGATGCTGGGATATTGGCGGGGGCACCGAAAATGGGCCGGATCTGCTGCCGGAAAAGAGGAAGGCGCGAATAAAGGCGGGGACTTCGGTAAACCGACCATTGGGGTGCAGTCGCATGGATTCCGCCTATTGCGGGAAATGCTGCGCTACGCGATTCCGATCTGCCTGGCTTCATTGGCGATTCCGCTGCTTAGCCTGGTGGACACGTTTACGCTGCCCCGGCTTTTGGCGGGCCATGGCGATGAACTGCAAGCGATGGTGGACGTCGGCATTTATAACCGGGGCATCCCGCTGGTCCAACTGGTGACCATGCTGGCCTCTTCCCTCTCCGTGCTGTTTATTCCCTTTCTTGCGGAAATGAACCTGCGGGATGACCGGGAAGGGATCGCGCGGCAGACGCGGCTGGCCCTGCGCTGGTTTTGGCTGATCGGGCTGGCGTCCTCGGCGGGATTAGCGCTTCTGGCCGAGCCGGTTAACGTGATGCTGTACGAAGACAGCACGGGGACGGGAACGTTGGCCTGGGTGGCCTGGACCGCCGCGCCGGGCGCGCTGGTGACAATCACAGCCGCCCTGTTGCAGGGGCTCGGCGCTGTGCGAGCCCCGGCGGTGCACTTGCTGGCCGCGGCGGGGCTGAAAGCGGCGCTGAACGCGCTGCTCGTGCCCCAGCTCGGCATCAGCGGCGCGGCGATCGCCGGCATCGCCGCCTATGGCGCAGCAGCAGCGCTCAACCTGGCGCTGCTGCTGCGGCGCACGGGCCTGCGCCCGCGCCTGCGGGACGCGGCGCTGCGGCCCGGGGCGGCCGCCCTGGCGATGGCGGCCGTGGTGCTGCTGCTGCGCCTCGGCTTGGACGCCGTGCTGCCGCCGGGCCGCCTGGCGGCCCTGGCGGAGAGCCTGCTCGGCGTGGCGCTCGGCGCAGCCGTGTTCGCGGCCGCGGTGGTGCGGGCGCGCTTGATCAGCGCGGCCGAGCTCGCGGCCGTGCCGCGGGTCGGGCCGAAGCTTCTTCGTGCGCTTCGGAAGCTGCGGCTGATGCGATAGCGCTGCGCGCCGCCCGGAGCCGGTGCGCGGCGATTATTTTTGCCGCAGGGGCTTGGAGTGATATAGTTAGGAGGAGAGGTTGTATCTCCTCCGGGAAAAGAGACAGGAGTGTGACGAACGAATGGCGGCACAAATTACGGTTGTCGGGCTGGGTTCGGGGGATCCGGACCGGCTGACGCTGGGAAGCCTGAAGCTGCTTCAGGAAGCCGGGGAGCGGTATGTGCGGACGAAAGATCACCCCGTAGTAAGCTGGCTGGAGGAAACCGGGGTGAGCTTTACGTCATTTGATGAGGTTTATGAGGCGATGGCGGATTTCCCCTCGGTATACCGGGAAATTGCCGACCGGCTACTCCGGGCGGCCTTGTCGGAAGGTGGACGTGCGGTATTGTACGCCGTACCCGGTCACCCGATGGTCGCGGAAGCGACGGTGAAGCTGCTGCGCGAACGCTGTGCCGAAGAGGGTGTGGAACTTCGGATCACGGGCGGCGAAAGCTTTATGGACGAGGCTTTCATCCGGCTTGGCTTCGACCCGATTGAGGGATTCCAGCTGCTGGATGCTTCCGACTTGTCGCAAATCCGGATCGATCCGCGGCGTCATACCCTCATCGGCCAGGTTTATGACGTGTTTACCGCCTCGGAAGTCAAGCTTGGCTTGATGGAAGTATACCCCGATGATTATCCGGTCGTTGTCGGACATGCGCTCGGGGTAGCGAATGCGGAGCGGGTACTGCGGATTCCGCTGTACGAATTGGATCGGATCGAGGGTTACGGAAACCTGTCGCTGGTCTACGTTCCGGCAAGCGGCGACGATCGTCTGCGGATCCGCAGCTTTGAGCGGCTGCACGAAATCGTGGCGATTCTCCGCAGTCCGGAGGGGTGCCCGTGGGACCGGGAGCAAACGCATCAATCGATCCGCAAAAACTTGATCGAAGAAACTTACGAGGTGCTGGAGACGATAGACGAGGATGATCCGGACCATATGCGCGAGGAACTGGGGGATTTGCTGCTGCAAATCATGCTTCATTCGCAAATGGAAGAAGAGACGGGGATGTTCACGGCTTATGACGTCATCCAAGAGCTTAACGAAAAGCTATTGTTCCGTCATCCTCACGTATTCGGCGATTTAAACGCCCAGGATGCCGAGGCGGCGCTTCAGAATTGGGAAGCGATGAAGGCGGAGGAGAAGCGGCGAAAGGGGATGCAGCCCGAGAGCCTGTCCGCGCTCAGCGGGGTACCGCGGGATCTGCCGGCCTTGATGAAAGCCTACAAGCTGCAGAAAAAAGCGGCCAAAGTCGGCTTTGATTGGGAATCCATCGACGGGGTATGGGCCAAGATCGAGGAGGAACTGGCCGAGCTGCGGGCGAGCGTGGCGGAAGGGCAGTCGGCGGAGGAGCAGACGCTGGAACTCGGCGATGTGTTGTTCTCTGTGGTGAACGCCGCACGCTATATCGGGGCCGACCCGGAAGAGGCGTTGTCGCGGACCATCGCAAAATTTGTCAGACGTTTCAGCTATGTGGAAGAACGGTTGCGCGAAGCCGGGAAGACCCCCGGCGAAAGCAGTCTGGCGGAGATGGACGCGCTCTGGGACGAGGCCAAAGCGGCCGAAAAGGCCGGGGAATCGCCAAAATCTCCCTAAAAAACGTGTTTTTTTTGCGAAAAAGCAAAAAAAAGTTATACACCGGGCAGGATTTTGGGTTTCAAGGCAGAATACTCATACAAAGATATCCACGCGGCCTTATGCCATGAGGGATTAGGCCGGTAGTATCCATCTATTTTTTCTATTATTGGGAGGCATTATTAAATGAACAAAACAGATCTGATCAACAACATTTCCAGCAAGAGCGGTTTGACTAAAAAAGACGTTGAAACTGTATTGAACGGCTTCCTTGGCGAAATCACCGAGGCGCTTGCTGGCGGAGACAAAGTACAATTGATCGGCTTCGGCACGTTCGAAACCCGCAAACGTTCCGGTCGTACCGGCCGCAACCCGCAAACCGGTAAAACGATCGAAATCCCGGCATCCAATGTTCCAGCTTTCAAAGCGGGCAACAAACTTAAAGAAGCTGTAAAATAATGCGTCTTGATAGATTCCTGAAGGTGTCCCGGTTGATCAAGCGGCGCACGGTGGCGAAAGATGTCTCCGAACAAGGGAGAGTCTTAATCAACGGGCGTGAATCCAAGCCGAGCAGCACCGTGAAGGTAGGCGACGAGATTACCGTACAATTCGGCCAAAAGCTGGTGACGGTCCGCGTCGAACGCCTGGCGGAGACCACTCGCAAGGAAGAGGCTGCCACCTTGTATACCTTAATTAAGGAAGAACCGATCGCCAAGGATTCCGGCTTGGACTGGAACTAGGCGAGAGATAAGTAACGCGCTCCGTTCGTTTGTAACGGGGCGCGTTTTGTGTTTAGGAACGCTATTCCCCTACATCGGTTCTAAACAAGACCCCCCTCCCATAAGCTAGTGTTAAGAAGGAGGGGTACATGCCATGATCGACCAAGGAAAAGGAAAGCGACAGGAGCTCCACTTGCTCCACAGAAAGCTGTTGGAGATTTCGGGCGTCCTGAATGTGGAGAGCTTTGACAGTGAGGAATTTCTGCTTCAAACGGAACTGGGGCATTTGACGATTCGCGGTCAGAATTTACATATCAAGAATTTGAACCTGGAGCAGGGGCTGGTCAGCATTGAAGGGCTTGTCAACTCGCTATCCTATCTGGATCCCGGGTCCTCCTCGTCCGGCAAAGGCCTGCTCAGCAAGCTGTTCCGATGAATCTGCAGACACAGTGGGCAACGCTTTTGTGGATGCTGGTTTGCGGGGGCATTCTGGGCATCGCTTACGACAGCTACCGGGTCGTATCGGGACAGCTCCGCTTTCCCCGGTGGAGCGTGCATATGCTCGACCTCTTTTATTGGCTTGCCGCTTCTTTGTTTGTGTTCCGTACGCTGTATCATGTCAACCAGGGAGAGCTCCGGTTTTATGTATTCCTTGGATTATTTATAGGCGTTTGGATTCATTTTTTGTTTCTCAGTGTTATAACGGAACGTTTTGTGGTAAATTTAATGAAGGTAGTCCAAAGGGTATACGAGATAATCCTGAAATTGATGATTATTTTAGTGGTGAAACCGCTTAAATGGCTGTTGAAGTGCTTAAAACTGCTTCTTGGCTTTACTTGGATCGTGCTGCTTTTTATGGGGAGGGTTACGCTGTCCCCAATTTGGAAATTATTGTCCTGGGCCACAAGACCTATATGGAAACCGCTGCGTCTGCCGGACAGGCTACGGGCTGTGCGAAATATCGCAACGGACTTTTGGAACCGCTGGTTCCGTAAACCAGACAAACCGGATGAAGATGAATAAATGACTGGAGGTGCCCCATGCGCGAAGCAGCGGCAAACACATCCCATAGAAAAAATCAGACCCCCGCCAGAACGGCAGGGGCGAGCCGGCGTCTCCGGATCTGGGCCGCATTTATGGTGCTTTTTCTCGGTTGGGCGGGGTACACGTTTATTTCCCAATCCGGAGAAATTGGGAAGAAATCGGTGCAGTTGGCGGATCGGGAAACCGTAAAAGCCGAGAACGAACAGACGCTCAACCAGTTGAAATATGAATTGAGCCGCCTTAAGGATCCCGAGTACATCGGTCAAATAGCTATGAAAAAGTACGGGCTTTACAAACCCGGGGAAATTCCGGTGCGCGTCTCCGGCTCAGAGTCCGGAAATGACTGATGCCATGCGGGATATACGGCTGTTGACCTTGTTTCAGTCATTATGTATAATCAAATCACCGCAGTCATGATTTCGAGGCCTGGCTGTATATTTTTAAGGGAGGATCATTTTATTTTATGTCAATTGAAGTGGGCACCAAGTTAGAAGGAAAAGTGACAGGCATCACGCATTTCGGAGCATTTGTGGATCTGTCAGGAGGTGTCACGGGTCTCGTTCACATCTCGGAGATCGCCGACAATTATGTTAAAGACGTTAATGATCATCTGAAGATTGGCGATATGGTTACCGTTAAGGTAATCAATGTCGACAAGGACGGCAAGATCGGACTTTCCATTAAGCAAGCGGTTGACAAACCGGTAGAGGCAACCAGACCGCCTCGCGCACCGCGCACCGATCGTCCGGGTGGAAGAGACGGAGACCGGCCAGGCGGCGGATTTAACCGAGATCGGGGAGGACGCCCTTTTAAGCCGCAACCGAGCAAGGCTTCTTTTGAAGATAAAGTTTCCCGTTTCCTTAAGGATAGTGAGGAGCGCATTTCCTCGCTGAAGAAGAACACGGAGGGCAAACGCGGAGGACGCGGAGCCAAACGGATGTAGTGTAATACTCAAAGCGAATAATGAACCACCGCAGGCATACCGTGCCTGCGGTTTTTGTTTTTTCGCGAAATCCGCTCGAAGAATTCTATTTTTGTCGTCTACCCACTTTAACCGACAGGTTACAACGCAATTCACGAACTTCTTGGACTAATTAACAGATATTGGTTACTTTTCCTGTTGCTTTTTATGCGAACACAACATCCCCTAAACTCGCTTATCCGCTTGGGAGGCCTGCATTCGCGCAGATTCGTGAACCGCTCTCAATTTGTCGGAAAATTCTTTGCTCCCGTTTCCGGTATATGACAAACTTTCCGCTTGCCCCCTTCTATAATGGGACATACCTTACAAAATTGGAAAAGGCGGTGCCAGGTGATGGAGAAATGGAACGTGATCCCATTTCCAGGGATGAAGAAGGCGAAAGGACAAGCTGGAGAGGTTTCTTGGGACGGGTGGAGGCAGATTCCGCTCGTAGCGGCGTGCAGCCGCATGTTTGCGGCCAACAAATGGAACGGTTTATTCCTGCTGATGAGCTTCCTGCTCGGCAAGGCGACGATATTGGACGAGCTGGCCCCTTTTGCCGCGGCCTTTTTTGCGGTGATGATGTTTATGCGGCGGGACATCGCCGTGGTGACGGGAGCGGTCATGATTGCCGGGGCCCTGTTTGTATCCGGACCTCACGCTGCCGTGATCGCGGCGGAGCTGCTTATCTTTTACCTCATCCATAAAGGGATGGAGTCGTTTGAACGGGCTGAGCTATCTTATGCTCCGTTGATGGTATTTACGAGTACTTTTTTCGCGCTGTTGTTTACGGCTGTGATCGGGCCTTCGCTTACCTGGTACGCCCTGGTCATGACCGTCATGGATGCGGTTCTCAGCTTTGTGCTCACTCTGGTGTTCATCCAGGCGGTCCCCGTGTTCACGTATCGAAAAAGAAATTACCAACTGCGCACCGAAGAAATCGTCTGCCTGGTCATTTTGCTCGCTTCAATCATGACCGGTACGGTGGGCTGGGAGGTGTCCGGCCTTTCAATTGAACATATCCTGACAAGGTATCTGATCCTCCTGTTTGCGCTGGTCGGCGGCGCCGCGCTTGGCGCATCGGTAGGCGTTGTGACGGGTTTGATCCTTAGCCTGGCGGATACCTCGGCCTTGTACCAGATGAGTTTGCTCGCTTTTTCCGGCATGTTGGCGGGAATGATGCGGGAGGGCCGGCGCTGGGCGGTGGGTTTTGGCATGCTGCTGGGCTCTTCCATCCTCTCCATCTACTTGGCGGGTCCGGCTGAAGTCATGTCCTCCACATGGGAAAGCTGCGGGGCAGTCCTGCTCTTCCTGCTGACCCCGAGAAGCGTGATCAGCGCCATTGCCAAATATGTCCCCGGGACGCAGGATCATACGAACACCCAGCATGAGTACGCCAAGCGGATGCGGGAAATTACGGCCGGCCGGGTCGCCCAGTTCTCCGAGGTGTTCAAGCAACTGTCGCGCAGCTTCGGGCAAATCGCGAGCTCGGGGGAAATCGCCAAGCGCGGTGAAGAAGTCGATCACTTTATGAATGCGGTTACGGAGAGCGCCTGCGCGACCTGTTTTCGCCGAAATGCCTGCTGGGATGGAAAGTTCTATCAAACCTATAAATATATGACCGAAATGATGACGGCCGTTGAAGAGAATCCCGAGATCACCAAAGAGGACTTGCCGCCGAAGTGGGATAAACTATGCACCAAAACCGATCAGGTGCTTGCACTGATGAAGCGGGAGTATAATCTCTACCAACATGATATGCACTGGAAACGGCAAATATACGACAGCCGGTTGCTGGTTGCGGAGCAGCTTTCCGGCGTGTCCCAGGTGATGGAGGACCTGGCCCGGGAAATCCAGCGGGAAGGACAAGCCTTGTACAAGCAGGAGGAACAAATTCGGGAGGCTCTTGAAAAAATGGGCTTGTCCATCCACAACATCGATATCGTCAACCTGGATCACGGCAACGTGGAGATTGAAATTGTGCATGCCTATACCCGCGGTTATGACGAGTGCCGGAAAATTATCGCTCCGCTGCTGTCGGATATTTTGGGCGAACATATCGCGGTGGTCGGGGAGGTGATGTCGGACCGACGGGACGGTCTGGCGACGGTGACTTTCGGTTCGGCCAAGACCTATGAAATTACGACCGGGGTGGCTGGCGCGGCCAAAGGAGGAGATATGCTGTCCGGAGACAGCTTTAGCTCCAGGGAGTTGGGGAACGGGACGTACGCCGTCGCCCTGAGCGACGGTATGGGCAACGGGGAGCGTGCCCGGCTGGAAAGCAGCACCGCCCTCAGCATCCTTGAGCAGCTGCTGCAGTCGGGAATGGATGAGACGCTGGCGATTAAATCCGTCAATTCCGTGTTGATGCTGCGCTCCCCGGATGAAGTGTACGCGACGGTGGATATGGCGTTGATCGATGAATACTCGGCACGGACCACCTTTTTGAAAATTGGTTCTTCCCCGAGCTTTATCAAACGCGGAAACGAAGTGATCCCGATCACGGCCAGCAATTTGCCGATTGGCATCATACAGGATATTGAAGTGGATCTGGTGACCGTGCAGTTGTATCCGGGCGATACGCTGATCATGATGACGGACGGTGTCTATGACGCGCCGGGGTACGCGGTCAATAAGGAACTGTGGATCAAGCGGCTGATCCAGGAAATCCGGTCCGAGGATCCGCAGGATATCGCCGACGGTCTGCTGGAATCCGTTATCCGCTACCAGAAAAATGTCATCCAGGACGATATGACCGTAGCGGTGGCGAAAGTCGATCATTTTCTGCCGCAATGGTCAACCTTGCACATTCCGGGACTGAGCCGATTGGAGCGGCCGCGGACGGTGAGTTAGAAAGAGAGCTTGGGGTGAAAGCCCCAGGTTCTTTTTTTTTTGAATTTTTCAACTGAGTCCAGGGGAAACGCAGGGAGCTATGAAAGCAAACGGTATGAAATGTTTAGGAGCTTGGATGATATGGGAGTCGATAGCGAGTTGAAACTCAATTACCTAAGTAATAGGGATTGTGACAAAACTTTAAAATAATATAAAGAACACAGTAAGAATATACAAAAAAACAATAGAGGAAAAATGTGGAATCATGTAGAATATGAGAAAAAAGAACTATATATTAGGTTCCGTACTATCAAATTCAAGCCGAAGGGTAATGATAGAATCCGCCTAAAGTCGGGTTCGTAAAGCTGCGGACGTGGGATATTTGTCTCGCAATAATTTGGCAGCCTGATTATCTGATGGGCTTGTTTTTTTTATCCTTTCCGGATTGGGGAGAATTGTCGAATGAGAAAATTTATTCAAGTGATTGCAACCGTTTTATGCTTTGTAGTTATTACTCAAATTTCCTTACCTTGGGGAGGGGAAGCTTACGCTTTTTCGACATCACCTCTTTCGCCTTCCAACAGCAGTTACGAGAGGCAGAGCGGGCGCGATTCCAAAGAGATTACCGATTACACCGCCATAACAGTGACAGACAGTACATATGGAGATTCGGCCGATTCTCGCACTGCCATAAAAATTGATTTCCTTTCTCCAGAAGCGGAGCAAACGGGTGGATATTTACCGGATTACGGTTACGTATTTGAGGAACAGGGCGGCTCAAAATATGGATGGGGTGCAGAGCATACCGCTGTGACGGTTGTGTCCAGCACATATGGCCGGCCACTAGAAAACTCTTTTATTCGGATGAAGGCGGAAGCTGTCTGGGAGATTGAAATACCCAACGGAAGCTATGATCTAAAAATTGCAGTTGGTGACCAGGAACTTGATAGCATAAACACGTTATATGCTGAAGATACCGTAATTTGGGACCATGTAAAAGTTCCAATGGGTGAATCCAGACTTGCCGCTGGAAAGGTCATTGTAAGAGACGGAAGGCTTACCCTGCACCATGATGACTATTCGAACACAACGGCTCTTCAATACTTGGAGATCAGGCCCTCTGGAGCGTCTGAAAAAGTTACCCGAGAAATGAAGCCGCCTTATATCGGTTTGCCTGCGGAGCAAAACAAGGTGCCTGGCGATCAGATTATTCTTTCAGGCACTCAAAATAATGAACATAATGCGGTCCCTTCAATCCTTGTTCCCGGATTAAGCAAAGAAATTCGGCGTTATCTAAACGAACGCTTGAATGAGCTTGAACAGGCTTGGGAGCCGTATGAGCAGCAAGCTGTATCCTGCTCTGGCTCTGCAGAGGCAATTGCCACAGCAATTGATGGAAGCTTTGAACCAGTAGCCGCCATACATACGGGTCAACTCAATTTGGACAATTCCGTCACGTTCGGTTCCCCTTCCCGGCCTGTCTTTTTAATTACGAATGGGCTGAATATAAACAGAGCAGTAACGATAACTGTCTACGGTACCTTGATTGTGCGAGGTGATTTGAATGCCAATCAAGGGGGGCGGATTATCGTTCAGTCTGCCGATGATAGTGATGCGGCAGTTAAGGCAGACCTGCGGGTCGAGGGGACTATTCATTTGAATCAGAATTCTGTTCTGAAGGTGGCAGATGAACTCGTTACAGATAAATTGATCTATAACAGCGGTCAACTAGATATTAGTGCTAAAAGCTTGATTGTTGAGAATAGCTTGCACATCAATACGAAGGTAGACATGAATATCACCGAGGAAATGATCGTGGGGAATTTGATATCAAATAATGATAAAGCTCGGATCATAGTGGGGCAGGGGGACCTATTTATCACCAACGATGTCCATGTCAATAATCAACTTGATGTTCATACCGGGGGCGTATGGGCGATCGGAGGCAGTATAACCTCCAATCAAAAGCCTGTAGTAAGCTCGGGGGATGTCCATGAAGGCCAAACCAAGCTTAAATATATTCCTTATGGTTTAAAGGCGGAGTACTTTGTGGAGGAAGATTTGCGAGGCAAAAAAATCACGCTGTTGGATGCCAATGTTAACCTCAACGGAAAACTCCCTGTTTCTTCACCCGATTTGAACGATGGAGGGCTTTCGATTCGCTGGACAGGCATGATTGAAGCCTATACAACCGAGGAGTACACATTCAGCACTGAGGCTAATGGCGGTGTAAGGCTTTGGGTCAACGGTAAACTGCTGATTGATGCATGGGACAAGTCCGGGGGGAACGATCGCCAGAAAGGTACGGTATCGCTGGAAGCCGGGCGTCTTTACGATATACAAATGGAGTTTGCGACTGATCGGAATCAGCCGAAAGCGGTTTTGTCATGGAGCAGCGGTATGGTGCAGGAAGAGGTAGTTCCTCAGGCTCAACTGACTCCGTTTGCCGTACCGGAATTATCGGCTGTCCCTTCGGATCGGGATATTGCCCTTGTCTGGACGGATGCTTTCAATGCGGAAGGATACGAAGTGGAAATAGATGGCGAGATTAAACGTTTGGATGTACAGAATCAATATGTACATGAGCCATTAAATTCCGGAACGAAGCATACATACAGGGTTAGAGCCAGCGCCGGAGCCCTTCACGGAAATTGGTCCAAGGTCACCGAGCTATGGACGCTTCCTGGAATACCCGCCAATATTCGGCTGGATGCCACGAGTGAGCAAATACGGCTGCAATGGGATGAAGTGATCGGTGCGGTATCCTATGAAGTCGAGACAAACGGGGACATAGTTAGTACCAACAATCTTACGACATATATCGAAAAGGATTTGAATCCGAACATACAACGGGCATTTCGCGTCCGTGCAGTAAACTCTAGCGGTGCGGGCAAGTGGAGTGAAGTTCTGGCGAAAACGACCTTGCCGGGGTCCTCCAGAGTTTTACAAACCAAGGCTAAGGATATCTCCATCCAGGTGAGCTGGGATGCGGTATCGGGAGCTGAAGGGTATGAACTGGAGGTAGATGGGCATTCAATCCAGGTCACAGGTACGCAATATTTGCATCAGGGGCTGGAGCCCAATACGGAGCATACGTACCGGATTCGTTCCGGCAATGCGCAAGGTTACGGTCCCTGGAGCGATCTGGTGAGGGCTGTAACGCTGCCTTCGATACCGCAAAATTTTGGGGCAGAGCCCCAGAGCCAGGGGATTGTTGTTGCATGGGATAGAGTGCCGGGGGCAACCGGGTACGATATTGAAGTGGATGGAGTCATCCATGATACCGGAGCTGACAATGGTTTTATTCATCAAGGACTTCCGCCTGACACAGACCATACTTATCGGGTAAGAGCAAGAAGCGGAGAAGTTTTCGGTGAATGGAGCGATATTTTAATGATTACAACTCTGGCAGACTTTCCTGTAAATTTGCAGGCTATCGCTACCGATTCGGTGGTTACTCTTACTTGGGATCCTGTCATAGGGGCCAAGGGTTACGATGTTGAGGTGGATGGAACGGTGATTAGCAACGGTCTTGAGCTTATCTTTGTCCACCCTGATCTCTTGCCGTTCACAGAGCACGAATATCGGGTCCGGGCCCGTAGCGAGGGAGGAATCGGTCCTTGGAGTGATAAAGTAACGGCAGTCACAGCACTGGGGGTTCCGTCCAATATTCGCTTTGAAACGACCACGGATACGATAACGGTTCGTTGGGATCCAGTGGCTGGGGCAACGGGATATGATCTGGTTGTAGATGGTGAAATGGTTGATGTCGGCGATACTCTCCAGTATATTCATAGCGGTCTGGCTCCTTCCTCCTGGCATGTCTATCGGGTCCGGGCCAAGAATGGGAATTTGGCCGGGACATGGAGTTCCGCCTTCACGAAGTCTGCCGCTTTGGGTATTCCGGTGATCAAGGAAGCTAAATCTTACACAAGCAAAATCTTCCTGTCATGGGATGAGGTCATAGGAGCCACCGGCTATGATATTGAGATCAACGGAGAAGTCAAGGATAACAGAGAAGCTGTGAGCTATTTGCATCAGAATTTGTCTCCAGGAGCGCAATATACATTTCGGGTTCGGGCAAAAAACGAGGCTGAAACCAGTGAATGGAGTAAGCCAGTTTCCCTTGCCACTACATCTGAAGTGATTGAATTTATTTCAGCTACATCCACAACGGATTCCATAGCTTTGGAGTGGACTGCCGGAAAGGGTAGTGAAGGCTACGACCTGGAGATAGATGGGTCCATTGTACCGAACATTATGGCGACCAGTTATACCCATAAGGGCTTGGAGGCGAACACGATTCATATCTATCGCGTCCGTGTCCACAGCAGTGAGCAAGAGAATGAGTGGTCAGCCGCCCTTGAGAAGAAGACAGTATCCGAAATCATCGTCAATGTCGGCAAGGATAATTTTTTCAATCTCGTCGTTGTGGCTCCGCAGAAGGCAGGTACCTCCGAGCGGACAGTCGTTGTTACCTATGAACCGGATGAGGTTGAAATGATAGACTTAAGCGCCGTGACGCCAGACATTGAACTAACTACAGGGGTTATAGAGAAAGCCGGAATGACTATTGAACGCTTCAACCCCGGAGAGATTGTAATTAGGGTGCATGATCGAAGTAAAACGTTCGTGAATGGAATCCGTTTTCTTGCCAAAACGAATAACCCTTCCAGTATTACTTATATCGTGGAGTAGTTTGTTATTGAAGGAGTGGATATGTTGAAGCGTTTGTCATGGATTTTTAGCTTGCTTTTATTCGTTTCAACCCTTGCGGTTCCATCGACCACACTGGCAAAAAGCAGCATCGATATCGTCTTTGTGATCGACAGATCCGGAAGTATGGCATCCTCCATCAATGCGGTGAAGGACAATGTTGCCGCATTTGCGGATATGTTGGCGGCCAGAGGAATTTCCTACCGCCTGGGACTGGTCTCTTATGAAGAGACATCCACAAGGTATGCATTTACCAGCGATGTGAATACATTCAAGGCTCAACTCGGCAAAATCAGCGTGGATGGCGGCACCGAGAACGGCCTCGATGCGATTATGAATGCTGCCCAATACTACCCCTTCGACGTTAATGCAAGCAAATACTTTATTCTAATTGGGGATGAGGTTGTCACCAGCGACCAGGGGTACACGGTTCCCAGCGTAATTCAATATATGAACAGCATGAAAATTAAACTTACAACTATCGGTATTGACGAGATAAAAAGTCAATTCAAGCAGTTATCGGATCAAACCGGC
Organism: Paenibacillus sanfengchensis; assembly: GCF_036864765.1. Taxonomy (NCBI): domain Bacteria; kingdom Bacillati; phylum Bacillota; class Bacilli; order Caryophanales; family Paenibacillaceae; genus Paenibacillus; species Paenibacillus sanfengchensis. The sequence continues at coordinate 65,472 of NZ_JBAGJC010000016.1, read as the reverse complement.
GGCATGTATCTAGACTTGTACAGCAATTTCAGCACAAGTTTGACCCGTATTTTTGAACAGATTCAACGGATACCGACACTCGAAATTATTAATCCGTCGTCTGGGCAAATGTTAAGCGACTTAAACACGGCGTTTATTCCTTCGGTCAAAGTAACCGATCCGGACAGCGACACATTGCAACTGGCTTACTATGTCGATTCGGAAACGGTGCCTCGTGACAAAAAAACGGTGTCCAACACAATGACCGCCCAAACGGTGAGCTTCAATGCGCTTAATATCGGCACACTTTCCGAAGGTAATCATACGTTTCGTTTTACCGTATACGATGGGTCGGATACGGTGCAGGATACAGTGACCGTCAAGGTGGACAAGTCCGTCCCGACTCTGGGGACCATCCGGACGGCAGCAACGGCGACAACGATTCAGATCTCAGGATCGGCTACCGACAGCGGTTCCGGTTTAAGTACCGCTCCGTATCGTTACACCGTTGGATCGCTTCCAAGCTCATGGACAAGCGCCACGACGTTCACCCATTCCAATCTGGTTCCCAATACAGCCTATACCGTTGTATTCGAAGCCCGCGATGCAGCTGGTCATATCGCCCAAAAAATTGAAACTGTCTGGACAAAGGGCCAGGTTCCAATACTTGGGAGGGAGCAGGCTTCAGAAACGTCGGCAGTACTGTCATTGCAGGACAGTAATCCGGCTTCAACCTTTTATCAGGTAAGGTCTGGGGCTTTATATGTGAGCGGGACGGGGACCTTGACGACGGCACCGAGCTGGATCATGCCAACGAACAAGAAAATAACCGTTACAGGCCTGACTTCAAATACAGAGTACTCTTTTCAGGCCAAGGCGCGAAATCAGAACAGTGAGGAAACTGATTTCGGGGCGACGCTCTCCCTAAGCACACTGGCGGCCCCGCCAGCGGCTTCGGCCATCACCTCTAACGCGGAACAGCATTCGATTCGCCTAAATTGGCCGCCTGTTGCGGGAATAACACAATTTGAGGTGGAAGCGGACGGCTCGGTCATAAGCGTTGGTGCTTCAGCGACTTTTTCGCACAGCGGACTTGCTCCGAATACGCGGCACACTTATCGGGTGAGGGCCAACAATGCAGGGGGGACAGGCAACTGGAGCCAGCCGGTAGTGGTATTCACGCTGCCGGATCCGCCGGGGATTCCAGCCAACATTCAAGCCCGGCCGACTCAGACCGAGGTTACTATCACGTGGGATTCCGTTGCGCGCGCGGAGAGTTATGACGTTGAAGCGGATGGAACGGTGATTGAGGGAGACATGCAGACGAAATTCGTTCAGAGCGGTCTGGAAGCCCAGTCGGACCATACCTATCGGGTTCGCGCGAAGAATTCGGGAGGAGTCGGGGAATGGAGCGTGCCGGTTACCGTTCAAACACTGCCTTATCCTCCGAAAACACCTGAAGGTTTATCCTCGGCAGTAGCTATCCATGAAGTCACAATTCAATGGAAAGCTTCAGAGGGAGCAACCGGTTACGAGGTGGAAGCCGACGGTCTCATATTGAACAATGAGGGGGCTACGAGCTTTCTGCACGAGGGGTTGCTTCCGCTCAGTGGGCATACCTATCGGGTCCGCGCTGTGAATGCAGGCGGCAAAAGCTTATGGAGCGCGCCCCTGACAGTTACGACGCACCCGGAAAGACCTTTAAAGCCGACCAATGTGATGACAACGGCTGAACAGAATACGATTACGGTGATGTGGTATCAGGTCGCACATGCGGAAGACTACGAAGTGGAAATTGATGGCGCAAAAATTGTGACGGTGAGCGATTCCCAATTTGTTCATAGCGGTCTGAATCCGGAAACCTCGCATTCCTATCGTATCAGGGCCCGCAATATTAGCGGGTACAGCGATTGGACGAATCCTGCGGCCATGGCCACTTTCCCTGCCGACGCGGGCGAGACCGATATGTCGCTTACCAATATGGCAGCCGTTGTAACAAACCGGTCGATTACGATCTCCTGGGACACGGTTGCCCGAAATGCAAAATATGAGATTGAAGTTGACGGGCGGATGAGCGATAACGGCGACAACACTATTTTTCATCATGGCGGTCTTCAAGCCGAAGAATTCCATACGTACCGGATTCGACTGAAGCAGGATGACAAGCCCGGCATATGGGTGGCGGTACTCTCGCTTTCCACTTTGCCCGATCCTCCGGACGCGCCGGAAAACTTGAGCGGTTTTCCTGCGAATGATTCCATTGAATTGTCGTGGAAGCGGGTGGATGGAGCGACCGGCTACGATCTCGAGGTGGATGGAGTGATGATTGACGCCGGTAATCTGGATACTTACAATCATCAGGATCTGATGCCGGGAACGTCGCATACTTACCGGCTGCGGGCAAAGAACGGAACAGGAGTTACGGCATGGAGTCCGGCTTTGATTGCGAGCACGACAAACCCGAATTATGTGGTTGACGTCCGCGCGGGCCAATCTTTTAACCTGTCCTTACTGGCCTTTAACGTTCAGGACTTCAGTGAACTGACCTATGTTGTCAAATACGATCCAAATCAGCTTGAGGTCGTCGACCTTTTCCAGTATACTCCCACGCCGGATTTGACGACCTCCGGCTCCATTCCAGGCTCGGAACTGGAGGTCACGTACGAGGAAGGACGAGTTGCCTATACGTTCAAGCATAATATCGTGCCGGGGACTTCCTGGTCGGGAGAGGTATCCACATTGGTGTTCAAATCCAAAATCGACGGTCAGTCCACGATTAATGTTCTGGTTGAATAACCGTGAAATAGCGAGGTTGATAACATGATGCCTATAAGTAAGAGAAAGCGTCGCATAGTCGTATCTATTCTTATTCCGGTGTTAATTGCTACATCTTTCGTTTATCCCATAGCAAATCGGGGGACGGAAAACGCAAGCGGTAACGATCATTCCATCGGCGATTCGGATATCCGAATCGCCGCCGATATCTCGAATATGACGGGCGTGGAGGCAGAAGAGATTATAAGGCTAAAAGAGACCGGGATATCGTGGAACGAGGTGCTTGAGCGAGTGCAGGGCAAGGCGGGGACAAGCAAGAAGTCGCGAAAAACGCGAAATTCTGTTTTAACTGCAGCGAATATGGAGGATACGGTTGCCAAGCTTAAAGATTCGGGTTACAGCGATCGGCAGATTCAAACTGCTCGTCTTTTTGCGGAGCGGGTGGAATTCCAATTCAGGGAAATTGCGAGGGATGAAAAAAGTACAGGATCCTTTTCTATGCCTGTAAAGGAGCCAGCCGATCCTTTCAAGAAGGAGGATTTGAGGCTGGAGGCGCTTCAAAACGTTGCAGGGAAATACGATGCAGTCTCGGCCGTTTATTACTTGCTTGTTCTGGAGCAAGTATTTCATGATCAGACGGTGATTATGGACGAGTATCTACTGTCGCTTCAGCTAGAGCTTGATTTGAAAGAATATATTGATGATCCGGATGCTTATCTGAAGAGCAAGCAAGAGAAGTTGGCCGGACTGACTCCGGATCTGCTAGTGACAGCCGGTTTTCTGGAAGAGTCGCTTCTTAGCCGAATGAATCGGCATAGTTTGGAGTCTTCCGGTAAAGAAGACAGTGCAATACCTCAGCCTTCCGGAACAGGGACTCCTTTGCCCGGCGATAGTATCGTTTCCCGGCCCGCGGATTTCGCTCTGCCGGAGGCTCCCCATGTTCAGCCGGTAAACCCTGGCGATCAAATCAAGGAAGAGCTGGATTCGTTGAATCCTAATTTGCCGTAAAGGGGCTAGTTTATGAGTCATAGAACAAAGCATGTTGTTGTCGTTTTGCTTGTTGTTTTGCTGCTTGGCGGCCTGGTTCAGCTTGGTCGGGTACTGGCGCAAGGAGGCTTGCTCGGAGCTGCGCCAAAGCAGAGTTATGAGGAATGGTTAAATGAATTTGATGTCCACGACAAATTCCGGGCAGAGCTTGAACGTTTGCGCGGAGAACAGCACAGCCGACGTGACCTTATGGTCGCTTATACGTTTCTTTATTATCAATACGGGAAGATCGATGAACTGGAGCCTCTTGTGAAGCGGAAAGAGGGGGGAGATTCCTGGGCAAAAGTATTTGCGGATTCACTGAAGGATCACGATGGGTTCGTCCCCCGTACATACGATACGAAATACCTGGAGAGCCTGACATCCGCCGCCAATATCAGCGCAGACGATATTATGATTGCCGACCGGTTATCCTTCGTCACCGGCGAACCCATGGATTCTATGCTGTCTGCCAAGCTGGAAAGTGGAAAGAAGTGGAAGGATATCGCCGCGGAGTTGGGGATTGTTAACGGTTCTTCGGCACTTCCCCGCGTTGAAATAACGGCCGCACAACTGGAGAAATTCTCTACTACTACTTTTCCGCAAGAGAAAGTAGCCGAAGCGTTTGTACTGTCGCAGAAGGTCGGACTGAAGCCTCAAGAAGTAGTGTCCCAAATGAAGGCAGGCCGGACGCAGACGGATATTATGGCGAAAGCCTGGGCGGGGCGTTACTCGTCCTACTGATTATTTTTGGAGCATCGTATTAGAATTTGGAGGTGCTGCGGTTGAAGCGCTGGAGTGTAATGTTCTTATTTTTCATATTCTTAATGGCGGCGTTTGGCCAGGCGGCCTACGCGGAAAAGTTGGAAGATCAATTGAACAATCTGATCGGGCCCCAGCGGCAATATAATACGAAGCTGTCGCCCGTTTATTTGCGCACCCATACGGATGAGGAATCAATCAGCCCGCAAAGCGGGAATCTGTCGCTTGTGCAAACCGACTATATTCTTCCCGGGCGAAACGGACTTGATCTTGAGATCAAAAGAATATACAGCAGCGGAAATGCCAACCTTCACGAAATGAAGGTCAAATATGTCGAAGGTGCCTGGGTAGATTATGTGGAAGATATCGAAACGCCGACTTTTTACGAGGATCGATATAACCTTGGCATAGGCATGAGATTTTCTTTTCCGACGATTGAGATGAGAGAGAACGAAGACAAAACCACCCATAAGTTTTTGCATACGGAGAGCGGAGACGTTTACCGTTTGAAACCCTACACCATGAACGGCGAAACCGTATACATGCCGGACGGGCAGACGATTCAGGATGTAGTGGTTCGCGAGACGAACGAGTTCAACAACGGACAAAGCGACGGCGCCTCCAAATATGTGATGACCGGCAAGGATGGAAAGAAAACTTATTTCGACGGCGATGGGGTTATCCTAGGGATCGTGGACCGTTATGGAAATAAAATGGTGTTTGAAAGAACAAAGCTGGAATACAAAATTGACAACAAGACGATCACCAAGAAGCTCATCACCAAAATTACCGATTCCGTCGGTCGGGTGACGACCATTGAGTACAAAGAGGACGCTTCTTTTAAGGTCGGAAAGCTCGACAATAAAGGATACGGCGCAGATGAATCCTATAAAAATTCACAGAATCCGAACAACAGCGATTCCGGCGATCTTCAAGGCAAGTTCCAGGTCATCGTGCATCTTCCGAACGGAAAAAGTCTCGTTTACGACAAGACGGCCGCGTTGGTGAACAAGTCGAAGCAGGTGCTTCGGGCCCGGTTGCAGCGTGTTTATGACGTGGATGGATTGCCAAAATATCATTTTTGGTACGAGCAGTCCGATCTGGGATTTACGTTTATGAACAAAGAGAAGTATTCGGCTTTCATTCGCTATGAGAACCTGGCCCAAATCGATTATGTGAAGACAAACCGGATTTCCCGCTATATTTATGGTTCTGCCAAAAGAAATCTGAACGAGAAAGGAAGCATGGAGTACCGTAAAATTTTCGAGAAGCGGGAAATATCCAAAAAAGGCTATGATTCTTCCCAAAAGAAATTTGAGGATCGTTTTCTTACTGAAGTTAACGATAAAACAACCTATAGTTACAACAATGAAGCGGATGGCTATGGATTCGAGGGTTACAAAAAAGACGATTACAATTATTTGAAGGATACTTACCGTTATTTTACGGAGATGACCGATGCTCGCGGCAGCAAAGTGAAGTATACATATGACGGGCTGGATCAGTTGGTTACGACCGAACAGACAGGCAACGATCATAAGGAAGTCTCCAAAAATGAGCTTGATGATATGAAGCTTGTCAAGAAAACGGAAACCTTGATTTATGAGGTGAAGAGCGGTAAAGCCGAGAACAATCCCGTTCGTAAAATCGAGAATTACCGGTATGATCAATACGGCAATCTCACCAATTATACCGGTCCCGAAGCCAAGCGGAGTGAAAATGGAGAACCGTTGGATACGGAACATACTGTCGTTTATACATATGCCTATGATAAATTCCATGCGCTTACATCCAAGACGTGGAAGCAGGATCGGAATACGACGGTTCAAGATCGTTACGAAATTGACGATAAGGGCAATGTGGCCCGGGAGACGAAGGTCAATTCGGAGGATACCGGCCAATGGATTGTGACCGATTATACTTATGACGGGCACGGGAATGTATTGAGTAAATCGGTTCAATCGGCCGGCCAGACGTATACAACTTACTATGAGTATGGTGCCGACGCCGACGGACATGATGTAAAAGGTGCCTATTTGACGCGGGAATACCGCGTTCTTGAAGGTCAGCAGGCAGCAAAAAGGTATGCTTATGATTTCCGTACAGGCAATATGACAGCGGAGGTGGATGCCAGAGGGAATCGTACAGAGTATCAATATGATGCTCTGGAACGGCTGACGGCGACCATTCGCCCGGATGGCGGCAAGCAAACTTTCGCCTATGAGGAAGATGGGGATGCGAATATGAAAATTCGCCAAACGGATTTTGAGCAGAACGTCTTTCTTTACGAATATGACACTTTAGGATATCAGGTCAAGGAAAGCGTACGGAACTCCGCCGATCAGTGGACCGTTCTGTCTTCTGTCCGGTATGATTCCAAGCACAACAAAATTGAAGAAACGGATGCAACCGCCAACACCATCCGCTATGAGTATGACAGCGCCGATCAATTGATCAAGAAAGCGTATTACGATAAGAACGGGGCAGCCAAAGGAACAGTTAACGTTGAATACCGTACGGACTCTGCCGGCGATGCTCCTTTGCTGGTAACGATAACGGACGAAGAAGGGTATCCTCAGAAATTTTATTATGATATCATGGATCGCTTGATTCGCAAGGAAACAACGCCTGATCGAAGCAGTATCCTGAAGAGCCTATACGAATACGATTATACAGGTAATTTGATCAAGGAGACGGATGCAAGAAACCACTCCAAGCATTATCGGTATGACAGTATTGGCCGATTGCTGTCTGAGCAGGACGAATTGGGCAACACAACAGCCTATTCTTACAATGCACTGAATCAGATTCTGAAACAAGAGGAGCCCGGCGGGAAAATAACACTGAATGCCTTTGACGAGCTGGGGCGAGTGACGGAAAAACGGATTTCGGAGAAAGGCTCGGCCGATTATTTCTACGAAGCTTACGAATACGACTTGATCGGAAACGTCATTTCCTCGCAGAAGGGACAGTCGCTCGCCGGCAGCCGTCAGATTGCATCCGATACCGGGTACACCTATGATTCGCTTAACCGCCTCATCGGTGAAAATCCAAAGATGGACTCTTCCAGAATGGGGCATATTGCTCATGAATATGACAAGAACGGAAACCGGATCAAGACCATCCAATACGCGGATGCGGGGAAAAAAGGGTTCAGATTTAATACCTGGGTATACGATTATGCCGGACGTGTTACGGAAGAAACAGGTGGAACCTCGGGAACTCTACCGGAGGAAACCAAGGGCGTTTACGGCAGCTATCACCATATATATAAGCGGGATGCATCGGGCAATGTTGTGGAAGAGCAACGCTACAACGGTTCTTCTTTTGATACGATCATAATGGTTTACGATTATCGAAATCAGGTAATAGCAAGGTATGAACCGTACGGAGGCCAAGCGAAGGGCAAGAAAACACAGTTTAGCTACGACCGGGCCGGCCGGGTAATCGCCGAAACGCAGACCGTTCAAGGAACGGACGCGACGATGGGGTATACTTATGACGGGATGGGGAGACTTATCCGGAAGACTGATCCGCTGGGGAATGCCTGGAGATATGTTTATGATGCGAACGGAAATCAAACCAAGGAGATCGATCCGAGATATTCATCGTTGCCGGAAGAAAAGGCCCCGGGCATTGAACAAGAGTATGATTCGCTTGATCGGCTTGTTCGCACATCCGTTTTTGACGGACAAACCCGGACAGTGATTTCGTACAAGCACTACGATGGGCGCGACAACGTTGTACTGGAAGTGCAAGGCGAGGGATATAATGCTGCCGATCCGAACGCTTCTATCGGAAGCGTGTTCGAATATAACGCGCTTGATCGTCCGGTACAGATCATCTCTGCACAGACGGCTTCCGACAACCTGAAGACCGGATCCTTGTTATTTACCAAAAGGAATAAATACGACGGTGCCGGTAATCTGCTTGCGGAAACGGATGCCTTAGGAGCGACAACGAATTATTCTTATTATCTGAACGGTCTCCTGAAAGAGAAAGTGTTTGCGGACGGCAACAGCGAGACGTATGATTATGATTTGACCGGAAAGGTCTGGAAAAAGACGGTTGACCGCAATGGAGGCGTTACCAAGCAGTATCTGACCATCTTTGATCAGCCTGCTCGAATTGAATATCCCGATGGGACCTCCGAGAGCTTCTTCTATTCTCCCAAGGGTAAACTCGTTAGGAAGCTTGACCAGGCCGGAAACGAACAAAGAATGGAGTACGATGCCTCCGGTAATGTGACAACCAAGCTTGAGTTCGTATCCGTGAACGGCTCGCATAATCTGTACAAGCGGACCGAAATGAAATATGACGAAGCGAACCGCTTGCTTGAAACCGAAACCTTCCGTTTCGAGGAGCCGGCGGGTATGTCAGGAACTCCGGTAAAGACATCGACAGGCGACCGAGTTATGAACGTGTATGACAAAGCGGGGCGTTTAATTCGTTCCTCCGGACCGAATGGCCGAGAAACCCTTTTTGAGTATGACCGGACAAATCATGTTATTCTCAAGAAACAAAAAGTTTCGGACAATGATTATGATATGACCCGCTATGAGTATGATGTTCAAGGCAATCTCGTCGCCGAATCGCTCCTCGTACGCATGTCCGATTTGGCGCAGGAAGAGCTGGCGGGGGCCCAATTTGACGATGCTTATATTGATCGCGTTTTGTCGACAACCCGTTATATCTATAACAATAACGGCCAAGTGAAGAAACAGACCGATGCCAAAGGTCATGCGACGATGTTTGCTTACGATCTTGATAATCGTCTGATTCGTAAGACCGATGCTTTAAATGGAATTATTACTTATCGGTATAACGGCAATGGGCAACTTGTACAAGAGACCGACACGGCGGGGATGTCCAGGGTTTATGAATATGATGCGGTTAATCGTTTGATTCGTAAAAAGGAGCCGGCGGCCGACGGCTCTTCCGCGATTAGAAGATACGTCTACGACGCAAATGGAAATTTGATTAAAGAAATTGCTCCCAACCAATATAACTCGTCGTTGGACAGCGAGACTGCCGTCATGGGAATGGCCGGGGTTTCTTATAAATACGATTCGATGAATCGCCGTACAGTTACCTTTTCTCCGGAAGGGAAGGCGCTCGAATATGTGTCCTATGATGCGGTGGGGCGTGTAAACAAAATGGTTGATGGGCTGAGATACAAGGACAACAGTATTTCGGCATCGCCAGGAACCGAGATGGAATATGACGGTCTTGGGCGTAAAACGAAAGAAACCGATGCTTTAGGCGGTAGTGCCGTTTATAACTATGACATTTTGGATCATGTCATTCAAATTACGGATAAACGCGGACTCATTACCCGTTATAGCTATAATGCAGACGGTACCGTTTCGAAGATGACAAACGCCGATGGAGGCGTTGTCAAATATGCGTATGATCTTTTGGGACGTAAAATTTCGGAGATCAATCCGCTTGGCGTCCAAACACAGTATACCTACAACTCATTCGGTAAAGAAAAGGCCTTGACCGACGCTTATGGTCACACCACCGAATCGAAGTATGATCTTGCCGGCAACCTGTTGTCTTTTAAGGATAAACGGGGAAGCGTCAGCTTGTATAAATATGATGCGAAAAACCAATTAATTGAGAAGAAATCGCCCCTTGAAAAGGATGGCAGCGGAAATGCCGTTTATGCGGTAGAAACTTATTCGTACGATCCGGTTGGGCGTCTTCTGAAAGAAAGCCTCGCCGGCTCCAAAGATAAGTCGTTTCTTCGCGAGACGACCTACACTTATTATTCTAATGGGCTGGTACGGACCCGCTCGGACAATAGCGGAGCTTCGACAGAGACTTTCTACGACAGAAACGGCAATGTTGTCCGGACAGAGGCACCTCGTTCGGCAAACGAACGGGATATCGAAAAATTTGTCTATGACAGCTCAAATCGAATGATTCAACGAATCCGGCTTGTGGAAGAGCAGGCTCTGGATGCGGTCGTCGCCACGGGAGACAACCAGGATGCTGAAAATGCTGAAGTGGTAGAGCTTGCTACAGATTATGAGTACGATCTTCTCGGCAATCTGGTGAAGGAGACCGATGCGCGAGGCAGCGAAGTTTCTTATACGTATGATGCTTTGAACCGGTTATCTTCGAGGATACAAAAATGGGGTGGAGCGGATGCCGCAGTCAAGTATGATTACGATCCGGCCGGAAACCGTCTGTCGGAGACGAATGAACTGGGCTTCACCCAGCGTTACGCTTATGATGCGATGAACCGGGTGTCTTCGGTTACGGATGCCAAGGGTCATGAGTTGTCTTACGAATATGATGCGGCAGGCAATCAACTGTCGAAGACGGATGCCTTGGGCAACCGGACTTCTTTCGCTTATGACAAGCTTAATCGTCTGGTCTCGATAACGGATGCATATGAAACGATAACGGCACATTATGTCTACGACGCTACAGGAAACAAGATCAAGGATATAGATGCCAGAGGCTATCAGGCGGGAAGCTCGGATGATAGCCGTTACGGTGAAGTCTATGTTTATGATTTGGCCGGAAGGTTGGTCTCGAAGACGGATCGCGAGGGTTTCACAACAACCTATCGGTACAACCCGGCAGGGGAGCTTCTGAAAGAGACGAACGCACTGGGAGCTTCTTATACGTACGAATACGATAACGCAGGCCGACTGGTCAAGGTCACCGATCCGCTGGGCGTCAATGTGCTGTACAGCTACGACTTGGCCGGCAACAAGCTTGATATGACAGATGGAAGAGGGAAAGTTACCCGTTACGAGTACAGCTCCTTCGGCTTGCTCATCGGATTAATCAATCCGGACAACAAACGGATAAGTTACCGCTATGATCCGGCGTTAAATATTGCGGAGATGACCGACAAGAACGGCAACCATACCCGTTATACCTATGACAGTCGAAATCTGCTCCTGTCAAGAGTGGTGGATGAGACGGGAGACGCCGTCCATTTCACTTATGATAAAACGGGTAATCGCTTATCCATGACAGACGAAAGCGGAGTTACCCGATATGCCTATGATAAAAATAACCGGGTTACCGCCATATCCAGAGATGAAGCGGTACAAATTTCTTATACCTATGATGCCGTTGGCAATGTCGCTACGGTGAAAGACAAAAAGGGAAATACGACCACCTATACGTATGACAGGTCAAACCGGATGTCTTCCGTGGAATCGGAAGGGAATGTTTCAACATACACGTATGATTCAGGAGGAAACCGAACCTCCGTGACTTATGCGGGTGGTGTGAAGGAAACCTATACCTTTGACAAAAACAACCATTTGCTGACTTTGCAAAATTTGAAGCCCAATGGTTCACTGCTGTCCTCCTATACGTATACATATGACGGAGCAGGCCGACAGACGTCGAAGACGGACAGCTATGGCAAGACAAATTACACCTACGATGAGGCCGGACGGATTTTGAAGGTCGAGACGCCTGGAAAGACAACACTTTATGCTTACGACAAAAGCGGCAACCGTCTGACGGAATTAGAAACGTATACGTCCGAGCAGTCTAGCGGATATGTTGATCCGTCAAACGGGGGGAAAGTAATCTATCTCGTCAAGAAAAGTGAGTACGTTTATTCAAGCGCCAACGTTTTGCGGCAGCTCGTAGAGAAGATGCTGGATGCCGAGGGAAAAGAGACGTTGGAGAAGACAACCGTCTATTTATATGACGACAATGGTAATGAATTACGGCGGCAGGTAGGTTATATCCGACCACATAACCGTGACATGAAACAGGTGACCGGTGCCAATCCGCACGGTGACGGACTGACGAACGAGTTGTATGAGGTGTTTGAAAAAACAAGCAATACGTTTGACGGCTTCAACCGTCTGAAGCGCTCGGAGCGCATTCAGGGCGGAATCCGTTACAGCGTTGAGTACACCTATGACGGAGACGGACTCCGGACGCGGAAGCAATCCCGCAGCTCGAAGGAGGATAAGGCCGAGGTTACGAATTATCTCTACGACCGCCAATCCGTAATCCTGGAGACGGATGCCGAAGACCATGTATCGGTGAGTTATGTGCGAGGAATCAACTACATTGCCAGAATGGATGCTTCCTCGAAGGTGTCATACTTCCTGTTTAACGGTCATGGGGATGTCGTTCATACCGTCAGCGATAGCGGGGAGATGGAGAATCAGTACGATTACGATCCATTCGGGAATATCCTGCTAAGTGTTGAACAGTACGCCAGTTCGATACGTTATGCGGGTGAGTTCTACGATGCGGAGGTAGGCTTGTACTACTTACGGGCGAGATATTACGATCCGTACATTGGGCGGTTTACTTCGGAGGATACCTATAGAGGGCAGGATGATGACCCATTAAGCCTGAACTTATATACGTATGCGTTGAATGATCCGATAACTAACGTGGATCCGTACGGACATGCTGCGGTAACGCTGAGGGATCTGGCCAAAGCCACGGGGGCAAGTATGTCGTACAACTCCAAGACGAAGGTGACGACGGTGACCCTTTCATCGGGGGTGTCGGTGAACTTCAATACGAGCAGCAAATCGGATCAGAAGAGCAAAGGTTACAGCGTGCAGAACGGTCGGATTGTGCTAGACAATAAACAATATGACAAGCTGATGTCGCAATCGTATACGAAGGCAAAAAGCTCAGTTACAGGCGGTAAAGTAACGGTTAAATCCAAGGTCGAAACGGCGGTGGGAACCAATAACAAGATCGTATCGCACACGAAGGTGGAAAAGACCTATGATGTGAAGTCACCCGTGATAAAAGGGCTCACAAGTAAGTGGCCACTCACGGAAGAAAAGGCTAGTGTGCTGGATACGAAAACGCAGAAGATATCGGGTATTAATCTGGTAACCAATAAGGATTTGGTAACCAATAAAGAACTGACGAGGAGAAGTGCCCTGATCAAGAATATTACGAATGGATCGGGAGGAGCGATAGGGAGGCCTCAGGCGGCCGTCATCAGTTTGCTGCTGGAGCAAAGTAATGATTCCGTCAGTGAACATTTGAAAGCCAAATATAACGATATCGGAAAAGTTAGTGATAAAGATGACAAAAAGCTCCGGGGAAATAGTGAGCTCTACTCAGTAGCTCACCTGGTGAGCAATACTATAATGAACTCAGGAAAAGCACAAACGACTTCCGGCGATAACGACTTGAAGTCGTTCTACAAGTTGGTGTACCCGAAAAGAACTGATCAGGATTACCAAAACTTTAAAAAAATACTGTCAGGGTCCCAGAAGAATGATTTGGAATCAGAGATAAATGCCTTTTACAGCAAGGAGACGTTGCTGTACGGAGGATACTTGGACCAGGAAGAATATAGTGGCAAGTGGAAAACGGCCGAAGCAGTTCTAGAAGTGGCATTACCCGCCGCTGGATTTGGTCTATCGAAGGGGATTGCCCGGTTTGGCTTTAAAGGAGCGGTTCGGAGTGTTCCTAAGGGGACGGGAGAAACTGCGCAGAATTCTGGTTCACTTAAACTGGATTTGCAATTATTTGCAAAGGGCAAGTTTCCTACTGGCTCTGTCAGCGGTAAAGATGTGGTGAAATTCCTGAAAAAAGATGGTTTTTCAGAAGTGAGTCAAAAGGGTAGTCATGTAAAACTAAATGGTCCGAATGGGGAAGTGGTAATAGTTCCTGTACACGGAGGTAAAGATTTACCAATTGGAACTCTTAATAGTATAAGGAAACAAGCAGGCTATAAATAAAGGAGTGATTAGGTGGTACAAAAGGAGTATGAGTATTGGGCAATTTTCCATTTTGCTGATGATGGGATATCTGTTAGCTTTCCGGATTTACCTGGATGTATTTCATGCGGCTACTCTTCAGAGGAAGCTATTCAAATGGCGAAAGAAGCGCTCATGTTGTATCTTGAGGATATGACAGAAGAGACTATCCCCAAACCAACTCAGATAAGCTCATCGACACTAACACCTTCGGAAAAAGTATATTTAATAAAAGTGAAGTTATAAATTGTTCAATTAACCTTGATTGGCTACACGCCTTTCAATGTTTCTTTTTAGTGGGGGCTACCCAGTGCCGAATGAATCGGGCGGCCAATTGTTGGAACTCACATAGCCACTTGAAAACATTCTTCTTATTGCTCGCCGCGCTACTTCAACAATAGCAGCATATGCGCGGCGGCGATTTCACGAGGAGCGAGATTTATTTGTGCTTGACTACATCCTGAGCGTCTTTCTGGATTTAATAATACATAGCCAGTTCTCTCGGCGGATGGGTGGATTGATTCGTGGAACCTCCCCGTAATCCGCCATCTGGCGACGAATTGGGCGTAGAACGTCAAGAAACCGTCTTAGTTGGGTGCTACTGTTCTGCCGTGATCGTTCGCCTGTTCTGCGGATAAAAATGGGGATTTGCCCGGTTTCTATCGCCTGTAACCACTCGGGTACCGGATTTTCGACATGCGATATGAATGAGAGCTATGGATGGATTTTATGGAAAACGTGACATACGGTCCTATGTGGGGAAATACAGGGACCTCCCATAGGAGCATGCGAGAATCGTTACTCTGTCGGGTACTTTACCGTACAAAAGCACCCAAGAGACCATTGTTTTCTTTATCACGTTAGTGCTTTAAATAAAAGGGGGTACGATATTCAGAAGTGAAGCTGAATTCACACCTGAACATCTAGCTCTCCTCTGAAGACCGAAGGAAAGGAAAGGGACGGAGCGAAGCGGAGTCTTCCGAGCGAAGCGAGGAGGTCACAAGCAGGAACGAGCAGCTTGAATATTCGTGGGCATCCTATGCCCATAGAAGCCTGGGCTGTTTTTAAAATATGGAGGATGGATGTGCTATGCTCCTCGCTAACGCTCGGAGGACTTCGCTTGCTCGTCCGCTATACGAGGTATCTGGTAATAATTGAAATGTGCTGATTTCTCGCTGTTCTCTGGATGGTCATATTCCCCACACGCCCCCGCTGGCGACGATATGGACGTAGAACGTCCCGTAGTCACTGACGGGGGCTTTTTGCGTATTCGGAAAGGCTTTAGCCAGCCCCTGATGATTCGCCCGTTACGCTTTGTTTAAACGGGCTGTAACCATACTCCTTCCCTCTCTCCTTATTGGATACACCGAGCGAAGTGAGGAGATTATTTTCCCAGCCACTACTTTTCATGTCAATCACATGGAGTACAGATGCATCCCCCTGGTTTATTTATGTTAAACGCCCCAATAGGGCGCTAAAAAACCGAGGAGGGCTTGGCGATGGGATATAACTGCCAGATGACGAGGATTGGAGATTGCCTGAGAGTGAAGATATTCGGACGGGAGTTACCTGAAGAAAGCGACCGTAAATCGAAAAGCCAACGTTACGCGGAGATTGAAGCGATTCACGCTGATCGCTCTCTGACGGACTTGCAGAAACGGGTCTATTCGGCGGTTTTAGAACCGCCGGATGAAGAGGAATGCGCGGTAAATCGCCCTGATCGAACGCCGAAGCCGGGGACACTCCGGTTAGCGGAACGTGAAAGGTTCTGCCACCTGATGGATCAGAACTTTAGCCTAGGTCACAAGTTCATTACGCTCACCTAACGAGAAGCCGGATGTGACGCTGGATGAAGCGGCGAAGGACTATGAGAACTGGGTGAAGCGGATGCGTGAGCGGTACGGGGATTTCAAGTATCTCGCTGTTCGCTCCTTTCAGCAACGCGGCACGCTTCATTTCCACCTGCTAACTGATCTGCCGAATATTCCGAGAGCTGAACTGGCGGATGGAACGATTCGGGACATCTGGGGACTGGGAAGCGTCGAATTGAAACGAATCTACAGTCTGCCGATGGTGGAACGCCGAAACAAGCTGAAGCTTGACCTAATCAAGAATCTGCGGGATTTTAAGGCGGATGAACGCTCCTATGGAAAGCGCCTGTTCCTCAAGAGTAAGAACCTGATTGTCCCGAGGACGGTAAAAGGTGACTTTGATGAGATGATGGCGAAGTTGAAGGAGAGCGGGTATGTACCGGAGTTTGTGGAATCCCGTCAGTTTCCGGTGGAGTACATAAACTATATCCAGCTAGAAACGTACCACTTGAGGAAATAAAGGATGCCTTTATAACGTTACCGCATTAAAGCTAATAAGACCCTTGTTCCCACTGTGGGCGAGCTGAATAAAGGTGGTGTGACTTTAATTTTGAAATGAAAATTACCATTTGAGCTTTCGATTACCAATAACCCCCTGCCTCGACTGTGGGGAGGCTGAATAAAGGTCACCACACTTTAATTTTGGAATGAAATGATGCTTGAACTCCCCCACACTCGCGTACTATGATTGCTTCGATCAATAATTACCAAAAAATAGTAACCTAAATTAGGGGTTCGGTTACGGTAATTTTAATTATCGTTGCGATAGGGGGAGTTACGGTTGAACGTGATTGGTTATATTCGCGTATCGACGCAAGGGCAAGCGAAGGAAGGCTACAGTCTCACGTATCAGCGAGATGAGATCGAAGCGTACTGCGTCGCACAGGGTTGGAACTTGTTGCATGTGTATGAGGATGCCGGGATTAGAGGTGCGGAAGTAGACGAAGAAGCGCTGGAAGTCGAGCGGGAGGGCTTTCGGGATATGCTCGAAGCGCTGCCGGATGGCGGGGTGAGCTATGTGCTCGTACTAAATACGAACCGCTTGTGGCGTAGTGATATCGTGAAAGTGCTTGTTCACCGGGAGTTAAAGCGCTATAGCGTGGACGTAAAGAGTATCGAGCAGCCGACATACAGTATCCACCGGAAAGACCCGAGTGACTTCCTGATTAACGGGCTGATGGGAACTGCTCGATCAGTACCAGCGACTAGAGATTGCCCTGAAACTGGGGCGTGGAAGAATGAAGAAGGCACAGCAGGGCGGTTATGCCGGAGGACGCGCTGCGTTCGGTTATACGGCGAAGAAAGGACGGAAAGTAATCGAAGTAAACCCGCTCCAGGCATCGGCTGTGAAGCGGCTGTTTGAACTAAGGAAACGAAACCCAAGCATGACGCTGGCTGAGACAGCGCGACGGCTAAACGCCGAAGGATATACGACCCAGCAAGGCAAGCTGTTTACAAAGGTGCAAGTCAAGCGAATCCTTGACCGGAAAGAGCTTTATCAAGGCATGGTGTGCTATGGCAGCGTGAAGGTCACTGGGCTGCACGAAGCGATTCTTTGAGTCGGTGGTGGCGGATGAAGGAGATGGAGCGCTACGACCGTTGTGTTAAGGAGGAAGATTGGTATCTGGAACGACTGAAAACGCTGCGTGCCAGTACGCGATATTCGATCATATGTACCGCTATGGCGAGCGGTTCAAGATAAGCTGACGGCGGAGGATGTGCTGATCGTCATCGATCAATTGGAAGACGCGGTAAGATTGGAATTGCTTCATGTGCGACTTGGAAAGCCTGCCTGGCCTATGTGCTGAATTCGAACAAAACTAAATAGCTGACTGATGGAACGTGATGGGAATGAGATTTTGCTAACGTGTCTTTGCGGCTCGTCCGCTCGAACTGAGGATGCAAACTCATTGATCATAACGTTTCAAGCCGTCCGATGGGACGGTTATTCATGGGCTAGAGGTTGGCTTACGTTCCGTTGTGGCGTGTCCGCTTGTGCTAAGAATGCCTCTCCAGCATAGTAGTTGTCTCATCTCTATACGAGGAGTGAAACGAAGATGATTCAACCCGATAGATTGATCTATGTAGGCGTAGACCTGCACAAGCAGCATCATACTGCTGTCATGATTGACTGCTGGAGTAAGAAGCTGGGGGAAATCCGGTTCGACAACAAGCCGTCCGCCTTCCCCTTGCTTGTGAAGGAAGTGAAGAAACATACAAAGAAAGGCATGTCCGTTGTATACGGCTTGGAAGACGTGGGGGGATTCGGTAGAGCGCTTGCTGTTTATTTAACCGAAAGCGGCTGTTCAGTAAAGGAAGTGAATGCGAAGCTGGCGAATAACCGCCGTAAGAGTCACGTCACGGTTCAGAAATCCGATAGCTGGGATGCGGAATGCGTGGCGAAGGTACTGCGGGATGAACTGCCAAATCTGCCGGATGCGAAGCCGATTGACCTGTACTGGGCGATTAGCCAGCTTGTCACCCAGCGTAAATGGCAGGCCAAGAGCTTGTCGGGCATGGTGAAGAGGCTTCATCAGCAGCTTGGTTATCACTATCCGAGCTATAAAGCGTTCTTCTCCGAGATCGATGGGAAGACGGCGTTGGCCTTCTGGCATAAGTATCCTTCGCCAGTCCACCTGAACGGTGTGACGTTGGATGAACTGGCGACGTTCCTGCGGAAGCTGAGCAACTACGCACTCTCGACGAAGAAAGCGGATCAGATACTGACACTTATTGCGGAGGATGGCGATACGACGCGGGACTTTCAAGAGAAGCGCAATTTTATCGTGAAAGGGCTTGTGCGAAATATTCGCTTTTATGGGCGTGAACTGAGCCGTATAGAGAAGGAGATCGCAAGCCTAATGAAAGAGCTTGGCTTTCAGCTGGAGACTATGACGGGAATCGACTTGGTATTGGCTGCGGAGCTGGTGGCGGAGATTGGTGATATTCACCGCTTCGCTACTCCGGATAAGCTAGCGAGATTTGCGGGAGTAGCGCCGATAGCTGTAGGGTCGGGAAACAAGCACCGTCATTACAAGAGTAAGCAGGGCAACCGGGAACTGCATGATATTCTGAAAGCTCTCGCTATCCGACAGATCGCGGTAACTAGAACGAAGAAGGAACCTCGTAACCCCTACTTCCATGCGTACTACGAGCGAAGGATGGCGGAGGGGAAGACGAAGCAGCAAGCCATCGTCTGTATCATGCGGAAGCTAGTGAATATAGTCCATTACCTGATGCGGACGAAGGCGGCTTATGTGATACCGACAGTGCCTGAGAAGGACGCTGGGTGATATAATGGGAAAAGGCGGTAAAGAAGGTTTTATCGCCTAAATTCCCAGTTAGTAAGGCTTTATTAATTAGGATACGTATGAGGGGGAGCTTACAGAACCGCTAACATTAAACTTGTATACGTATGTCGTAAATAATCCATTAATATATACGGATTCAACGGGACATGATCATCGTGTGGATGGTGGCGGCAGTGGAGGCGGGGGAAATATTCGAGTCCCCAAATGGGTCACCTGGCCAAATGGAACGAGCAGTAAATCAAAAATAAAGCCAACTCCCACACCCAAGTCTCAAGTAAAGCCCACTACGAATCCTACAGTTAAAAATGACTTTTCGAATACAAAACTTCAAAAAGAAATATTAAATGAAAAGGCATACTATCGGGCGAAAGTTAGAGCTAAGTCTGAGGGGACGGGTGATGCTCCAGTTCCTACAAAGCCGGGTGGGGGAAGCAATCCTAGTGATTTTGTTAACCCACACTCTGAAAAGCATATGTATGACCCAAGTAGGCCATCAACTCCAAATCGTTCACAATATGGTGAAGATGTTGATGTTGGGAAATTAAGACAAGAAACAATGACTAATCCTGATAAAGCATATTCAAACTGGCCAAATCCTAATAACCCTAATACGCAAAGAATAACCAAGTATTATAAAGAGTTTGACGGGAACATTAGTACACCTGACACTCCGACAGGAAGTCATCGAGTCTTTGAAAACTTGGATGACCTTACAAGAAGTTCCCACTTCCCTTATGTTCCAAGAAAATAAATATTGGTGGTGTTAAGATGAATGGCATGCTATATCATGCTTACTTGCCCGAAGGTCATGAACATTATGTTTCCAAGGAAGTGATAATGTCGGGCGGTATAAACCATACAACAAAATCAAATAACCGATACAGCAATGGTGGCAGGGTTAAACTTGATGTAACTGAACGGTTTAGACCTTTGAATACACCAAATTGGGTTGATTTTAGAGAAGCAATCGGTGTTGATATGGTTAATCGGTTTACAAGGTCATTTTGCTTTCCTGAATTTACAAGTGAAATCTTAGTCTTTGATGGGGATATTTCTTTATCCATTTATGACCAAGCGTTTTATGAGGATTTGAAGGATACTGATGAGGAAGCACTTAATTTTGATACAGGCGAAAGTTTAGAACACTGGGTAAAACTGTATTGGGATAGTTTGATGACACTTGATGAATACAAAGGAAAGAAACCCTATCCTAAACCGGAAGTATTGGTTTTTGAACCAGTTCCTAAAGAGATTATCCAAGTATGTGAAGAATAAATAATGTCGACCTTGATTGGCTTCATGCCTTTCAAGGTTTCTTCTTTTGGAGGGGGTGGGTGACGAACGAACCTAACATTCAACCAATAGCACGAATAACCCATGTAATAGCTGTATAAAGATTTCGTCATTTCGGTTGTACGTACGTAAAGGCTTGAATTTTATACCCTAAGCAACGCTATTCCGTTACGTTGAACAGGTCGATTATGGTCAGATACCACCGTGATTGACCTGTTTTTTGTTATCTTCGTTTTCTCACAGGTTTTTGAAAATAATCGCAACTTTGCGAATACCTACCTCGATGGATATAGTGTCGAGAGCATCGCAACAATTTCGTAGGATAGTCCGACCACTATATTGTCAGGACTTAACTGAACAAACGGGAAGGTCATGTGTGAAAGGCTAGCCACCGAATCCCTCATTCCTATAATACAAGCGGCAAAACCGTCAAAAGTTTTGCTGGGTGGGGGAACGCATGAATAACGTACAACTTTCCGTCGATAAAATCGCTGTTGAATACCATGGAGTGACGGTCAATTTCTACAATCAACTGGCACTTTCATTTCGAGATTGGTTTGATATTGAGCCTGCCATACCATACAAGGGCTATGTCTATCATTGGAATCTAGCCCTTGATGATGCGTACCTGTACTTACGGTATCAACCTTGGTGGCAGAAGAAGTCAAGAAAGTACAGTCTTCGAATTGAAACCCATCCTGACCACTTAGTAAAGTTTCAACGGTTGCTTGATGCTCTGTATAGCCACGCGCAGAAGGTTTCCTTCTCTCGATGTGAATTGGCATACGATATTCCGTATCCGATGAATAATGCTTTCATTGCATCCAATACGGGGCGGAATATGAATGTCTATGAGGGAACTCGATACTATGGTCGGAAATTCGAAAGCAAAGACCATGCGTTTTGCCGTAATTCACGCTGGCGATGCCACAAATTAAAAAAATATTGCAACAGGTAGCCAAAGCAAGATTATTATGGAAAATCCTTATGGTTATGATCCTTTAAACCCTGAGATTTTACGGGTATTGCAAGAGGGAGGTACAATTGAAGTGACTGGGTCAAATGCAAACAGATTTTTTAATTCCATCCCCAGCAAAGCAAAAGAACTAGGTTTTCAAATAACTACTAATACTGTTCCTAATGTTGGACAATTTACTTATTCTAATGGGCAAGTGATACCAACAAGCAGAACATTTGAATTTATACAGTATATACTACAAAAATAGGAGGCGAACATGAATATCACATTGGATATTACTAAGAGATTTAATACACTTGTTAATCATGACAGTTTCTTTGACTTTGCTGCTATGAATCCAGTATTGTTTTTAAATTTTCCAAATGATATTCGTGGGAATTACGATCTTGAGCTTATGAATTTTGGACTTAATATCAGTAAAGAAATGGAACAGGAATTCATCAAGCATACTCCTTATTTTGACGATATTGTAAAATGTGAGTATGCCTATAAAAGTTTGGTCATCTTTGGGAAGGCAAAATTCACCTTTACTGAAATAAAAGGTGCAGACATACGGCTTTGCGACACAGGTGAAGTTGCAGAAAGCAGAGCATTGTACTATACGTGGCCCTATGAAGTCACGAAAGGCGATTATCAATTTTTATGTGGAGGACACTCACCATTTTCGCCTCATTATTTATTGTTGTATCTAATTGCTGATAGTAATACTAGAGCTACTATAACTTTTTCATCAAACAATTTTATACTCTTGGATTCACATTCAATTGAACTCGAGGAGTTCGCTTCTAGCAAACAGGCACCTTTTAGCTTTAAAGAAAATGTGACTGGCAAACATTTTTTGAGTAATTGTACAGCCATTCCAGGAAAAATGTTTGACTTTGATTTTCGGAACAAATATTTTGAAACTGTCTTTAAAGAGGGCTTTCATACTACAGTAGCGATTAAAAATGAAAAATAGTAAATACAACTTAGGTGACGAAAAAGATTCCATTAAAAGTAAACTAAGTAATGTTATAGTGAGGTGAACAGCTAAATATGGAAACTTTGTTTTTTAATTCACAATTGGCGATAGGGGAAGTAGTTCCGTTGATTTTTAAACATCTCAATGTTCAAAATGTGGCAGAAGGGGAGAACAGTTCATATCTGAATGAAATGTACTTTTCAGGTAGTGTTATCGGACTTGATATTAGGATTTCTGAAAACAATTACGATTACGAAGATAAATTTAATTATATGATTAGTATTAAAAAGTCTATTGGGACAGTTACTACTTAGGTACAACATCTTGGTTCGAGAACACCAAAACCTGCAGCATCTTGTGGTTTTCTATGCACAACGGGGAGAGTTGGAGGACCATTTACAGGCGTTTTGGCGACTTGAAATCAACATATGGTGCCGGAGTGACGGTTTAACGCTAAATCCACAATATAGGTACCTAAGTAGTAACATTGGGACAAGGCTAAAGAGCGAAGATGGGCTCTATTCTGTAGCAGAAATTGTCGCATCAGTAATCACAATGAGGTTGAATATAGAGGTAGCACTAGAGGGCCTACAAAGAGAAACCGAACCCAGATCATTACTGTTGTTCCGAAATAATGGCGGTGATTTATCAGTTCAGAAAGCTATCTCTTAATGTATTCTTCGGTGCAACTGTATCTTAGTGTTTAATTAGAGAAAGGGAAGCAAAAGTCCTCAATGTTGCTCCTAGAGCTCCCTAATCAAGATTGCTTACAGCCTGATCATAGCAGTAATCTCGTAATCCCAGTCACGCACACTGGTGTAGCTTTACTGCGAGGACATCACACCATTATTCAAGCAACAATCGTTTTGATGGGTAGGGGAAACACATGAATAACGTCTGACTTTCCAATGATAAGCTTTTTGTCGAATATCACAGAGTAAGCTTATAAAGTTGGTGATAATGGAGTAACTGTTAAATTCCCCGGCGAGTCAACGAGACCATATGTAAAGTCAAATGGCACTACTTCTCTTATTGATGAAATAATGAGTGCCAAAAAACCAATTCCTGATCCAGGGGGATTACCCAATGGAGTAAGGTGGGATGTTCAAGGAGCATATAATGGTAAAAGTGGGGTATGGGAGCTTGTGATCGATAAGGATACAAATACAATAGTTCATTTTCTATTCAACTCCAAGAAATAGGAAGTGGTGAGTTAATGAAATTTAAATCAACTGAAGATGTAAAAATGATAGTCGGCGAATTAATTTATACAAAAGATGATTATTCCTTTGACTTTGAACCTAACGTAAGTGCCGATTTTGCAATATTAATCGGGTATATTAATATAACCTTCGACTCTACAAGCAAAACGGCAAAACAAATATGGGGTTGTAATCCTTACTTGGGTTGGGCAAATAGGATATTGACTCCGCCAAAAGCAAAACAGCTAGGACTAATGATACAAGAAGAAATTGAATCTGGGGATGTATTAAGATTAGTTGAAGCTGGTGAATGGGAAACCTATTTCGATGAAAAGAGTGGGTGGGTTTGTATAGGGGATGTTTCAACCTTAGACACAGATGATGCAATTGAGTTTGCAAGAGGTATAGTAGTTGTATTGCAAAATGGGTTTATAAAGTCTTTGTGGTTAAGACCCAAAATTATGCAAAACGAAGTAAGTGAAAAAGAATGATATGAAAATTAAAATGAGCTATTAATTGGACAATGTTGTTATATAAGTATTTGTCCTACCCGGTAAACCGTGAAAGGGGAGCCGGGTTGAATTTGTGTTTGACCCTAAAACGAATGCTTTCGCTGTCGGCAAACCTAACAGTAGCTCCTTTACTGGATCACCACACCAAAAGTTAGCTGAAACAATAAATGCTGATTATAAAACTGTAGTGGGTGGTATGTTTAATAGAGGGACTAAAGGAGAAATATTAACTACTGAAAATAGTGGTCATTATGGTCAGAACTGGACTGCTGAAGTGAGAAAACAATTTGAAGAGGTAATGAGGAATTACGGATTGCCTGTAAAACATGAAGTATGGGGTATGTAAACTATGAACAATCATTTGAAATTACTAATTAAAAGTCACGTACCATTTGACAAAATAAAAATTTCTTATATGGTAAACACCGACATAAAAGTAAATTGGTTTCCGCTTATGTCATTTGGAGAACATAAAACAGTCATTGGACTATCCACTGATGCTCATTGGGTAATTAACGATAAGCAAGGAATAAGGATACTAGATGAATCCTGGAAATTTCTTCGCTTATTAGTATTATTAGAACAACCAAGCAATACAGTCCATAACTCTTTAAAGGAAGCCCTAGCCAGCTACAATATAATTGTTAATGTAGAGGATGTCTTTCCTTTTATTGAAGTTGTAAAAATTGGTTTTGAACAAAAATCAGACTATTGGGTAGAACTAGCATTAAACTGGTTTGAAGAATTGTCTTCAATTCAACAAAGTGAACCATTGGATTCCTTGTATAAAATTGTAAATGCACATTGGGCTTCACAAAAGTTACGTCATAGAGTAAGAAAGATGATAAGGAACATTGAACAAAAATAGTTATTTTTCAAACCTTGATTGGCTTCGTGCCTTTCAAGGTTTTTCTTTGGTGGGGGTTGCTCAGTGCGTGAAGTTATTCATCCAACAACGGTTATAATTCATGTAATACCTGTATACACCTCTGCGATCCAAGCTTATCTTCGGTGGAGAAAACAAGAACAAACGTCATAGAGCTATCTTACGTGAGCAAAACAAGGTCAAGGTTGTCTGATGAGGCACTAGCTTGTATAGAGCTGTTGGCCCAAAGGAATTCTATGAGGTAATGGAGACCGACAAGTTTAATGTAATTCCGGAGGGTTTAGGTGTTATTATTGAGGTCAAAGTACCAACCTCACAATTGAATAAGTTGGCAGATTTCACAGAAGTGGACAAATTAACGTGTTTTTTTGCAAACTGCTTCCAAAGTTATTGGTAAGGGAGAAATAAAACAATTTTTTATAAAATGATATAGTACCTTAAGTTGGTTGCATTTTTTTCAATGAACAGGTTGATTATGGTCAGATACACCATGATTGACCTGTTTTTTTGTTATTTTTTATTTCAATCGCAACAATAAAATGCTCCACTGCGACATGGAAGAGGGGAAGGGGCTGCCTTATATCAATAGTTCAACTTATAAGCCAAAGCCACCGACTCTCACAACGATTATTCAAGCGGCAATCGTTTTGTTGGGTAGGGGAAACGCATGAATAACGTCTGACTTTCCAATGATAAGCTTTTTGTCGAATATCACAGAGTAAGCTTATAAAGTTGGTGATAATGAAGTGACTGTTAAATTCACCGGCGATCTTGATGATTTTGCAGCAGGTCAAGGAGCTAAGACCTGGAGGGACTATCCTAACCCTGAAAACTGGAAGTCAACCGTATTAGATAATCTGAACAACCCAAATGTACAAATTAAATTTAATCTTACTGGTGTGGACAGTCCATGGGCTTCTGTATCGAGGGCAGCAAGGGGAGCAGGGGGCGCAACTGATTGGGAACTACTTCAAATCAAGTCAAGTCCCCAAGCATGGGGCAGAATTACATGGTATGAGAATGGTAAAGTAGTTTCGAATCCATTTGAATAAAAAAGGAGAAATGAAACAACTATGATACAATCTTTTGATAGTCGAGATTTTAAATTTTGGCATTATACCATTAGTCATGGACAATTACTCATAAGAAGTATTAAAAGTGCTAGTAATGCAACGAATATTGATATCATGTTTTTTGATGTTGATTATGTAGAAATACCTCGAAACCTCCCTAATTTAAAAATTGAAGAGGCAGGGGATGATGATGTTCTTTATATTAAGGAGAAAATCCATAAGTCTGTAAAACCTGAAAATATCACAATTCTGTCCTCTAATGATAAGCGTTATTTGGTAGTTGCAAGTATTATGAAAATTGATGAGAATGAATTAGATATGTTTGAATTGCCGTTTACCAAGTAAAACTTGAATTTCATTTACATCTTACTTCAACGGAGTTAAGTATAATAAATTCCGGTGGAGACCACCCGTGCCAAATGAACCTATCATTAAACTCCCAAAAGAATGATTTGGAATCAGAGATGAATGCCTTTTACAGCAAGGAAGCATTGTTGTACGGAGGATATTTGATCCAAAGCGACTTTACAGAAAAAGCAATAACAGCCCAAGCGATACTGGAATCGGCATTGCCGATTGCGGGGTTCGGTATTTCGAAGGGGATTGCCCGATTTAGCCCTAAAGCGGTTCGGAATGTTTCTGGGGAGATGGGGGAAGCAGGTACTGTCGGCGCAATGAAAGCTAGAAATGTCAAACCACTTGACGATTTAGTTAAATTGCCTGACGGGTCGATTGTTACACAAGGAGGAAGAAAGCTCACACAAGGACAAATTGATGAACTTTCTAAATTGGATTTAAGCAGATGGAATCAAGGTAGTCACGATTCAATAGCAGATACTTTTCTTAAACATTATTGAGAAGCATGGACGTGAAGTAGGTGCAACTAGTTTTACTCAATACTTTAACAAAGCAAACGAGTTCTCAAGGAATCTTAAAGGCAGAGGTGTTCCAGTAGATGGTTATACAGAAGGTGCTATGAAGTATTACAATAAAGGAAGGGACTGGGAAAGATATATAATTGTTGATCCTGACGGGAAGATTATTTCTTTTGGTGCGAGGTAAAAAATGGGGAATAATAGTTGGAAAAACATTCAGGTTACTGGAGTTTCTAGTATTGAAAAGTGTGTTGCGGAATTTGATGTTACACAACTAGATGTTCCATCAGGCAGATTTCGAATAAGAATCTATGAAAGTATGAGTGGGAAGTTCATGGGATTTACTAACTTGAAAATCAAAAGTTCATTCGATGGTTATCCTGAGGGGGGGGTTGGCAATGGGGATTCAATAACAGAAGCTTTACAAGATACAATTAATAACATTATGGAGAAACTTTCTGAGAACAGGGTACTTGATGACAGTGATTTTATTTTTGTAAATTACAATGAATTTTAATTGAATAGTTATAGTAAAAAGAAACCTTGGTTGGCCTTGCAGCCTCCAAGGTTTTATTATAGGAAGTGAAAAACAAGCATTATTTTACCAATGACATACCAAGACAATGATTTGGAATCAGAGATAAATGCCCTTTACAGCAAGAAGACGTTGTTGTACGGAGGATATTTGATCCAAAGCGACTTTACAGAAAAGGCAATAACAGCCCAAGCGATACTGGAATCTGCATTGCCGATTGCGGGGTTCGGTATTTCGAAGGGGATTGCCCGGTTTGGCTCTAAAGGGGTTCGGAGTGTTCCTAAGGTGACGGGTGAAGCTCCTGAAAGTTTAACTAGCTTGTATAGAGCCGTTGGCCCAAAGGAATTCTATGAGGTAATGGAGACCGGCAAGTTTAATGTAATTCCGGAGGGTTTACAGGCAAAACAATTTGGATTAAATTTTGATGAAACATTGAAGTTTGCTGATAAGTTCAAAGATATAGGTGCTATTATTGAGGTCAAAGTACCAACCTCACAATTGAATAAGTTGGCAGATTTCACAGAGGTGGACAAATTCATTTTTAAAAATGGTACAGTGACAATACACGTTGATAATTTAGATGAGTTTAATAAGATTATTCAGGATATCTCTCATAAGTATTGAAGGAGTGGTTGAATGTTAGTACTTGAAGCAAAGGTGTCTTTTGATAGACCCTCAGATAACCCTACAGCACTACAAAATGACTTGAATGCTGAGAATATAATAAGACCTGTGATAAATTTTGGAAATAATTTATTATTTTCAGGCACTCTAATAGTAAAAGAAGAACTAGCTAAATTAATTAGAGGTGAGGTTTACGATGTGATTTTTGAATTACCGACGGTTGAAGAAGAAGAGTACAAACATATTGAAAATTTGGTGCGAGTTGGAAACGTGTTTTTTTTGCAAACTGCTTCCAAAGTTATTGGTAAGGGAGAAATAAAACAATTTTTTATAAAATGATTTTATAAAATGATATAGTACCTTAAGTTAGTTGCATTTTTTTCAATGAACAGGTTGATTATGGTCAGATACACCATGATTGACCTGTTTTTTTGTTATTTTTTAATTCAATCGCAACTATAAAATGCTCCACTGCGACATGGAAGAGGGGAAGGGGCTGTCAAAAAATCTTCCGCAATATATCGGCTGGATAGTCCGACTATAATAAATGTCAGGACGTAACTGAACGCATCCCACGGTTGCCCTAATCCTTATAACAATAGTTCAACTTATAAGCCAAAGCCACCGACTCTCACAACCATTATTCAAGCGGCAATCGTTTTGTTGGGTAGGGGAAACGCATGAATAACGTCTGACTTTCCAGTGATAAGCTTTTTGTCGAATATCACAGAGTAAGCTTATAAAGTTGGTGATAATTGGAGTGACTGTTAAATTCCCCGACGATCTTGATGATTTTGCAGCAAGTCAAGGAGCTAAGACCTGGAAGGACTATCCTAACCCTGAAAACTGGAAGTCAACCGTATTAAATGTCGGGATTGTGGAAGGTTATAATTTTTTTGGGGATGGTTTTGATAAAAATCCATTTGAGTATGTTCCAGTCTCAGAGTAATTTTTGATTCAAGCCAAGATTAGTTAGAGATGAGGTTTACGAGTGGCGTTGGGCAAGGATATGAAATGGTTTCGGAGATACGTTGCCAATACACAACTGTAGATATAAAGCCCCACCGTCAGAGTCTCATCATTAATGGGAAAATCTCCCGTTAATGTACCGCTATTGGCTCTTCAATCGGATTTAGCTGGAAAAACTCCATCTATTTCACGGCCCTATTGCCGATATCCACAATTTCAGGCGAATTAGCGGGAGGTTTTCCAGCTAATTCGCCTCTGCAGCCGCATACGCACCAAATTAACGGGAAGAATTCCCTTTAATTCGAACCAAACATTAGTTGCGGGTCAACAGTGTGAAAAGAACCATTTACACCGCTGTCTAATATGCAAATCATAGTTCAACCTGTGTAGCTGAAATTGAAGTTCAAAAGTTGATTGACTTGCTCAACACCTTGTTTGGCTTCATGCCTTTCAAGGTTTCTTTTTGCGTATAGTGACGTAAGCACGGGGGTTAACGCCCCTTGATTTATAGTCCCAAAGACACAAAACGGAAACCCAATTGGGTTTTTTTTCATGGGAAAGTATTGAAGGATGTAGTAAAATTGACCTGCGCATCAACCGATACACTATTTATGGGACTTATTCTCAAAATTTGATATTTCTTTTTGGCAAAGCTGTCGAAAGGCAGTGACGCAAAGCTATAGGGACTACCTCCTGTCATAGGAAATGTCAGCCAGTTGCTCTTTGTTTGCGGCAGCCTATGGTTTTTTTACTGTGGGCTGTCTTTTTTTGCCCATTTCAGGGACCATTCTGTCGTTTGGGGAGAGGGGATGATAGCGGAATTTGATTAAAATTTTTAATAAATCAAACTTTTACCCAGATATAAATTACAAGAAAGAAAGAGGAGAAACAGGAGATGAAATTACCCCGTCTTGTTGGCGGTATGCGCCAATGGAGCATTGTAACCAAAAATATGGTATTAGCGAGCTTTTCGATTTTGATGACAGGCGTTATTCTCATTGCGTCGAGCTTTTATATTCAGGGGGAGGTTCTGACAAAGCAGTTGGAGTCCGATTCAAAAGCGGTGATGGAAGCCTGGTCGAAAAAGATCACCCCGGCGGAAGCCGCCGAAGCCATGAAAAGTACGGACCGGAATTCACCGATTCAGCAAAAGCTTACGGTGATCTTCGATGACTTATCCGCGACCCATCCGAACGTGGCTCAGGGTTATATTTTCGGCTCGGAAATCGTAAATAACAGCACGCTGATGATCGCTTTCCCAACGGCCGTTCTCGATATGTTCGAAGGAGAGGGCCTGCATTTAGGTGACCAGCTTGGACAGCCCCCGCATCATATCAAGGGCGTTCAAGAGATGTTAAAAACAAAGAAGCTCACCTTTACGAAACCGTACAAAGATGCTTACGGCACCTGGCTGACCGTACTTTATCCGATCCAAGATGAAAGCGGCAAGATTTTCGCTTATATGGGGATGGATTTTGACGCAAGCGTCATTTTGCGGGGACAGCAGGATTTGTTGAAGTACACCTGCCTCGCTTTGGTGGTTATTTTGCTGCTGGTGCTGACAATCCAATACCTATTTACAAAGCGGACCTTCGCGCCGGTAAAAGATCTAATGCATGCCCTGGACCAGTTGAGCCAGGGTGATTTCAGCGTGCGTCTGCAGGAGAGTCAAAGCGAGCTGGGACAGGTCAATGCGAAATTCAATTCCACCGTCGCCCATATGAACGAATTGGTCTCCACCATTAAGGCGGTTTCCACTCAGTCAGCCGAACAGGCGCGTGTCTTGTTTGCGGCCTCGGAGGAAAACCATAAGACCTCGACGGATATCACGAATCATATTGAAGAAATCTCGGACAAGGTGTCGATGCAGAGCAAATCGATTACGGAGAGCGTGACATCGCTGGAGGAAATCAATTCGGGAGTTTCCACGATCGCAGGCAGCACTTCCGCCTTGTCGGAAGCCTCGGTGCAAATGAAGGATCAATCCGAGCTGGGCGGCGAGAATATCGGCAAAGTCATAAAACAAATGGATTCGATTCGGGAATCGGTACAGGATTCCGTCGCCTCGATCGAGCAATTGCGCAAACGTTCCGGTGAAATTGAGGAAATCGTTCAAGTGATTACCCAGATTTCGGCCCAAACGCATCTGTTGTCCCTCAATGCGAGCATCGAGGCTGCGCGGGCCGGCGAGGAAGGCCGAGGCTTTGCCGTGGTGGCCAATGAGGTCAAGAAACTGGCGGAGGAATCGGGCAGCTCGGCGGAGAAGATCGCCGATCTCGTTCACTATATCCAGAACGAAACACTGACCGCCGTCAAGGCGATCAGCGAAGGGGAGCGGAACGTCAAGGCGGGGATCGATGTGGTGAAAGAAACCGGCGAGCTGTTCTATAGCATTTTGGATGCGACGGATTCCATCACGAGCCAAATTCAAGAAGTGTCCGCGGCCACGGAGGAAATGGTGGCGGAGACCGAGCAAATTACCGCGACGATTCGCCAGATCGCCGTATTGGCCGAGCGAAATGCCGATGTATCGGAGTTCATCAAGAACAGCGCCCTGGAACAGCGTGCCTCGGCGGGTAAAATCGTGGATTCGGCCGAGAGCTTGAACGAGATTTCCGGGAAATTGGAGAACATGGTGGAAGAGCTAAAAATATAGAGAGAAAACAAGGAGCTGAGTGAGTGGATACTTTACTGACGGACCGCAAGGTTCGGGACTTTTGGCTAAATGAACTGCAGTTGCCGTTATCCGGTTTCGATATTTATACGGATTCTCCCAAAGTGAATTACGAAGGTGATTCGGCCACAAGCACTCATAGGTTGGTCCTGCCGGAGGACGCTTTGTCCCGGATTAGCAAAGATCGCGACTTGGAAAGCTGGATGCTCACCTGTTATTATGTGTTTTTATTTCGCATGAGCGGAGAAACGGATCAGATTGTCGGAGTAAAAAATTCGGCAGGCGATCTTCTTCCGCTGCGCTTGAACTGCGATGGAAAGACGTCCTTCCGGGATCTCTACCGGGTGGTAAGGGATAAGCGGGCAGCTATGAACGACGTCTATATGCCGCTGAAGGATATCGAGGAAATGATCGGGCATTCGCCCGTGTTTTATACCGTGTTTGGAACAAAACCAGGAGCGGACGGTGCCGCCTTGAGAGGGGAGTCCGCAGGAAGCGCCTATTTGCATTGGCAGTTTGCTTGGTTGAACGGGGGCGGGGAGCTTCGGATCGGTTACGAGCGCCATCTGTTCAAAGCGGGGACCATCGCGAAATTCGCCGCCCATTTCGAATGGATCGTGCGCGCTGTTCTGGAGAATGAAGAACAGGCGATCGGAGCTATTCCGATATTGACGGCCGACGATAAGCTCGCCTACGCGGAACTGAACGACACGGCCAAGGTCTGGCCTTCCCTTCCGGTGAGCATCCCCGGGATGCTGCGAAGCACCGTGCGGCTTCATGGCGACCGCGTAGCTTTGTCCTCCGGGGACCGAAGGCTGACCTACCGGGAGCTGGATTGCGTTTCGAACCGCTTGGCCCGGATGCTGCTGCAGCGCGGGCTGCAAAAGGGCCAGTTCGTGGCCATATTCATGGAGCGCAGTCTGGATGCCGTCATCGCCATGCTCGCCGTCTTGAAGGCAGGCGGCGCGTACATCCCGCTTGATCCGGAGCATCCGGAGGATCGGAACGCCTACATTATCGCCGATACCCGGACCGGCATTGTCCTGACCAAGGAAGGATATGCGTCCCAATTAGAGACGCTTCTGACGGCCGCGGATCGGGAGGTATCCACCCTGTATCTGGATCGGCAGCTTGATGAGGACGATGCCGAGCTTGACCCGGCGTACCTGACTTCGGGAGATGATGTAGCCTATATCATTTACACGTCGGGAACGACGGGAAGGCCGAAGGGAGTTCTTATTCCTCACGCGGGGATCCTGAATCTGGCGATGGCCACGGTGGAGCAGCTTGGACTGCGGGAAGAGGACGTTATTCTCCAATACTCCACCTTCAGCTTTGACGCCTCGGTTTACGATATTTATAGCGCCATTTGCTGCGGCGCCCGGCTGCACCTGCTCTCGAACGAGCAGCGGTATTCGGTCGAGGCGTTCACCGCGGCGATTGAAGAAATGAGCGCGACGCGCATCGGCATTTTGCCGACCGTATTCTTTAACCAACTATCCGCTTATTTAAGTGCGGAGGAGGCTTTAAAATACGGTAGGATCCGCAGCTTCGTCATCGGCGGCGAAGCGCTCCCCGGCGAATCGGTACGGTCGCTGCAGCGAAAGCTGCCGCATCTGCCGGTCATCGTGAATGCTTACGGGCCGACGGAGGTCACCGTGGCGACCACGACGCATTTGATGGATAGCCCGGTCCCGGAGCATCTGAACACCATCAGCATCGGCAAACCGCTGGCCAATTACGAAGTGTTGATCGTGAACGAGCTGCTGCAGCCGTGCCCGGTCAACGTGGCCGGGGAGCTGTTGATCCATTCCGTAGGCCTGGCGAAAGGGTATTTGAACCAGCCGGAGAAGACCGGGGAGGCCTTTATTTCCGATCCGGTCAACCCGGGGTCGGACAAGCGGTATTACCGCTCCGGCGATCTGGTTCGCCTGCAGCAGGACGGCGGCATCGAATACGTCGGCCGGAAGGACCTGCAGGTCAAAATCCGGGGTTACCGGATTGAGATCGGAGAGATCGAAGAGAATTTGATCAAGCATGAGGCTCTCAAAGATGCGGCGGTGATCGTCAAAGAGGACGAGGCCGGGGAAAAGGAGCTCGTCGCTTTCTACACCTCCAAAAACGAAATGCCGGTGGAGAAGGCGGAGCTCGTTGCCTTTATGAAATCCAAGGTGCCGGCTTATATGGTCCCGAGCCATTTCATCTGGCTGGAAGCGATGCCGGTATCGCCGACCGGCAAAATCGACCGCAGGAAGCTCGGCCTGCATGAACTGCCGGAGGAGGAAGGGAACGGAGGGGCCGATGCGGCTCCGCCCGAGAACGAACTGCAGGCCGAAATCGCGGCGGCTTGGGCCAAAGCGCTGCGGCTCCGCGCGGTCGGCATCCATGACGATTTCTTTGAAATCGGCGGCCATTCGCTAAAAATTCTGGAGACGCTCGTGCTGTTGAAGCCCCGTTTCCCGCAATTGAAAATCAACGACTTTTTCGCTTATCCGACGGTAGCCCGGCTGGCCGAACGGGTCACCGAGTTGGCGCAAGCCGCCGCGTCAGGGAAAGGGGCCGCCGCTCCCGGACTGACGGGCGAGACGGTGGATCTGGCCGAAACGCCGCGCCAATTTGGTCCGGGATCTTTGACCGGCGGCAGCCCTATACGTCAACATCACATCCTCTTGACCGGGGCTACCGGGTATCTCGGTTCCTCGCTGCTGCATGAATTGCTGCGGACGTCCAAAACGACCGTGTACTGCTTAATCCGGCCAATGCATGGCCAGGATGCCTATGAACGTTTGCAGCGAGTGATGGAGGGTTACTTTGGCTCCGATGGCGTGTCGCGGATGGAAGGCCGCGTTGTTGCCGTACAGGGTGATCTGGAGCAGCCGGACCTCGGACTGGTTGGTCCGGTCCGCGAACTGCTTCTGGCGAGAATCGACTCGATCATCCACTGCGGAGCCGAGGTGAAGCATTTCGGCGAGGCCGAGTACTTCCACCGGGTCAACGTGGAGAGCACGGACCGCCTGTTGGCCTTGGCCCGCGGGAGAGAGGTCCGCTTTCATTACGTGTCCACGCTCGGGATTCCTGAGGATCTGGCCATGGCCGGGCAATGGGAAACGTTTATCTCGGAGGACGGATACCGTGATCCGAGCCTGGATACCGGCAATGTGTACACCAACAGCAAGCTGGCCGCCGAGCGGCTGGTCGTCCGCGCCTGCGAAGAGCAAGGCGTTCCGGCGACCGTGTATCGCGTCGGAAATCTGTCCTGCCATTCGGAGACCGGCGCTTTCCAGCGGAACATCGACAATAACGCCTTCTATCGGATGCTGAAGTCGATGCTTCTGCTGGGGAAAGCGCCGAGCGTCAGCTGGCAGGTCGATCTGACGCCCGTCAACTTCGCGAGCGGTGCAATTGCGGCCCTGGCTCTGCAAGAGCGGACGCCCGGGCGGCTGTTCCACATCTGCAATCCAGTGCAGCTGCCTTATGCGGAAATGGTCGACTCCTTCCGCGCCCTCGGGTACCGGATTGAGCTGCTGGATTGGGCCGAGTACGAATCCTGGCTGCTCGATGCGACCCGGCCGAAGGACCAGGCGGGGCTGGAGCTGGCGATAGCTCAACTGGAAGGAGACGGGGCGAAGAACTCCCCGTTCCGGTTTGCCTGCCCGCAAACCGTCGAGTACCTGGAGGGTACGGGGATCACCTGTCATGTTCCCGATTCGGAGTACATCAAGCGATTGGTGCAATATGCGACAGGTGTAGGGTATTTCCCGAAATCTTCATAAGGTCGGCCGAATTAATGAGAGTATAGAGGTGACGGATGCTCTTCCTGAAATGAAAGTTCGGGAAAGGGCATCCGTTTTTTTAACGCAGGCAGCGACCGGCCCTTTTAAGGTTGCGTGCATGCCGAACCCGCAAGTTATAATAGATCCAGAAAGGGGCGTACGACATTTGACCTACCAACTGGATATCGAGTATAAAGCCATATACGAACTTGCGAATAGTCTTCATACGTATATTTGCCGCAAGTCGCACAAGAAAATCATGCTGGCCCCTAACTGGGTGAAAGAAGTCGGGAGGACCTTAACTCCGGAATTTGCTTCACTGCTCGGCCGTATGGAAGTGGATGCGGATTGGAAATGGACCTATTTGCTGCTTTATTTATGCCGGGAAGGGGAGCATGCCGAGGACTTCCTGTCCTGGCTGGAGGGGAAATCCGTGGGCGACCTCTATGAGCTAATGGCGGAATACGGTCAACCCTTTCCGAAGGATATGGGGCAATTTCGCTCTCGCACGCTATCCATATTTCCCCAATGGAATGAACAATACTTTAAGCATACCGATTCGGCGATCCGGGAGTCGCTTCGGCTGGAAGCGGAGCGCAGGAAGAAAGAATTGGCTGCGCAAGAGCGGCACGGCGATTTGGCGGAGCGCATGACCCGTGGCCTGGTTTTTGAACCCAAGGAAGGACTGGAGCGGCTCGTATTGGTTCCGCAGTATCATTTTCAACCCATGAATGTGATTTATCATTTCGGCAAAATAACGCTGTGCCATTACTCCGCGAGAGTATCCAACGACAATCCGTCCGCATTCCCTCAACCCGAATATCTTACGATTCGCGCTTTGGGGGAACAGAACCGGTTGAAAGTTCTGCGCTTGTTGCACGAGGGTCCGAAAAGCTTCAGCGAGATTGTCCGCCACCTAAACATCTCGAAGGGGATTACGCATGACCATATCTCCAAGCTGAGAACGGGCGGCTTGATCCGGGCTCATATCGAGGGCGAAACGGTGACCGAATACAGCTTGCGTCTCGACTCGTTGGAGGAGTTGCAGAAAAAACTCATGGCCTATATTACCAACGAATAAAATGGATATGTTAGCCACCGCTGCCAAGGCAGGGTGGTTTTTTGTTTTGTAAAAAGAGAAATAAGGTAAAGTTCTCTATTTACAGAACTTACCGGCGGATCTATAATATGCATTAACAATTACATAGTTATCTCATCGGAATTAACCGAAATATACAAGAATAGGGGAGAAGGAAATGAAAAGAAACAGGATTGCCGCATTAACCGCAGCCGTATTGATGAGTTCGCTGGTGTTGTCCGCATGCAGCGGAGGAGCTTCCGACGATAAGGGCCCCACTGGCAAAGCTGCGGCCGCCACATCGGGCAATCCATCGGCGGTGACGGCGGAAGGAGGCGCGGCCTCATCCGGAGATGCCGGCGGAGTCCTCTTGGCGGCCGATTTAGCGAAGCTGCCGGACGTGGCTAAACAGCGCACGGATACCATTATCGTGGGGCTCACCGATCCGAGCGGCGCGTTCACCCCTTATTTCCACCAAAGCGGCTATGACGGCAATGTTTCTTCCTTGCTGTATACCCCGCTCGTAACGGTGGACGACAAAGGATTGCCGAAGGCGGGACTCGCGGAAAGCTGGGAAATTTCCGAGGATCAACGGACCTATACGTTTCATCTGCGGAAAGATCTGAAATTCAGCGACGGTTCTCCGTTGACGGCGGAGGATGTGGCGTTTACCTGGACGCTTCTGCACGATAAAGCATATGACGGAGACGCGCAGCTCCCCACGCTTCAAATCGAGGGCGGGGCGGCCTATAAGGAGGGGAGGGCCCCCGCGATTTCCGGAATTACCGTCGCGGATCCGCTGACCGTAACGGCGAAGCTGGAGAAGCCGAATGCCATGGCCCTTGTAATTTTGGGCGGGGACGTTCTATCCAAGGCTTATTACGGCAAGGATTACAAATTCGGTCAGTTGGACTACATCAAAAAGCTGCACGAAAAGCCTCTCGGCAACGGGCCTTATGTGCTTGAGAAATTCATTCCCGGACAGGAAGTAAGGTATGTGGCCAACGAGCATTATTATGCCGGCAAGCCAAAGACAGCGCGGTTTATCTATAAAACGTCCGAAGGGGATACTTGGCAGTACCTCGAGACCGGTGAAGTGGATTATGCTTCGTTCAGTGCGACGAAAGAGAATATCGATAAGCTCAAAAGTTTGGGCTTCGTCAATATACTGCCTTATACCCCGAGCACCTACGGTTATCTTCAATTAAATCTGGAGCACGACCAGCTCAAGGATAAGAAGGTTCGGCAGGCTCTCACCTATGGTTTGGACCGGCAAAGCATTTATGTGGATGCGAACCAGGGAGCCGGCCAGGTGGCCAACGTCCCCGCTTCGCCGATTTCCTGGGCTTATACGGAAGAGAGCATCAATGCGTATCCTTATGACCCGGTGAAAGCGAATCAGCTTCTCGATGAAGCCGGTTGGGCCAAAGGCCAGGGCGGGATCCGCGAGAAGGACGGAAAGAAGCTGTCGATTCACTTCCTGGGCACCAAGAACGCCCAAACGGACATTTTTATTGCGGTCGCCAAGGAAAATTTCGATGCCATCGGCGTTGAATTCGTACCTGAAATTTTTGCCGACTTCAACGCCCTGGTTTCTAAAGTCGAAGGCGGCGACTATGATATCGCTTCGTTCTCCACACCGATGCTGACGGACCCGTCGGAAGGGGTGCTGCAATTTGTGGACGGGGAAATCAAGGGCTACGACAATCCCAAGGTGAAGGAGCTTTATGACAAGGCGCTCTCAACCACCGATATCGGGCAGCGGAAGGCCGTTTATCAGGAGCTGTTCCAACTGTTGAACGACGAGCTTCCGGTTATTTTTACAAGTTACAAAAAGACGGTTTACGCCTACAACGGGCGCATTCAGAACCTTTCCGTCAGTCCGTTCACCGGCTTGTCCTCCAGCTTGCCGAATTGGGAATTGAAATAAAAATAGGCCGTCGCTCCGGTTTTTGGAGTGGCGGCTTACATAAGGGGCCGGATTATGAGCGCTTATATAAGCAAAAGGCTGATCTATATGACCTTAATTCTGCTTGCCGCATCCTTGCTCATCTTTAGTTTATACGCCTTAACCCCCGGCGATTTTATCAGCGGCAATATTAAACTTTCGCCGGAGAGAAAGGCCGAGCTCCGGGAAATCTATGGCTTGAACAAACCGCTGCTGGAAAGGTACGCCTTATGGATGAAAAACGCGCTGCATGGCGATTTCGGCTATTCTCTCGCCCAGCAAAAGCCGGTTCTGACGCTTTTTAACGAATATATATGGAACTCTTTTCTGCTGGCTGCGGTGTCCACCTTTTTTACCTGGGTCATTGCGGTTATTGTGGGCGTTATTTCCGCCTACAAACAGTACTCCTGGTTTGATACGGTGGTGCTGGTCGCCGTGTTTGCGGCCATGTCGCTGCCTTCCTTTTTCATCGGCTTATTCCTGATCAAAATCGTGGCCGTCGATTTGAAGTGGCTTCCGCCGGGGGGAATGCTGACGACGGGAAGCAATGCGGCAGGTTGGGCTTATATTACCGAAGTCATTCGCCATATGACCTTGCCCGTGATCGTCATGACCATTTTGGGGGTGGGGTCGCTGACGAGGTACTTCCGTTCCAATATGATCGATGTGATCAAGCAGGATTATATCCGGACAGCCAGAGCCAAGGGGCTGAAGGAAGGGAAAGTGCTATTTACCCATGCGCTTCGCAACGCCTTGCTGCCGGCGATCACCTTGGTGGGCTTCGAGCTGCCCGCTCTATTCGGAGGTTCGTTGATTATTGAGAAAATATTCAACTGGCCGGGAATCGGTCAGCTGTATATGAGCTCTTTCTCTTTGCGGGATTATCCTTTATTGATGGGATTCACGATGTTGATTGCCGTTTTAACGGTCATCGGCACACTCTTGTCCGATCTGTTGTATCGCATGGCCGACCCTCGCGTCAGGCTTCATTAGGGGGTGGAAGAAATGGACAATATTGAAACAATTGAGACGAGGGCGGCGAGACCGGGGACTCGCCCGTCCGGAAGGTCTTCGCTTTGGTCGCAGGCGTTTCAACAATTAT
This sequence comes from Paenibacillus sanfengchensis, assembly GCF_036864765.1. Lineage (NCBI taxonomy): Bacteria > Bacillati > Bacillota > Bacilli > Caryophanales > Paenibacillaceae > Paenibacillus > Paenibacillus sanfengchensis. The sequence continues at coordinate 25,536 of NZ_JBAGJC010000016.1, read as the reverse complement.
TGAAAAACAAATTGGCCGTCTCGGGACTGGCCGTCGTGGTGTTTATGGGAATCGCCTGTTTTGTGGGTCCACTTTTTTCTCCGTATACGGACAATAAAGTGAATATGGCTCTGATGAACAGACCTCCAAATCTACAGCACTGGCTGGGGACCGATAAACTGGGGAGGGATGTATTGACCCGGGTCATGCAAGCCGGGCGCATCTCCCTAACGGTCGGTCTCGCTTCCATGGTCTTATCCGTATTTCTGGGAACCTTGCTTGGAGCGGTTGCCGGTTACTACCGGGGCATCGTGGATCAGGTCATTATGCGAATTGCCGATTTGCTGATGACCATCCCGGGACTGCCGCTTCTGTTTATTTTTGGAGCCTTGTTGTCGGATTGGAAGGTGCCTACCGATTACAGGATGTATATCGTTATGCTGATGCTGAGCCTTGTCAATTGGCCGGGACTGGCGCGAATGGTCCGGGGGCAAATGCTCAGCTTGCGGGAGAGGGAGTTTATGCAGGCGGCCGTCGTACTCGGGTTAAGAGATCGCCGGAAACTCTTCCATCATCTGATTCCCAATCTGCTCCCGCTAATTATCGTCATGGCTACCCTGAATATCGGCGGTGCGATTCTAAGCGAATCGGTACTCAGCTTCTTCGGGCTGGGGGTTATGCCGCCGACGCCGACATGGGGGAATATGATTGACACTGCAAACAATATGATTGATTTTCAAGAGCATCCCTGGCTTTGGATTCCGCCGGGCGTCTCCATTTTTGCAACGGTTATCGCCATCAATGTGTTTGGTGACGGGCTGCGGGACGTCCTCGATCCCAAAATGAAAAGATAGGTGAAAACGATATGTCGATTTTACTGAAAATAGATCAGCTCATTACGCAATTTCCCGCCGAAGAGGGCGTTATTAAAGCGGTGGACGGAGTAAGCCTGCGTGTGCTGCAAGGCGAAACCGTCTGTATTGTCGGGGAGTCGGGCTGCGGAAAAAGCGTGACCGCCCTCTCGGTCATGGGATTGTTCCAAGGGACTCCGGGGGCGAAAATCGAGGGGGATATCCTTTTTGAGGGTGTGGACCTGTTGTCCCTAAATCGCCATGAGCTCCGCGCGGTTCGCGGAAACAAAGTCGCCATGATCTTCCAGGAGCCGATGTCTTCCCTGAATCCGGTCCTAACGATCGGCGAGCAAATGATGGAGCCGTTGATTGAGCATTTGAAGCTCGGTAAAAAAGACGCCCGAAAGAGAGCCGTAGAACTGATTGAACAGGTCGGCATCTCCAGGCCTGAACAAATCATAAAAAGCTATCCGCACGAGCTCAGCGGAGGGATGCTGCAGCGGGTCATGATCGCCATGGCGATATCCTGCGGGCCGAAGCTGCTGATTGCCGACGAACCGACCACCGCCCTGGATGTGACGATCCAAGCCCAGATCCTCGATACCTTGCGCAGAATCAAGGAGGAATCCGGGATGTCCATTTTACTGATCACGCATGACCTCGGGGTTGTAGCCGAAATGGCCGATTATGTCGTCGTGATGTATGCCGGAAAAATCGTGGAGGAAGGGGAGGTTACCCGCCTGTTTGAAGCGCCGAAGCACCCGTACACGCGGGGGCTGCTGCGTTCCAAACCGGTGCTGGGACAGCGGGAGGAATCACTGTATTCGATCCCGGGCCAAGTGCCCGACCTCCTCGAATTAAAGCCATCCTGTTACTTTTACGACCGTTGTGAACATGGGATGGAGATTTGCCGGCACCGGGAGCCCGCTCTGGGAGAGGTGGGGGAGCGGCAGCGGGCGGCTTGCTGGCTCTATGAGGAGGCGAATGCCCATGCGTGAAGCTTTGCTTGAGGTGAACCGCCTAAAAAAATATTTTCCGATCAAATCGGGCCTTTTGCAGCGGACTACCGGATATGTTCGTGCGGTGGACGACATCAGCTTCACCATCCTTCCGGGAGAAACCTTCGGGCTTGTCGGGGAATCCGGCAGCGGAAAAAGCACCGTCGGACGCACGATTGTACGGCTCGCGGACAAGACCGGGGGAGAAGTCAAATTTAAAGGACTCGACCTATACGGCCTTAAGGAGGGGGACTTGCGCCAACTGAGGCCGAAAATTCAAATGATTTTTCAGGACCCTTACAGCTCGCTGAATCCCCGAATTCGAGTAGGGGACGCCATCGGCGAGGCTCTGCTGGACCATGGGCTCCACCCCAAGGAGGAAATCCGCGAACGCGTGCTGGAAGTGTTGGGCTTTTGCGGTCTGTCGGCCTCTCATCTCGATCGCTACCCCCATGAATTCTCGGGCGGGCAGCGGCAGCGGATCGGAATCGCCCGGGCGCTGATCCTTCAGCCGGATCTGATCATCGCCGACGAGCCGGTTTCCGCGCTGGACGTGTCGATTCAGGCCCAAATCATCAATTTGTTCAGAAAACTGCAGGAAACGCAGGGACTGGCCTCTCTTTTTATCTCTCATGATTTAAGTGTGGTGGAGCATCTATGCTCGCGAGTCGGCGTTATGTATTTGGGGAATCTGGTGGAGATGGCGCCGTGCGACGAGATCTTTTTTCGCCCGCTCCATCCTTATACGAAGGCATTGTTGTCGGCTGTTCCCCTTCCGATTCCCCGATTGAAGAGAGAGCGGATTTTATTGAAGGGAGAGATCCCGAGTCCGGCGAACCCGCCGTCCGGATGTAAGTTCCACACCCGCTGTCCTTATGCCACAGAGGCATGCAAAGAAAGGAAGCCGGAATTCCGCGATGTCGGGAGCGGACATTATGTGGCCTGCCATCTTGTAGACTGAGAATTTTTATACCGGAAGGGGGACAAATGCGATGCTGACGAGCCTGCCCCAGCCTTACGCGCTGCGCCTGGAAATGATCCGGGCCGCAGGCTATTCGGACAGGGAAGTGATCTCATGGATAGAGAACAAAGATGCCCCCGGTTTAAAGGAGAAGGTGAATCCGGATGTGGATTGGGAGGAATTCCTTGCATATGCCCATCAAAGCGGGGAAGCCATGCGAAAGGCTATCACCGAGGGATACCGGTTCAAATTTATTACCGCGGGGGGTCTGCAAAGTTTGCTGCGAATTCGTTTCGGCCTTCAGACCGGTGAAGACTACCGGTTCGACGGGTCCCGCTTCATAGACATCAGGCTATGCGCACGTAATTATGAGCTGTTGCGGGACGGGGTTCCCGAACAACACTGGGCCTTCTTCATCTCTCATCGGGATCATACGACCGGCGAGGTCCGGTTCGACATTGCGCTGGCATCCGCCGCGAATTAAGGAGGCATTTCCCTTCGGGGACAGCCTCTTTTTTCATTCCTGCAAAGGTGTCCCTGCTGCTTTTTGACGCCAGTGGAAAGGCCGGGTTTGAATCCTATTCTCGCTGGAAATGATAGAGAAGAGAGTCTATCAGATGGAAAAAAGAAAGCGGGGATAGAGATGAAGCAAATTTTGCTGATTACCGACGGTTGTTCCAATGTAGGCGAGAGCCCGGTTATGGCGGCCGCGCTGGCCCGGCAGGAGGGGATCGTCGTCAATGTGATCGGGATTGTCGACTACGGCACGATCGGGGAGCTCGGCAGTCTGGAAATCGCCGAAATCGCCAAGGCGGGAGGCGGGATGAGCCGGCTTTCCGGCACGCAGAAGCTGGCGCAAACGATGCAAATGCTGACGCGCAAGACCGTGGTTCAGACGATTCAGCACGCGGTTAATAAGGAGTTGAAAACAATTCTGGGGAATTCTTCCGTGGAGGACCTGCCACCGGACCAGCGTTCCCAGGTGGTGGAGGTCATCGACGAACTGAGCGAGAACAGCCCCTTGGACGTGGCGCTGCTCATCGACGCCAGCGCCAGCATGAAGCCGAAGCTCGCCGCCGTGGAGGAGGCGATTCGCGATATGATGCTCAGCCTTGGGGCAAGGCAGGGGGCCAGCCGAATGGCGGTGTTCCATTTCCCCGGGGCGCACGGGGGCGAAGACGCCGTCCTGGACCTGGACTGGACCGATGATCTCGGCCAAGCCCGCTCGATCTTTCAGCGGCTTGCCATGCGCGGCGCGACCCCCACCGGTCCGGCCATTCTGAAGGTGATGGATTTCTTCCGGTATGGTACACTGGAAGGACATGGATCGAAGAATTGGCTGGAGGACACAGGTAGAGGAGAAGGGATACTCGGTGACTACGTCGTCTAAATGGAGCCTGGCGCCGGGAACGGTGGTGACAGGCCGCTGGAAGGGCGGGCGCTACGCGATTCAGCGCCTGCTCGGACAGGGCGCGAACGGGGTCGTCTACCTGGTGAAGCAGGTGGACAGCGCGAAGCTGTATGCCCTGAAAATGGGTTTCGACACGGTGGATATACAATCGGAAGTCAATGTGCTGAAAGCTCTTCAGCGGCAGAGATACCGGCGAGGCGTGACGGGGCGGGATCTTTCCTATCTGGTGGAAGTCGATGACTATTCCTTTCAAGGCAGGGAGATTCCTTTCTACGTCATGCGCTATGTCAAAGGGGAGCCGTTAAGGGCTTTTCTTGCCAAGAGAGGCGGGGCCTGGCTGGGGATCGCCGGCCTCCACCTGCTGCGTCAGCTCCGGCAGCTTCATGAGTCCGGGTGGGTATTTGGAGACTTGAAGCCGGAGAATGTGCTGGTCTCCCCCTATGGGGAGGTCGAATTAATCGATTACGGTGGAGTCAGCGGGATCGGCCGCAGCGTCAAGCAGTTCACGGAATGGTATGACCGCGGTTTTTGGGGAGCGGGCGGGCGAACGGCGGAGCCTTCTTATGACTGGTTCTCCTTCGCCGTCGTTTGTATCCATTTGCTGGCCGAAGGGCCATTGAAACGGGCGGCGACCCAGTTGCCCCAGACGCGGAGCTGCAACGATCTGACCGCTATTCTCCGTTCGGAGCCGGCACTGGCGCCCTACCGGGAATGGCTGGAGCGGGCGCTGGCCGGCCAATTTAACGATACGGCCGAAGCCTGCCAATTATGGCGGGAGCTGGTGACCGCCTCGTTCGGCCGCCGCAAGCCCAAAGGTCAAACCCCGCGCTGGATGCTGGGGGCCTTTGCCGTTTCTTTAACATTGCTGGTTTGCGCATTGTATCTGACCTTACGTTTTTGACCGCCGAAGGTCAAAACATATGCTGCAACCATAGACTATAGGATCGCCCGGAAAGGAAGAGCCGCCAAATGAATCCCGATATGTACCGCTTGGTGGATGCGGTGCGCCGCACTGGAAAGGAACACGCGTTATGGTCCCCGGGAGACTGCATCGTCGTAGCGGTATCCGGAGGGCCGGATTCCGTGATGCTGTTGCACATTTTGCTGGAGCTTTCGCGGGATCCGGAACTTGGTTTGAAGTTGGTCTGCGCACACGTCAATCATGGCTTCCGCGGGAAGGAGTCCGATGAGGAGGCCGAATTTGTCCGCGGTTTGGCACAGCGTCTGGGGATTCCTTTCGAACTTGGCGTTTTTGATATTCCTACATATATGAAGGAAACCGGAAAGGGCGGGCAATTGGCCGCCCGGGAGAAAAGGTATGCCTTCCTTCATGAAATGGCCGCCAAATACGGGGCTTCGGCGATTGCTCTCGCCCATCATGCCGATGATCAGGCGGAGACCGTGATGATGCGGATTTTGCGGGGAAGCGGCCCGTCCGGTTTGGCCGGTATGAAGCTGAAACGCCGCGAAAAAAATGTGGAACTTATTCGTCCCCTCCTTCGTATATACAAAAACGAGCTGGTCCAAGCTTGCGACCGCTCAAGCATTCCTTATGTAATCGACAGCTCCAACCTGCTTCCCAAGTATGCGCGCAATGCAATCCGGCTGGATGTGCTTCCTTTTTTGGGGCAATATAATGAACAGCTAACGGATTCACTGAATCGTCTGGCCGAGGTCATCGGCGAAGAAGACGACTATATGCGGCTGGAAACCGAGCGGATTTATGCGGAGACGGTGACTTGGCAAAACGGCGGTGCGGCGTTTCAACTCCGGGGATTCACCTCCCTACATGCCGCTTTACAACGGAGGTTGATTAAACTAATATTAAATTATCTGCCTTTAGGTACGGATGACGGCGATTTTATCAAGGTAGAAGCCATTCGAAAAGGGGCGGTCCAGGATCGGCCCACGACATGGGTTTTGGATCTTGGAAGAGGTGTCCGCTGTTATCGTGAATACGATACCATTCGGTTTGTACCTGCCCGAGCGGAAAATCCTCATTATACATATGTTGTGGAACATTTTCCGGCGGAAGTGTCCGTGACGGACACGGGGCAAACCTTGCGTTTTACCCGTAAGCCTGCCGGTTCGGGTCTTGTCGGGCCCATGACGGATGGCAACGGGGAGGCAGCGTTTGATGCGGATGAGCTTGTCTATCCGCTTACTGTTCGTTCCCGGCTTCCGGGAGACAGGATGAACGTGATGGGGCTAAATGGAAGCAAAAAGGTGAAAGATATTTTTATCGATGAGAAAATACCTCCCACGCTTCGCTCCCAGACCCCCATGGTGACGGACGCTTTGGGCCGGATTCTTTGGATTCCCGGCGTGCGGCGGTCATCGGCGGCGGTAGTGGACGGGAAGACGTCCTCCGTGCTGCATATGGCCCTGCTGCGGAATCCTGATCCCGACCTTGGGGTTTAACGTAGTGATGACATTCATAGTATAACGTAGGAGGTTTACTTATCTTGCAGAACGATATCCAGGAAATTTTGATTACCCGGGAACAGATTCAGGAGAAGGTCAAAGAGCTCGGGCGCCAGCTGAGCGAGGAATACGAGGGCCGGAATCCGCTGGTCATCTGCATTCTGAAGGGCGCTTTTATATTCATGGCGGACCTGGTGAAGGAGATCACTGTGCCGCTGGAGCTCGATTTTATGGCGGTATCCAGTTATGGAGCTTCTACCCGATCTTCGGGTGAAGTTAAAATCATCAAGGATTTGGACACCTCGGTAGAGGGCAGAGACATCCTGATCGTGGAGGATATTATCGACAGCGGGCTCACTTTGAGCTACCTCATTGATGTTCTGGAGCGCCGCAAGGTGAAATCCGTGAAGATCGTCACCTTGTTTGATAAGCCGGCGCGTCGGACCGTGAAGCTGGAAGCGGATCTGGCAGGTTTTGTGATCCCGGATGCTTTCGTTGTCGGTTATGGATTGGATTACGCCGAGAAGTACCGCAACCTCCCATTCGTCGGAGTGCTGAAACCGGAAATTTACAGCAGCTAATTTCACCGGTCCCTCGGGCCGGAGCCATCCCCCGCCGTTTTTTTGAAAAGGCGTGCGCGGCTATGTTAAAATAACTTAAGGTTTTGAGAGGAGGTAGGGGATGAATCGGTTCATCCGGAATTCTGGTTTTTATTTGATACTTTTCTTAGTCGTGGTGGGCATCGTCCAATTCCTCAACAGCGGAAATGAGACAACCGTCAACCCGAGCTATACCGAACTGCGGCACGAATTAAAGGAGAAAAACGTAGAAGAATTAACCGGGAAATTCGACGGTTACGCTTATCTGGTGACCGGTAAGTATAAAAAGGAGGTCGGAGAAAGCAAAACGAAGAACTTCTCGACCTATATCCCTTATGATCCGAATGTCCTTAAAGAAATTACGGATCTCAGCGAGCAGAATAAATTTAACATTAAATGGGAAAAAATGCGGGGAGAGAGCATCTGGCTGACCTTCCTGACTTCGATCATTCCGCTCGCGATCATGTTCATTCTGTTCTTCTTCCTGTTCAATCAGGCGCAGGGCGGCGGCGGCAAAGTGATGAACTTCGGCAAGAGCCGGGCCCGTCTCTATAATGAGGAGAAGAAGGCGACGTTCGAGGACGTGGCCGGAGCCGACGAAGAGAAGCAGGAACTGGTGGAAGTCGTCGAGTTCCTGAAGGATCCGCGGAAATTTGCCGCACTCGGTGCCAAAATCCCGAAAGGGGTACTGCTCGTAGGCCCTCCGGGGACCGGTAAAACCTTGTTGGCCCGTGCGGTAGCCGGGGAAGCGGGACGTCCTTTCTTCAGTATTTCCGGTTCCGATTTCGTGGAAATGTTCGTTGGGGTCGGTGCTTCCCGGGTTCGGGATTTATTCGAAAACGCGAAGAAGAATTCGCCATGTATCATCTTCATCGACGAAATTGATGCCGTTGGTCGTCAGCGCGGCGCCGGACTCGGCGGCGGACATGACGAGCGCGAGCAGACGCTCAACCAGTTGCTCGTTGAGATGGACGGTTTCGGCGGCAACGAAGGTATTATTATCATCGCGGCCACGAACCGTGCGGATATTTTGGACCCGGCCTTGCTGCGTCCGGGACGTTTTGACCGTCAAATTACGGTCGACCGTCCGGACGTGAAAGGCCGCGAAGCGGTGCTCAAGGTGCATGCGCGCAACAAACCGCTCACCAAGGATGTGCGTTTTGACGTTATCGCCAAACGGACAACCGGCTTTACCGGTGCGGATCTGGAGAACCTGCTGAACGAAGCGGCACTCCTTGCCGCCCGCCGGAACCGCAAGGATATTTCTATGACCGAAGTGGATGAAGCCATCGACCGCGTCATCGTAGGTACGGAGAAACGCAGCCGCGTGATCAGCGACCGGGAGAAACGCATCGTGGCCTTCCATGAAGCGGGCCATACGATTGTAGGCTACTTTCTGGAGCACGCCGATATGGTACACAAGGTGACGATTATACCGCGCGGCCGCGCCGGCGGATATGTCATCATGCTGCCGAAGGAAGACCGCATGCTGGTGACGAAGCAAGAGCTGCTCGACAAGGTCACGGGCCTACTGGGCGGCCGGGTTGCAGAGGAGCTGTTCATCGGCGAAATCGGCACCGGGGCGTACAGCGACTTCCAGCAGGCGACGAGCATCGTGCGCAGCATGATCGTCGAATACGGGATGAGCGAGAAGCTCGGTCCGATGCAATTCGGCACATCGCAAGGCCAGGTGTTCCTGGGCCGCGATATCGGGCACGAACAGAATTACAGCGATCAGATCGCTTACGAGATCGATCAGGAAATGCAGCGCTTCATCAACGAGTCGTATGAGCGTTGTAAGAAGCTGTTGACGGAGCATGCCGAGGAAGTTCGCTTGATCGCCGAGACCTTGCTTGAGGTGGAAACGCTGGACCTGGATCAGATCAAGCAATTGATCGAGCATGGGCGTCTGCTGGATGCGCCGGAAGCCGGCAAAGACGGCGAAGGCGACAGCGGAAGCGGCACGACCGAGCCGGGCGAGCCTATCGTGGACAATGTCGGCGACGTGCGCGTTCGGATTCAAGGCAAGACCGAGGATCCGGCCCCTGCGGGACCAACCGGAGACATTCCGAACGAGATCCCTGGCAGCAGCACGAACGACGTCTCGAACGACCCGACGGTCGACGCGCCGGAAAGTACGGTGCGCGATGTAACGCCGGACGGGGACAACAAAGACGGGAACGGGCAAGGCCCGGGGGGCAGCACGCCGCCAACCGTATAAGCGACGCTGGATATCATCCGGGGGACAGACAAAGTCTGTTTCCCGGATTTTTTGCGAATTCATGGCTTAAAGGCCGTTAGATTACCATTGTCCCATGTTGACTCATTTGGCATGAGGATTTCCTGCAAATCTGCAGGGACCCAAAATCAGGGTCGGCCTGCTTTTCCCAAAAATTGGACCCCAAAAAGCCGCAATTTCACATCATCTAGCCGAATTCGACAAAATAGCGCCGCATAAGGCCCTTATCTACCTGCACGAGATTCAAATTGCTTAATGCAACGCTAGTGGCCGTATGGAGGCTTATTAGCGGGAGGTTTTCACGTTAAATACTCCGTACTCTTACTTCATTCCACCTAAATTTGGGAATCCGGCCTGATTTAATTTAAATTTGAGCTTTCCTTCCCGGATCGATTGACAGCCCTAATTCGCTTGTGTAAATTAGGTGTTAACACAGCCGTGTGAATTTAGGTACGTTGACGTGACGGCAAGTATGCGTATTTTTGCACAAACATTACTATAGGGATGCGGATGAGAGAGAAGCGCGGGGAAACACCGCGGTCGCATACAGGGGAGGATGTCAGGTGGAGGCTCTAGCACGGGAGCGGAAGGCGGAAATGAACCGGGAGCTTCGGGAGAAGCTGGTTCAGCTTAAGAAGGAACGCAACGCAATTATTTTGGCGCATTATTATCAGCGCGACGAAATTCAAGAAGTGGCCGATTTTCGCGGCGACTCCTTTTTGCTCGCTCAAAAGGCGGCCTCAACCGAGGCGGAAACGATCGTGTTTTGCGGCGTTCATTTTATGGGAGAGAGCGCAAAAATTTTGGCGCCGAACAAGACGGTGCTCATTCCCGATGAACGGGCCGGCTGCCCGATGGCGGATATGGTGAACGTGGATGGCTTAAGAAAGCTTAAAGCGCAGCACCCCAATGCCAAAGTGGTCACCTATATTAACTCTTCGGCCGAGGTCAAGGCGGAGACGGATATTTGCTGCACCTCCTCCAATGCCGTGAAGGTGATTAACTCGGTCGATGCGGATGAGATTATCTGGGTCCCCGACAAGAACCTGGGACACTATGTCCAGCAGCATACGGACAAAAAAATGATTATCTGGGAAGGGTACTGCAACACCCACGATATGCTGACCGTGAAAGACGTGGTCGAGATGAAGGCGAAGCATCCGGAAGCGGAATTCGTCGTTCACCCCGAATGCCGGCCGGAAGTCGTAGCGATGGGTGATTTCGTAGGCAGCACGACCGCGATTCTCGAATATTGCAAGAAGTCGTCCGCCAAGGAATTTATCGTGGGAACCGAAGACGGGACCGGATACCAACTGAGGCTGGACAGTCCGGAGAAGACCTTCCATTTTGCCTCGAAGTTTCTCGTTTGTCCCAATATGAAAGTCAATAATCTGAAAAAATTGGTGAAGTGTCTGGAAACGATGCAGCCGCAAATTTATGTCCCGCCGGCGGTCGCCGACAAAGCCAGAACCTCATTAGAGCGCATGCTACAAGTTCAGTAGCATGCGCTACTCTCTGTCAAGGACAGGTGGTCACCTTGATTCCACAATACTTGGTTGATTTTGATTTGGCGGAGCTTCCCGTGATCGACACGGACGTGATCGTGATCGGGTCGGGCATCGCCGGGCTGTTTACGGCCATAAAAACAAGTGAAGACCGCAAGGTCATAATAATAACGAAAAAATCACTGATGGAGAGCAACACCCGGTATGCCCAGGGCGGCATTGCGGCGGTCATTTCCGATGAGGATTCGCCGGCTTCGCACCGGGAGGACACGCTCCTTGCCGGAGCGGGGCTTTGTTCCTCGGCCGCGGTGGATATTCTGGTCAATGAAGGTCCCGACGGTGTCAGAGAGCTCATGTCTTTGGGAACGGCGTTCGATCATCTTGAGAACGGGGAGCTTGCCCTGACAAAGGAAGGCGCGCACAGCCACCGCCGGATTTTGCATGCCAATGGAGATGCCACGGGGTATGAGATTGTCCGGGCTCTGTCGGAGCAGGTGGGGGGACACGCCAATATCGACATCTGGGATGACCACTACGTGATCGATTTGATCACGAAGGACAATGTATGTCTGGGTGCGCTGGTCCAGCAGCCCGATGGCCGCCGGGTTTTCCTGCGCGGCAACGCAACGGTTCTTTGCAGCGGCGGGGTCGGCCAGCTATACCGCTATACGACCAATCCGGAGGTGGCGACCGGCGATGGGGTGGCGATGGCCTACCGGGCAGGCGCGATAATTCGGGATATGGAGTTTATCCAGTTCCATCCGACCGCGCTTTGTTATCCCGGCGCTCCGCGGTTTCTTATCTCGGAGGCGGTGCGCGGAGAAGGCGCCGTTTTACGGAATATCCGCGGCGAAAGGTTCATGGAGAAGTATCACGAGCTGCTGGAATTGGCTCCGCGCGATATCGTGGCCCGGGCGATTGTCAGCGAAATGGAGGAGACGGGTGCGACTCACGTGTATCTCGACATCACCCATGAGGACCCCGAGACGATCAAGCACCGGTTCCCTACCATTTACGAGACCTGCATCGGCTATGGTCTGGATATGACTGCCGATTGGATTCCGGTCGCCCCGGCTGCGCATTATATGATGGGAGGCGTGCAAACGGGGCATCATGGAGAAACCAGCGTACGCCGTCTGTTCGCTTGCGGGGAGGTTTCCTCCACCGGCGTGCATGGTGCGAACCGGCTGGCGAGCAATTCACTGTCCGAGGCGGTCGTCTTCGGACGGCGAATCGTGGGGCGCATCCGGCAACTGGAGCCGCTCGCCGAGACCGGTGCGGACATCGCGTACATGCCGGGCCGCCAGGAGGCGGTTATGCAGCCGATCGTGGAACGGCGGCTGAAGCTGCAGAAAGTCATGGTTCGGCAGGTGGGAGTGCGCCGCACGAAGGAAGGGCTGCTGAAAGGCATGGAGGAATTGAAGCGGCAGCTGCCGATCTTCGGGGCGGTTTTACATACCCGGGAGCAGTTGGAGTACGCCAACATGCTGACCTGCGCTTTGCTGTTGGCCGAGGCGGCGTTGGCCCGCGAGGAGAGCCGCGGGGGGCACTACCGGGAGGATTTCCCGGAGAAGGACGACGTACGGTGGCGCCGGCATATTTTATGTCACCGGAAAAAAGGAATGTTGGAGGAAATCAGCGATGATGTTTAATGGATATAACGAAGGCCTGGTGGAGTCGATTCGGTTGTGGCTGAAGGAGGACGTGGGTTCGGGCGATGTCACGACGGGCGTCACAATCCCCTCCGGACATCAATCCAAAGGCATTATCCATGCCAAGGAGTCCGGCGTTATTGCCGGGATGCCGGTCGCGCAGCTGGTATTCGAGGTTGTAGATCCGATGCTCGCGTTTACACCGCTTGTCCAGGATGGTCAGCACGTGGAGAAGGGCGCTGTTCTGGCGGAAGTGGAGGGCAGCACGCACAGTATTTTGACGGGAGAGCGTCTTGCGTTAAATTTGCTGCAGCGGTTGTCCGGAATCGCTACCCGGACCCGCAGCTTTGTAGACGCGCTTGAAGGGCTGCCGGTCCGTCTGGTGGATACGCGCAAAACGACGCCCGGCCACCGCATGCTGGAGAAATACGCGGTGCGCACCGGCGGCGGGGCGAACCACCGGTTCGGGCTGTACGATGCCGTGATGATCAAAGACAACCATATTAAAGGGGCCGGCGGCATCGCCCAGGCGGTGAGCCGGGCGCGGAAGAACATTCCGCACACGATGACAATTGAGGTTGAGGCGGAAAGCTTGGAGCAAGTGGAAGAAGCTTTGCAAGCGGGGGCCGATATCATTATGCTGGATAATATGGGGCCCGATTTGATGAAGGAAGCGGTGCGGCGAATCAAAGTGATAGCGCCCCATGTGAAAACGGAGGCTTCCGGGAACGTAAATCTGCAGACGGTGCGGCGGATTGCGGAAAGCGGTGTGGACGTCATCTCCGTGGGCCGGTTAACGTACTCGTTCGAAAATCTGGACATCAGTCTGGACCTGGGCGAAAAGAAAGAGGGGTAATACCGTGTTTCTAGTGGTAGATGTCGGCAACACGAATATTGTTCTTGGGGTATACAGCCAGCGTGAGCTGCTGCACCATTTCCGGATTTCGACGAACCGGCAGGCAACGGTCGACGAGTACGGCGTCCTGATTCATAACCTGTTCCAGATGTCCAAAATCGAACCGGATGACATCGAAGGGATCATTATTTCCTCGGTCGTTCCGCCGCTGATGCATGTCCTGGAAGAGTTGTGCAAAAAATACCTGCATCATAAGCCGCTGGTGGTTGGCCCGGGCATCAAAACCGGGCTCAACCTGCGCTATGAAAATCCGCGCGAAGTGGGTGCCGACCGGATCGTCAATGCCGTGGCGGCGATTGAGCGGTACGGCGGCCCGCTGGTGGTCGTCGATTTCGGGACGGCGACGACGTTTGACTGCGTCGATGCCCAGGGTAATTATTTAGGCGGAGCCATCGTACCGGGGATCGGCATTTCGACGGAGGCCCTGTACCAGCGGGCATCGAAGCTGCCCCGCATCGAGCTGGAGAAGCCGAAAAAGGTTATCGGACGCAACACCGTGCACGCGATGCAGGCCGGCATTATTTTCGGTTACGCGGGCCAGGTCGACGGGATTGTGGAACGGATTCGGGCCGAAATGGGCGCCGAGCCGAAGGTGGTCGCCACCGGCGGCCTTGCCGAGTTGATCGCGAGCGAATCGCGGACGATTGAGGAAGTGAATCCCTGGCTTACGCTGGAGGGGCTTCGCATTATTTACGAACGAAATCAATGAACGTGAACTCCAAGTTCATATAAAGGAGGCTTCCTGCGTGGAGGAAAAGAAAGAATTGAAGGACCGGCTGGTCCGGGGGACGGCGATGGACGGGAAAGTCCGGGCCTTTGCGGTGCAGACGACGGAGCTGGTGGAGGAACTCCGCCGCCGCCATGATACGTACCCGACGACGACGGCCGCGCTGGGACGTACCGTCACCGCGGCCGCGATGATGGGCGCGATGCTGAAAGGCGAAGAACGGCTGTCCATCCAGGTGAAGGGGGACGGACCGGTCGGCCAAATCGTGGCCGATGCCAATGCCAAGGGAGAAGTGCGCGGCTATGTAACGAATCCTCATGTCCAGTTGCCGAGCAACAGCAAAGGCAAGCTGGATGTGGCGGGAGCCGTCGGCACGACGGGCTTTATTCACGTGACGAAGGATTTGGGACTCAAAGACCCTTATCGCGGGAGCGTTCCTTTAATTTCCGGGGAGCTTGGCGAGGACTTTACCTATTACTTCGCCCTTTCGGAACAGACGCCGTCGGCGGTCGGCTTGGGGGTGCTGGTGGATACCGATTCTTCCGTCATCGTGGCGGGCGGATTCATTATTCAACTGCTGCCGGGATTGAGCGATTCGGAAATCGACGCGATCGAACGGGCGGTCGGACAGCTGCCGCCGGTGACTTCGCTGCTCGACCAAGGCTTGGAACCGGAGGAAATGCTGCGTTGGATCGTACCGGATGTCAAAGTGCTGGAGGAAATGGACATTACGTTCTCCTGCCACTGTTCCCGGGACAGGGTGGAACGGACGCTGATCAGTTTGGGGAGAGAGGAACTGACCACGCTTCGGGATGAGGACAAGGAGACGGAGGTTGTCTGCGACTTCTGCAACGAGGTATATACCTTCACCCAGGACGAGTTGGACGAACTGCTTGCGCAAATGAATTAATTCCCTCGCCGGGGGATAAGGTCCGGCGGTTGGATGGAATACTTTGCTCTTCCGGTGTAGACTTTGGAAGGGCAGGGTATTTTTTTGCGCCATTATTGACAAGTCCGATCGGGGTTGTTAAGATAATAGTAGTAAAACCAACTTGTTTACTCGGAAATAGCTTGGATGGAACGGAGACGGTCTATCCGCAAATCTATAGTTTATAAATACATTTAAGCGTCGGATTCGATCTTGTTTTTTTCTTAATCAATAAGGAGGGTTATGACATGGCTAGAATCGTAAACAACATTACAGATCTGATTGGCGATACGCCGCTGGTCCGGCTGAACCGCATTGTACCGGAGGACAGCGCTGAAATCTATGTGAAGCTGGAATACCAAAACCCGGGGTCCAGCGTGAAGGACCGGATCGCCATCAGCATTGTGGAAGAGGCGGAGAAGGCCGGCAAATTGCAACCGGGCGGCACGATCATTGAAGCCACGAGCGGCAATACCGGAATCGGGCTTGCCCTTGTCGCTGCGGCGAAGGGATATAAAGCGGTCATTGTCATGCCCGAAACGATGAGCTTGGAGCGCCGCAACCTGCTGCGGGCTTACGGTGCCGAGCTGGTGCTGACGCCGGGATCGGAAGGCATGAACGGCGCGGTTAAGAAAGCCGAGGAAATTTTGGCGGCCAACCCGGACTATTTCATGGCGGATCAATTCCGCAACCAAGCCAACGTGAAAATCCACCGCGAGACGACCGGCCCGGAAATCGTGGAAGCGATCGACTCGCTGGACGGCAAGCTTGATGCTTTTATCGCCGGGATTGGAACGGGCGGTACAATTTCGGGTGCGGGCGAAGTGCTGAAGCAGCGTTTTCCGGACCTCAAGATCTATGCGGTTGAGCCGGCGGCATCGCCGATTCTGGCCGGGGGCAAACCGGGACCTCATAAGATTCAAGGATTGGGCGCGAACTTTATTCCCGAGATCTTGAACCGTGAGATTTATGATGAAATCATTCATGTCGAGAATGACGATGCATTTGAGCAAGCGCGCCAAGTGGCCAAGGAAGAGGGCATCCTCTCCGGGATTTCCTCCGGTGCGGCCGTATTTGCGGCGCTTCAAGTCGCCAAGAAACTCGGCAAAGGCAAACGGGTCGTTGCGATCATTCCTAGTAACGGCGAACGTTACCTGAGCACGCCGCTGTATAATTTCGAAGCTTAATTTGGCGGCCATTCTTGGCAATAACGCGGATACTACCCCTATCGCGGCTCTTCAGGGCCGCTGTAGGGGTTATTTGTATTTTAAAGTCGCGGGGTTTTTAGTATACTAGCTAGCAATAACCAAGAATGAGGCTGGAGGATGCGGCAGCGGATGGAGACGGTCATATCGCAGGAACAATGGGAAGCTTGGGCGGAGGAAGGGACATGGTCTCTGCTGCCTTGTGCGGTTAGAAAACCGGTGGCGGGCGGTCTGCCCGCCGACTGGACGCGAGCCTGGGAGGAGGCGCGGCCGTATTCTTTTGTGCTGGAGAGCGGAAAAACAGGCAGGTATACCTTTCTCGGGCTTGATCCGATCTCGGTCATCCGCGGCAAAGGAAACAGAGCTGTCCTTACCGAGATAGCTTCCGGTGAAACGGTGGAGCGGTCAGGGAAGCCCCTGCAGTTGCTTAAACAGTGGATGGCGCCCTGGAAGTCGCCGGTTGCAGACGGCTTGCCGAAGTTTTGCGGGGGCGCGGTCGGATTTTTGGGATATGATGTCGCCCGCTCCCTGGAGCGCCTTCCCCGGATGGCCAAAGACGATCTGGAGCTCGACGATTATGTATGGATGCGGTTCGAGGAAGTCTGGGTCTGGGATGAGACGGAAAAGTTCGTATATGCCGTCGTTCATAGCCCGGTGGACAATGAGCCGGGAATGGACCTGAAGAAGCTCTATACGTCGGCGCGCGACAGGGCGATGGGGATGGCGGACCGTTGGGAGCGGTTTTGCCGGAGGATGGAAGAGGGCTCCGTGTCCCCCCAGGACTCCGAGGAACAATCCGGGGAAAAGAATCAGGCCCCGCCTGCCGGCCCTGGTCCTTTGAAACCGCCCGCCGAAGCCGGGGAGCTGGTCAAGTCGGATGCTTTGCCGGGCTGCAAGGCGGTTTCGATGCCGCAGGAGGCTTTTGAGGCGGCGGTTCGGCGGGTGCAGGACTATATCGCGGCTGGCGACGTGTTTCAGGTGAACTTGTCGCTGAGGCAAGCCTTTGAAGTCCAAAGCTCCCCTGAAGCCGTCTACGAGTGTCTGCGGCGGATCAATCCCTCGCCTTATATGGGTCTGCTGCGGCTGCCGGATTTTCAGCTCGTGTCGGCTTCGCCCGAGCTTCTTGTGAAGGTGGAGCGGGGGCGCATCAGCACCCGTCCGATTGCGGGCACCCGGCGGCGGGGGCATACCGCCGAGGAGGATGCGCTTATGGAGGCGGAGCTGACCGGCAGCGAAAAAGAACGCGCCGAGCACATCATGCTCGTCGATCTGCTGCGCAACGACTTGGGCCGGGTGGCGGTCTACGGCTCGGTTCGGGTCAGCGAGCTGTTTACCATTGAGCGCTATTCCCACGTCATGCACCTCGTTTCCGAGGTGGAGGGCGCCCTGCCTGCGGATAAAACGGCGTACGACGCGATTGCCGCCGTTTTTCCGGGAGGAACGATCACTGGGGCGCCGAAGGTGCGGACCATGGAGATCATCGAAGAGCTCGAACCGGTCACCCGGGGGCCGTATACCGGCTCTATGGGCTGGATTGACTACAACGGGAATATGGAATTAAATATTATTATACGAACACTGGTCGTCAAGGACGGAGTCGGCTATATCCAAGCGGGAGCGGGCATCGTCATCGATTCCGTTCCCTACCGCGAGTACCGGGAATGCAGCAACAAGGCCAGAGCGGTTGCCGCAGCGGTCCGGCAGAGCGAACTAACCGCCGTTCACGGCGAAGGACAGGGGATGAAGTGATGATACTGGTCATCGATAATTACGATTCGTTTACGTACAACCTGGTTCAATATTTGGGGGAGCTGGGCGGGGAGGTCGTCGTACGCCGTAATGACGAAATCGACCTCGAGGGCATCCAGCAGCTGAACCCGGATCATATTTTGCTGTCCCCGGGGCCTTGCACGCCGAATGAGGCGGGGATTACGCTGGACGTGATCGACCGCTTTAAAAGGGAGATTCCGATCTTTGGCGTATGCCTCGGCCATCAGGCGATCGGACAGGCCTTTGGCGGGAAGGTCATCCGGGCCGAACGCCTGATGCACGGCAAAACCTCACCGATCCATCATCAAGGGACATCGGTGTTTGCCGGCCTGCCGTCGCCGTTTACGGCGACGCGCTATCATTCCCTGATCGTGGAGCGGGAGAGTCTTCCGGATTGTTTGGAAATTACGGCGGAAACCGCTGAAGGCGAGATTATGGGCTTGCGCCATAAACAATACGCTGTTGAAGGCGTTCAATTTCACCCGGAATCCATCATCACCGATCATGGGCATCAGATGCTCCGCAACTTCCTGAGCCGGAAGGCGGAAGCCGGGGTATGACTTACCTCGGGGTGAACGGGAAGCCGACCCCCTCAAACGAAGCCGTGATTTCCGTTATGGATCACGGCTTCATGTACGGGATGGGGCTGTTTGAGACGTTCCGCACCTATGGTGGCCTACCGTGTCTGTTGGACCGCCATCTGGAGCGGCTACAGGAGGGTTGCCGGGTGCTCGGCATTCCTTATGCAGCGCGCCGGGATCGGCTGGAGGCGGAAATCGCCGAGCTGCTGGCCTTGAACGGCTTGGAAGATGCCTATCTCCGGCTGACAGTCTCCGCGGGACAAGGCCCTCTTGGGCTGACCACCGAGCCTTATGCGATGCCTGCGGTGATTCTGTACGTCAAGCCGCTGCCCAAGTCCAGCCCGGAGCTGTACCGCCTCGGCAAAACGCTGTGGCGCCTCTCAACGCCGCGGAATACGCCGGAAAGCGGGGTGCGGCTCAAGTCGCTCCACTACATGAACAATATGCTGGCCCGGCGGGAACTGGCGGAATACGAGCGGCTGACGGCAGCGGCGGCGAGTGCCGGGAAAGCCGGGGCGGTGGTACGGCCGCAGCCGGCTGAAGGGATGATGCTGACGGCGGAAGGTTTTTTAGCGGAAGGGATCGCCAGCAATTTATTTTTTGTCCGGTTAGGTAAACTATATACTCCTGAGATCGGAACGGGGATATTGCCGGGGATTACCCGATGGGCGGTCCTGGAGCTCGCCGGCAAACACGGTTGGACTGTCGAAGAGGGCAGGTATACCTGGGATGAATTGCGGGAAGCCGATGAGGTGTTTGTCACAAACTCGATTCAGGAGTTAGTGCCGATAACCCGGCTGGCGGAGCCCGGCGGGAGTGAAGTGCCGGTAGGCAGCGGAGAAATCGGGCCGGTGACGGAACGGCTGCTTTATTTTTATAGAGAGAGTGTGGGAAGCTGATATGCAGAACAGGGTATTCGAAAGAACTTATCCATGCGGCGAAACGACTTTGAAACTAGGCGAAAGAACCCTCATTATGGGTATTCTCAATGTAACCCCGGATTCATTCTCCGATGGGGGAAAGTATAACGATCCCGAGCGGGCGGTTCGTCATGCGCTGCAAATGATCGCCGACGGGGCGGACTTGATCGACCTTGGTGGGGAGTCGACACGCCCCGGACATCAGTCGGTGAGCGAGCAGGAGGAATTGGAACGGGTCGTTCCTGTGGTGGAAGCCCTTCACCGGGAGGCGCCGCATATTCCGATTTCCGTGGATACCTATAAATCGCGCGTGGCCCGGGAGGCGCTCAAGGCGGGAGCGCATATCATCAACGATGTCTGGGGCTTCAAAGCCGACCCGCAGATGGCTGCGGTGGCCGTGGAGTTTGGCTGCCCGGCGATTCTGATGCATAATCGCGACAACCGGGATTACACCGACCTGCTCCAGGATGTGGCGGACGATCTGCTGGAGAGTGTTGCTCTGGCCCGGACGGCCGGTGTGAAGGAAGAGCGGATTATATTGGACCCGGGGATCGGGTTTGCCAAAGATTACAACGAGAACCTGCTGGTGATGAAAAACCTGGATCGCCTGATGGATCTGGGCTACCCGCTGCTGCTCGGAACCTCGCGCAAAAAATTCATCCGCACCGCGCTGGATCTGCCGACGGAGGAAGTAGTGTTCGGCACGGCCGCCACGGTGGCCCTCGGTATTGCCCAAGGATGCCAGATCGTTCGGGTGCACGACGTGAAAGAAATCAAGCGCACGGCTCTGATGTGCGATGCGATTTTATACGCTTAATTTTGGTTAAAACGGAGGGTGAAAAATGATGGATAAAATGATCGTACGACGGATGGAATTTTACGGATACCATGGTGTGTTCGAGGAAGAGCGCAAATTGGGTGCCCGTTACTATGTGGATTTGGAGCTGGAGCTGAATTTGCGGGACGCGGGGGAATCCGACGATTTGACCAAAACGGTTAATTATGCCGAAATTCATGAGCTGGTCCGCGGAATTGTGGAACAAAAAAGCTTCAAATTGATTGAGGCGCTTGCCGAGCATATTGCATCCTCGGTATTGGACACTTATACTAGGGTAGATGCTTTAACGGTCGGCGTGACCAAACCGCATCCGCCTTTCGATATCAAGTTTGATGGCGTGACGGTGGAACTGCGCCGCACCAGAAAGTGAGAAGGTTATATGATAGCACAGACCCCCTCTGAAAGCTCAGAGGCTTATATTGCATTAGGGGCTAATTTGGGAGACCGGGAAGCGCAGATGATGAGAGCGGCGGCATTGCTGAGCGAACATCCGCAGATAGCGCTGCTGCGTTGCTCGAATTTGTATGAGACTGACCCGGTGGGTTACCTGGATCAGCCGAACTTTATCAACATGGTGCTGGCGGTAAAGACAACGCTGACACCGGAGGCTCTGCTGGCGGTGATGCAAGAGGTGGAGCTTGCTCTCGGGCGGGAGCGGAGCATCCGTTTCGGCCCGAGAACCGTAGACCTCGATCTGCTGTGGATGGAGGGCCGGACGATGGAGACCGCTTTTTTGACACTGCCCCATCCGCGCATGTTTGAACGGGCTTTTGTGCTTGTTCCGCTTAGCGATATCGTATCCGAAGGCGAAGCATCGGGGTTATACGAGCGGGTAAGGGCCGCCTTGGATTTGGTGGACGGAAAGGATGGCGTACGGTTTTGGAAAACAGGCAGCTTGCCCAGCGGCTTAGGGCATTCCGAAAACTGAAGGGATACACGCAGCAGCAACTCGCCGATGAGACCGGCATATCATTGGCTGTTTTAGGGGCCGTTGAGCGGGGTAACCGACGGGCAGAAGATCAAATTTTAAATAAAATTGCGGATGTTCTGGGCGTACCGTTGGCGGAGCTCAAGCAACATCAAAATCCATAAAATCAGGAGGGACCATCATGCTGAAGATCGGCGATATTGAAATGAAAAATCAGGTCGTGCTCGCTCCGATGGCAGGCGTATGTAATCCGGCGTTCCGCCTGATTGCGAAAGAGTTCGGCACCGGGCTTGTCTGCGCAGAGATGGTCAGCGATAAAGCGATTATTCACGGCAACAAGCGGACGAAGGAAATGCTGTTTGTCGACGAACGGGAGAAACCGCTTAGCTTGCAAATCTTCGGGGGAGACCGCGAATCTCTGGTTGAAGCCGCTAAAGTGGTAGATCAGGAGACCAACGCGGATATTATCGATATCAATATGGGTTGCCCGGTGCCCAAAGTAACGAAATGTGACGCGGGTGCGCGTTGGCTGCTGGATCCGAACAAAATCTATGAAATGGTTTCGGCGGTCGTAGACGCTGTCAGCAAACCGGTTACCGTAAAAATGCGGATCGGCTGGGATGCGGAGCATATTTATGTCGTTGACAATGCCAAGGCGGTGGAGGCCGCGGGCGGCAAAGCCGTCAGCGTTCACGGCCGTACCCGGGAGCAATTGTATACCGGCAAGGCTGACTGGGAATTTATAAAGCAAGTTAAAGAGGCGGTGTCGATTCCTGTCATCGGGAACGGGGACGTAGTCACGCCGGAGGATGCCAAGCGGATGCTCGATCAAACCGGGTGTGACGGGGTGATGATCGGACGAGGTGCGCTCGGTAACCCTTGGATGCTGTATCGTACCGTCGAGTATTTAAAGACGGGCGTTCTGCTGCCCGAGCCGGGAGCGGAAGAGAAAATCCGCATTGCCATTCTGCACATGGACCGGTTGGCCGCACTGAAAGGCGAGGCTGTCGCCGTCCGGGAAATGCGCAAACATATGGCTTGGTACCTGAAAGGCCTGAAGGGCACGGCCCGGGTTAAGGACATCATCATGGAAGAAACGAAACGTGACGAAATGGTGCGGATTTTGGAGAACTTTGTTGCCGAATTAAATGCGGAAAACTATGGGGAAGCCGAATCGGCATAAGGATGCGGGAGAAACGCATACGGAGGCCGGTGGGTCCTCTTTTTACAGGGAATCGATTTATGAAGCGTTTACAATTCTAGAGTCTGGTGTCATTGACATTTCAGAACGGTTCCCCTATAATTTCACAATATAAATTCGCCTCAGGAGATAACTTCCACAACATGGATGGTCTGACCTCCATGCGATTGCATATGATATTCTCAATGATGCGTGAGCTTTCACGGCCGTTGTCAGGCGGGAACCACGGACCTTCTCGGGATAGTCGATGCTTTGAACGCTCCTAACGGGGAGAGGCGCCCTTGAAGTTGCCCGGCAGTCCGCCGCACAGTGCGAATATTATTTCCATGACAGGAGAATCGGTTGAGATGAGCGATAAAGAAGTCATTCTTACACAGGACGGTCTGAAGAGACTGGAGGAAGAGTTGGAGAATTTGAAATCCGTAAGACGCCGCGAAGTGGCCGAGCGGATTAAGACAGCCATCGGGTATGGGGATATCAGCGAAAACTCGGAATACGAGGACGCCAAGAACGAACAGGCCTTCATCGAGGGCCGAATCATTACGTTGGAGAAGATGCTGCGCAACGCCCGGATCATCAATAACGATGAGATCGATACGGATACAGTGAGCATCGGTTCTACAGTAACGGTTGAAGATTTGGAATTTGGCGATACGATGGAATACGCGATCGTGGGGACGGCCGAATCCGACCCGCTGCAGAATAAAATTTCGAACGAAAGCCCTGTCGGAAAGGCGATTTTGGGCAAGAAAAAAGGCGCGATCGTCGATGTAACCGTACCGGCAGGCGTTATTCAATATAAAATCGTGGATATCAAGAAATAAGCTCTATCAACGTCCCGAGAAGCTTCCCCGGCGGAAGCTTCTTTCACTGTTTTTAATTCAATTTAAATATTAGTCGCAAGGAGTGGAACCAAGTGAGCGAGGAACAAAACAACCAGGAAGTGGTCGAGGTCAGCGAGTTGCTAAGAATTCGCCGCGAAAAATTGGACGAGCTGCGGGGATTGGGCATTGATCCTTTCGGCAAAAAATACGAGCGTGATGCGATGGCCGGCGATATTTTGGCCCAGTATGACCCATTGACGAAGGAAGAACTCGATGAGAAGCAGGTCGAGGTTTCGGTGGCCGGCCGGATTATGGCCAAACGGGTGATGGGTAAAGCCAGCTTTGCGCATATTCAAGATCTTTCCGGGAAGATTCAGCTTTACGTGCGTCAGGATAGCGTTCCGGAAGAAAAGTATGCCGCGTTCAACGTTCTCGATCTAGGAGATATCATCGGCGTGACCGGTGAGGTTTTCAAGACGAAAACCGGCGAAACGACCATCAAGGTGAAAGATCTGGAGGTTTTGTCCAAGTCGCTCTATCCGCTTCCCGACAAATACCACGGCCTGAAGGACGTGGAACTGCGCTACCGCCAACGTTACGTGGATTTAATCGTTAACCCCGAAGTGCAACAGACCTTTATCAAGCGCTCGCGGATTATTCAATCCATGCGCCGCTATTTGGACTCGCTCGGCTACCTGGAGGTTGAAACGCCTACACTGCACAGCATTGCCGGCGGTGCGGCGGCTCGTCCGTTCATCACGCACCACAACGCGCTGGACATGGAGCTGTACATGCGGATTGCCATCGAGCTGCACTTGAAACGTTTAATCGTGGGCGGCTTGGAGAAGGTTTACGAAATCGGCCGGGTATACCGGAACGAAGGTGTATCGACACGCCACAATCCGGAATTCACGATGATCGAGCTGTATGAGGCTTATGCCGATTATAAGGACATTATGGCGCTGACGGAAAATATGATCGCTCACATTGCCCAAGAAGTACTGGGTACTCAAGTGATTCAATATCAAGGAAACGAGGTCGACCTGACGCCGCAGTGGCGCCGCGTTTCCATGGTGGATGCGGTGAAAGAGGTGACCGGCGTTGATTTCGGCGTTCAGATGACGAACGAGGAAGCCCATCGACTGGCTAAGGAACATAAAGTTCCTGTAGAGCCGCATATGACCTTTGGTCATATTTTGAACGCGTTCTTCGAGCAGTTCGTTGAGGAAACTCTGATTCAACCGACCTTTGTCTACGGTCATCCGGTGGAAATCTCGCCGCTGGCCAAAAAGAACGAGGAAGATCCGCGCTTTACCGACCGCTTCGAGCTGTTTATCGTAGCGCGTGAGCATGCGAACGCGTTCTCCGAGCTGAACGATCCGATCGATCAGCGTCAACGGTTCGAAGCCCAGTTGCTGGAGCGCGAGCACGGGAATGATGAGGCGCATGAGATGGATGAAGATTTCATCCGTGCTCTGGAATATGGCATGCCGCCAACCGGCGGGTTGGGTATCGGTATTGACCGCCTTGTGATGCTGCTCACCGATGCGCCATCGATTCGCGACGTACTGCTGTTCCCGCATATGCGGAATACGGCGGAGTAACACTGAGGAGCCCTGCGGTGAGCGGGGCTCTTTTTTTGTTTTAAAAAAGAGTTGCTATGGTCTGATGTCTATGTTATATTATATATCCGGTCGTTAATTAAGCGTGTTTGAAACGAAGAGCACAGCTTCTTGGTAAAAAATAATGCTTGCTAAATAACGCCGGATGTAATATACTATAAGAGTTGCCGCTGATGAGGCGATAACGAAATGAATGAAGTTGATCTTTGAAAACTGAACAACGAGTGAGTATTAAAATGAGAAGTAAAATTCTCGTCAGATTCAAAATGAGCTATCAGCTTATTCAATAAGTTTCAACTTTATTGGAGAGTTTGATCCTGGCTCAGGACGAACGCTGGCGGCGTGCCTAATACATGCAAGTCGAGCGGACTTGATGGAGTGCTTGCACTTCTGATGGTTAGCGGCGGACGGGTGAGTAACACGTAGGCAACCTGCCCGTAAGACTGGGATAACTACC
>NZ_JBAGJC010000015.1:0-110727 GCF_036864765.1 Paenibacillus sanfengchensis | reverse complement strand
CCCCCTCAAGATGAGATTTCCCAATTAGTAAGACCCCTTGAAGACGACGAGGTTGATAGGCCTGGGGTGGAAGTGCAGCAATGCATGGAGCTGACAGGTACTAATCGGTCGAGGGCTTATCCAAAAACAACTCCAAAAAGTGGCGTCAGGCTGAACAAGCCGATCTGAGCACTTGAGGAGACTAAAACGCAAAGCACGTTTCGTATCCAGTTTTCAGGTGATCAAACATCTGAACACGTTTGGTGGCGATGGCGGAGGGGTTCCACGCGTACCCATCCCGAACACGACCGTTAAGCCCTCCAGCGCCGATGGTACTTGGACCGAAGGGTCCTGGGAGACTAGGACGCCGCCAAGCGAACTTTATTCCCTGATAGCTCAGTTGGTAGAGCACTCGACTGTTAATCGAGTTGTCACAGGTTCGAGTCCTGTTCGGGGAGCCATTTCATGGCCCGTTGGTCAAGGGGTTAAGACACCTCCCTTTCACGGAGGTAACAGGGGTTCGAATCCCCTACGGGTCACCATTTCTCTACTTTGTTTTTATCCCAGTAGCACGGAGGCTTAGCTCAGCTGGGAGAGCATCTGCCTTACAAGCAGAGGGTCGGGGGTTCGATCCCCTCAGCCTCCACCATATGATTTTCTTTTACTGACGCGGGGTGGAGCAGCCCGGTAGCTCGTCGGGCTCATAACCCGAAGGCCGCAGGTTCAAATCCTGCCCCCGCAATTATCCCTTCAATGGGATGCTTAACTAGTGTGGAGCCGTGGTGTAGAGGCCTAACATGCCTGCCTGTCACGCAGGAGACCGCGGGTTCGAATCCCGTCGGCTCCGCCATTTACATCTTAAGATTTCGCTTACGCGAGCCATTAGCTCAGTTGGTAGAGCACCTGACTTTTAATCAGGGTGTCGAAGGTTCGAGTCCTTCATGGCTCACCAGTTTTATTTTCTTTTTTTGCGGACGTGGCTCAGCGGTAGAGCATCGCCTTGCCAAGGCGAGGGTCGCGGGTTCGATTCCCGTCGTCCGCTCCATAATGCGCGCCCTTAGCTCAGCTGGATAGAGCGTTTGACTACGAATCAAAAGGTCAGGAGTTCGAATCTCTTAGGGCGCGCCATTCTTTTTATAGGCCGGTGTGGCGGAATTGGCAGACGCGCGCGACTCAAAATCGTGAGGGAAACCGTGGGGGTTCGAGTCCCTTCACCGGCATTTATCGGGACGTAGCTCAGCTTGGTAGAGCACCTGGTTTGGGACCAGGGGGTCGCATGTTCGAATCGTGTCGTCCCGATCCAAAACAGTCATCTTACGGATGGCTGTTTTTTTTATTGGAATTGGAAATGTGAACCGGGGTGCTAAAGGCATTGTATATTTCTAGAAACACGAGGTCAGAATATACAATAAAACTCCGATAGAAGGGGATCCTCGTGAATAAATTTCATCCTTTAAAGTGGCTCGGGAAATGTTGGAGAGCATGGAGACGTAAGGTTTTTACCATCTGTGCGTGCGGTATCGTTGCCTTTATGGCTTGGCTCGGTTTGCCGCTCTCCAAACAAATGGAAAGCCTGATGACCGAAGAACCGCTGGCCCTGGAAGCCCTCGGCAATTGGGTTGCCCCCGATACCTCGGAAGAAGCTGAAGGTTGGCTCGAAGACTTACGGAGGACGAAGCATCTCCGGATTGTACATCTGAACAAGAACTATACCTGCGGACAAGAAAGTTCGGTTCTGGGGTTAATGCGTCCCGAGGAGATTGAGGCATTGGCCAAGCAGCACCCGGAATGGAGCGGGCGTCTTGCCGCCGGCGGCGATGTTTGGTTTGATGAGCAGGTGCAGGGCATGTCGGAAATATGTGAGCGCGACGGTTATGTAGGCATTGATAAGAAGGGATATCTGAGCCTTTTTGAAGGACCGCCCAAACAGGAAAAGGTGATCCGAACCTTTTTTCAGTTGGACGTAGAAACCATGGAGAGCGCTCTGCCTACCGAAGTATTGGAGCAATTGCAAAACGGTATTCGCATCCGGGATATTGAAGAATACAACAGTGTATTATCCACCTTTAGCGACTATGCGGTAGAGGCATCCGAAGGAGCCATGAAGCCAACCGATGAAGAATAAGGAATAGGGCCGCCGCCCGTATTTAAAATAGAGAAGAGTCCAGGGACGTTGCGAGGCAACGTCTCTTTTTTGTTAGCGAAGGGCCTTCGAATTTATATTAAAGTTTTTCCTCAACCCCTTCAAACTTTTGTTATAATGAAGTGAATACATATGTTCGCTTTACCGGACATATCCCGAGGGGCTGGTGCAAACAGCCGGATCGGAGACTTGACTTGAGCAGGCTAGGGAGAGATTGGATTTTGCGAATATTGGGAATCGACCCCGGAATCGCAATTGTCGGTTTCGGTTTTATCGATAAGCAGGGGAGTAAGCTGGTACCCGTTCAATACGGTTGTATTCAGACGGAGGCCCATACGCCGGAGGAAGAGCGGCTGCTTCATGTCTATGAGGGAATGGTACAACTGATCGACAAGTATAAGCCGGATGCGGTTGCTTTGGAGAAGCTGTTTTTTAATCGGAATGTGACAACGGCGATGTCGGTGGGACAGGCCCGGGGAGTGATGGTGCTGGCTGCGGTGCAAAAAGAGTTGCCGGTCTCGGAATATACGCCGATGCAAGTCAAGCAGGCTATCGTCGGGTACGGAAAGGCCGAAAAACGGCAAGTCCAGGAGATGACGAGGATGTTTTTGAAGCTCCAGGCGATTCCCAAACCGGATGATGTAGCCGATGCGCTCGCTGTGGCGATCTGCCACGCACATTCCTGCACTTTAAATTCCAAACTAAATGAGGTATTGCGGTCATGATTGATTTTTTGCGGGGCCAGGTCGCCCATTTTGAAAGTGAATATATCGTACTGGACGTACAAGGGGTAGGGTACCGGGTCTTCTGTCCGAATCCCTATGCCTTTGCCGCCAAAAATCAGGAGATCACTACCGTGTATACGCATCATCACGTCAGAGAAGATGCCATTTTACTGTTCGGCTTCCCGTCCAGGGAGGAACAGCGGCTGTTCCGCAAACTGATCGAAGTGTCGGGGATCGGCCCCAAAGTGGCATTGGGAATTTTAAGCGGAGGCAATCCGGATACCGTGGTCGCCGCGATTCATCAGGAGAATATTTCATTTTTGACGAAGCTGCCGGGTATTGGCAAAAAGACGGCCCAGCGGATGATCCTGGACCTCAAGGACAAGCTGGATGGCATGGGCGGAACCGCCTCGCTGTTCGATCCGGTTCCGGCCGCGGTCGTGTCGGTGGACGGTGTGCCCGGCTGGCCGGAAGCCCGGGAAGGGCTAAAAGCGCTCGGATATACCGATGCCGAACTGGACCGCGTGTGGAACACCTTAAAGGATCAGGTGCATGTGGATGAAGCTGTCGATTCGGTAATGAAAAAGGCCCTCAAGCTGCTGTACGCGGGTTGATCATAGGCTGAAGGAAAGAGGTGCTGAAAAATGGAAGACCGAATCATTTCGGCAAATCTGATGATGGAAGACCAAGCCGTGGAGCTAAGCCTTCGTCCCCGCTATTTGGCGGAATATATCGGCCAGGAACGGATCAAGGAAAATCTTAAAATTTATATAGAAGCGGCCAAAATGCGCAAGGAAGCTCTGGATCATGTACTTCTTTACGGACCGCCGGGGCTGGGAAAAACGACGCTCGCGAATATTATCGCCAATGAACTGGGGGTCAATCTGCGGACGACTTCGGGGCCGGCGATCGAGCGCCCCGGCGATCTGGCGGCTTTGTTAACGAATTTACAGGAAGGCGATGTCCTGTTTATCGACGAAATCCACCGACTGCACCGGACCGTGGAGGAAGTGTTATATCCGGCGATGGAGGATTTTGCGCTGGATATAATGATCGGCAAAGGGCCGAGCGCGCGTTCTGTCCGGTTGGACCTGCCGCCTTTTACCCTGGTAGGCGCCACAACGCGCGCCGGTTTATTGTCCGCGCCGCTGCGCGACCGGTTTGGCGTAGTGAGCCGGCTGGAGTTCTATACCCGCGACGAGCTCAGCTTCATTGTGTCCCGGGGCGCCGACATTCTGGGCATCCCGATCCTGGGAAATGCCTCCGACGAAATCGCGCTTCGCTCGCGGGGGACACCGCGGATTGCCAATCGTCTGCTAAAGCGGGTAAGGGACTACGCCCAGGTTCGCGGAGACGGCATGATTACGCCGGAAATTGCTAAAGAGGCTTTGGAGATGCTGCAGGTAGATCCGATGGGCTTGGATCTGATTGACCATAAGATGCTGCGCGCCATGATCATGAGTTTTCGCGGCGGACCGGTCGGCCTGGACACGATTGCAGCGACCATCGGGGAAGAGAGCCAGACGATCGAGGATGTTTACGAACCGTATCTGCTGCAGATCGGTTATTTGCAGCGGACACCGCGCGGCCGGGTGGTAACACCGGCGGCTTATGCCCACTTGGGGCTTCCTCTGCCGGAACCGCCGAAGTAAAGGGTCGCCTGGCCACCCTGTAATAGGACTGCAACAGCAACATGAGGAGGAGTCGCGACATGAAGAACAAGACGCCGGGGATTTCCCCAAGACTATGGGGAAAAGCTCTTCTGGCCGGACTTTTGCTGGCTGGAGCCCTTCAGCTTCCCGTTTCGGCCGATCGCGGGACAAGCGCTAATGTAAGGGTAGCCATGTTTCTGGATTTCGGAGGCACCTTTAAGTCCACCGTTCCGGCGGTGACCTTGAAAGCTGATTCGGCTTGGGGAGCCGGTCTGCAGACGGGAGGGGACAATTGGGTCCGGCTGTCGGCCGGAGAATCCGCCCGTTTCAGCGTTTCCGGCTATAAGGTAAAGGTCATGGAAAGCACGGACTGGAACACGGTAGCGGCGGCGGTAAAGAAGCTGCAGGCAACCGCCGATAAACCGGTGGCGTTTGAACAGAAACAAGACGGAGGCACCCGCTATCTCATATATACCGGCCCTTACGCAAGCGAGGCGGAAGCCCGGAAAGCCGCGGATCGCACCGCTTCCGCACTTTCCGCCTCGCTAAAAGGCCAACAGCCGTCCGTGCGGGGCGTCCATTATGCTTCCGCCGGGAGCTTTGACAGTAAGGTCGAAGCGGAAGTGGTGCGCGCTTCCCTGGATGTGCCGAACGGAGAAGCGTTCGTGGTGCTTACCGGACCGCAGCAATACAGCGTATGGGCAGGGGGCGCGGCGAATGAGGCAGATCTTGCGGCGTTGAAAGGGCAACTGAACCAAACGGCGCCCCAGCTATCCTGGACTACGGCAAACACGAGTCAGCCCGCGCTGCTTATTCACAGCGACGTTACGCTCAACTTGGCAGCGCCTTCTTCAGTAGATCACTTTGAACTTAGCGGAAGTGAGGCAGCACTGCGGATTGGGGACGATGAAGATTCCTTGATCCAGGTGGCAGAACGATCCAACCGCAAATATCGCGGCGACTTTGAAATTAGCCGCTATAACGGTCAATTGGCCTTGGTTAATGAAGTCCCGCTAGAGCAATATTTATATTCCGTCGTAGCTGCCGAGGTTCCTTCTTCCTGGCCCCAGGAATCCCTGAAGGCGCAGGCGGTGGCCGCCCGAAGTTACGCGCTGTTCAACGCCTCAGCCAATAGATTCAAAGTGGCCGGATTGGTTGACACGACCTTAAGCCAGGTTTATAACGGAGCGGAGAAGGAAGTAAAGAGCGTGAAACAGGCTGTAGACAGCACGGCGGGTGAGGTTCTCACGGTAAACGGCAAAGTCATCGAGGGGATTTTCTCCTCCAACAGCGGCGGGGCCGTAGCGGATTCCTCGGAGGTCTGGAACAGCCTTGATCCGGTATTTTCCTACGTGCCGAGCGAGGAGGATCAGGCGGCGCAGGCCGGTTTGAAATCCTGGTATTACGTCCTTTTATCGAGCGGTAAGACAGGCTATATTCGGCAAGACCAAGCGGAATTAACAGGCGGCTCAACCGCCGCCGGATTAAAGAAACTGACCGCCAAGTCGAATTCGGTCATGGTCAGACCGCTGCCATTGATTCAATCGGGAGTGGACCCCGTCGCCAAAATCAATCTGGGCGACCAGGCGATCGTCCTCGGTGAACAGGTTGAATCAAACGCCTATGCCTGGATTCGGGGTCCCTTCAGTTCGGCGCAATTGGAGAAATCGTTGAAAGGCAAAACGAGCACCCCGGTACCTTCGCCCATCAACAGTCTTGAGGTCACTCAAAGAGGGCCGTCCGGTCGGGTTACCCAGGTCAAAGCCAACGGCCAAATTGTGGATGTCAAATATCCCGACGCCTTGCGTTCGGCTTTGAACGGCTTACCGAGTACCCTGTTTGATATTGTGCCTACCGGACGTTATACTTTACAAGGTGCGGATGGTGTTGTCGCCAGCAAAAAGGCATCTGAGGGCGTTCAAGTCATGACGGCTTCCGGTACCAAGAACTTGTCCGGCGGAAACCTCGTTGTTATGGACAGTAGCGGCGCGGCTCGTGTCGTGGACGATACCCAGGCGTTTTTGTTTATAGGTAAAGGAAACGGCCATGGTCTGGGATTATCCCAATGGGGAGCCAAAGGAATGGCCGACGCCGGGTATGATTATCGGAAAATCTTGCAACACTACTATCAAAATGTGACTATTGTCAAGGAATGAAGGCTAATTATGAATGTAGACCTGTACGATTTTGAGCTTCCGGAAGAACTGATTGCCCAGACGCCGCTTGCGGATCGTACCGCTTCCCGGCTGCTGGCCTTGAATAAACAAGACGGAAGCATACAGCATCATACGTTTTCGGACATCGTGGATTATTTGCAGCCGGGCGATACCTTGGTCTTGAATGATACTCGCGTAATTCCCGCCCGACTATTCGGGGTCAAGGAGGATACCGGGGCCAAAGCGGAAGTTCTCCTGCTGAAAAATTTGGGAGAAGATCGCTGGGAGGCCTTGGTCAAGCCCGGTAAAAAATTAAAAACCGGAGCGGTCATCGTGTTCGGCGAAGAGCTGAAGGCGACGATTGAACAGGAAGGTGAAATGGGCGGTCGTGTGCTTCGTTTTTCCTATCAAGGGATTTTTCACGAAATTCTCGACCGCTTGGGGCAAATGCCCCTCCCGCCTTATATCAAGGAGAAGCTGGATGACCGGGAAAGATATCAGACGGTTTACTCGAAGCATGAAGGCTCGGCGGCCGCTCCGACGGCCGGACTTCATTTTACGGAAGACCTGCTGGATGAGATTCGAAAAAAAAGGATCGATATTGCTTTTGTGACGCTGCATGTCGGGCTTGGAACGTTCCGCCCGATGTCGGTCGATCGCGTTGAGGATCATGTAATGCATGAGGAATATTATGTTCTGCCGCAAGAAACCGCGGATTTGTTGAACGAGACGAAGGCGAGAGGCGGCCGGATTATCGCCGTAGGAACGACATCCGCGCGGACGCTGGAAACGGTGGCGCAGAAATGCGGGAATGGTCCGGTGGTTCAAAGCAGCGGTTGGACCGGAATCTTTATCTATCCCGGTTATCAATTCGGGCTGGTGGATGCGCTCATCACCAATTTTCACCTCCCGAAGTCAACGCTGGTTATGCTGGTCAGCGCCTTGGCGGGCCGGGAGACAATCTTGAAGGCTTACCGGGAAGCGGTTGAGCATCGATACCGGTTCTTCAGTTTTGGGGACGCCATGTTTATTTACTAAAAGCTATAGAGGATGGATGATAGATGGCTGCAGCGATAACTTACGAACACATCAAAACCTGCAAACAATCGGGGGCCAGACTGGGGCGTGTGCATACGCCGCACGGCAGTTTCGATACCCCCGTTTTTATGCCGGTCGGAACACAGGCTACCGTCAAAACGATGAGCCCGGAAGAGCTTAAGGAAATGGATGCGCGGATTATTTTAAGCAATACGTATCACCTGTTCCTTCGTCCGGGGCACGACATCGTCCGGGAGGCGGGCGGGCTGCACAAATTTATGAATTGGGATCGCGCCATCCTGACGGATAGCGGCGGATTTCAGGTTTTTTCCCTGAGTGAAATGCGAAAGATTACGGAGGAAGGCGTGCATTTTCGTTCCCACCTGAACGGAGACAAGCTGTTTCTTTCCCCCGAGGTCGCCATGGAAATTCAGAACGCGCTCGGCTCCGATATTATGATGGCATTTGACGAATGTCCGCCTTATCCGGCGGATTACGATTATGTCAAGAAATCCACGGAACGGACAAGCCGCTGGGCCGAACGCTGCCTGAAGAGCAACGCTCGACCGCATGACCAAGGGCTCTTTGCCATCGTGCAGGGCGGCATGTATGAAGATTTGCGCAAGCAGAGCGCCAAAGATTTGACTTCCCTGGATTTCCCGGGGTATGCTATTGGTGGACTGAGTGTGGGTGAACCAAAGCATTTGATGTATGAAGTGTTGGACTATACGGTGCCTCTGTTGCCGATGGACAAGCCCCGCTATCTGATGGGCGTCGGTTCGCCGGATGCGCTGATTGAGGGCGCGATTCGGGGAGTCGATATGTTTGACTGCGTATTGCCGACACGGATTGCCCGCAACGGCACCACGATGACGAGCCAAGGAAGACTGGTCGTCCGAAACGCTCAGTATGCCAAAGACTTCGGACCTCTGGACCCGGAATGCGACTGCTACACCTGCCGGAACTATTCCCGCGCTTATCTTCGTCATCTGATCAAAGCCGACGAAACGTTCGGACTCCGGCTGACTACATATCATAATCTGCATTTCTTGATCAAACTGATGGATAACGTTCGCCAGGCGATCATGGATGACAGATTGCTGGATTTCCGGGATGAGTTTTTCGAAAAGTATGGTCTTTTTGGCAACGAAAAAGGATTTTAAAGATTCGGATATACCATGAAAGGGGGAAAAATGGGATGTTCCATCAATTTTACGCGGCAACACCGGCGGCCGGTGCACCGGGAACAGGGGGACTGCTTTCGTTCATCCTGCCGCTTGTGATTATGTTTGCCGTGTTCTACTTTTTGCTGATCCGTCCTCAGAAGAAAAAACAGCAAACCCGCAATACGATGCTCAACGCGCTGCAAAAAGGGGATAAAATCGTCACGATCGGCGGCCTGCACGGCTCGATTGTAGAATTGACCGATGATACGGTTGTCATTCGCGTCAACGATGTAACGAAAATGACGTTCGACCGCAATGCCATCAGCCACCGGGTGGATGAAAAGGCATAGCCTTACGGTGTGAACTTGAAAGAGCCTGAAGTCAAAACTTCAGGCTCTTTTTTTCGACCAATCGGAAGAGGGGAGGGACGGATTCACACTTCGATCAAGGCGCCGGGCCCATTTTAAACCAAGGCCGGATGCCAAAGTGGCGAGAAGCAGTCCGCCGATCATATCCGTTAGCCAGTGAATGCCCAGGTAAAAGATGGAGAAAACGATAATAGCCGCGCTTGCCGTAGCCGCGATCGCCCATTTCCGGTTTCCCGAACGGATCGCGAGCATCGCCATCGAAACCGAGACCGAGGTATGCAGGCTGGGAAAGCAGTTGTTAATCCCCGAAAGGGGACGGTAAAGCGTATTGAATTCCGGAAAAGCCTCCAGCATGTAGAACGCTGCTCCCGATGGCGGATAGGACCATACTTCGTTGACCGGAAACAGCGCATAGAAGGGGAGCGCGACCAAATAATTCAGCATAACCGTACAGCAAGTGGCATATACGAAAAGCTGCCGGCCGTCTCCGGCATAAATAAACAAAGAGGCTAAAATAAGCGCTTGAAATACGACCAGATAAAAGAACGACACGACCAAAGTTACCCCAGGGGCATGAAAAAGCTGCTGAAAAAAGGAAACAAAGTGGCCTTCCAGTTGGAATACCCAGGGCGTAAAATCAGCGGAATAGCTGTAATTTTGTTCCCAGGTCAATTCCAGGCTGTTTAACAGAAGCACAGCCACCATCATCGCCACCACGAGAAGCAATTTTCTGGATTTGACCAACAAGCTTAGCATAGCGGTCGCCGCGGTCCATAAAGAACGCGTACAGCAAAGTAGAACAAGAAGAAGAAATACCACCGCCGTTAGCAAGGAAATTGTAGACATCGAATGAAACTGCACGATCAAGCCTCCTACTATAGATCATCATCACTATGAAAGATTACCATAGTAGAGAGACGGGGAGTTTGCAGTTCCGTTACTTTTTCGTAAAGTTCACGCCAAATACCCCGCCGACGGCACCCAGAAGCAGCGAAGGAATGAGCAGCGCAAACTCCTGAACCCCCAGGGCATGATCCAGAGCCAGAAAACTGACAAGAAGCAACAGCAATCCGTACAGCCCCCCTGTAATAGAGCCTTGGTACAATCCTTTATGCCCGGCTTTTTTTCCGGAAACCAGCCCTCCTGCCAGCAGAGAAATCCCGTGTACCAGATAGGTATACCAAGTGAGTTCCTCTTCTTCCAAAATCCCGGATTGAAGCAGCAGCGACAAGATTAAGGCACCGATCATCATCCACAGAAAAGCGTACCATAATCCGGAAACAGTAGGATGAGAAAAGCGGAATGAGAACATACGGCGAATGAGATGCATGGCAAGTTCCTCCATTCGATATTGTTAACCCATTTTATGGCCAAGCCGGGAGCGTTATGACTGAACGTCCAAAAATCAGGAATAAATTGTTTGGCATGTTAGCGGGAAGCGAAAGCCAGAATACAGGTACACCCCATTTTTGAGAAATGACGGGAGGGAACAGTTATGGCCGGGCATATCACACATCTTTCACTTGTCGTTTTTCGAACGGTATTGATGTATGTATTGGTTTTCGGAGTCATGCGGATTATGGGGAAAAGAGAAATCGGCCAGCTGTCCATCTTTGATCTGGTCATTTCGATTATGATTGCGGAAATCGCGGTTTTCGCTCTGGAAGATCCGGAACGACCTCTATATGACGGGATTGTTCCGATGATCACGTTGCTGCTTATCCAAATCGGCATTGCCGTCTTGTCCTTGAGGTTTCGCAAGGTGCGGCTTTGGTTCGATGGCGAGCCGAGCGTCATTATCCGTAACGGGGATATCAATCAGAAAGAAATGAGAAAGCAGCGCTATAACATCGATGACTTGTTGATGCAGCTGCGGTCTCAAAATATAGACAGCGTGGCCGATGTGGAGTTTGCCGTGCTGGAAACCAGCGGAAAGCTCAGCGTGCTGCCGAAAGATAAAACACTGGCCGGCGAGCACCCCGCCAAAGATGGCAAGAGCAAGGAAGCGGTATTCCCGTCGCTCGTTCCTAAGGTAAAATATGAAGCGCTGCCCCTGCCACTGATTTTGGACGGAAAAGTGGACGATCACAATTTGAAACAAATCGGAAAAACCCGGTTCTGGTTGAAAAATCAAATTCAGGCCAAGGGGGTCCAGGATTTCAAGGATGTCTTTTTCTGTTCGATCGATCATAGGGGCAGATTTTACTTCAATCGAAAGAAGAACGACTAGGAGATTTCTAGGCCTTGAACCATCTCCGGAATAGGGGGAGGCGTTTAAGATCATGCAAATCCACGAGCCCCAGCAAACCGGATAAAATCAAATACAAAATACCCGAGAGCGAGACGGAGGTCAGAAATTGAACTCCTGCGTTACCACCCATGGGAACTTCATAGTAGAGATAAGAGGCGGCACCGGCCATGATGATCATCGCACAACAGACTTTGACCAGATCCAGCAACGGCAACCGGTAATTTAACGTTTTGGCGACGCTTTGCCCATGGAGTACAGTGACGATCACAAAGTTGACGATGATGGCAAGAATGGCCCCATAAATGCCTAGCGACGGATTTGAAGCCAGGTAAAAAATAAGAACAATTTTAACGATCGCTCCAATCAGCGTGTTGACGAGAGCCCTTCCCGGCTTATCCAGCGCTTGCAGTGTTGCCTGCAGCGGGGTTTGGACGTACAGCAGGAGCGCGAAAGGGGCCATCAGTTTCAGCATGCCCGCTATATCCCCATCATTATAGACCAACTCGCAAAGTGGTCCGGCCAAAACATACATAACCGCAGCGAAGGGGGCGCCCGTCACCAGGGCTAGCCGGATGGATTGATGCAATCGCAAGTGAATCGTTCGGTGATCCCCCCGCGCTTGCGCCTCCGCCAATGAAGGAACCAGGGAAACCGCCAGGGCGGAGGTCAAGGCCCCCGGCAGCAAAAGCAAGGGAATAACCATGCCCTGCAGCGCTCCGTACTGGGCGGTGGCCACGGCGGTAGCAACCCCTGCAATCGCTAGACTTTGCGCGGTAGTAATGGACTCCAGCAAATAGGACAGCGAGCCGACAAGGCGACCTCCGGTAACCGGAATGGCGATACGCAGAATTTTGCGGAGCATTGCGGAAAAACTCTTAACCCGGGTGGCTGGCGCGGTTACGGAGATCTCCGGGGTTCCTTGCGCCTTCTTTTCCCGACGTTTCAGCCGGTGATACTGCCATAGCAAGACCGCCATTCCGGCCATTTCACCGACAACGACACCAAGCATGGCCCCGGCTGCGGCATATTCGATTCCCATCGGCAGCAGCAGAAAGGAAAACCACAGCACGCAAATGATCCGGGCTACCGTCTCCAGAATGGAGGATACGGCCGAAGGAATCATGTCTTGCTTCCCTTGAAAATAGCCGCGGAATACGGAGGAAATGGCAACGATGACAATCATCGGGCTCATGGCCAGGAAAGTCTGATATACCCGCGGATCCGTCAAAATATAGCGCGTGACCAAAGGAGCCCCCACAATGCACAGGACCGTAAAAAACAACCCGGCCCCGGTTGCAAAAATCAGGCTTGTTCGCAAGATGGCTTTGGACCGCTCGGGGACGCCGGCCGATTCCGCCTCGGCGACCAGCTTGGCGACAGCCAGCGGGATGCCTCCGGCGATCAGCGTGACGATCACGAGAAAGAACGGATAACCAAGCTGGTAGAGGCCGACGCCTTCGGCTCCGATGACCCGGGGAAGCAAAATTCGCGGAATAAACCCGAGAATACGATTGATTATACTTGCGGCCAGCAGAATCATCGTGCCCTGGATAAAGGTCTGTTTGTTCAAATGGGATTCCCTCTCTCCTTATTAAGCGGCTTTGCGTGCATGCAAGACCCGCGGTTGTTAATAACCATATGCCGGTCCTGTCCCACTTCATGACTTGTCTTTTTGGGTCTTTATGCAGGAATCCAAAAAATAAGGTAGAATGTAATAAGACGGGGAGATAGAAGGAGGCATCATGATGGCTGAAGATGAAATGAGCGAAAAGCAGTTAAACGAAGCAATCGAAAGCCTTTGCGTCAGCAAAGCGGAGGAGTTCCGGTTAATCGGGTATGAGCATGTTACCGGCCGGGATATCTGGGAGTGCGTCAGCCAGAAATACGAGAAAGAAGGCTTCCCGCCATTGTATCAGTTAGTGAATGATATCCTTTCTTTAAAAGCGACCCAGTTTATGAACTATATGACGATTTCCGCATTTCGTGGATCCCGTTTCGAATGAAAGGGGTCTTTTTTGTGATGGAATTTTAACCACTGTTTAAAAACCGACATAATTTGATAAATTGACGCTCATTTCAGGCATAGCTATAATAGGAATATTGAGAATTGAAAGGGGAAGGAAGCACGGGATGAAAAGAATCTTTGCATTCGTAACCGTCGTGGTTGTGATTTCCGGCCTTATGGTCTGGTCAACCCCCGGATTGCTGAAAAGTGTACATCTCGGACTGGACCTGAAAGGCGGGTTCGAGATTTTGTATGAGGCTTCGCCGATGAAAGGCGGAGAGGAAGTATCCAGACAATCGCTGTTAAAAACCGCTCAGAGCCTGGAAGACCGGGCCAATAAGCTGGGAACCAGCGAACCGGAAGTTACGACGGAAGGGACGAACCGCATACGTCTGAAACTGGCAGGTGTGACCGATGAGGCCGAAGTCCGCAAGTTGATGAAGGAACCGGCTTCTTTGACTTTCCGTAGTAAGGACGGGACGGAAAAATCGGAAAACGAGTACAACAAAATCGAAATGATCGGGACGGACTTTGTCGAGAACGCGGCCAAGCTGGAAGTTAACTCGATGAACGAGCCGATCGTGAGCATCAAAGTCAAGGACAAGAAGAAATTTGCGGAGATTACGCAGCGTTTAATCGGTCAACCGCTCGCTATTTACATGAATGATAAGTTGATTTCCGACCCCATCGTACAAAACGTACTAACGGAGGGTACCGCCACAATCACCGTGGGGGGAGACCGAGAGAAAGCCAAGGAAGTCCGCGATAACATCAACCTGGGCGCTTTGCCCCTGAAGCTGACCGAGAAATATACGCAAAGCGTCGGCGCTACGCTGGGCAAGCAATCCCTCGATAAGACGATCGAAGCCGGATTGATCGCTTCCGCATTCATCTTGCTGTTTATGGTGGGCATGTACCGGGTTCCCGGTCTGGTAGCCGCCTTCACGCTGATCGTCCATACATGGCTGTTGATACTCGTCTTTGAATGGGCGGATTTCACGCTGACGTTACCGGGGATTGCAGCCCTCATTCTCGGGGTCGGGATGGCGGTCGACGCCAACATTATAACCAATGAACGGATTCATGAAGAAATGAAGAGTGGCAAGAGCGTGATGTCCGCCGTCAAAGCCGGGGATAAGCACTCCTTCCGGACCGTTATGGACTCGCAAATCACAACGATCATTGTCGCGGCCGTAATGTACTGGTTTGGAACCGGCGCGGTCAAAGGCTTTGCGCTTGTGCTTATCGTAGAGATCGTGCTGAGTATCGCAACGAACATTTACCTCTCCCGCTTCCTGTTGAACCTGCTGCTTAAAGCCGGTAAACTGTTGAAGCCGAAGTACTTCGGTGTAAAGGAGAGTGATATACGTGAGCTTTAAGAAAACCTTGGACTATGTACATCTTAGCAAGTATTTTTATATATTTTCGATCGCTCTGACCCTTGCCGGAATTATTTGTTTGTCCGTATTTGGGCTGAATTACAGCGTAGATTTCAGAGCCGGCTCCAATGTGGATATCACGTTGACCAAGGGGATCACCGCGGAGCAAGTAAAGCCGATTCTGGACAAGCTGAAGATCTCGGATGAAGCGACAATAAGTCCCGGCGAGGAACGGATGAATATCCGGTTTACCAAGGTGTTGAATGAGGACCAGGAATCCCAATTGAAGCAGGAGATAACGAAGCTTGATGAGAAAGCCTCCTTTGAGGTGAACACGGTCGATCCGGAAATGGCCAAGGAATTGGCTCGCAACGCGATCTATGCCGTCCTGATCTCCTGTCTGGGCATTATCGTTTACGTCAGTATCCGTTTCGAATGGAGATTTGCCTTGGCGGCGATTGTCTCCCTGCTGCATGATGCATTTATGGTCGTTTCGGTGTTCTCGATTTTCCGCTTGGAAGTCGATTTGACCTTTATCGTTGCCGTTTTGACGATTATCGGGTATTCGATTAACGATACGATCGTAATTTTTGACCGGATTCGTGAGAATTTGCGCTTCAGCAAGCTGAAAACCCGTCAGGACCTGGTCGAATTGGTCAACCGAAGCGTCTCGCAAACCATTATGCGTTCGATTTACACCGCATTAACGGTATTTGTGGCTGCCTTCTTCCTTTTCCTGCTCGGTGGAGAATCGATCCGGATGTTTTCGCTGGCGATGGTTATCGGGCTCTTGTTCGGGGCATATTCCTCGATCTTCATCGCAAGCCCGTTGTGGTTCGTTTTGAAGAGCAAGCAGAAAAACAAGCCGGCCAAGGCGTCTTAAGAGGCCGCTTAGCCTTTTGTTTGGTATAATAGAGCCGCGTCGAATCTTGACGCGGCTTTCCCTCTCTTTACGTAAAAATGTCTCAGGAGGATTCATATGTCGCGCGAACAAGCCGCTCCAACCAATTCCGCAGTATGGCTCGGTATCGCTAATCATATTGTTT
The DNA here is from genome assembly GCF_036864765.1 of Paenibacillus sanfengchensis. Lineage (NCBI taxonomy): Bacteria > Bacillati > Bacillota > Bacilli > Caryophanales > Paenibacillaceae > Paenibacillus > Paenibacillus sanfengchensis. Next base: position 94,819 of record NZ_JBAGJC010000015.1, on the reverse strand, counting down.
TAGCCGCATTTAAGGGCACGATCGGTGTGCTCTTCGACAGCAGGGCGCTGCTGGCGGGCGCGCTGCATTCGGCCGCGGACGGGGCCGCCCTGGTTTGTGAGAAACTCAAGCTGCCAAGACAAGCGAAAAAGAACGGGGAATCCCGGCGGTCCGGTGCCGGAAAAGCCGGGGAGCCGCTTCTGGCCATCTTTTTGTCCGTGTTCCTGCTGATGGGAAGCTTTCAAATGGGCATTTCCTCCATCGGCGAGATATCCCAAGGAAAGATAGCTCCCCCCGGCGCCTTGGCCGGCGTGGCTATCGTCATCTCGATTGCGCTGAAGGAAGCGCTGTTCCAATACCAGTACCGCCAGCTTCGGAGGTCTAAAGGCGAACAGGTTCAGGGGTTGGTCGATTCGCACAGACATTCCCTTTACGCCTCGGTCGCCGTATTGATCGGCGTATTCGGCGCGATGACCGGCCAGGAGATGGGAGTGCCCGTGCTGCTTTATCTGGACCCGGCCGCATCGCTGCTCGTGTCCGTCATGGTGCTGTGGCGAGTGTATCGCATGATTCTGGGAACCGTATACGGTTCTTTGATTTCGGACATCCAGGAAGAGGACGCCTCCCTGTTCGTCGAGACGGTTCAGCGGGTGCATGGGGTCATCACGGTGGACGAACTGAAAGCCAAGGAAAACGGTCATTATGTAACGGTTACCGCCAGAATCAGTGTAAATCCGCGGATCACCGTCCTGGAAGCCAATGAGATCGCCACACGGGCAAAGGTATTGCTGATGACCCGGTTCACGCATATCAGCGAGGTAAGCATTCAGGTGTTTCCGTATGATCCCGGTTATCCTTACAAAAGCAATTTCGAAGGTGCCGGCGATGATCTGCCGACCTTGCTTCAGTAGGAAAGGGTCTTAGAAAGAAGGTGTTAGAGGCTTGATTCAACCGAGATATCAATGGAAAATACTCCCCAACGACCGGGATGCTGCCGCGGAATTGGAGCGGAAACTGAAGCTTCCATCGCTAGTCGCTTCTTTACTGGTGACCCGGGGATTAACCGATGCGGACGAAGCCGCAGCATTTCTCAAAGGGACTATGGGAGATTTACATGATCCGTTTCTGCTGAGCGGAATGCGAGAGGCGGTCCCGCGAATTCGGAAAGCCCTGGAGCATGGGGAGCGCATTTTGATATATGGCGATTATGACGCGGACGGGGTATCCTCGACGGCGTTGATGATTTGTTTAATGAGACATCTAAAGGCTGACTTCGAGTATTACATCCCCCACCGTTCCAAAGAGGGGTATGGACTGCATCTTCCGCCTTTACAGCAGGCCCGGGAACGCGGGGTCACGCTGGTGATTACGGTGGATACGGGGATCAGCGCCTTCGAACAGATCGCCTTTGCCAAGGAAGCCGGAATGGACGTGATTGTTACCGACCATCATGAGCCGCCTGCCCGGCTGCCGGAAGCCTTCGCATTGATCAACCCCAAGCTGCCTTATTGTCCTTATCCCTTTAAAGGACTGGCCGGAGTAGGGGTGGCGTATAAATTGGCCACGGCCCTTCTCGGGAAAGAAGTGCCCGCATCCTGGACGGAGCTTGCCGCTTTGGGCACCATTGCCGATTTAATGCCGCTTACGGGCGAGAACCGGGCGATCGTCCGCTCCGGTCTGGCGTCCATGGCGGATTCACCTTTTCCGGGGATGACCGCTCTGTTAAAAATTGCGGGCTGGAAAGCGGGGGAAGTCACGGCTATGAACGTGGCCTTTGGATTGGCGCCGCGAATCAATGCCAGCGGACGGATGAGCCATGCGGACCGCGCGGTGAAACTGCTGGTTACCGAACTGGCGGAGGAAGCGGAAGCGGCGGCTCTTGAACTTGACATCCTGAACAAAGAACGGCAGGAACTGGTGGAGCAAATCGTTCAGGAGGCCCTGCTCGGCCTGGAAGCAAAGGCGGCGGCGGGAAAGCTGCCGGATGTGATTGTCGTGGCCGGGGAAGGATGGAACGTCGGCGTCGTGGGCATCGTCGCTTCCAAAATCCTGGAGAGATACTACCGGCCAACCCTGGTGCTCGGCATTCACCCCGAGACGGGAGAATGCAAAGGCTCGGCCCGTTCGATTCCCGGTTTTGATATATACGAGGCCCTGACGGAATGTGCCGATCTTCTGGATCATTTCGGCGGGCACCCTTCGGCTGCCGGAATGTCGCTTTCCCGCGAGAATCTGGCCGACTTTGAGCGGCGCTTGAATGAGTTTGCCGCAGGTGTGCTGAAGCCGGAGCACTTTGTTCCGACAATGGTGAACGATTTGGAGTGCTCTTTGTCGGATATCACCCTATCGGTCATTGAGCAGATGGAAACTTTGGCTCCTTTCGGAATGGGCAACCCCTGTCCCCGCTTGTTGATCCGCGGTGCGAAGCTGGTGGACTGCAAGCCGATCGGAAAAGACGGCAAGCATTTACGGCTTACGGTCGCCCAGAACAACACAACGATGGAGGCGGTAGCTTTCGGAAAAGGGGAGCTGGCCATCATGCTGGCCGAGGAGGCGGAGCTCGATATCGTCGCGGAGGCGGGAATTAATGAGTGGAACGGCTCGCGGAAACCGCAATTGCTGATTCAAGACATCGCCGTGTCCCATCTGCAGGTGCATGATTTCCGCGGCTTTGGCAAGCCGGCAGCCAAACTGAACGAGTTGACCGAAGAACTCTTGAAATGCCCGGGATTCCGTGCGGAATCCGTTGCGGCGCTGCTCAACCCGGACTCCGAAATTTTGGAGCGTCCGGAATTGAATCCTGCCTCGCTTTGGGTATATGATAGGAGAGTCGGTGCCGTACCGGCAAAATCCCGCGATCCCGAAACGGGAGCCCGGGAAGTGACCACACTTTTTTTGCTGGAGCTGCCGAAAACTCCCGTGGATTGGAACCGCATACTGGGATTATTCGGGGCTTTGGAAAGGGTTTATCTGCTTCATCCGAAAACCCCGCCTCAGGAGCTGCTGGAGCCGCCGACCCGAGACCAGTTCAAGCAGGTGTATGCTTTGCTCCGAAGCTTTGCGGCCGAGGGGCAGCCGGAAGAGAAGCTGATTTCCGCCATGATGGCCAGAACGCGGTTATCCAGACGCATGTTGGCCCTTACCATGGACGTTTTTGAAGAGCTTGGCTTTATTGCACGGACTTCGGGAATAGTAACCGTAATGCCATCCCCGTCCAAGCGCCCGCTGGAATCATCCGCAAGGTACATGGAGCTGGGGCTGCTTGCGGAAACGGAGCAGATGCTGCTCAGGGCCAAGGTTTCCCAGATTACCGAATGGTTGCAAACCCGGATTCAAGGAGCTTCATAGCTATATACCATATACTTATTAGCGTTTCGCATACCTAGGAGGAGATTGTATTGGATTTTAAAGATTACATCCGGGTCATTCCCGATTTTCCGCAGCCGGGAATCAGCTTCAAAGATATTACGACCTTGCTGAATGACGGTGAGAAATACCGGCTTGCTATTGAAAAACTAAAAAGCCTGGTGTCCCACCTGAAGATCGATCTGATCGCCGGCCCGGAAGCCCGCGGCTTTGTCGTCGGCGCGCCGCTCGCTTACGCCCTGGGCGTCGGGTTCGTCCCGATCCGCAAAAGCGGGAAGCTGCCTTACGAAACCATCGAGGTCGGCTACGATCTGGAATACGGCAAGGACAAACTGGCGATGCATACGGATGCGGTTAAACCGGGGCAGAATGTGCTGATTGCCGATGATCTATTGGCAACCGGCGGTACGATCTCGACCTCGGTCGACCTGGTCCGCAAGCTGGGAGGAAACGTAGTCGGAACCGCTTTCCTGATCGAACTGGGCGACTTGAACGGCCGGGCCAAGCTGCCGGGAATCGACGTCTTCACCCTCGTCCATTACGATTTCTAACCATCGCTTAAGCGATAAGAACAACGTCTATCGACGTACATTTATAATCTAAACAAAAAGAGCTATCTTCCCGAACCGTGAACGGTTCGGAAAGCATAGCTCTTTTGCATAACTCCTAGTGGGCCGCTTCATCCTTGTCATTGGACCATCCGAGCACCTGGAACAGCTTGAAGAACAGGCTGAGCAGGATGCCGACAATCGTAGCGAGAGCCATCCCCTTCAACTCTACGTTGCCCATAACCAACTTGGTGCCGCTGAGGCCGACAACCAGGACGACGGTAGCGAGCAGCATGTTGGTCGGTTTGGAGAAGTCGACTTTCTGTTCCACGAAAATCCGCAGCCCCGATGCGGCGATCACGCCGAACAGCAGCAGGGAGACACCGCCCATGACCGCGGGAGGAATATAAGCGATAATGGCCGAGAACTTGCCCGAGAATGAGAGCAGGATGGCAAAAAACGCCGCACCGCCGACGACAAAGACGGAGTAAACCTTGGTCAGCGCCATAACCCCGATATTTTCTCCATAAGTAGTATTAGGCGTCGAACCGACAAAGCCGGACAGGATCGTCGACAAGCCGTTGCCGAGCAGAGAGCGGTGTAGGCCGGGATCCTTGGACAAATCTTTGCCGACGATATTGCTCGTTACGAGCAAATGGCCGATATGCTCCACGATCACGACCAGCGCGACGGGGATGATGGTGATGATTACAGAGGGATCCCACTGCGGCGTAGTGACGGTAGGGAGCGAAAACCATTTCGCCTTGGCGATCGCCGCGGTGTTTACCTCGCCCATAAAATAGGCGGTCACGTAGCCGACCACGATTCCGATCAGAATATGAATAATTTTCGGGAATCCGCGAAACAGGACCGCGCCGAGAACCGTTACGCCAAGGGTGAGCAGGGACAGCAGAATTGTCGGAGGGTCGGGTGTCCAAGGCTCTGTCGGATTGGTGGAAATCCATCCGGCCATACCGGCGGCAACCGGGATCAATTCAAGCCCGATCAGGGCAACGATAGCGCCCATGGCGGCCGGAGGGAACACGACGTCAATCCAGCCGGTCCCCGCGTATTTGGCGATAAGACCAACGGCGATGAAGATCAGACCGGTGATAATAAAAGCGCCCAAAGCCAGTGCAAAACCGTTGCCCGCATCCGCATGGGAAATCAGCACGCTCTGAACGGGGGAGATAAACGCAAAGCTCGAACCCAGGTAAGCGGGGATTTTCCCCTTACAGATTAAAATGTAGAGCAGCGTACCGATCCCGTTCATCAGCAGGATCATGCCCGGATCGACGCCGAACAAATTCGGCACCAGCACGGTGCTGCCGAACATCGCAAACAGATGCTGCAGGCTCAGCAGGACGCCGGGGGCGAAAGGAACTTTTTCATTCACTTGAATTTCACGTTGCAAACGGGGTCACTCCTCTATTTTTCCGCTTATTGAAGACCATCCTTAATAGATTATAGAGATTGATGACATTTTTCAACAGAAAATTTAATGCCCTTTCGGGATTCCTTTACAGATTCTCCTAAAGCGAATCGTTGCATACTTTAAATTCGGGGCAGGTTTGCTGGATTTGGATACCACGTCTTCAAGTGTTGACGGAAGAGAACGCAAGAGTCATAATTATAGGAAATCAAAATTGGGGGAAAAATGTCCTCTTACATGCAGTTATCCCGTTTATTTTCATATAGAAAGGACTCGAGCAGGATTCAATGGGCATAGAGCGATTACTTGAAAAGGCGTCCGCCTATATTAAAGAACCCGATTTGGAGCGCGTCCGGGAAGCCTATGATTTCGCGGAGCAGGCCCATCACGGACAAGTGCGGAAATCCGGCGAACCTTATATTCTGCATCCCTTGGCTGTTGCGGAAATTGTCGTAAGCATGCAGATGGACATTTTGTCCATCATTGCGGCGCTTCTTCATGATGTCGTGGAGGACACTACGGTTTCCCTCAAAGAAATCGAAGAGAACTTCGGCAAGGATTGCGCCCTGCTCGTGGACGGATTGACGAAGCTGGAACGCATCAAGTTCCGGTCCAAGGAAGAGCAGCAAAATGAAAATTACCGGAAAATGTTCATCGCGATGGCGCAGGACATCCGGGTGATCGTCATCAAGCTGGCCGACCGCCTCCACAATATGCGCACGCTGAAATACCAATCCGAGGAAAGTCAGCGCCGCATCGCCTATGAGACGCTGGAGATCTTTTGTCCGATTGCGAACCGGCTCGGGATTTCGGCGATCAAATGGGAAATGGAAGATATCGCGCTGAGATATTTGAATCCGCAGCAATACTACCGGATCGCGAATTTAATGCGGAAGAAAAGAGCGGAACGCGAGGAATACATCGAAAGCGTGATTTCGCGGATTGCCGAAAAGCTGGACGAGATGGGCGTGGAAGCCGATCTATCCGGCCGTCCCAAGCATATTTACAGCGTCTACAAGAAGATGACCACGAAGAACAAGCAGTTCAATGAAATCTACGATCTGCTGGCGATTCGGATCATCGTGGACAATATTAAAGATTGTTATGCGACCCTGGGGATCATTCACACCTTGTGGAAGCCGATGCCGGGGCGCTTTAAGGATTATATCGCCATGCCGAAGGCCAATATGTACCAGTCGCTCCATACGACGGTCGTAGGGCCGAACGGCGAGCCGACGGAAGTGCAGATCCGCACCTGGGAGATGCACCGGACGGCGGAATACGGTATCGCGGCGCACTGGGCGTACAAGGAAGGACCCGAAACCGGGGGTCCGGAGAGGAAAATGACCTTCTTCAACGAAATTCTGGAGCTTCAACACGAGGCCAAGGATGCGTCCGAATTCGTGGAATCGTTGAAGATGGATTTTTTCACGGATCTGGTCTTTGTGTTTACGCCATCCGGCGAAGTCATCGAGTTGCCTTCGGGTTCCGTCCCTTTGGATTTCGCGTACCGGATTCATACGGAGGTCGGCAACCGGACGATCGGCGCGAAGGTCAACGGCCGTATCGTGCCGCTGGACCATCGGCTGAAAACCGGAGATATCGTCGAAATTTTAACTTCGAAGCATTCATACGGGCCGAGTCAGGATTGGCTCAAGATCGCCCAGTCCTCACACGCGCGCAGCAAGATTAAGCAGTGGTTCAAGAAAGAGAAGCGCGAGGAGAACGTCGAGAAAGGCCGCGAAGCAATTGAGCGCGAGCTGAAGCGCGCGGGAATCGAGCCTTCCGCCTGGATGTCGGACGACAAGCTGATGGAGGCCTGCAAGAAGTTTGCTTTTAACGATGTGGACGACATGTTGTCCGCCGTCGGATTCGGCGGAATTACGGCCGCACAGATCTGCACAAAGCTTACGGAGAAGCTGCGCAAGGAGCAGGAGGAGAGTCATTCGATCGAGCTGACTTCCGAAGTGAAGGAAGTGAAAGCGGCCGAGGAACGGAAGCCCCGCCCAACCAACGGGGTGGTCGTCAAGGGGATCGACAACCTGCTTGTGCGGTTTGCCAGATGCTGCAATCCGGTGCCGGGCGACGATATCGTCGGCTATATTACCCGGGGGCGCGGCGTTTCCGTGCATCGCAGCGATTGTCCGAATATCCCGAACGGAAGCGATGGGGAAGAAGCGGCCCGCGTGATTGAGGTGGAATGGGAGCGTGCCATCGAGGCCAACTACAGTGTCGATATCGAGATTACGGGGCACGACCGCCGGAATTTCCTCAATGAGGTGCTGCAGGCGGTTTCCGAAAGCAAGACGAATATCTCCGCGGTCTCGGGACGCTCGGACAAAAACAAAATGGCCTTGGTGCATATGACGATTCTGATCCGGAATACCGATCATTTGCAATCTGTCGTGGAAAAAATCAAGCGGGTGAAGGATGTATACACCGTGCATCGGATCATGCAGTAAAAGGAAACCGGCCTTTACCCGCTTTTGAGGGAGCCAGAAAGAAATGAAAATTGTCGTTCAACGCTGCAAGCGTGCCAAGGTTACGGTTGCCGGAGAAACCGTAGGTTCGATCGGGCCCGGTCTGATGCTGCTCGTCGGGGTGACCCACGAGGATACGGAGAAGGATGCCGCTTACCTGGCGGAGAAAGTCGCCGGCCTGCGCATCTTTGAAGATGCCGAAGGGAAGATGAATCTTAGCGTGACGGACGCGGGCGGCGCCATTTTGTCAGTGTCCCAGTTCACACTTTACGGGGATTGCCGGAAAGGCAAACGGCCGAGCTTTATAGCGGCGGCTCGTCCGGAAACGGCGGCCCCTCTTTATGACCGGTTCAATGAGTTATTGCGTCAAAAAGGGCTTGTCGTCGAAACCGGACGGTTCGGGGCGGATATGGATGTAGAGTTGACCAACTGGGGGCCGGTTACCCTGATCCTTGAGCACCCCGCGCCCGCGGATGGAAACGGGAGCCAGGGATAGGCCGGATGCTTATTGGACAACCTTAGGGTGACAGTGAAAAATCGTCCCTTTTAAAGGAGTCCGATCCAACCGATGCGCCAATCCATGAAATCCAGGGTCTGGCAGAGCCTACCGCTGATGCCTGCGGGACACCGCGGCGAGGCCTGGACGACGATGCGCCTGGCCGAAGAGGAACAACTTTATCATGTCCGTCAGATCAAGCCTTCCGGCGAGTATATTCCCAGGCCCGGAAGCTGACGAGGAAGGCACCGGAGAAAAGTTCCGGTGCCTTTTTTGTGTTAGATCCGCCCTGTTATAATCTCCTTACGTTCGGGTAATAACAAAGCAAAAGATATTTCGGGAGGGAATGGAGAAATGAGCAAGGTTGCATTTTTACTGGCAAACCAGTTTGAAGATTCGGAAATGCAGGTGCCCTATGATGAAGTGAAGAAGGCCGGACATCAAGCCGATATCATCGGACTAAAGGCCGGTGAAACGCTGAAAGGCAAGCAGGGAAAGGCGGAATACACGGCGGAGAAGGCTATTTCCGAAGTCAACGCCGAGGACTATGATGCTGTGGTGATACCGGGCGGTTCCTCCCCGGAAAACCTGCGGCTCGACGCCGATATTCAGAAATTTGTGACACGGGCCAACGCTTCGGGAAAACCGATCGCGGCGATTTGCCACGGTCCGCAGATTCTGATCAGCGCCGGATTGCTCAAAGGAAGAACCGTCACCTGCTATCCGCCGCTTCAAGATGATGTGGTCAATGCCGGGGCGGAATTTCGCGACGAAGAAGTCATTGTGGACGGCAATTTTGTTACATCGCGCACTCCGAAGGACGAGCCGGCCTTCGTGCGGGAGCTGTTAAAGAAGCTGTAACCGGTCATTCTCCGAGCGGTTGATATACATGGATGGTCGGGACGGCAAATCCAATGCGTTCTAAAGGAGAGATCGACATGTCCAAGCATATTCAGGCTTATTTCAAGAGTGAAGATCAGGCGGAGGGAGCAAGGATCAGCTTGCTTCCGTATGAAACGGAACAACTGGAGGTCGGAGCGCTGGATCGGTCGATCGGCCGAAACAGCAATATTCTCGTTCCGCTGCTGCCCCTTAACGGATCCGGGGTCGATACCGGCGGAACTTACGGATCGGTCGGCGTGCCGGGCACCGTGTCCGCACAAGGGGTCGTCCCCGTTGTGGCCATGGCGGGCCGTACCGACGATAACGAGCCGGTATCCGGGGAACGGGAGCGTGCGCAAGGAGATGTTCCCGGGTCTGGCCCAGTCGTGGACGTAACCCGTACGGACGAGGGAGATTACGATGACCTGAAATATGTGTTGACCGCCAAGGTCCGGGATAACGACTATGACGACATCGTGAGAAAGCTGCGGATGCAAGGCGCCTATGTGGAGCATTTGGATTAGGCAGGCAACACTATGATGCTTTGTAATGAAACTGTAATATTCGGTTCATGTTCCTTTAACATAGCCTGTTTATAATAACAGCATGACCCCCTTTTAATATATTTACCTTTTGGACCTGTGCCCCGTTGGTACAGGTTTTTTCTTTGGGTTGGGCTTGACTTTGTTTCTGCATTTCCTTAAAATCAGGAAATATACAGTTTCAAACCGATTTGATGACGGGACAAAGTAATTCAACCCCACACCCGCAGAGAGGAATCCCTGCCCGGAAGGCCCGCGATTGTTTGGAGGCGGTCCTGCAGGCTAGGCTGGAAGGATTCCGGTGATGATTGAACGAAAGACTTCCCCGAGAACCGGCGGCGAAGTGCATCAAGGTGCAGAGTAGACGTGCGGCGCAGGCGGGCGTTAACCGCTTATGAGCGGATCTTTTGGCGGCGAATTTTGCCCCGGGATTCGGAATGTGGGTGGCACCACGGGTGAATGGATAACCAATCTCTCGTCCCTGTTTGTAATAAACAGAGGCGGGAGTTTTTTATTTCCAAAAACTTCGAAATGAAGCAGATCAAGAGAGATGGAGGATGGGATTATGGCGTTTCAGAAACCGACGGGCACGCAGGATTTGCTGCCGGGCACGGTGGAAAAGTGGCAATGGATCGAAGACAAAGCCCGCGATCTTTGCCGCCGTTTCAATTACCGGGAAATCCGGACGCCGATGTTTGAGCAAACCTCGCTATTTGAACGGGGAGTCGGCGAAACGACGGATATCGTGGAGAAGGAAATGTACACGTTTCAGGATAAAGGGGAACGCTGGATGACCCTGCGTCCGGAAGGCACAGCCGGTGTAGTCCGCTCTTATGTGGAAAATAAATTGTACGGCGATCCGGACGTGACCAAATTGTATTACATCGGACCGATGTTCCGTTACGAGCGTCCGCAGGCGGGACGCCAGCGCCAATTCCACCAGTTCGGCGTCGAAGCTTTCGGGGCGACGGACCCGGCGATCGATGCGGAGGTCGTCGCTCTTGGTTTTCAATATTGCCGGGAGCTGGGATTGAAAGAGGTGAAGGTGGAGATCAACTCGGTAGGAAATCCGGCCAGCCGGGCCGCTTATCGCGAGAAGCTGCTGGCGTTTCTGACCCCGATGAGGGACACGCTCTGCAAGGACTGCCAATCGCGAATGGAGCGAAATCCGCTGCGGGTGCTGGATTGCAAAGTGGACCAGGATAAGTTCGGAGGGGCCCCGTCGATCCTGGACAGTCTGGATGAGGAATGCACCGCTCACTTCGCCAAGGTTCAGGAACTGCTGACCGCGATGGAAGTGGATTATGTCATCAATCACCGGCTCGTCCGCGGTCTGGACTATTATACGCACACCGCGTTCGAATATAAAGCGCAAGGGATCGGGGCCATCGATACGATCGGCGGCGGGGGCCGGTACAATGGCCTTGTTGCCGACGTCGGCGGGCCGGACCAGCCGGGAATCGGCATGGCTCTTGGACTTGAGCGGATCGCGCTGATTCTCGAGAAACAAGGGATCGGCCTTGACGCGGTCAAGCCGCTGGATGTTTATCTGGTGGCGCTTGGCGAAGCGGCGGACAAGGAGATTACGACCCAGTTGTTTAAGCTGCGGCAGGCCGGATTCTCCGGAGAGCGGGATTATTTGGGGCGTAAAATGAAAGCCCAGATGAAATCCGCCGATCGGATGCAGGCCCGGTATACGGCCATCCTGGGCGACGACGAGCTGGAGCGCGGCGAAATTGCGCTGAAATCGATGGAAACGGGCGAACAGAGCACCGTCAAGCTTGCGGAGTGGATCGACTTGTTGCGGAAGTAAGAGAAGAACACCGTTTTTTCAAAATTAACCATATTAATTAAAAGTGAAGGAGCCATACCTGTATGAAACGTACGCATCAATGCGGAACACTGACGACCGCAAATATCGGAGAAACCGTTACCCTGAACGGGTGGGTCCAAACCCGCCGCGACCTTGGAGGTGTCTTGTTTATCGACCTGCGTGATCGCAGCGGGATTGTTCAGATCGTCTTTAATCCGGCTTACTCCGGAGAAGCGCTGCAAATTGCGGAAAAAGTGCGCACCGAATATGTGCTTGCCGTTCGCGGCGAAATCGTAAAACGGGATGCGGAAACGGTGAACCCGAATCTGCCAACCGGCGAAATTGAAGTTCGCGTGACGGAGATCGAGGTGCTGAACGCGGCTAAAACGCCTCCGTTCTTCATCGAAGACGGCATTGAAGTCGATGAATCCTTGCGCTTGAAATATCGTTATCTGGACCTGCGCCGCCCGGAAATGCAGAAAACGCTGTGGCTGCGTTCCAAAGCGGCTAAAGTATTCCGCGATTTCCTCGACGGAGAGGGCTTTATCGAGGTGGAAACGCCGATTCTAACGAAAAGCTCGCCGGAAGGCGCCCGTGATTATCTGGTGCCGAGCCGTGTGCATCCCGGCGAATTCTTCGCTCTGCCGCAATCGCCGCAATTGTATAAGCAATTGCTCATGGTCAGCGGGGTCGAACGCTACTACCAGATCGCCCGCTGCTTCCGGGACGAGGATTTGCGGGCCGACCGCCAGCCGGAATTTACGCAAGTCGACATCGAGACCTCGTTCCTTAGTCAGGACGAGCTTTTGGACATGATAGAGAAGCTGGTGGCCCGTTTGTTTAAAGAGACCAAGGGTCTGGACATCGAAACGCCGTTCCAGCGGCTCAGCTATGCCGATGCAATCGGCAAGTACGGTTCCGATAAACCGGATCTGCGTTTCGGTCTGGAACTGGTTAACGTAAGTGATCTTGTCGCGACCAGTGGTGTTAAAGTATTCGCTTCCGTCATTGAAAAAGGCGGGGAAGTCAAAGTGCTGAACGCCAAGGGCTGCGGAACATGGAGCCGAAAGGACATCGATGACCTCGGCCCGTTTGCCGCCCGCTACGGCGCGAAAGGCCTGGCCTGGATTCAGGTGAAGGAAGGGGAATTCCGCGGACCGATCGTCAAGTTCTTTACCGAGCAGGAAATCGAAGCGTTGAAGGAACGCACGGGTGCGGAAGAAGGCGATTTGCTTCTCTTCTCGGCGGACAACAAGAAGGTCGTTGCCGACGTTTTGGGCGCGTTGCGTCTGAAGATCGGCCGGCAGCTCGGCCTGATCGACGAGAGCGTGTACAAATTCGCCTGGGTCGTCGACTTTCCGTTGCTCGGATGGGATGAAGAGCAAAAACGCTATGTGGCGGAGCACCATCCGTTCACCCGTCCGCGCGAAGAAGATCTTGCCCTCTTCGAGACCGATCCGGGTAAAATCTTGGCTCAAGCTTATGACCTTGTCTTGAACGGCTACGAAGTCGGCGGCGGCTCCATGCGGATTTACAAACGTGAGGTACAGGAGAAGATGTTCGAAGCCATCAAATTGTCTCCGGAAGAAGTCAAGGATAAATTCGGCTACCTGCTGGATGCCTTTGAGTATGGAACGCCTCCGCACGGCGGGTTCGCCTTCGGCTTCGACCGTCTGGTCATGTTGCTGGCCGGCCGTTCGAACCTGCGCGAAACGATCGCCTTCCCGAAAACGCAAAGCGCCGCCGATCCTTTGATGAACGCTCCGGCCGAAGTCGATGTGGCTCAGTTGGAAGAACTGCATATCAAGCTGGCTAAGAAACCGGCTGAAGATAAAAAGTAAGTTCGGAATCGAACCAGAAACCTGATGGGAGGTTAGCCTACACATGCTTCATCAATTTTCACGAACCGAGCTGGCCATTGGTGCCGAGGGTCTGGACATTCTGAAAAAAAGCACGGTAGCCGTGCTTGGTGTCGGCGGCGTCGGGGCTATGGCGGTCGAAGGGCTGGCCCGGACCGGCATCGGGCGGATCATCATGATCGACAAGGACGTTGTCGACATCACGAACATAAACCGCCAGATTCATGCTTTGACGACCACCATCGGCCAGAAAAAGGCGGATCTGATGTGCGAACGGGTAAAACTGATCAATCCGGAATGCGAGACGATCGCATTGAACATGTTTTACACCGAAGAAACGTATGAGGAATTGTTCAAATACGATATCGATTATGTATTGGACGCTTCCGATACGATCATGTACAAAATTCACCTGATCAAGGAATGCCGCAAACGCGGAATACCGATGCTCTCCAGCATGGGGGCGGCCAACAAAATGGATCCGACAAAGTTCCAGGTGGCCGATATTTCCAAAACCCATATGGACCCGATGGCGCGGGTGATCCGCACCAAACTGCGCGAAGACGGCATCAAGAAGGGCGTCAAAGTCGTTTTCTCCACGGAACAGCCGGTCAAGCCCCGCGTGGACGTCACCGAGAAAATCGCTCCGGCCGACGCGAAGATTCGGAAAGCGAAGCAGCCGCCGGCGAGCAATTCGTTTGTGCCGCCGGTCGTCGGCTTGATCATGGTCAGCGTGGCCGTACGCGAGCTGCTGGAAGCCGGGGGAGTGCGGGCATGAACCCGCAGCCGGAGCTGATCAAGAAGCTGCGATTGCCCGCGGATCACGAACGCGTTCTCGTGCTGGGCGCGCCGGAGGGGTATGTGGAGCAGTTGGGCTTAAGCTCGGCGCATACCGTTTTGGACGAGGGACTGGCCGGAAGTTACGAGTTCGTGCAGATGTTTTTCCGTTCGATCCGGGACGTGGAGGAAGGGGCACCCGCGGCGCTGCGCGCCATCAGGCCGGACGGACTGCTGTGGCTGTGCTATCCGAAAGGAGGCGCCAAGGCGGGCACCGATCTGACCCGGGACAAAGGCTGGGAAACGGTAAAAGCCGCCGGGTATGACGGCATCGCGCTGGTGTCGCTGGATGACGTGTGGTCGGCGATGCGGTTTCGGCCGGCGGACCTGGTGAAGCTCACGCCGAGGTCCACCCGCCGCACGGCCGGGACGGGAGAGGCGAAGCGCGAACCGGCGACCCCCGCCGAAGCGCCGGAGGAGCTGACGTTGGCGCTCGGGAAGGAGCCGCAGGCCGCGAAGTTTTTTGACGAGCTGGCCCCGTCTCACCGGAAAGCGTACCTCGAGTGGATCACGGATGCCAAGCGTGCGGAAACGCGGGAAAAGCGGATTGCTCAAACCATAGAGAAGCTGAAGCTGGGCTTGAAACGTCCGTCGGACAAAATCTGACGCTATAAAATGCATAGGCTGCTGCAACGAAGCGCAGGTTTGATGGGAACATCAAACCTGCGTTTTTTATTGGGTGCGGCTTCGCAGAAGTTGTGCAAGAATGTTTCTCTGAGGCAGGGGGGCCGGTTGCGACAGACTGCGGGTGTGGTATGAGCAAGCTTGGTGGTGGTGCCTGTTCTAATAATTAACGGGATTTCCTACCGTTAATTTCGAGCGTTTCCCCTTGTGGAGCAGGATTAACGGGAGTTTATCCCGCTATTTCCGCACAAAGTGGTCGATGGAGCCGCAGGGGTGCGGATTAGCTGGAGCTTTTCCAGTTATTTATGCCCGCGGGGCTGGAGTGTCCAAAATAGCGGGATGTTTTCCCGCTATTTAGAATGCGCCGCTCGCCGGGCCCCGCCGGAACCTGTGACATTTAAGCAAGTAAATTCGCTTTAATCCGTTCTTAAGTGGTATAATAAAACTCCTTTTGACTTCGGAGCAGGGCAGCCAGAGCTACACCGGATCGGCCGGAGCACAGACGGAATACTAAACCTTAGGAGGTAACTGAAATGGAAGATTTTCAAAGTGCCTATCAAGAAGAAAAAGAGCGGCTGAATCGGACGCTGGGCGAGGTGGAAGCGAAGCTTCAAGAGCTGCGTAGCATCCCCGTGTATACGGGCCATGATTTTACGGAGCAAATTCTGGAATCGGGCAGGGAAGCCCAGCGGCAGCAGTTGGAGAAATCTATCCGCGAGCCTTACTTTGGCCGGCTGGATTTTGAGGAACGGGGCAAGGGGGCGTCGCCGCTGTATATCGGCAAAGTGGGCGTGGCCGACGCCGACGGGAGAAATCCGCTGATCATCGATTGGCGCGCCCCGGTGGCCAGCTTGTTCTACTCCTTTACCGGCGGGGACTCGGCCGCCTATGAGTCGCCCGAGGGACTGATCGAAGGGCTTGTGTACTTGAAGCGGAACATCGTCATCCGCAAGGGCATTCTGGAGCGGGTCGTGGACACGTTCAACAAGCAGAGCGAAGGTCCGGCCGTATCCGACGAGTTCCTGGTGTACCGCCTCGGCGAAAACAAAGACAACCGGCTGCGTGACATTGTTTCCACGATTCAAGCGGAGCAGGATCTGATCATCCGGGCGGCGAAAAACACCGCACTCATTATCCAGGGCGTGGCCGGAAGCGGAAAAACGACCGTGGCGCTGCACCGGCTCGCTTTTTTGCTGTATCAGTTCAAGGAGCAAATCAAGGCGGAGCGGATGGTTATTTTTGCCCCAAACCATATGTTTATCGACTATATTTCCGAGGTGCTGCCCGAGCTGGGGGTCGGCGACATTCAGCAGAGTACCTTCGGCGACTGGGCGGCCCGGGTCCTGGGACTTATGGAAGCGCCGACCGACGGCGCGGCTACGCTGACGCGCTGGTTCGATAGCGATGAGTTTGGCGGCAAGCGGCCGGACGATGAAGCATTGCCCGGGAGGTACAAGGGCTCGCT
Organism: Paenibacillus sanfengchensis; assembly: GCF_036864765.1. NCBI lineage: Bacteria > Bacillati > Bacillota > Bacilli > Caryophanales > Paenibacillaceae > Paenibacillus > Paenibacillus sanfengchensis. The sequence goes on along the minus strand of NZ_JBAGJC010000015.1, from coordinate 78,496 downwards.
TGCCTTTCAAGCGATCCTCGACCGCTATCTGGAGCGGATTGAGGCCGGCTGTGTACCCGATGCGGATTTTGAGCCGTGGGACGGGAGCCGGCTTGCCCGGGAAACGATTCTGCAATGGTTTGAGGGCGAATATAAGCACTATCCGGTTGCCCGCCGCAAAGAACGGGTGTTGGCCCGGATTCACCGCTGGGTCGAGATGGAGCTGAAGAAATCACCTTCCCAAACCGCGCTCAAAGAACGCAAGAAAAAAGCGCAGCAGCGGGAAAAGGCCTATGCCAAAAAGTGGCCGGAGCTGGAGGCGGTGGCTTTATACAAAAACTTATTTTTGACGTTCGGGGGAAAAAAAGGGAACAGCTTGGACGGGGATATCCTCTCAGGCATACCGGCCGCGATGTATAAGGAAACCAGGGATTATTTGAAAAAGGGACAGGTCAAGGACGAGGATCTGGCGGCCATGCTTTACTTGCATTCCCGAATCCAGGAAATCGAGGGGAGCCTGACTTTCGATCACGTCGTCATCGACGAGGCCCAGGATTTCAGTCCTTTTCAAGTGGCGGTGCTGGACCGGTTCGTCAAAGGGCACTCCTTCACGATTCTCGGCGATCTGTCGCAGGGGATCCATTACTACAAAGGGGTCCGGACCTGGGAGGAGATGCAAGCCTTGTTCGCGCCCCAGGAAACCGCTTATTTTGCGCTGACGCGCAGCTACCGGTCGACGATGGAAATCATCGAATTTGCCAACGATATTTTGAAAAAAGGGGTGGGCACCGACCTGTTGGCGGTTCCGGTATTCCGCAGCGGGGAGCCGGTTAAATTGAAGCCGGCGGTTGGTGACGGACGTCTGGCGGCCATCTCGGAAGCCTTGGACCATACGCTATCCGGCACGCACCGCACGGTGGCGCTGCTGACCCGGACGATGGCGGAGGCGGAGGAGCTGCATCGCGAGTTGGCGGAACAAGGCAAGGATGTTCATTTGATCGACGGCGACCAGCGGCAATACGCGGGCGGGATTTCCGTGCTGCCGGTCTACCTGTCCAAAGGCCTTGAGTTTGACGCCGTGCTCGTGACGGATGTGGACCGGGCCCACTATGGCCCGCAGGATGCCCGGCTGCTGTACGTCGGTTGCACGCGGGCTCTGCATGAGCTGTGGCTGATGCATGGCGAACAACTGCCGGAGTATGTGCCGGACAAAGTGCCAGCCGATGTGTAAAGCTGCCCGGCTAAACCAGCCGGACCGCATTCAACGGCCGTCGATAAAATCCTCCAGGCTGCGGTCGGCCTTGCTTTGATTGCATTCGCTGCAGGCGCAGACGCAATTTAGCGGCGTCGTATGTCCGCCCTTGGCTTTCGGCAAAAGGTGGTCAATCGTATCCCCGTAGGCGCCGCAGAAAAAACAGGTATAGCGGTCCCGGGTTAAAATGTAGCGGCGGAAGGCCTTGTTGCTGTACAAACGGCGGATCGTGTGGCGATTGACGACGACGGCGGCATGCTCTTTCACGAGGGTGACCGCGAGTTCCAGGTCGACCTCCTGATGCCAGCGGCTGCCTTTGTCGGTCCGGCCGCGCATCCGGATTTTCCCCTCCCGGTTAGGGCGCAGCACCGAGGCATCGGGGGCCGAGGCCGGCGCCGAAGCGGGAGGAGCGGGGAGAGCCCGCTTCATCAAGGGGCGGGCGATTGTCCCTTCGACCGGCTTATCCGCAGCCGCAGCCGTGGACGCTTTGAGCTCGATCGGCCGGGAGGCAGGCTGCCCCAGCCGTTTCAATTCGGCGCGGCAGCCCCGGCAGGTGCCCCGGCGGGCGCCCTTGCCGGAACGCTTGCCAGTGCGCCGTAAAAAATGAGAGACCGGCTTTATTTCGCCGCAGCGGGCGCAGCGTTTGAAGTTCTTTTGCAGTTCCCCGCTTTTCGTATCGGGGGCTTCGGCAAGTTTGTCCGGGTTGTTCGGGCCGGTCCGCATCATCGGTTCACCTCGTTCTTCAGAGCATCGTGGAATTTCGTTATATGTATATTATACCTCCCAGCGCCCATAAGTCCTAAACGGATTCGTTTTTTTTCGCGCAAATCAAATAGGCCGTCCGGGCCTGATCCGGGCGGCCTATCTCTATTCGGTAACGGCTGCGGCTTCCCTGAGGGAGGTTCGCATTTTACAAATGATTTTACGGATGCTTTCGTCGGATAGAAAAAATCGCTCCGCCAGATCGCTGACGGTATGCCCCGAATGGTATAGGCGGTAGATTTCTTCATTTCTTTTGGCCATCGATTTGCGGGTTCCGCTGAGCTCACCCCATAATGCCCGGGAACGTTCCGGCTTGGGGATATAGAGCAGTTCGCCCTGGATATAATTCTGAAGTTCTTTCAACAGCCTAGGGGGAAGCACATCCTTCCCGTTTTTGTAGTTCACGATCATGTTCCTCCTTGATCCTGGGTATGGAAGTTTGGCGGATAAATTGAGTTTCCATGGTCGTAAATCCCCCTTTCGGCGTAAAATTTGGTTTGCCCTAATTTGGCAATGCTTGCGTCTATCTTAACATACTTGGTTTCAAACGGAAATAAGAGGGGCATTACAGCCCCCCTAGCATGAGCTCCCGCGTTACGCGGAAGCCACCTCACTCACTGAAATCACTTCGATCAGCCCCCTTTCCAGTGATTCGTCGGCCCGACATCTATATTAACTCATATTCGAGGTGGGGAAGAAAGCGAAAGAACGTTTATAAATGTTTTTTACCGTTCATGTGCTAGAATGTGTATTGTATAGTCGATAACAAATGAATTGAGGAAGTGAGTTCATGGATTTATTCTCTTATTCCCGGGAAAGCGATCCCTCGGGGCGGCTGCTGGCCGACCGGATGCGGCCGACGACCCTGGACGAATATATCGGGCAAGAGCATATCGTCGGCCCGGGGAAGCTGCTCCGGCGCGCGATTGAAGCCGACCAGGTCTCCTCGATTCTGCTGTACGGTCCTCCGGGCTGCGGCAAAACGACGCTGGCCCATATTATTTCCCACCACACCCAGGCCGAATTTGTGCGGCTCAACGCGGTCGACGCTTCCGTCAAAGATGTCCGGGAGGTCATCGAAAAGGCGCAGAACGATAAAGCGTTTTACGGCACGAAAACGATTCTGTTTCTCGATGAGGTCCATCGCTTCAACAGCTCGCGGCAGGACGCCCTTCTTCCCGCGGTGGAGAAGGGTACGATCATCTTCATCGGCGCGACGACCGAGAACCCGTTCCACTATGTAAACGGGGCCTTGTTAAGCCGTTCGACGCTCTTCCAGCTGGAACCGCTGACGAAGGAGCACTCGCTCGTCGCCATGCGCCGGGCGCTGGACGATCGCGAGAAAGGTCTCGGCTTTATGAAGCTCGAGACCTACGAGGCGGCGCTCCGGCATATCGCGGAGATGGCCAACGGCGACATCCGCCGGGCCCTCAACGCGCTGGAGCTCGCCGCCATGACGACGCCGCCCCGCGGGGACGGCACCGTCCTCATCACGCTCGAGGTGGCGGAGGAGTCGATCCGCCGCCCGCTGGTCAAAGCGGACGAGTCGACGCAGTACGATGTCCTCTCCGCGTTTCACAAAAGCATCCGCGGTTCCAGCGATGCCGCGTTGTTCTGGTTTCTCTACGCCGTCGAGAAACTGGGGATGGACCCGATGACGTTTATCCGGCGGCTGATCGCCGCCAGCAGCGAGGACATCGGGCTGGCGAACCCGCAGGCCATGGTGCAGGCGGTCAGCGCCCTGGAGGCTTACCGCCACAACGGCTGGCCCGAGGCCAAACTGAATATCGCCCAGGCGATCCTGTTCGCGGTCGAGAGCCCGAAATCGAACGGCGTGGTGGCGGCGATCGGCAACGCGATGGCGGCCATCGAGGAGGTCAGGAGCGCGGAGGTGCCGCTGCATCTGCGGGACGCCCATTACAAAGGGGCGGTCAAGCTGGGGCATACCGGCTACAAATATCCGCACGACTATCCCGGCCACTACGTGAAGCAGGAATATCTGCCGGCCCATCTCGCCGGGCGCTCCTTTTACCATGCGACGGAGCAGGGAAACGAGAGCAAGATCCGGCATAATCAGGAGCTCCGGCGCAAAGGGGAGTAGGGAGTTGTAGCCCCCTCTCCGAAGACCATAACTGCAAAAAAATCCCCGCCCTCCAGGCTGTATGAAGCCGGAAGGCGGGGATTTTTGCGGAAAACGAGCGGGTTTACCGATGGCGGCCGAGCTCCGGTACAGGCAGCTTCTCCGGCGCTTCGATAATGCCGCCGCCCAGGCAAATTTCGCCATCGTAGAAGACGACGGCCTGCCCGGGGGTGATGGCCTTTTGCGGCTCATCGAATTGAACGGACAGCGTGCCGTCTTCCTGCGCCGTTACCGTAACCCCTTGGTCGGGTTGACGGTAGCGGAACTTGGCCGTGCACTTGAACGGCCCTTGCGGCAGTTGATCCTGCCCGGCGATCCAGTTGACGCCCGACGCGGTCAGGCCGGTCGAATAGAGGCTTGGGTGCTTGTCGCCTTGAACGACGTACAGGATGTTCCGTTCGAGATCTTTTTCGGCGACAAACCAAGGTTCGCCTGTGCCCGAACCGCCGATGCCGAGCCCTTGCCGCTGGCCGAGCGTATAGTACATTAAGCCGTCGTGCCGGCCTTTGACTTCGCCGGAGACGATATCGACCATCTCGCCGGACTTAGCCGGCAGATAGTGGCTCAGAAACTCGCGGAAATTCCGCTCGCCGATGAAACAGACCCCGGTGCTGTCTTTTTTCTTGGCGGTGTACAGCCCGGCCTCTTCGGCAATGCGCCGTACCTCCGGCTTGGGCAGATGGCCGATCGGGAACATCGCTTTGGAGAGCTGCTCCTGGTTCAGCGCGTTCAAAAAGTACGTTTGATCCTTGTTATTGTCGACGCCGCGCAGCAGCTTGTACACTCCCGCTTCTTCCACAACGCGGGCATAATGTCCGGTGGCCACGTAATCGGCGCCAAGGTCCAGCGCCTTGTTCAAAAATTCGCCAAACTTGATCTCCCGGTTGCACATGACGTCCGGGTTCGGCGTACGTCCGCGCTTATATTCGTCGAGAAAATAGGCAAATACTTTATCATAGTATTCTTTTTCAAAATTGACGGTATAGTACGGGATATCGATTTGCTCGCAGACGCGGCGCACATCTTCGGCATCCGCCTCGGCCGTGCAATAACCGAACTCGTCGGTATCGTCCCAGTTCTTCATGAATATGCCGATAACATCGTACCCTTGCTGTTTTAACAGCAGGGCGGTTACCGAGGAATCGACGCCGCCGGACATGCCGACAACGACGCGGGTTTCGTGATTGGGCTTGCTCATCTCTTTTCACTCCTTTAGGCCTCTTTGGGCCATATAGTTATTTTACCATAAGATCCGAGATCGGATTCGATGCTTCTCCTTGTGCTGTCGTAGGGCAGCCGCTGTCGAGCCGGTTTGTGAAAATGGTAAATTCCGGGCAGAAAATTGCAGGATTCCGGTCGGATTTGTTTTCCAAAAAGAGGCGGGATATGTTACGATAAACAAAGATTAATGATAGGAATAGACAGCAATATCTATTCTTAATTGATCAAAGTTCAATTATATAAAGATTATTTGAAAATTGAAAGAGGTGGCTTCTTTGAAGATTTCCACGAAAGGACGCTATGGCCTGACGATCATGATGGAGTTGGCCGCTAAATTCGGTGAAGGACCGACTTCACTCAAGAGCATTGCGGAGAAAAACCAGCTGTCCGAGCATTATCTTGAACAACTGATCGCCCCGCTGCGCAATGCCGGTTTGGTCAAGAGCGTTCGCGGCGCGTACGGCGGGTATATCCTGTCCCGCGAGGCCGGCGAAATTACGGCAGGCGACATCATTCGCGTGCTGGAAGGGCCGATTTCTCCGGTGGATTTTACGGAGGAAGACGATCCCGCGAAACGGGATTTATGGCTGCGGATTCGCGACAGTATCGCCGAAGTGCTGGATTCTACAACTTTGGAGAATCTGATATCCTTTGAGGAGAAGGGCGCGAAGGAAAATTATATGTTCTATATTTAGCAGGATTAGAATCCCGCCAATTCAATGGGATTAAAGAATGCTTGTCAAAAATTGTAATGCGTACCTTGCCCGCAATTGGTTGTTGTTGTTGGCATTTTTGAATGGTGTCAAGATAAATAAATAAGAGTTGTTGTCTAGTGCCCCATCAGCCATCGTAGTGAGAGTTTTTAAGACTCTTCGCCTCGGCGTAGCGGGCTTAATTCCGCATGCCTCCACCACAATTTCTCTAGGCCCTCGCTGTCGCTGCAATACCGGCCTTTTGGGCCGTTATTTCGGCCCGATTCGCCTCTACGGAGAAAATAGCGGTCAAAAAAGGCCTTGTTTCCTGCCTTGGAGTCCAATAATCAGGTTTTGACCCGCTTTTTCCTAAAATAGAGCCTTAAAAAGCCGTTATTTCCAAGCGCTGAGCCAAATTCGACAAAATAAGGGCGTAAAAAGCTCTTATCACGATTCACTAACCTAGCTTTCAAACAAGGTTGTCTGCTGGGGGACTCGGCATAACCGGAAAAATCGAGAACAATGAATAAGCCCACTGGCCTAAATGGCTGTGGGCTTTTATGCTCATACTTGAGACAAGAGATCTTTCTTTTTTAGTTCAAATTCTTCTTCGCTGATGATTCCTTGTTCCTTTAGTTTTGCTAATTTTTCCAGTTTTGAAAAAGCGTCTTCACTGGTTGGGGCGGCTTGAGCGACCGGTACCGCCGGATTTGGGTCGCTCTGCAATTTATAAATTAATTTTTCTATCCTCTTAAAATCATCAAAATTACCACGAATCATTACCGTGTTTTCATCTTTAGCATAATCAAAGGCGGAACCGAATCGCTTCGTATTGTCACCGGAGCCACTAGCAATAATTTGAAAATGACCGGCTGTCAACATGCTTGGTTTTTTTGTCTGAACCGATGTTATGCTTTTGATGAGGTAAGTCTTTAAAGATTTCTGTTCGAGCAACTTCCCTCTCTGTAAATAAACTACGTTCTTAGTTACAGCAATCAGTCCATTTATGCCTTCGGCAGAAGCAATGATGTCCTTTTGATCTACTGATTCGAGCAATTTCCTCATCAAATTTGACATATTCGACTTTCCTCCCTATTATTGAAACAATGATACCAAATATTGTATGGTACATCTATTACTTTTTTACCAAAGTTATATCACTTTTCGGATGGATTTTCGGGCAGGGAAGTCCAATCGGGACAAGTATGCCTCTCATAATGTATAGCAACCGCTTTGACATGGAGGTGGAGGCAGTGCCACGTGTATCAATAATCATGCCGGTTTATAACAATGCGGCGTTTGTCCAGGAAGCGATTCACAGCATGCTGATTCAGACTTTTAAGGATTTTGAGCTGATCGTCATCGACGACGGATCGAAGGATGGTTCGGCTGAGCTTATCGATCAGTTTAAGGACCCGCGGATTCGCAAAATCATTCACCGCCAAAACCGGGGGGTTGTCTCGGTTTTAAATGAGGGATTGGGACTGGCCACGGGAGAGTACATCGCTCGAATGGACAGCGACGATATCTCCACACCGGATCGGCTGAACATCCAGGTTTCGTTTATGGATCAGAATCCGGCGGTTGGTTTGAGTGCGGGAGCATTTACCACATTCATTGGCGGAAGGCCCAAAATTAATCCGTTTTCCCATGAGGAAATCAAAACCTGGCTCTTGTTTCATTGTTGTATCGCTCATCCGACAGTCATCATGCGAAACAGCATCGTTCAACAGCTGGGAGTTCGGTATGACAGCAATTATCCGCACGCGGAAGACTATGAGTTGTGGAATCGGCTGGCGTTTCAGACGCAATTGGCGAATCTGCCCGTAAATATGCTGTACTATCGCACGCATAGCGGACAAGTATCCCACTTGCACCGGGCGATCCAGAACGATTCGGCCCGGAGGGTCCGGCAAAGGCAATTTTCGCGCTTGGGTTTGCACCTTTCCGATGAAGAGAATCGGATTATGCTCGATTTTATACATTTCAATATTAATCCGGCGGACTATCCCGGTTATTTTCGGGCCGTTGGCTTCGCTCGTTGGTTGCTTGAACAAAATGCGAAGCATCGGGTGTATGATCAGCAAATGCTGAATATGGCATTATCCCGCTGCATTTCCCATCTGCCGTATTAAAAGAGGATAAACTCCGCCGCAGCTTCTTTGCGGCGGAGTTTTGTATAGTCGGACGAATTTGTCCGGATCCCGAAATTTACAAACCTTCCAAGCTAATAGGCAGTAGTTTTTTTGTCAAAAATAATATAGAATTAAACTCGCTCAAATGACTGTCTGATTTCATATTATCGAAGGTGGCTTGCCATACTATGAAAACCATATATTTGGACCACGCGGCTTCCACGCCCGTACATCCGAAAGTGGCGGAAGCGATGGTCACCGTCATGCGGGAGCAGTACGGGAACGCTTCGAGCATCCATGCCTACGGCCGTGCCGCCAAGAGACTTGTTAACGGATCGCGGGACCGGCTGGCGGACCTGGTCGGATGCCGCTCGGACGAGCTGGTGTTCACGGGCGGCGGAACGGAGAGCGATAATTTGGCTTTGTTTGGCGCAGCGGAAGCGCGAAGGGACCACGGCCGTCATATTATTACGACGGCGATCGAGCATCATGCGGTGTTGCATGCTTGCGGCCGCCTGGAGAAGCAGGGCTACGAAGTTACATATTTGCCTGTCGACCGGTATGGCCAAGTCCAACCGGAGCAGGTTCGGGAAGCGATTCGTCCGGAGACGATTATCGTCAGCGTGATGTATGCCAATAATGAGGTCGGGACGATACAGCCGATCGAGGAGATAGGAGCTATAACCGCGGAGAAGGGGATCGTGTTCCATGTTGATGCCGTCCAGGCTTTGGGCGCGCTGCCGATTCGGCTCGGGGAACTGCCGGTCGACTTGATGAGCTTTTCCGCGCATAAAATTAACGGGCCTCAGGGAGTAGGCGCGCTTTATGTCCGGCGGGAACTGGTGATTGAGCCGATTCTCATCGGAGGCCTGCAGGAGCGTAAACGCCGTGCCGGCACAGAGAATATGGCCGGGATTGCCGGATTCGCCAAAGCGGCCGAACTTGCGGCGGAACAGCTTTCCGGGCGCGCCGCGCAGGATGAAGAGCTGCGCCGGGTTTTCCTGGATGCGCTGGAAAGCGAGGTTGGGGCGGGGTGTTTCCATGTCAACGGACACCCTGTCAAGCGGCTTGCGCATATCGTCAATGTCAGTTTTCCGGAATGCGACACGGAGACGATGCTGATGAATCTGGATATGGAGGGAATTGCGGTAGCCAGCGGGTCAGCGTGCTCTTCGGGATCGCTGGAGCCGTCGCATGTTTTGGAAGCGATGAATCTGCCGATAAATTTTTTGAACTCGGCGATTCGATTTAGCTTCGGTTTGGGTAATACTACTGAAGAAATGAAACTTACCGCCGAAAAAGTTGGAACCATCCTGGAACGTCTTCGTAGAAGAAGATAATGGGCGTCTTTTGTAGTTTTTTCGGAGGGAGGTTTATTTCGCTGGTCTGCAGCAAGAGATTGCCACAGTAGGAGGAGCCGTGCTCATGATGAAACTTCAAGAGATGGTAGGCTTGGCCGTGTTCGATGTGGAAGACGGCAAACAGATCGGGAAAGTTCTCGACTTCCTGCTGGATGATCACTGGAGAATCACAGGCATACAGCTGGAGGGGAAAGCGATGTTTTCCTCCACAGTGAAGGTGGTGCTCTGGGAAGATATTGTAGCGTACGGTGAAGATGCCGTGATGATACGCAATCAACAGGCGATCCGCAAATGGGATGCCGAGAATATACAGCTTACCTTTTTCGCAGGTAACGGCAAATTGAAAGAACTTCCGCTCCTTACCGAGGACGGAATTTTGATAGGGCATGTGGCAGACGTTTATTTTGACCAGGAAATGGGAAATACAATTACAGGAATAGAAGTCAGTGACGGGTTTATCTCGGACCTGATGGAAGGGCGAAAAGTGCTGCCTTTTATACCCGGTATGACCAAAGGCGAAAACGCAATCATGGTCCCTCCAAACAGTGAGCAGCGGTTGGAGAAGGCGATGAATTCTGTTAATGGATAGGTGATGTGTTGATGATGAAGTGTCCAAACTGCAGTTCCAAGGATATCGGCAAGATCGGCTCCCATCAGTTTTATTGCTGGGGGTGCTTTATCGAATTAACGGTAAATGGCGAGAAAATGTCGGTTTACCAAGTGGAAGAAGACGGAACCCTCAGTTCTTTGGATGATTTGTTTTTTGGAGAAGAGGTTTCTCAGGATCTTCCCCAAATCCATCTGTCCTAGCAGCACGTAGATAACTTAAAATCATCATTATAGAAAAGCTCTCTCCTCCCAGAGGAGAGAGCTTTTTTGTTGTTCTCGGAAACCGGCGGATGAGATTTTAAATGTTGTCAACATTAATCATGACGGAATCGGGTTTTGATTTGATTGAGTGTGAAAGCGCTGTGAATTAGGATGAAATTAAGGAAGCGGTGCTTAAAACAACGCTGCTCCGAAGACAATTCAACAAAAGGAGGCATCCTCGTGATGGGTATAGAAACGAAGCAAAAATCCGGAGGAGCAAGGGTTAGAGTACAGCAGGTCGGGCGGCTGCTCAGCGGAATGGTTATGCCGAACATCGGCGCGTTCATCGCCTGGGGCCTGATTACCGCTTTGTTCATTCCAACGGGCTGGATTCCGAATGAGAAGCTGGCCACGCTCGTGGGGCCGATGATTAATTATCTTCTCCCTCTGTTGATCGGGTATACCGGAGGACAAATGATCCACGGGAAAAGAGGCGCCGTCATCGGGGCGATTATGACGCTTGGCGTCGTGGTGGGCTCGGACATTCCGATGTTCCTCGGCGCGATGATCGTCGGTCCGCTGGCCGCGTGGGTATTGAAGCAATTCGACAAATTGGTGGAAGGCAAAATTAAATCCGGCTTTGAAATGCTGGTCAACAACTTCTCGCTGGGGATTATCGGCGCCATTCTCGCCATCGGTGCTTATACGGGGATCGGTCCGGTTATCCAGGCGATCAGCAAGACGCTATCGGCGGGCGTTGACGTTCTGATCAATATGCATCTGCTGCCGCTCGTCAACATTATTATCGAGCCGGCCAAAGTTCTATTCCTGAACAACGCCATTAACCACGGCATTCTGAGCCCGATCGCGGCGGAGGAATCCGCAGGGTTGGGAAAATCGCTGATCTTCATGCTGGAATCGAACCCGGGGCCGGGCCTTGGCATTTTGCTTGCTTACTGGCTTGTGGGCCGCGGTTCGGCCAAACAATCCGCCCCGGGCGCGGTGGTCATTCATTTTTTGGGCGGGATTCATGAAATTTATTTCCCTTACATCCTGATGAAGCCTATCTTGATTTTGGCCGCGATCGGCGGTGGGGTAACCGGAACGTTTACGTTCCAACTGTTTAACGCAGGACTTGTGGGCTCCCCATCCCCGGGCAGTATCTTCGCCTATATCGCCATGGCGCCGAAAGGCGGTCTGGTACCGGTTCTTGCCGGGGTCGTCACCGCGACCGTCGTCTCGTTCCTGCTGGCTTCCTTACTGCTCAAGACAGGCAAACAGAATGAGGAAGAATTGGATCTTGAGCAGGCGGCGGAAAAAATGCGCGAAATGAAAGCGGCAGGCCGTGTTCCGGCGGCAGCTCAAGCCGCGTTGGAGCAAGAGGCCGCCGACCGCAAAACCAACGTGAACAAAATTGTCTTCTCTTGCGATGCCGGTATGGGTTCGAGCGCGATGGGCGCTTCCATCCTGCGCAAGAAGATGCAGCAAGCCGGAATTCATGTGACCGTTGTGAACTCGGCGGTAAGCGAAATCCCGGCGGACGCGGACATCGTCATCACGCAAAAGCAGTTGACGGATCGGGCGAAGGCGAATAAGCCGGATGCCGAGCATATTTCGATCGACAATTTCTTGAAGAGTCCGAAATATGACGAGCTGGTGGAACGCCTGAAAGGGGAGTAAACCAGTAAACAACTTATTTTTGGACCATAACGCTGGAGATGGCATTCTCCAGCGTTTTATCTCACATTCACATTCAAGCGAGGGATGAATATGGGGAAATTTACCGCCAGACAGCGACAGATTCTCATGTTCCTCCTTGGCCGGAAGAACGGGGTGACCGCGGCGGAGATCGCCGCCGAAACCGCGGTTAGTGTCCGGACGGTACACCGGGAACTTGACGATATGGACAGGAGTCTGGCTGAGTTTGGCATCCTGCTTCTCCGCAAATCCGGCACCGGGATTGCGCTTCTCGCTCAGGACGGCGGCCCGCTTGAAGAAGAGGGGCTGACGAAAGTCCGCGAAGAGTTGCTGACGGGGAAACCGGCGGACTATTCGGGCGATGAGCGGAAAATCATGCTGCTGTGCGATTTGCTCGAGACGGAGGAGCCGATCAAGATGTTCGCTTTGGCCCACAGCTTGAAGGTGACCGTGGCGACGGTGAGCTATGACCTTGATGAGCTCGAAAGCGAATTGAACAAGCTGGGTTTGCAACTCGTACGGCGGCGGGGATACGGAGTTGAGATTCAAGGCGCCGAGACCCAAAAGCGGGCCGCCATCGTCCGCGCGGCTTCCAATGAACTAACCTACTCCGACCTGGTGGGAGCCCCGGCTATTCATGAGAACGCGGGAGCACGCCGCCTGTTGGAACTGATCGGCAAATCCGACCTGCTTACCGTGGCGAATTGTTTTTGGGACATGAATTGGCCATGGACCGAGGAGCTGAGCGAAGGGGCTTACACAGGGCTGTTGACCGCCTTGTCCGTAATGGTGAACCGGCTTCGCCGCGGGAGAATGGTCATGGCGGGAGAGTTGCAATCACCGGGCCGGGGAGCTTTGGAGCAGAGCTTGCTGAATCAAGCAGGGGACTTGGCAAGGCATCTGGAGAAAACTTTCGCCATCTCGGTACCCGGGGAAGAGACCGCTTATATCGCAAGCCTGTTCCAGCGAGCCAGGGAGGATTCTCCCGAACTTGCCCATCTCGATCTTAAGATCGTCGACATCATCGAGAGGCTGATCGGTTTGATCATGGAGCGGACCGGGATTCCTTATCAAGAGGATCGCACGCTTAGGAGCGGGCTGCTTGAGCATCTCCGCCCCGCGTTAAAAAGAATCCGGGAAGGGGCGCGCATACGAAATCCCCTGCTTTCCGCCATCCGGAAAGATTATGAGGAGCTGTTCGCCAACGTTCGGGAGGCTGTCGACGAACTTGCGGGGGATCTGCAGGTGCCCGATGAGGAGATCGGATTCCTGGTCATGCATTTTGGAGCTTCGGCGGAACGGCTTCACCAGCCGGGCCGGAATTTGCGTGCAATCCTGGTATGCTCCAGCGGGCTAAGCTCCTCAAGGCTGCTCGCTACCCGTTTAGCCAAGGAAATGCCGCAAATTCAGGTGCTGGGAAATGCCTCCTGGTACGATGTGGCCCGGCTGCCGGAGGAGAACTACGATTTGCTGGTTTCAACAATCGATCTGCCGCTTCCCGGGGACCGGTACGTGCGGCTCAGCCCTTTATTGACGCGGGAAGACCGTGAACGCCTGCTCTCCCATATCCAGCAGATGACCCTAGGAAAGAGAAAACCTCCGGAAGCCGGCGTGCCGCTTCAAAAGGAAGGCGCGATGGCCCGGCTCGGGACGCTCAACGCCACGCTTAGCGAAATTCACTCGCTGCTTCAGAGCTTTGGGCTTTACGAACTGAACAATGAAGGAGCCGGGCTCGGGAACATCGTAACGGAGGCGCTGGAGCTGGTGAACGGTGCGGGATCTGAATCCGGGGGAAAGCTGATCGCCGATATCCCCGCGGTTGCTGAACGGCTGCTCGAACGCGAGCGTTTGGCCACCCAGATGATCCCCGGGACCGCCCTCGCCTTGTTTCATACAAGAAGCCCGTATATCCGGTCGCGCGCACTTTCGCTGTTCCGGTTGAAATCGCCGTTGGCGTTGGAATCGGAGGGAGAAGTCAAAGTCATTCTGCTGATGCTGGCCCCGCAGGAGCTTTCCAAGGAAAGCTTGGAGGTACTCAGTGAAATCAGCGCTCTGCTGCTGAATTCGCAGCTCGTGTCCCTGCTTGAAACAGGGACGGAAGAGGAGATTCGCAATTTTTTGGCCGCGGAACTGCTGAACTTTTTTGAGAACAACGGATGATTTCACAACGAAAAAAAAAGGAGAGAGAACAATGAGCATACTGTCGATAGATAAAATTGTACTCAATGCTGCCGCTAAAGATAAATACGAGGCGATTCGGCTGGCCGGCGAACTGCTGGTGCAAGCGGGACACGTCACGGCGGATTATGTGGAAAAAATGATAGAGCGGGAAAATATCGTGTCCACGTATATGGGGGCCGGTCTGGCCATTCCCCATGGGACGAAAGAGGCAAAATCGATGGTATCATCGACCGGCCTGTCTATCGTCCGGTTTCCGGAAGGCGTCGATTTCGGCGGCGACGAGCCGGCGTTCGTCGTCATCGGGATCGCCGGAGCCGGGGGGGAGCACATGGAGATTTTGACCCAGGTCGCGATGATATTCTCCGACGATGACAGCATCGAACGCGTGATGAACGCCGCCACCAAGGAAGAAATTATGGAACTGTTCGGAGGCGAATTGGCATGATGAAGGCTGTCCATTTTGGCGCGGGAAACATCGGAAGAGGCTTCATCGGGCTGCTTTTGTCACAGGCGGGATATGAAGTGGTATTTGCGGACGTCAACGAGCATGTCGTCGCTGCGTTAAAAGAGCGCGGGGAGTATTCCGTCGTCCTGGCCGGAGAGCGGCGGGAAACGACCGTGGTTCGGGGAGTGACGGCGTTGAACAGCAACGCGGACAATGAGGCGCTGGTCCGGGCGGTGGCGGAAGCCGATCTGGTGACCACGGCCGTCGGGGTTTCCGTGCTGAAGCATATCGCCGGCACGGTTGCCGAAGGTGTTGCCTTGCGGTTGCAGCATTCCGACGCCAAGCCGCTGCATGTCATCGCTTGCGAGAACGCGATTGGTGCCAGCTCGCAGTTGAAGGAGCTGGTCTATAGCCGGCTCGGCGAGGAAAGCCGGGTGCGTGCCGACCGGACGGTTGCGTTTCCGGATGCGGCGGTAGACCGGATTGTGCCTCAGCAGAGCCACAAAGATATATTGAAGGTTGTCGTAGAGCCCTTCTTCGAGTGGGTCGTCGATGCCTCGGCGATGCTGCCGGGCTATCGCCCCATCGGCGGAGTCAAATATGTGGACCGACTTCTGCCGTACATTGAACGCAAATTGTTCACGGTCAATACGGGTCATTGCTCGGCCGCCTATATGGGCTACCTTCAGGAATACGACACGATTCAGGCGGCCATGCACGATGAGGAAGTCGTCGGCCATGTAGCTGCGGTCCTGAAGGAGACGGGAGCGGTGCTGATGAAGGAGCATGGCTTTGACGCGGAAGAGCACCAGGCTTATATCGCCAAAATCCTGGAGCGGTTCCGCAACCCCGCCCTGACGGACGAAGTTTCGCGAGTGGGACGTTCGCCGATCCGCAAGCTGTCGCCGGGCGACCGGTTGGCGCGGCCGGCGATGAAGGCCTTCGAGCAAGGCCTGGAATACCGCTATTTGGCGCGGACCATGGCGGCGGCCCTGCTGTTCCGGGCGGGTGACGATCCGGAGGCGGCGGAACTGCAAGCCGAGCTCCAAGCCTCGGGGCCGTCGGAAACGATCGCCAAGTACACCGGAATTGCCCCGGATCATCCGGTTCACCGGGAAATTATGAAGCAATACGAACTGTTGGAAAATTGGGCGTAAGTCCGGTCGTGATCGATTGAACGCAGATCGCCGCCTCCCCCGCTTTTTGGGATTTGTCTCAAAAAGCGCGGACGGGCGGCGATTATTTTTTCCGGCCCCCGCATATACTTTCTTCATAGCTGGTCCGACTCCGAAATGTGGGAGGGGGTTACTGTAAAGTGGAACCGTTCACCAAAAGCAAAGTGTTCCGGTATGCGGTCTGGGTGCTGCTGGGGCTTGTCATCCTTTATTTTGTTTGGCTGCTTCGCCCTATGTTTACCGTGATTTACGGATTTTTGAAAGCCATACTCTCCCCGTTTATCATCGCCATGATTATTTCCTATGTCCTGAACCCCGTTGTCAGACTGCTGGGCGGGCGGAAGGTGCCGAGGACGGTGGCTGTGCTGCTGATCTATGCGGTATTTTTGACCAGTCTGTCCGTGATATTAATGAATGTCATCCCGATGTTTGTCGAGCAATTGGAGGAACTGGGAGAGCATTTGCCCGAACTGACGCTGCATACCCAGCAGTTGATGAACCGTTGGGATAACACGCTCGTGCCGGGGAGTATCCGGATGGGGATGAACAACTGGTTCTTCCAATTCGAACAGCGGCTCGCGGCGGCGATTTCCAGCTTTCTGAACAATATCGGGACGACGATCAGTGTCGTGTTTAACGCGTTCATCGTACCGTTCCTTATTTTTTATATGCTGAAGGATTTTGAAAATTTTGAACGGATCATTCTGAAGTATCTGCCGAGATCTCGGAGGAAGTCCATCGTGTCCTTGTTAAAAGAAATCGATGAAGCGCTAGGAAACTACGTGCGCGGACAACTGCTGGTTTGCGTGATCATCGGCGTGCTGGCCTACATCGGATACGTCATTATCGGGATGCCCTTTGCGCTCCTGTTCGCCGGGGTTGTCGCCGTCTGCAATATCATCCCTTATCTCGGCCCGTTTCTTGGAGCCGCCCCCGCCATGGTGATGGCGACCACAATCTCCTGGAAAATGGTGTTCATGGTATTGTTGGTCAATATGATTTGCCAAATGATCGAAAGCAATGTCATATCACCCCAGGTCGTGGGGCGGAGTCTGCATCTCCATCCGATGCTGATCATTTTCGCTCTGCTGGTCGGCGGGGAAATCGGCGGCATCCCGGGGCTGGTGCTGGCGGTACCTTTTTTTGCGGTGGGCAAGGTGGTCATTCAGCATTTCTATGCTTATTACGTCCGAAGAAAGACCGTATAGCGAGGGATTTCCTTGATTGACAGCCTGTTTGCCGCCTTATATACTAATACTGATTGTTAGAATCAAAGAAAACGTTGACGAAATAAAGTATGTCCGTGCCCGATTTTCCCCAGAGAAGGTGTTCCTTCGTTCCGTAGCGGCCTGTAGATGAAGAGCTGGAAACGATTGGCTGAAAGAACCCGATGATCCCCGGACAGAAACGCTGATTTCCGAGTGCGAGGCCTAAACCCTCGCCGGGGGGTTCCCGTTACCGGACCGTCAAAGGCGATCGCTCTTCTCTTCTGAATGAATGGATTCGGAAAGCAAGGCGATAACCAGGGTGGTACCGCGAGACAATCGTCCCTGATCTTCAGGGGCGTTTTTCTATTTTTTGAGAGTTTAGAGGCATATCTGTCGTGTCGCGTAAACATGAAATCAAAACGAGGAGGAAACATAGATGAAAGCAAGTGAAATTCGCTCTAAATGGCTGGAATTTTTCGCCAGCAAAGGGCACAAAATCGAGCCGAGCGCTTCGCTCGTGCCGCATAACGATCCGTCCCTGCTCTGGATCAATGCCGGGATGGCGCCGTTAAAGGCGTATTTTGACGGTCGGGTAAAGCCGGAGAATCCGCGGATCACCAACTCGCAGAAATGCATACGCACCAACGACATCGAGAATGTCGGGAAGACGCGGCGTCACCATACGTTTTTTGAGATGCTCGGCAACTTCTCCATCGGCGATTATTTCAAGGAGGAGGCCATTACCTGGGCCTGGGAGTTTCTGACCGGCAAGGAATGGATCGGCTTCGATCCGGAACGTTTGTCCGTGACGGTATATCCTGAAGATGAAGAAGCGTTCAAGCTGTGGAATGAAAAAATCGGCATTCCTGCCGAGCGTATCATTAAGCTGGAGGATAACTTTTGGGATATCGGCGAAGGTCCTTGCGGCCCTTGTACGGAAATTTTCTATGACCGCGGCGAGGCGTACGGCGATCTTTCCGATCCGGAATGCTACCCGGGCGGAGAGAACGAACGGTTCCTGGAAGTGTGGAATCTGGTGTTCTCGCAATTCAACCATAACAAGGACGGCAGCTATACGCCGCTTCCGAATAAAAACATCGATACCGGCGCAGGCCTGGAGCGCTTTGCTTCGATTCTGCAAAACGTAAATTCCAACTTCGACACCGATCTGTTCCAGCCGATTATCGCCGAGACGGCCGTGCTGGCCAAGGTCGCTTACGGGACGAGCGAAGATACGGACGTGGCGCTGAAAGTGATTGCGGACCATATTCGCACGGTGACTTTTGCGGTCTCCGACGGGGTTCTTCCTTCCAATGAGGGCCGCGGCTACGTCATCCGCCGTCTGCTGCGCCGTGCGGTTCGCTACGGGAAACTGATCGGCTTGGACAAGCCTTTCATGTTCCAGCTCGTGGAGACGGTGGGCGAGATTATGGGTTCGTATTACGAGGATATCGTAACTAAACGCGAATTTATCGAAAAAGTCATTCACTCCGAAGAAGAGCGGTTCCACGAAACACTGACGGACGGATTGGCGATCCTGGCCGAAATGAGCTCGGAAGCCAAAGCCGCAGGAAGCACGCAGATCAGCGGACCCGATGCCTTTAAACTGTATGACACCTATGGTTTTCCGTTGGATTTGACGGAAGATTTCGCGGCGGAGCACGGGCTCACGGTGGATCGCGACGGCTTTGAAGCGGCGATGGAAGAGCAGCGCGAGCGGGCCCGTTCCGCCCGTCACGACAGCGGCAGTATGAAGGTGCAGGGCGGGGTCCTTTCCGATTTTACGACTAAAACGGAATTCGTTGGATATAATGAGCTAGAAGCTGCAACCGAGATCGTGGCCTTAATCTCGGAAGATGAATTTGTCGAGGTACTGCGCGCCGGGGAGTCGGGACAGGTTGTTCTGGCCCGTACGCCATTTTACGCGGAGAGCGGCGGTCAAGTGAGCGACCGGGGGACGATTTCCGGCGATGCGGGGACCGCGGCGGTGCAGGGGCTGTTTAAGGCGCCTCACGGGCAGCATGTTCACCAGGTGAGCGTCACCTCCGGCGAGCTGCGGACAGGCGCGAAGGTGAAGGCGGAAGTGAACCGGGAGATGCGCCGGGACATCGTCAAGAACCATACCGCGACCCATTTGCTGCACAAGGCGCTCAAAGAAACGCTGGGCGAGCACGTCAATCAGGCCGGATCTCTGGTCGAGCCGCAGCGGCTGCGCTTCGACTTCTCGCATCTGGGCAGCATTTCACCGGAAGAATTGGCCGAAATCGAACGCCGCGTTAATGAGCAGATCTGGAACGCCCTTGATGTCGTCATCGAACTGAAACCGATCGATGAAGCCAAGGCGATGGGAGCGATGGCGCTGTTCGGGGAAAAATACGGCGATATCGTCCGCGTCGTTCAAGTCGGCGAATACAGTCTGGAGCTGTGCGGCGGCTGCCATGTCAACAACACGGCTGAAATCGGCCTCTTCAAGCTGGTGAGCGAGAGCGGCATCGGCTCCGGCGTGCGGCGCATCGAGGCCGTGACCGGACGGGGGGCTTACCTCTTCATGGACGGTCAGCTTGATCTGCTGAAGCAATCGGCCGCCCTGCTCAAGGCCAATCTGCCGGACGTACCTAAGCGCATTGACGCCTTGTATGCACAGCTCAAGGAGTTGGGCCGTGAGAACGAATCGCTGCAGAGCAAGCTGAGCGCGATTGAAGCGGGCGAGTTGACGGACAAAGTGGTCTCCGTGGGCACGACCAAACTTCTCTCCGTCAAAGTCCAGGCCGGCAGCATGGATGCGCTGCGCGGACTGGCTGACGAATTGAAAGCGAAGCTGCCGGATACAGTGATCGTCTTGGGCGCCGCGATGGACGACAAGGTGAATTTCGTCGTGGTGGTGCCACAGGAGGAAGTGAAGCGCGGACTTCATGCCGGCAAGCTGGTCAAAGAAGTCGCCGCCGTATGCGGCGGAGGCGGAGGCGGCCGGCCGGATATGGCGCAGGCCGGCGGAAAGGACATTTCCAAGCTGGACGAAGCCCTTAAACTGCCAGAACAATGGATTTCCGCGCAGGCATAAAATTCATAGTTTTTCTTCAAAATATAAAGCGGGATTATCCAAAATTTCCTTATGGGGCCCATGATATGTTATAGTAAATATAGGTAAAACATCAGCCGCACAGTTGCGCGGGTCTGAAGAAGCGAGGTGTCATCATGGACTCCATGGATAAAACCGTTAAGTTTAATGTCGCCGGCGACGAACAGGAAGCGTCGGCGAAGGAAATTCTTCTTGCCGTTTATGAGGCGCTCCAAGAGAAGGACTATAATCCGATTAACCAGATGGTCGGATATTTGTTGTCCGGGGACCCGGCATATATTCCGCGCCACAACAATGCAAGAAGCCTGATCCGCAAGAAAGAGCGCGATGAGCTGATTGAAGAGCTGGTCAGATATTATCTTGCAGGCCATCGTTAGGAGTTTGCATGAAAATTTTAGGTTTGGATTACGGGGATCGGCGGATCGGCGTCGCGGTCAGCGACGCCTTTGGCTGGACCGCCCAAGGCCTTACGGTTATTGAACGCCGCCGTGAAGGCGACGAGCTTGACCGGATCGCCGAACTGGTATCCGAGCATGAAGTCGAAGAAGTCGTCGTAGGACTTCCGAAGAACATGAACGGCAGTGTGGGACCCCGCGGGGAAATATGTATGGCCTTTGCCGAGGAACTGAAGACAAGACTTCAGATTCCCGTTCATTTATGGGATGAGCGTTTGACCACGGTATCCGCGCAGCGGACGCTGATCGAAGCGGATGTCAGCAGGAAGAAGCGCAAAGGGGTCGTCGACAAGATGGCCGCAAGTTTGATTCTGCAAAATTATTTGGACTCGAAGAGTCAAAGGTGAGGGTGATCGCACATGTCTAAAGATCGTATCGGCAATGAAGAAGAACCGGAAATTATTTATATCCCCGACGAAGAGGGCAATGAAGAAGAATTCGAAGTCATTATGAAATTCGAAGTCGACGGTTCGGACGCGAAGTATATGATGGTCGTTCCTCTGGATTCCGCAGGGCCAGAAGAGGACGAGAGCGAAGAAGTATACGCATTCCGTTACGAGGAAGACGGGGATGACCTGAAGCTGTACACGATCGAAAGCGATGAAGAATGGGAAATCGTCGAGGAGACCTTCAATACGCTAATCGATGAATTTGACGGGGAGGATGACCGTGACTGAGTTTTCCGCAGATCAGGTTGTTTGGTCCACGCGTGTCCAAGACGCCTTCGGCCCTATAGTCGAATTGGAAGATGAAGAAGGTAAAGTATCTTATTACAACGTAGAGAAGGAATTTCAAGTCGCTGGTTCTACGTACGTGGTTCTTCGACGCGAGAATGGCGAAGCCGGAGACGAACCCGAAATTTTCAAGCTGGTGGCTGCGGCTGACGGCTCGCTGGAGCTCGTTACGATCGACGATGACGAGGAATGGGAGAACGTGTCGGAGCTTTACGATGAATTGACCTTCCCGGAATAGACCGGGCGGGTCGGATTGTGTTACTATAGATCGGAACCAAGAAAGGGCGGGATAACCGCTCTTTTTGAATTGTTCTCATATTTACTGGATACGAATAGGGGTTGAGTTATTGAAGAAGGGGTCAAAATGGCTGATGTCGCTCCTCACGGTAGCGGTTGTTATTGCTGCGGCGGGAGGGGTTTATATCTATAACGGGATGCAGCTGGTGAAACCGTCGAACAAGCCCGTCAAGCTGGCGATCCCATCCGGGACGGGTACGGGGGGAATTGCGGATTTGCTGGAGGATCGGGGACTGATCAAAAATTCCTTTCTCTTTCTTTCCTATCTAAAATGGAAGTCCGAAGGCAGCCGTTTTCAAGCCGGGACTTATGAGCTGACGCCGGGCGTGACTTACGACGAAATCATCGCCAAGCTCAATCGCGGTGATGTGGTTGCGGAAGAGATGATCAAGTTTACGATTCCGGAAGGCTTCACCGTCGTGCAAATGGCGGACAAGCTGGCCGAGCAGGGAATCGTGGACAAAGAAGCTTTCCTGAGCTTGGTGAAGACACCGACAGGGATTCACAACGCTTTGTTGGCGGATATCCCGGAGGATACTGAGCTTAATTACAAGCTTGAAGGTTATCTGTTCCCCGAGACGTACGAGCTGAAGAAAGACAGTACGGCGGCGGATATCGTTCAGCGGATGTTTGAAGAGACGGAAGACCGTCTCGATCAAATTCCAAATTTTCGCGAGAAGCTGACCCAGCGGGGAGTCGACTTGAATGAGCTAATGACGGTGGCGTCCCTAGTGGAACGCGAAGTCGTCGTCGATACCGAGCGCGCCTTGGTGGCCGGCGTCATCTACAACCGACTGGGCAAAGGGATGAAGCTAGAAATCGATGCGACGGTACAGTATTTGCTGGGAAAATCGAAAGAAAGACTCCTCCACTCCGATTTGCGGAGCGTGGATAGTCCTTACAATACTTATATATATGAAGGGCTGCCCCCGGGTCCGATCGCGGCTCCGAGCCTGAAGTCGATCGAGGCGGCTTTGGAGCCGGAAGAATCCGAGTATTTGTTTTATGTGACGAAAAAGGACGGCAGCGGGGAGCATCTGTTTGCCAAAACGTACAAAGAGCATCTGAAGAACATCGAGAAAAGCAAGGCTACGGCCAAATAACTGGGGTGGATAATCATGGGGTACAAACCGGAACTGCTCGTTCCCGCAGGTTCATTAGCGGAGATCAGGGCTTATCTTGAGGCGGGGGCGGATGCCGTCTTAATCGGCGAGACCAGATACGGCATGCGCCTGCCTGGAAATATTCAGGCCAATGAAGTCGCGCAGGCGGTCCGGCTTGGTCACGATCACGGCGCCAAGGTTTACGTCAGTGTCAACAAGCTGCTGCATAATGACCAGTTGAAGGAACTGCAGGATTATGTCAAGGTTTTGGCCGAAGCCGGCATAGACGGCATCCAGTTCGGCGATCCCGCAGTGCTCCAGGCGGTACGGGAGCTTGCCCCCCAAATCGCATTGCACTGGAATGCCGAAATGACTTCGACGAATTACTCGACCGCCAATTACTGGGGAAGTAAAGGAGCTACCCGCGCCGTACTGGCCCGTGAGCTGAACATGGACGAAATTACGGAAATGCAGCCTCACCTGCAAGTCGAGGCCGAGGTACAGGTTCATGGAATGACGAATATTTACCATTCCAAGCGCCGGCTGGTCCAGAGTTATATGATGCATCAGGGACGATCGGTAGAGGGCGGCGACCTGGGGAAAGAGCGCGGGTTGTTCCTCATCGAGGCGGAGCGGAAAGAAGAGAAATTTCCAATTTACGAGGATGACAACGGAACTCATATTATGAGTTCGGACGATATATGTATTTTGGAAGACCTGCATATTTTGCTGGCGGCCGGTGTGGCCGGTTTCAAAATCGAAACGCTGCTCAAAAGCCCGGAATACAACAAAGTGGTTATTCAGGCTTATCGCAAAACGATTGATGCGTATATCGCGGATCCTGACCAGTATGAAATGGATGAGGCCTGGATCGAGAGCATCCGACGGGTCCAAGATCCGGAACGGGAATTGTCCTTTGGCTTTTTCTACAAAGAACAGGTTTATTGATCAATCGCATGCATCGTCATGCATAATCACGCAAAGAGGTGAACGAAGATGCAAACCGCGGAGAAACATATCAGGAAATACACGGGGAAACGTTACCGGTTGGAGAAGCCCGAGCTGCTTGCGCCGGCCGGTAATCTAGAGAAGCTGAAATTCGCGATTCATTATGGAGCGGATGCCGTGTATATCGGAGGACAGAAATATGGCCTTCGTTCCAATGCCGATAATTTCAGCTTTGAAGAAATGCGCGAAGGGGTCGAATTTGCCAAAAAATACGGCGCCAAAGTGTTCGTGGCAACCAATATTTATGCGCATAACGAGGATTTGGCGGGGATTGAAGAGTACCTGCGCAACCTGTATGACGCGGGAATTTCCGCCGTGATCGTCGCCGATCCGATCATCGTGGATACGGCCCGGCGGGCGGTTCCCGGCTTAGAGGTCCATCTCAGCACTCAGCAATCGACGGTGAATTGGCAGGCCGTCAAGTTCTGGAAGGAAGAAGGTCTCCCACGGGTCGTCCTCGGCCGCGAAACGAGCCTGGAAGAGATCGAGGAGATTAAAAAGCACGTTGACATCGAAATTGAAGCATTCATACACGGAGCGATGTGCTCATCTTATTCGGGACGCTGTGTTCTGTCGAATCATTTTACCGACCGGGATTCGAACCGCGGCGGCTGCTGTCAATCCTGCCGCTGGAAATACGACCTGTTCGAAGATGGCCGTCCGGACGAAGCATGGATTTCCGAAGAGGAAGCGATGGGGGATCCCGTGCTGCAGCAATTCCAGCTTGGGGTGAACCAGCTGCCGCTATTCGGTGAACAGGACAACGCCTTCACGATGGGGTCCAAGGATTTGTGCATGATTGAGCATATACCCGATCTGATCGATGTCGGTGTCGACAGTTTCAAGATCGAAGGGCGGATGAAATCCATCCACTACGTGGCCACGGTCGTTAACGTTTACCGCCAGGCGATCGACGCCTACATGGCCGATCCGGAAAATTACGTATTGAAGCCGGAGTGGGTCGAGGAGATCAACAAGGCGGCGAATCGTCCGCTCAATACCGGATTTTTCTATGATACGCCGGATCACGAGGACCATATTTACGAACCGGAGGAGAAGGCGGCGCCTTACGATTTTGCCGGTTTGGTGATGGACTATGACGCGAAGACCGGGATGGCGGTCATCCAGCAGCGCAATCACTTCAGACCCGGCCAGGAAGTGGAATTCTTCGGTCCCGGAGGTACGTTCTTTAAGCAGACCGTAACCGCGATTTGGGACGAAGAGGGGAATGAACTGGACGCCGCCCGCCATCCGCTGCAAAAGGTCAAAATTAAAGTGGATCAACCCGTTTCTTATTTCGATATGATGCGCAAGAAAAAATAAAATGGCTGCTTATATAGCAGGAGCCCGTGGAGTGAAGAACTTCCGGGCTTTTTTGTTGTTTTTAAGAATCTCCCCCAGTTCCATGTTGTTGAACGTACACGCCTTTACAATATTCAACAAGTATGCGAATCCGAAACATTCGCTCTTCTTTTGCTTAGGTCAAAAGTCCCTTTTTTGCGTTTTGCGTTCTTTTTTTACCTCAAGCTTTAAATTCATGGCCGAATTATGCCGATATTAAAGAGGAGTTGCTTACTTGCTGTCGAATGATGTAAGTGACGAGTTATGTTAAGTAAACGTAAAAAGTAAGACCACAAGCCTAGGTTTGTGGGTGCAACAACTAATCTAAGCGGTGGGTGATGGAAATGGGTCTGGTTCCGAAGAAAGAGAACCGAGAAGGCAGCAACAAGGAATCAAAGAAGAAGGGCTTCGATGAAATGAGGAACACCATGAAGAAAGCCTTCGGTGGAGAAACATGGTCGGCATTGGGAAGCAAGCTTCCCAAACAATTGAACCCGAACAAATCGGTTGGCGTCCGTCTGTTCCTGATTTTCTTTATCGCGATTATGTTCTTCGTCTTGACGATCGGCATCATATCCTATCAAATGGCGAAGGGAACGATCCAGAAGAACGCCAAAAGCGCGAATCTGCAGACGATTGTTCAGACCTCGCAGAAATTGGATATTGTTTTGGGCAAATATGAAGAAAATTTGCAGCAAATGTTCCTGGACGACGAAATGCAAAAAGCGATTACGGAAGCTTCATTATCCAACATTTCCGATTATGACCGGTTTACGGTGATGAACAAATTAAGAACCCGGTTAAACGGGATTACTTTTTCCACAAAAGGAATTGTTGCCGTTTACATGATGTCGGCGGACAACCTGATCGAAGATGTTAGCTCGGGCAGCGCGGATTCCGCATTTCTTCAGGAGGCCAGAAAGCAGCCATGGTTTGCGGAAGCTGCTAAGGGACCAAGTGTGGCCTGGCTGAATGTTCCTGAAAAGAGCGGAGGGACGCAGGTTTTCCGACTCGTCCGGTCGGTGCAAAGCGTCAACAGCATGAAGCGTTTCGTTCTGGTTGCAGACATTAATCTGGAAGTGCTCAACGGTTATTTGAAAGAGATCAGCCTCGGGAAAAACTCGGAAATTCAAATGCTGACCCCTGACAATGTGGTGGTGGGATCTTCCACTGGGGGGAATGAAGGCAAGAAGTCCGAAATCGACTTGGCAAAAGCGGGCGATAAGAAAACCGGCAGCATTAATACGAAAAATGCGAAGGGAAAAGACGTTCTGGCGGTCTTTAATACGCAAGCCAGCACGGGATGGAGACTGGTGGGTACGGTCGGCACCGCCGAATTAACCAAGGATGCGGGCGGAATTTTGCTTGTAACGTACATATCCGCGGCTGTGGTGGCGGTAATCACGATCCTGTTGGCGATGTGGATAGTTCGAATGATCGCTTATCCGCTGGCCAAGCTGAAGAATCTGATGGAAGAAGGCGCCAGAGGCAATCTGAACGTTCGGATGGTACTGAATTCGAAAGATGAAATCGGCCAATTGGCGGCCAGCTTTAACGTCATGATGGAGCAAATTACCGGCCTCGTCAAACAGACGAACCAATCGGCCAAGGATGTTCTGGATACGGCCGCCGAGCTGACCCAGGCCTCCAACAAAACGGCGATTTCCGCGAAAGAGATCGCTGTGGCGACGGAGGAGATCGCCAACGGCGCGACAAGCCTGGCCAATGAGGCGGAACGCGGCAATACGCTTACCGAGAATATCACGCGCCAAATGGAACGCGTTATTTACGCCAACAAGGAAATGGAAGAATCCGCCCACCAGGTGGAAAAATCGAGCCAGCAGGGGACCGGCTATCTGAGCAGCCTGCTGGACAAGACGAATATGACGGTGGATATGATCAACGCTTTGACGGCCAAGGTGGATGCCTTGAAGGCAAGTACGTCGTCCGTATTGAAAGTGCTGGACGTCATGCAGAACATTACGCAGCAAACCAACATTTTATCCTTGAACGCGACCATTGAAGCGGCCCGGGCGGGGGCGGCAGGACGCGGATTTATGGTCGTCGCGGATGAAATTCGCCAATTGGCGGATCAATCCCGTCAATCGATTACGATGGTTGGCCAAATTACCGACAACATTCAGAAGGAAATGAACGAAACGGTCCAGGCGCTGTCGGAGGCAAGTCCATTATTCCAGGAACAAATCAACTCGGTCAAAGAGACCAGTCAGATTTTCGTGTCCGTTCAGGAGCAAATGGAAGGATTTATTCGTCATCTGGATACGGTAACGGCATCGATCGACGAGTTGAACGAGTCCCAGAATGTGATGTCCGAAGCGATGGGCAATGTCAGCGCCGTCGCGCAGGAATCTTCGGCGACTTCCGAGCAGGTGGCTTCGCTCAGCAGCGAGCAGCAAACGGTTGGAGAGCAGCTTGTGCAGTTGTCGAATAAACTGGAAAATGTGTCCAATGGGTTGAAGGA
Source organism: Paenibacillus sanfengchensis (assembly GCF_036864765.1). NCBI lineage: Bacteria > Bacillati > Bacillota > Bacilli > Caryophanales > Paenibacillaceae > Paenibacillus > Paenibacillus sanfengchensis. The sequence continues at coordinate 50,938 of NZ_JBAGJC010000015.1, read as the reverse complement.
TTCGCTGTCTAAGTTTACGGTATAGGGTATTTAAATCATATAAGCGCATTGTTAAAATTGCGGGTTGTCAGGGCGGATTGTCCTTGGCGACCCGTCTTTTTTGTCGGCGTGTTTTATGTGGGTTATGGCAATGTCGACATCGGTACCATCTCTCCCAGGGTGTGAAGTGACTTTTCCCAGGAAATAATGGGAGAGAGAAATGGAGGCGGCGTACATGTCATTATCCGGAAAGAAACGCATATTTTATATTCTAATGCTATTCGCAGGGGTCTTTGTTCTTTTTGCGGTTCGGGTGGCATGGATTCAATGGACGGCGGCTTTTGTTCCGGTAACGAAGGCGGGAAAAACGATGAATGAACTGGCGGTTCGGCAGCGGGAAGAGGGCGTTGAACTGGATAGCGGAAGGGGACAGTTCGCGGACCGCAACGGAGAACCCTTTACCGGACAGATTCACTGGAAACCGACGCTGTTTCCCATCTCCGAGTTACCCCCGAGGAAGTCGGTACGGGAATTGGCCGGCCTTCTTGGTACCGATATGGAACATTTAAGCGAATTGTGGATGGGGTTGCAGAAACCTTACATCTGGCCCGATGATCCAATGGACGATGGGAAAAAGTCGCTGCCCGAATCGCTGCCGTGGCCGGTCGTCAAGGGGTTTGAGCTTCTTCCTTATAAAGAGCGTTACCCCGAGGGACTGCATGGGAAACAGTGGCTGGGCTTCACGGCCCAGCGACCCGATGAAGTGCGGAAGCTGGCGGCCGCAAACCCGTCGAAGCGACAGCTCCCTTTAAGTTTGCAATTGGGGGCCTCGGGATTGGAAAAAACGTTGGACCGTTTTTTACACGGAGACGGCGAAACCCGGGTATATTACTCCGTGGATGGCCGAAAGCGGGCAATAGACGAGATCGGAACGAGAGCGGTAAGCTCCAAGAACCGCTATTTTCCGGTCAAGGTGAACACCACGATCGATTTGGCGATTCAGCAGCGCCTGGAAAAGTTGACGGAAGAGATGAATATTCGGGAAGGAGCTGTCGTCGTCCTGGACACCGACCAAAGCGATATTGTCGCCATGGTGTCCCGGCCTTTTTTCGATCCGAAGCAGGTGGATATTCAAAGCGGGGATTGGAGCAACCGTGCCGTCAAGGCGGCGATTCCCGGCTCCATCTTTAAAACTGTCGTCGCTGCCGCCGCTTTGGAGAAAGGAGTGGCCCATCCCGGCGAAAAATTTCATTGTTCGGGGCATTACGGCAAATACGGACTGGCCTGCTGGAAAAAAGAAGGGCATGGCACCCTTACATTAGAGGAAGGCTTTGCCCGTTCTTGCAACGTCGTTTTTGCGTCCCTGGGCGAACGCTTGACCGCGTCCGATTTGGAGAGAACGGCCGCCGCTTTAGGCTTGAACAGGAAGGTCGGCTGGAATGCTCAAGCGTTTATGGGCGGAGCCGATCTATGGCAAATTGATCAGGAGGAGAAAGGGGCTTTGTTCGGAACCACCGGAAAAGTGGACGGCGGGGTGATGGCTCAGACGGCGCTGGGGCAGCGGGATGTCCTGATGACTCCGCTCCAAGCCGCCAATCTGATCGTTACCCTGCTTCATGACGGACAAGTGACCTCTCCGCGGTTGGTCCGCTCGATTCAATATAATGATGGCACCACCCTGGCCGATTTTCCGGTGCAGCGTTTGGTCCGCCAGGAAGCGGGGGTCTCGGCCGAGACAGCAAGAACCCTGCTCGCCTGGATGAGGATGACGGTCACCGACCGCAACGGAACGGGGCGTTCTTTGCTTCAGGCTGCATGGCCCCTGGCCGGCAAATCGGGTACCGCAGAGGCGGGAAAGGGGGAGAGTGGCCGAAACCAACGAAACCATCAATGGTTTATCGGGTACGGCCCCAAGGACAACCCCCGGTATGCCGTAGCCGTGCTCGTGCAGAACCGCCCCGCCGGTTCCCCGCATCAGGCTGTCGCCTTGTTCCGCAGCGTGATGGATACGCTTGCCGAACAGAGTAAGCCTGGGGTCGGATCCCATGGGGATCCGGCCACTTTTCCAAAAAAATGACACTAATTCTATGGCGGGTGTGATAAAATAGTGAGGATGCTATGTTTTAGTGCATGACAAAGTCAATGATCATAGAAAAGTGGGGAAAGCACATGGAGACTTTGCTGCTGTGGTTATTTTATATCTCATCGCTTTATGCGTTTATACCTGGCCTGATCACCAGGCTCTTTGGATACCGGGTTTTCAGACGGGGCCTTAGCGACAGCAGGTTCGCCCTTACCTTCGATGACGGTCCCGATCCGGTTTATACCCCTCAACTGCTTGATTTGCTGAAGCGGTATGATGCCAAAGCGACCTTCTTCGTTGTGGGCTCCAATGCCGAGAGACATCTTGATCTGATCAAAAGGATGCACGAAGAGGGCCATTTGATCGGGATCCACAATTACATCCATAAAACCAATTGGTTGATGCGGCCGGCGACCGTCAAGAAGCATATTCAAAAAACGAGCGGCATCATTCAGGCCGTTACAGGCGTGAAATCGATATACTATCGGCCGCCTTGGGGCATCGTGAATTTGTTTGATTTCGCCAAGCGCGGCGACACGCAGATCGTGCTATGGTCGGCGATGTTCAGCGATTGGCGAGTACGGATCGGAGCGGACAAATTAACGAAACGGATGATGAGGAAACTGCGGGGCGGCGAGGTGTTTCTGCTTCATGATTGCGGTTCGACACTGGGCGCAAACCGGGGAGCACCGGGGGAAATGTTGGTCGCCCTGGAGCGGGTCTTGACGGAGGCAGACCGGAAAGGTCTGAAAAGCGTGCGAATCGACGATCTGATCCAAATCACCGAAAACGCCAAGTTCGGAAAAAAGGGCAAACCTGTTCCCGTTGACGGAGAGAAGGTGGCCAGAAGTGGGCCTACGGATGCTTCACGTTTCAAAAAAATACTGATCTCGTTATGGTTGCTTTGGGAGAAGGTATTTCACCAACTTTTCCACGTGCAATCCATACACAAAGAAGACTCCTTCTTTCATTTCCGGATTCGGCCGTATCACGGAGATTCGGTCGAGATGAACGGGGGCGCCAAGCTGAATAACGGAGATCGGATTATGGAGCTTCATTTTGACAATAAGAAGCTGTATGAAATCGGCTCCCGCTCGAAATCGCCGGTTCAACTGGCGATTAAAATGGTTCGGGGCGTGGAGAAGGAACTGCCGAAGTTGGCGAATTACATCGCCAATCACCCGGATCTGCATGATGTCAAGGCTTTGTATGGCGTCAGCATGATCAACCGGGGACCGGAGCAATTCGGGTTTACAGTAACCGATCTGCCCAAAGGCTGGTTTGCCAGCTCGTCGCGGCTGTACCTCAAATTTCTGCTGAGAGTCATCCATCCGGACGGAGGGGCAAGATTGAAGCAGTCCGCCGAGCGTTTGGTTCCCAAACTGATCCTGATGCCGATCGAACATTTGGTCAGCCATTACATGCAGGACGATTCCAAGCGCAAAATGAACGACAAACCGGAAGCTGTTCCGGAAGAGGAGCCCGTTTTGAATGCCAGCATGTCCTGTCCTTAAGGTCTTATCGCACTTAATATGCCAAACGTCTACAAAATGCGCCCGCAGGAGCTTCCTGCGGGCGCATTTTCTTTAGATGGAACCGACTAAAATTAAATCTTCATAACACCGCCGGAGCTGGCGTTGGTTACGAGCTTCGAGTAACGGGCCAAATACCCGGTCTTCACTTTCGGCTCAAAGCCTTTCCAGTTGGCCCGGCGGCGGGCAAGTTCCTCATCGTCGACATGCAGCTCGATCTTCCGGTTGTTCAGATCCAGCTCGATGATGTCCCCGTCCTCGACAAAGGCGATTGGTCCGCCCTCGGCCGCCTCCGGAGAAATGTGGCCGATACTGATCCCGCGGGAAGCGCCCGAGAAGCGGCCGTCCGTAATGAGGCCCACCTTGGCGCCCAGGCCCATGCCGACGATCTGGGAGGTAGGCGCCAGCATTTCAGGCATCCCCGGACCGCCCTTAGGTCCTTCATAGCGGATGACGACAACGCAGCCTTCCTTCACTTTGCCGTTGGCGATGCCTTCCAACGCTTGCTCCTGAGAGTCGAAGCAGATGGCCGGCCCTTTATGATAACCGCCGACCGAAGGATCGACCGCTCCGACTTTAATGACGGAGCCCTCCGGAGCCAGGTTGCCGTACAGAATGGCCAGTCCGCCTTTCTCCGAATGCGGATTAGCGATCGGGCGAATGACGTTATGATCCAGGATTTCGCAGCCCGCCACGTTTTCGGCAATGCTCTTTCCGGTCACGGTAATCCGGTCCCCGAAAATGGCGCCGGGCTTCTTAAGCAGCTCGTGCAGCACGGCGCTTACGCCGCCAGCCCGGTGAACGTCCTCGATGAAAAGATCGGAAGCCGGTGCCAGCTTCGCGATATGCGGGACACGGTTAGCCACTTCGTTAATCCGCTCCAGCGGATAATCGATGCCGGCTTCCTGCGCGAGTGCGAGTGTATGAAGCACGGTATTGGTGGAGCCGCCCATCGCCATATCGAGCGCGAAAGCATTGTCGATCGACTCCTGCGTGACGATATCGCGCGGTTTAAGGTCGAGCTTGATCAGTTCCATCAGTTGGCGTGCGGATTGTCTGACGAATTCTCTGCGCTCTTCGGCTACAGCCAGGATCGTTCCGTTACCCGGGAGAGCAAGACCCAGCGCTTCCGCTAGGCAGTTCATGGAGTTCGCCGTGAACATACCGGAGCAGGAACCGCAGGTCGGACAGCCGTATTGTTCAAGCTCTAGCAGATCGTCATCGCTGATCTGTCCGGCTTGGTGAGCGCCGACGCCTTCAAATACCGAGGTGAGCGAGAGCTTGCGACCCTTGCTGTCCACGCCCGCCTTCATCGGCCCGCCGCTGACGAACACGGTTGGGATGTTGACGCGGAGCGCGCCCATCATCATCCCCGGCGTAATCTTGTCGCAGTTCGGAATGCAGACCATGCCGTCGAACCAGTGCGCGGATACGACGGTTTCCAGCGAATCGGCGATAATTTCCCGGCTCGGCAGGGAATAGCGCATGCCGATATGGCCCATGGCGATCCCGTCGTCAACCCCGATCGTATTGAATTCAAAAGGAACACCGCCGGCTTCGCGGATGGCTTCCTTCACGATTTTGCCGAATTCCTGCAAATGCACATGGCCCGGCACGATGTCGATATAAGAGTTGCAGACCGCGATGAACGGTTTGCCGAAATCTTCATCCTTGACCCCCGCTGCCCGCAGCAAGCTGCGGTGAGGAGCGCGGTCGAAGCCTTTTTTAATCATGTCTGAACGCATTTTCTTTGCTGTCATGATGTTGGATCCCCCCACGATTGAAATAATGAAATATATTGATTTTGGAACTTTACACCGCTAAAGGTTTTCTTTAAAGTCTATCATAGATAACCCGGTTTTTCTACCAACCAGAAAAAAGAAACCCCGGTGGGTACCGGAGTTTCTTCATTAAGAAACAGCGCTGATGACCGTTTCGTTATTTATTGTTATTATTGCGCGCTTCGCCGCCTTTGCGGCCAATTTCACGGTAAAATTCTTTATCGTGTTTTTCGGAGGTAGCTTCGCCGCCCTTTTGACCGATTTCTTGGTAGAACTCGCGGTCATGATTTCGGGAAGTGGCTTCGCCGCCTTTTTGACCGATCTCCTGATAGAATTCCTTACCGTGATTTTTGGCGGTAGCTTGCCCGCCCAAACGGCCTGCTTCTTCACGGCTCATTTTTCTTTTGTCCTGTGCCATGCTTATCACTCCTTAGGTCGTTTTGGTGTGTTAGTTCGTAACAGTTATTTACCACGGGCAGCCGCCTTGAAACCAGATTTAACAGAATAACTAAAATCTTCTATTTGAATTTGCTCCAAGCCCTGATTTCTCATCATTGGTGTTTGCCGATGGCGCCAAAGCTGCCGAAGGCTTTACGCTCCAAATTTAGTACCCACTGAACCGGAGGTTCGATCGCGAAGGAGGTCCATTTTCGGACAATGGGCTGGCTGAGCAGCAGGGTCAGACCGAACGCCGCCATAATGACGGCAACTCCGGCAAGGGCTCCCTCCAGCCGGCCATACAGCGGCGATGCCACAGCCAAGCGGATGATGAGGCCATGGAGCAGAAAGACATATAGCGTCCGGCGGCCGTATTCCGTCAGAAGGTTCTCGCGCTTGGGCACGAAAGAGAGAAAAACCGCGCCGGCAATGAGCTGCAGGCCATACAAGGCCAGCCGATACAGGCCCGCATACCACTCTTCATGATGAAGCTGCATATAAGTCATGCTCCCGTAGAGCCAGCCCGGAACCAAACGGTTCCCGCCCAGAAGGATAGCGGCGAATAATCCGGCGGACAAGAGGATTCCGGCCATCCGAACCTCGCGGGTCAATCTCTTCTCCAAAGCCTCGAAGGAAAAATGATAGCCGGCGATGAAAAACGGCAGAAACACGAAGGTTCGCGAAACGCTGAGCCAGGTTCCGTCCAACGGGAGATAGCCGACGAGCACCCCGAGGGTAACGGCCGCCCCAACCTGTTGCAACGGGGACCATTTGCGCATCGCCAGCAGCAGAAGCCGCCAACATAAATGGCTGGCCAGGAACCAGAGCAACAAGAAGGGAGCGAAAAAGGAATGATGAATATCTTTGACATGAAAGACGGTTAGATCCAGCACCGAATACAGGGACTGGAAAATGATATACTGCATGCCGATCTGCAGCATGATTTTGCGGCCGGCGGTGCCGGTCAGGCTGGACTTGGCAAAATACCCCGTAACAAAGACGAACAAGGGCATATGGAAGGTAAATATCCATAGGTACAGCGTATGGAGTCCCTCCATCCGCGCAATCAGCGGCTCAACGGCATTGCCGATTAAAACGCAGACGATGAGCAAAAAGCGTAAATTGAGGAAAAACGTTTCACCTCTGGGATTTAGCTGATGTGCCGACATACGTAAAACTCCTCCCCCATGGATTTGATGCTTATAGCCAATTGTTTGGTCGAGATTAACGGGATGCCTGAAATTGCGGATAACGGCGGCTGAGCGGTGAAGTAGAATTTAAACGGACCAGACAACCCGGCGTGAAAAAAACTAAAATTTTAAATATATTCTCATAATAAAAGTACTTTGAATTCTCTTAAATTCTTGTGATATTAATCACAATTGAAAACGCTGCCATTGATCATTTTTGTGTCTATCCAATGAAACCCCGAGTAGGGAAAATTTTGTCTCCTGAATGATCACGGAGTACAATGTTTTTAGAGTATATAAGTTTAGTTTGTTTAGGGGAACTATTTAAAGGAAGACAGGGGGGGACGATAGTGCCGGCGATCCGAATTCATGACCGGGCGGTTCCTTGCCGGGGAATTCTGTTCGATAAGGATGGGACTTTGCTCGATTTCCTGCAGCTGTGGGGGAATTGGGCGCGGACGCTAACCGAGCTGCTTGTGGCCCATCTTGGGGTGCTCGGGGCGGAACTTCCCGTTCCCAAGCGGCGTTTGATCGGGCTTCAATACAACGCAGAGGGGCAGGTGAGCGGATATGACAAGACCGGCCCGCTCGCGATGGGAACAGAGGAAGAAATGACGGCGCTGCTCGCCTGGCAGTTGTATGCGGCCGGCGTGCCGTGGAATGAAGCGCTGGTTCAAGTCAGGCAATTCAGCGTTTCCGCGATGGTGGAGGTGGAGAAACATAGAAGCGCCCAGCCGCTGCCGGGATTGAGCGACTTTTTGAACTCGTGCGAAAGAGCTGGCCTGCGGCTCGGCGTGGTTACGTCGGACACGACCTCCGAGGCGTTGAAGCACCTGGGCTGGCTCGGTTTCCGCGGCCGGTTCCAATCCGTGGTCGGCCGGGAACGGGTCGTGAAGGGGAAGCCGGATCCGGAGATGGCCTTTCTCGCGATGCGGGAACTCGGGATCGCGCCGGAGGAATGCATCGTCATTGGAGACAGCAACGCCGACATGGTGATGGGCAAGCAGGCCGGTGTTGCCCTGACGATCGGGATTGCGCCGGATGGCGAAGGTCCGTCTTATCTGCTGGATGCCGATCATATTATCTCCAGCTACCGCAGCCTGGAGGCTTATTAATGGTAACGGATTACGGGACGGATTAGGAAGAGCAAGGAGGAGAAGAACGAATGAAGGAAGAATCGCAAGCCAAAATCGCCATACTTTCGGAATGGATCGGGGAGAGCGAAAACATCGTCTTTTTCGGCGGGGCCGGGGTCTCCACCGAGAGCGGTATTCCGGATTTCCGCTCGGCGGCCGGAATATATCAAATTGAGAAGGAGTCGCCGTATTCCCCGGAGGAGATTTTGAGCCGCCCGTTTTTTAACCGGCATCCGGAGGTGTTTTTTGATTTTTACAAATCGAAAATGATCCACCGGAAGGCACAGCCCAATCAGGCCCATCTGTTACTGGCGAAACTTGAGGCGGAGGGCAGACTAAAGGCCGTGATTACGCAAAATATCGACGGGCTCCATCAATTGGCGGGCAGCCGCCGCGTGCTTGAACTGCACGGGTCCGTCCACCGCAACTTCTGCATGGACTGCGGGCGCTTCCACTCTCTGGATGAAGTGATGGCCAGCCCGTCTGCCGTTCCCGAGTGTTCCGCTTGCGGCGGCATCGTTAAGCCCGATGTCGTTTTGTACGGAGAAAACCTGAATGACCGGGTGATAACCGAAACGGTTCAAGCCCTGGCGGAGGCGGATTTGCTACTGATCGGAGGCACCTCGCTGACCGTATATCCGGCCGCTTCGCTGATCGGCTATTTCAAGGGACGCCGCATCGTGCTGCTTAACGCATCAGCTACCGCTTATGATGACCGTGCCGACTTGCTGATCGCTGAGCCGATCGGCGCAGTAATGGAACAAGCAGCGGATCTGCTTGAGCGCAAGTCTTCCGCGGACTTCTAGCTAGAAAACGGTTTCTTGCCAAAGCGGAAGGAACGAGCTATGATGTTTTTCAAGGAAAATTCACTTCGGGAAGGATGGGAAGAGTATGGTCTATACGGCAAGCGATGATCGTTATGAATCTATGAAATATAACCGGGTCGGCCGCTCGGGTCTGAAACTGCCGGCCATTTCGCTGGGGCTGTGGCATAATTTCGGCGGCGTCAATTCGTTTGAGAACGGACGGGAGATGCTGCGCCGCGCGTTTGATCTGGGCATCACACATTTTGACCTGGCAAATAACTATGGGCCTCCTCCGGGTTCGGCCGAAGAGATGTTCGGTCAGATGTTGAAGAAGGATTTCGCCCCTTATCGGGACGAAATGGTCATTTCGACGAAAGCGGGTTACTATATGTGGCCGGGGCCGTATGGGGAATGGGGGTCCCGAAAATATCTGATCTCCAGCCTGGATCAGAGCCTAAAGCGGATGGGGGTAGATTATGTGGATATTTTCTATTCCCACAGACCGGATCCGGAAACGCCTCTGGAGGAGACCATGATGGCGCTGGACCAGATTGTGCGGTCGGGAAAAGCGCTGTACGTCGGCATTTCCAGCTATTCGGCCGAACAGACCGCGGAAGCGTCCCGCATTCTGAAAGAGCTCGGCACACCGCTGCTGATTCATCAGCCGAGTTACTCGATGCTGGAGCGTTGGATTGAGAACGGACTCCAGGATGTGCTGGATGAGAACGGCGTCGGCAGCATCGCTTTCTGCCCGTTGGCCCAAGGTTTGCTGACGAATAAATATTTGAACGGCATCCCGGAAGATTCCCGGGCGAAGAGCGCAACGGGTTTCCTCAAAGAAGAGCAGATCACGCCGGAAACGCTGCGCAAAGTAAGGGCGCTGAATCAGATGGCCGCGGCCCGCGGGCAAAGCCTTGCGCAATTTGCGCTCGCTTGGGTCCTTCGCGGAGGCCGGGTCACCTCCGCCCTGATCGGGGCCAGCCGGGTGAGCCAAATCGAGGAGAACGTCCAGGCGCTGAACAAACTAGACTTTACCGAGGAAGAATTGTCCCGGATTGAAACGATCTTGAATACGAACGGGGATCATTAAGGGTGTAAGGCCGAGACCGATCGGCGGATTACGCGGCGACAACACCCCTATCCTCCGGCTGGTTACGGAGAGGTGGGGGTGTTTTTGTTGTGCGGCCCGCCGGAGGCGTTCTTCCTATACTCACTGGGCGATTCGCCGTGAAAGCGCCGGAATTGTCGGGAGAAATACAGCGCGTCTCCCATGCCGACGGAAGCGGCGATTTGTTCGATCGACAGCTCGGAGCGTTCGCGGAGCAACTGCCGCGATTTATCGATCCGCAGCTTCAGCAAATAGGTCACGGGAGACAGCCCGGTCTCCTTCTTAAATATCCGGGATAAGTAAGCGCGGTTATATCCGAGACTTGCGCACATCTGCTCGATCGACATCGGATGCGCATATTGGCTGGACATATAGTGAATCATTTGCTTGACGATGCGCTGGACTCCCGTTTCGCCTGCCGGCAGGCCGGATTCCAGCACCAGTTTTTCCTCCGCTTCGGCCATAATCAAATACAGGCAGCCGAGCGAGGCCAGATGGGAGCTCGGCTTCTTGCTGCGGAACGCTTGCAGTGCGGATTCCAGCAGCAGGGGGATCCGGCTCTCCTCGCCGGAGCGGAAGACCGGAAGCTTGGGGGTAAAGCCGGCGCGCAAGATCAGGGTCTGCGCCTTCTCGCCGGAAAAAGCAATCCACCGGTAGCCCCAGGGATCGTCATTGTCCGAGGCGTAGCTCACGAGCTGGTCGGGCTGGATGAGAAAGCAGTCGCCCTGGCTGAGATCGTAGTGGGCGAATTCCGTCCGGAAGCTTCCTTTTCCGCGTTCAACAAAATGCAGAAGATAATAATCGTATACTTTAGGGCCCAGACGGTGCTCCGCCATCGTTTGGCTTTCTCCCGCAAAAAGGACATGGAGATCATGGTTTTCGCTGATTTCCGGGTTGGCCGCGGCGCTATAAGTTTTCTCGGGCATCGGTACACTCCTCTTGGGTTCAGGTCACATATGTCCATATTATTCTCGCATAGATGCATTATCAAATACAAGCGTTTTCTTTATACTAGGAACAAGAACTTAAGATTCCATGAAGATGGGGTGCAGGTAAATGAAAAAGCAGGAAATGGAACAAATGTTTATATCGCGTTGCGGAGGGAGCGGCGAGGGTGTGCGCATCTTTAACGCACCGGGCCGCGTCAACCTGATCGGCGAGCATATCGATTATAACGGAGGCTATGTGCTCCCGGCCGCCCTGGAGTTCGGAACCACGCTGGCCGTACGGAAGAGAGACGACCAAAAAGTTACATTTGCATCAAGTAATTTACCTTATACGGCGGAAATCGCACTGGATGACCTAGGCAAGGCGAAAACCGGAGAATGGGTGGATTATCCGATCGGGGTGATCGTGGAACTCGGCAAGAAGGGAATCCGTTTAACGAGTGGCTATGACTTGTTTTTCCATGGGGAAATCCCTAACGGCGCAGGATTGTCTTCCTCGGCATCGATTGAGGTGGTAACCGCTTATGCGCTGCTGTTCATGGAAGGCCAACCGACGGACAAGGTGGAGATCGCCGTATTGTCCCAAAAGGCGGAAAATCTGTACGTAGGGGTAAACAGCGGCATCATGGACCAATTCGCCGTTTCGAACGGCGCGCGGGATCATGCGATTCTGCTAATGTGCGACACGCTCGAATACAAGCTGGTTCCTTTCCGGACCGGGGCGTATAAGCTGATTATCGGCAATACGAACAAACGGAGAGGACTTGTGGATTCAGCTTATAACAAACGGCGCGAACAGTGCGATGCGGCTCTGCGCATCGTACAGCGGGAGGAGCCGGAGATTCGGTACCTCGCCCATTTGAAACCGGAACGCTTCGAAGCGCTCCGCGGCAGCTTCACGGATGAAGTGCTAGTGAAACGGGCGAAGCATGTCGTGGAAGAGAACGCCCGCGTGCTGCAATCGGTGGATGCGCTCAGCGCCAATGATCTGACGGCGTTCGGCAAGCTGATGAACGCGTCCCATGACTCTCTTCGCGATCTATACGAAGTGAGCTGTATGGAGTTGGACGTGATGGTGGAAGAAGCCCGCAAAATAGACGGGACGCTGGGCTCGCGGATGACGGGTGCCGGGTTCGGGGGATGTACGGTATCCCTGGTGCACGAGGATGCGGTGGAACGGTTCGTTCAGGAAGTCGGCGCGGCTTACCTGGAGCGTACCGGACTTAAGGGCGATTTCTATGTATGCGGCGTCGGCAACGGCGTTCATGAAATGAAGGGAGAGGTTTAATATGGCGATCCTGGTAACGGGCGGAGCGGGTTATATCGGTTCTCATACGGTAGCGGAGCTGCTGGATCAAGGGAAAGAGGTCGTGGTGATCGACAACCTGTTGACCGGTCATAAAGGGGCGCTGCTCGGCGGCAAGCTGTACGAGGGTGACCTCCGCGACAAAACGCTGCTTGCCAAGTTGTTTGCGGAGAACGAGATCGAAGCGGTCATTCATTTTGCCGCCAGCTCCCTGGTTGGAGAGAGCATGAAGGACCCGGTGAAATACTTCGATAACAACGTATACGGAACCTTGTGCCTTTTGGAAGCGATGGATCAAGCCGGCGTTCGCAAAATCGTCTTCTCATCGACGGCGGCGACTTACGGGGAGCCGGACAAGGTGCCGATCGAGGAGACCGACGCGACCCACCCGGCCAATGTGTACGGGGAAACGAAGCTGACGATGGAACGGATGATGGCCTGGTTCGACCAGGTTTTGGGCATCAAATACGTATCCCTGCGGTACTTCAATGCCGCCGGCGCGCACGAAAGCGGCAAGATTGGCGAAGATCACCGGCCGGAAAGCCACCTGATCCCGCTGATTTTGCAAACCGCGCTGGGGCAGCGCCCGTCCATCCAGGTGTTCGGTGACGACTACAATACGCCGGACGGAACATGCGTCCGCGATTATATCCACGTGAGCGATTTGGCGGACGCGCATCTTCGCGCCGTCGATCACCTGATGAAGGGCGGGGAAAGCGAGGTTTTCAACCTGGGGAACGGCCAGGGCTTCTCGGTCAAAGAGGTGATTGCCAAGGTCAAGGAAGTGACCGGACGGGATTTTCCGGTGGTCGTCAGCCCGCGTCGCGAGGGCGATCCCGCCGTGCTGATCGCCTCCTCCGACAAGGCCAGATCGGTGCTCGGCTGGCAGCCGAAGCGCGACAAGCTCGATGATATTATCCGCAGCGCCTGGGAATGGCATCTTCATCATCCCGACGGCTACGGCGACAACTAAGGAGTGAGGAACTGTGGAAGCTGAAGTGATGCAAAGACAGGAAGCGCAGCAAGCGATCGAACGGCTGATCCACTATGGGCTGGAGCAAGGGATGATCGACTGGTATGATCTGGACTACTCCCGGAACCGGCTGCTGGAGCTGTTTCGTTTTGATGAGCCTTTTGCCGGCCAACTCGACGGGGAGCCGCTTTCGGGGCCGCAAGAGCCGCTGGCCAAGTTGATCGATTACGGACTTGCGATCGGTCTGATCCCCGAAAACAGCGACACCTACCGCGATTTGCTGGACGCCCGCATCATGGGCCTGTTGATGCCGCGCCCTTCGGAGACGATCGCGAAATTCCGCCAAACGGCGGAGAGCCAGGGCATTCAGGCGGCCACGGACGAGTTCTACAAATTGTCGGTAACGAGCAATTATATCCGGATGGATCGTGTGGCGCAAAATATTTACTGGACTCAGCCGACCGATTTCGGCGATATGGAGATTACGATCAATCTGTCCAAACCGGAGAAAAATCCGAAGGAAATCGCCATGGCGAAGCTGCTTCCGCCGCCGATCTATCCGAAGTGCCAGCTGTGCCGGGAGAACGTCGGCTACGCGGGACGGCTCAACCACCCGGCCCGGCAAAACCTGCGGGTGATTCCGCTTGAGCTGAACGGCGAGCCGTGGCTCTTCCAATATTCGCCGTACGTGTATTATAACGAGCACTGTATCGTATTCCATCACGATCACGTGCCGATGAAGCTGACCAAGGAGACGTTCAAACGGCTACTTGATTTCACGGGGCGTTTCCCGCACTATTTCATCGGCTCGAATGCCGATCTGCCGATCGTCGGCGGCTCGATTCTGACGCATGACCATTTCCAGGGCGGACGTCATACGTTCCCGCTGGAGAAGGCTCCGATCGAGGCCTCGTTCCGCCATCCGGACTTTGCCGGCGTTACGGCCAGTCTGGTTCACTGGCCGATGTCGGTGCTGCGGCTGAGCGCACAGGATCCGCAGGTGCTGCTGGAGGCGGCGGACGACCTGTACGAGAAATGGAAGGCGTATAGCGATCCGGCGGCGGACATTCTCGCCTTCAGCGAAAGCGACGGTTCCCCGGTACCGCACAATACCGTCACGCCGATCGTCCGCCGCGGGGCGGACGGCGGCTATGAGATGGATATCGTGCTGCGCAACAACCGCACCAACGGGGAGCACCCGGAAGGGATATTCCACCCTCACCGGAAGATGCACCATATCAAGAAGGAGAATATCGGCTTGATTGAGGTCATGGGGCTGGCGATTCTGCCGGGACGGCTGAAACAGGAGCTGGCCGATATCGCCGACCTATTGAGCGGCAATGACGAACTGCGGGAGCAGGCGCTTTCCGCCGATTCTGCCGGCCCGCTTGCCGTGCACGCTTTATGGATCGGCGAGCTGATCGAGCGTCACGGGACGAAGCTGGCCCGGGAGCAGGCGGAAGCCTTGCTCCGAGAAGAGGTCGGCCGCAAGTTTGCGGAAATTTTGGGCCATGCCGGCGTGTTCAAGGTAAGCGACAACGGCCGGGAAGCCTTCCGCCGGTTTATCCGGTCGGCGGGTTATCGGGAATAGGGTTGCGGTAGACCGTGGGTTGCAAAGGAGAAGTCGCCTTTGCAGCCCGCTTTTTTATTCTCTGGCCCGGTTTGTTTTTAGAACGGAAGCGGCAGTATAATCAGAGTGTCATGTTGCATTTAAAATTCAACGTAGGAGGGCGTCTATAATGAATCGTTTTCAATTTCACAATCCGACCAAGCTAATCTTCGGCAAGGAGCAATTACACACTTTGAAGGAAGAAGTTCCGCGTTATGGGCGCAAGGTTCTGCTCGTTTACGGGGGCGGCAGCATCAAACGGAGCGGCCTCTATGACAGAGTGATGTCCCTGCTTCAGGAGATCGGCGCGGAGGTGACCGAGCTTTCCGGCGTGGAGCC
Organism: Paenibacillus sanfengchensis; assembly: GCF_036864765.1. Taxonomy (NCBI): domain Bacteria; kingdom Bacillati; phylum Bacillota; class Bacilli; order Caryophanales; family Paenibacillaceae; genus Paenibacillus; species Paenibacillus sanfengchensis. Next base: position 35,711 of record NZ_JBAGJC010000015.1, on the reverse strand, counting down.
GAATCCGCGGCTGTCCACGGTGCATCGCGGCGTGGAGCTGTGCAAGACCAAGGGCATCGAACTTGTCCTGGCCGTAGGGGGCGGTAGTGTGCTGGACTGCTCGAAGGCGATTGCGGTGGGCGCCAAGTACGACGGCGACATGTGGGATTTTGCGGAGCGAAAAGCCGTACCTCAGGCTGCGCTGCCATTGGGAACGGTGCTGACGATGGCGGCTACCGGTTCGGAAATGAACGGAAGCTCGGTTATCTCCAATGAAGCGACCCAGGAGAAGCTCGGCTGGGGCAGCAAGCTTGCTTACCCCGCTTTTTCGATCCTGGAGCCGGAGAATACGGTGACGCTGCCGAAGGATCAAACCGTCTACGGCATGGTGGATATCATGTCTCATGTGTTTGAGCATTATTTTCACAAGGAAACGAATACTCCAGTACAAGACGGCTTCTGCGAGACAATTCTCAGAACGGTGATCGAAACGGCTCCGAAGCTGATCACGGATCTGGAAAATACGGAACACCGCGCAACGATTCTCTACTGCGGCACGATGGCGCTGAACGGCGTACTCAACATGGGTTTGTCCGGCGATTGGGCAACCCACAATATCGAGCATGCGGTGTCCGCGGTATACGATATCCCGCATGGCGGCGGACTGGCTATCCTGTTTCCGAACTGGATGAAGCAGGTCATGCATCATGACCTTACCCGGTTCAGACGGCTGGCGGTCAACGTGTTCGATGTCGATCCGGCAGGCAAAAGCGATCAAGCCATCGCCGAAGAAGGGATCGCTTCGCTGCGCGCGTTCTGGGATTCCATCGGGGCGCCGAGCCGGCTGGCCGACTATTCCATCGACGACAGCAAGCTGGAATTGATGGCCGACAAAGCCGTGCGGTTTGGAGCGTTTGGCAATTTTGCCCGGCTCGAAAAACAGGACGTATTGGAAATTTACAGACGGTCCCTGTAACTGAATAAACTGTAAAATGCCTCTCTTGGATTTCCGAGGGAGGTTTTTTTATATGAGTAAGGGAGAATTATGCAACAATGTCGAATGTAAAACGTAACAATCTACATATGGGTTTGAGATACAGCTGGAAAAGGGGGGGATGGATTGGAGGTTTTGTTTTGGAGCTGTTTTGTAGGCGGAGCCCTCTTCGCCCTCATCAGCACCATCGTTGGCGATTTGGTGGGAGGGTGGCTGGAAGGCCTGTTTGACGCCTTTTCGGCGGATTTCCTGAAACCGGTGGTTACGGCCTCGGCGGTCACCACCTTTGGCGGTGCCGGGATTCTGCTCGACCGCTATACCGGTTTGGGAAATGCCGGCGTTGCGCTTATGGCCATTCTCATTGCGCTCGCCTTATCCGCACTGATTTACTTCGCTTACGTAAAACCGATGGAAAACAGTGAAAACTCCATCGGCTACTCTCATTCCGAACTTCCCGGCAAGCTGGGGGAGGTCACCGTACCGATCCCGTCCAACGGATACGGTGAGATTATGGTGAAATTCGTTTCCGGCAATACGCTGCATACGGCTGTAAGCTGGGACCGCCGCGATATCCCTGCGGGGACCATGGTGGTGATTATCGATGCGAAAGACGGTGTCGTCCATGTATCCGAGTTCGAAGAGCACAATCAAACACAAGGAGATGATGTGATTGGAAAACATGCCTGATTTTTTGTTGATCCCCGGGATTGTCATTGCCGTCATAATTATTCTTGGTCTGGCCTTTTGGGCCCGATACAAAACGGTCAGTCCGGATGAAGCGATGATCGTGACCGGCTCATTTCTGGGGAACAAGAACATTTCCGAAGACGAGTCCGGAAGGAAAATCAAAATCGTGCGCGGCGGCGGGGCGTTCATCTGGCCGATTTTTCAAAAAGCCGAATTTATGTCGCTCCTGTCGCACAAGCTGGATGTGATGACGCCCGAAGTTTATACGGAGCAAGGGGTCCCGGTGTCCGCAGACGGCGTCGCCATCATTAAAGTCGGCAGTTCCGTCGAAGATGTCGCCACCGCGGCCGAGCAGTTTATGGGCAAACCGATTGAATCCCTGAAAGGGGAAGCCCAGGAAGTTCTTGAAGGGCATCTTCGCTCCATTCTCGGGTCGATGACGGTGGAGGAGGTATACCGGAACCGCGACAAATTCGCCCAGGAAGTTCAGGGTGTAGCGGCGAGAGATTTGAAAAAGATGGGCCTGCAGATCGTTTCGTTTACAATCAAGGATGTTCGGGATAAGCACGGGTATCTGGAGGCGCTCGGTAAGCCGCGAATTGCCGCGGTCAAGCGCGATGCCGAGATCGCCGAGGCGGAAGCGATGCGGGATGCCCGCATTCAAAAAGCCTTGGCGGAGGAATCCGGGCAGAAGGCGGAACTGCTGCGGGACACGAATATCGCGGAGGCTTCGAAGGAGAAGGAACTGAAGGTCGCTTCGTTTAAGAAGGAACAGGACACCGCCAAGGCCGAAGCCGATCAGGCCTACCACATCCAGGAAGCCCGGGCGAAGCAGACGATGGTCGAGGAGCAGATGAAGGTCGAATTGGTCCGGAAGGAGCGCGAAATCGATCTCCAGGACAAGGAAATCGTCGTGCGCCAAAAGCAATATGACGCCGAGGTGAAGAAGAAGGCGGACGCCGACCGTTACGCCGTGGAGCAGGCCGCCGAAGCGGAAAAAGCCCGGAAAATGCGGGAAGCGGATGCGCTCCAATATTCTATCGAGACGCAGGCCAAGGCCTCCGCGGAACAAAAACGCCTCGAGGGCCTGGCGATCGCCGATGCGGAACGCGCCAAAGGGACGGCGGACGCCGAAATTATCCGGTTGCGCGGTCTGGCCGAGGCGGAAGCCAAGGAAAAACTGGCGGAAGCGTTCCAGAAATTCGGTGAGGCGGCCATCTTGGATATCGTGGTGAAGATGCTGCCCGAGTTGGCCGGCAAAATCGCCGCACCGATTTCGACGATCGATAAGCTAACGGTTGTCGACACCGGCAAAGGCGAAGGCGCCGCCCGCGTCAGCAACTATGTTACCGAGCTGATGGCCACTGCACCGGAGATGTTGAAGAGCGTGTCGGGCATCGAGCTGGATCGCCTGATCCAAGGCCTTACCCGGGGCAAAGCGGTCCCGGCGGCTGAGGCTGCCGCAACCAAGTCCACGGTCCCGGCGGAGAAATCCTCCGTTCTGCTGGAGAGCGCCGCGGCTTCGCAAGAAACTCCCTAACCGGCGAAGAAACCGGCGGACCCCGTCCGGCTGTGATCATTAAGGAAGACGGTTCAAAGTAAAAAAGCGCGAGTTGCAAGGGGAGTTATGCCTGCAACCCGCGCTTTTTTAAAGCGGTTCTATTTTGTGGGAAATATTTTTATAGTTCGCATAGTTTAAGTTACAATGTTACATGCTGGCCTCTGGCACGGAGGAGACCCGTCGATTATAATAGGCATAAGCATCCCTGAAGTACAACAATGTAAGGAAAATGAGGTGCAATTGTGAACAGCTTACAAGTAGCTAAAGCGCTGAACAATAATGTCATTATTGCCCATCATCCCGAACATGACGAAGTGGTCGTGATCGGTAAAGGCATAGGCTTTAACCGGAAAGCAGGGGACGCGATTCCTCTGGAAGCGGTAGAGAAGCTGTTTATTTTGACCAGCCGATACGAACAGGAACAGTATAAACAGCTTGTTACCCACGTCGATGAGCAGTTGATCGAAATTATTGGCGAAATTATTACGTATATTTCCAAGAAGACACAGACGGAGCTTAACGAGCATATACATATCGCGCTTACCGATCACCTCGCTTTTGCCATTAAACGGGCGGAGCAAGATCTCGCGTTCCACAATCCTTTTCTGTACGAAACAAAAGAGATCTATCCGGTGGAATACGAGCTCGCGGAGTATGCGATTCGTTTGATTGATCAAAAGCTTGGCGTCGATTTGGGAGAAGATGAAATTGGATTCGTAGCGCTTCATATCAACAGCGCCATGACCAACCGCCATATCAGCGAAGTTCGCGGCCATACCCAGTTGATCGCCGATCTGGTCGAGGTGGTGGAAAGTGAATTAAAGTTTACGATTTTGCGCAATACTCTGGATTATTCCCGGTTGTTGACGCATTTGCGCTTCGCTATTGAACGGATTCGACGGGGGGAGCAGGTAGGCGAGGTGGAGAAACTCGACAGTTTGCTGAGACAGGAGTATCCGGTGCTTTACGGGGTGGCGGAGAAAATGACCCGGATCATGGAGCAAAGGCTGGAAAGACCGGTTTACGCGGCCGAAGTCAGCTACCTGACGATGCATTTGCACCGTGTGGCTCCTCCCCATATTAAATAAAGTGTTGCATGACCGGTAAGGGTCTGCTATAATTCATTGCGTTAAACAACATGCTTCATGACAACGTGTTACTGATTCGATCAGGCATGAGTTGATAAAAGTTTTTTTGATTGTATCGCCGGATTGCGGGGTATTATAACCGTAATTACGGTAATGCGATTGATGAACTTTCATTGGCTCATGCTTTTTTGTTGTCTGAACCTTTAAGAATGAGTGTGGGAGGTTACTTATGTTCAAGAAGTTTTTCGGCGTTTTACAGCGTGTCGGTAAGGCGCTCATGCTTCCTGTGGCGCTGCTTCCTGCCGCGGGACTGCTTCTTGGGATCGGCAATATGCTGGTAAGTCCGGAGTTTCTGGAACATGTTCCGGCCTTGGAAAATCCGACGGTACACGCTATTGCCACGGTCATGATGAACGCGGGCCAAATCGTCTTTACCAATCTCGCGCTCCTGTTTGCGGTCGGGGTAGCGGTCGGTTTGGCCGGCGGGGAAGGCGTTGCGGGCTTGGCCGCCATCATCGGTTACCTCGTCATGAACGTGACGATGGGAACTGTGATCGGCGTTGTGCCGTCCATGATCGGAACCAATCCGGCCTATGCGAATGTGCTGGGAATTCCGACGCTGGCCACGGGCGTGTTTGGCGGGATTATCGTCGGGATATTGGCGGCCAGCATGTACAACCGGTTCTTTAAGATCGAATTGCCTTCTTATTTAGGCTTTTTCGCCGGTAAGCGTTTTGTGCCGATTATGACGGCAGCGACATCCGTCTTGCTCGGGCTGCTGATGGTGGTCATTTGGCCGCCGGTCCAATCGGGCCTTAATGCGGTGTCCCATTTTATGCTTGAGCAAAACCAAACGCTGTCGGCTTTCATTTTCGGGATTGTGGAGCGGGCGCTAATTCCGTTCGGTCTGCACCATATCTTCTATTCGCCGTTCTGGTTTGAGTTCGGGGAATACATCAACAAGGCGGGGCAACTCGTACGCGGCGACCAGCAAATCTTTATGGCGCAGCTGCGCGACGGCGTTGACTTCACGGCAGGTACGTTCATGACCGGTAAGTTCCCATTCATGATGTTCGGTCTGCCTGCCGCGGCACTGGCCATTTACCATGAAGCCAGACCGGAGCACAAAAAATACGTGGCCGGGATCATGGGCTCGGCGGCCCTTACTTCGTTCCTGACGGGGATTACCGAGCCACTTGAATTCTCGTTCCTGTTTGTGGCTCCTGTTCTGTTTGCGGTACACTGCGTATTCGCGGGTTTGTCTTTTATGGTGATGCACATCCTCGGCGTAAAAATAGGGATGACGTTCTCCGGCGGTTTGATCGACTACTTGATCTTTGGAGTCATCCCGGGACGCACGCCATGGTGGTACGTGATTATCGTAGGTCTGATCCTCGCCGTGATCTATTACTTCGGTTTCCGCTTTGTTATCCGGAAGTTCAATTTGAGAACACCGGGCCGGGAAGATGCGGCCGCTGAGAATGAGGGCGACTCCGGTCAGAGCAAGGCGGTGAAGCAGGATGAGCTTCCGCATAACATTTTGGCGGCGCTCGGCGGCGGGACCAACATCGCTCATCTGGATGCCTGTATCACCCGCTTGCGGGTAGAGGTTAAGGATAAAGCCAATGTCGACAAGGATCGGCTGAAGAAGTTGGGCGCTTCGGGCGTGCTCGAGGTAGGCAACAACATTCAGGCGATATTCGGTACCCGATCCGATACCATTAAATCGCAGATTGCGGACATTATGAGCGGCCGGACGCCGGCGATTCCAACGAAGCCGGATGCCGCCGCGGAGGCCGCGCCAAAAGCGGCCGAAGTCGAGCAGCAAGCCGCCAAAGACGGCGATGCGATCATCAATGAGGATATCGTGATGCCGGTAAACGGGGAACTGCTGGATATAACCCAGGTGCCGGACCCCGTGTTCTCCGAAAAGATGACGGGCGACGGTTTCGCCGTGCTTCCGGCGGACGGCAACATCTGTTCACCGGTTTACGGTAAAGTGTTCAACGTATTCCCGAGCAAGCACGCCATCGGCATCATGTCCGACGGAGGCAAAGAAGTGCTCGTCCACATTGGAGTCAATACGGTGAAACTCAAGGGTCAGGGCTTTAAGGTACTGGTCAACGAGGGCGATCTGGTCGCGGCCGGACAGCCGATTATGGAAGTTGATATCGCTTATGTGAAAGAGCATGCGCCTTCCATCATTTCGCCGATTATTTTCTCGAATCTTCCCGAAGGAGCCGTAGTTACTTTGAAGAAAAGCGGTCCCCTGAAAAAAGGCGAAGGCGATATTATCACCATCCGCTAATATGACAAATCGGAAAGAAATTGGATTTGGTATTACCGATCCCTTACAATAAGGGTGAATTCATAATAAGAAAGCGAGTGTATTCAACATGGAAAAAAGATTCAGAATTACAGACGAAGACGGTATCCACGCACGTCCGGCGACGGCATTGGTCAACACGGCCAATAAATTCAAAGACGCTGAATCCTTTGCTGAAGCTAACGGGAAAAAAGTGACGCTGAAATCGATCTTGGGAGTTCTTTCCCTCGGTTTGGAAAAAGGCGATAACATCACTTTAATCGTGGAAGGCGACAGTGCCGCAGAAGCTCTTCAAGCGCTCACGGATGTGATGGTAAACGAAGGGTTAGGCGAAGTTGATGCTTAAGATTGACGGCATTGCCGCATCCGCTGGAATCGCGATCGCTTCGGCTTTCAGGCTGGAGCATCCCGATTATACGGTGAAGCGCAAAAACGCTGAGGATCCGGCCGCAGAGCTTGCCCGTTTGGAGCAGGCTCTGGCCATTTCTCAGCAGGAGCTCGAAGCGATTAAAGAGCGCACGCTGCAGGAGCTTGGCGCCAAAAAAGCGGAAATTTTCGAATCCCACCTGTTGATTTTGAATGACCCGGAGCTGCTTACACCGGTCCGCGATAAAATCGCCGAGGAGAAGGTTTCGGCGGAATACGCGCTGGACGAAACGGCCAAACAGTTCATCAGCATGTTTGAAAACATGAAGAGCGCCTATTTGCAGGAACGCGCCGCCGATATGCGCGACGTGACGAAACGCGTGCTTACTCATTTGCTGGGGCTGAAGTACGTCAATCCCGCCGAGATTAGCGAAGAAGTGATCGTCATCGCCGAGGATTTGACCCCGTCGGATACGGCCCAACTGAACCGGAAATATGTGAAAGGCTTTACGACGAACATCGGAGGCAGAACCTCCCACTCGGCCATTATGGCCCGGTCGCTGGAAATTCCGGCCGTTGTCGGAACGAAGGACGTTTTGTCCCGGGTTCAAGCCGGAGATACGGTGATTGTGGACGGACTGGGCGGGACGGTCATCGTAAATCCGACACCTGAGGTGCTGGAAGAGTACAAGGCCAAGCGCGACCAATATCTCCGGCAAATCGAGGAGTGGAAGAAGCTGCGCGAGGTTCCGACCGTGTCCAAGGACGGCGTCCATGTCGAATTGGCCGCCAATATCGGAACACCGAACGATGTCACCGGGGTTCTGGAGAACGGTGGCGAAGGTGTCGGATTGTACCGGACCGAGTTTTTGTACATGGGCCGAACCGAACTGCCGTCCGAGGACGTTCAGTTCAACGCCTACAAGACGGTGCTGGAGAAGATGGAAGGCAAACCGGTCGTCGTCCGCACTTTGGACATCGGCGGAGATAAGGAACTGCCTTATCTGGATCTTCCCAAGGAAATGAATCCGTTCCTCGGTTTCCGGGCGGTTCGCCTGTGCCTGGATCGCAAGGACATATTCCGCACCCAACTGCGGGCCCTGCTGCGCGCCAGCACATACGGCAACTTGCGGATCATGTTCCCGATGATCGCTACGCTGGACGAATTCCGTCAGGCAAAGGCGCTGCTTCTCGAAGAGAAGGAAAAGCTCGTGTCGGAAGGCGTTGCCGTATCCGACGAGATCCAGCTTGGAATCATGGTGGAAATTCCTTCGACGGCCGTCCTTGCGGACCAGTTCGCCAAAGAAGTGGATTTCTTCAGTATCGGAACCAACGATCTGATTCAGTACACGATGGCCGCCGACCGGATGAACGAGCGGGTATCCTACCTGTATCAGCCTTACAATCCGGCGATTCTCCGTCTGGTCAAAATGGTGATCGACGCGGCGCACAAAGAAGGGCGCTGGGCCGGGATGTGCGGCGAAATGGCCGGCGATTCCACGGCGATCCCGCTGCTGCTTGGGCTTGGGCTTGACGAATTCAGCATGAGCGCGACCTCGATTCTGCCGGCCCGCTCGCAAATTGCGAAGCTCTCCAAGGCGGAGATGAAATCTTTGGCCGAGCAGGCTTTGCAAATGCAAACCGCGGAGCAGGTCGTCGAGTTGGTACGCAGTATCGGCGAGTAATTGATTTTATTAGCATCTTTTCCAACATTATTGCGGGTTTCCTACTCAACCGGCGCCTGAGGGTGCCGGTTTTTTTTGCGCATCGGTTTATTTTTTCGCTTATTTGGGATAAAGTGAGGGTAAAACTTACTATGTAAGTTAAACCAAGGAACTAGCCACGGGCCAGTAAAGTGATAACAGGAGCTAATTTACTCATGACAAACAACTTAGCGAGGACGGGGATTATCGACATCGGTTCCAACTCCATCCGTCTGGCAATCTATGAAGCTACGCCGGAAGGGGCTTACCGGCTGGTGAATGAAAATAAGGAATCCGCCCGCCTTAGCGGAAAAATCAACCGTGAGGGAATTTTGGAAGAGCAAGCCATTCTCGGGATCGTTCCCGTGTTGACCCAGTTTCGTGAGATTTGCGAGGTTTACGGCTGCCGGACCGTTCGCGTAGCCGCGACGGCGGCGATCCGAAACGCTGCCAACAGTTTGCAAATTACGGAGCGCTTACAAGCGGAGACCGGACTTGAGGTCGAAATTTTAACCGGCGAACAGGAGGCTTACTTGGGGTTTATGGGCGTTGCCGCCGGGATGGAGACGAAGGACGGACTAATTATAGACATCGGCGGCGGAAGCACCGAAATTACCTTGTTTCGCGATCGCCAATTGCTGCACAGCGTATCCCTGCCTATCGGAGCGGTAAACGCCCAGTTGAGATTCGGAGGCCCGGATCCTTGGGGACAACCCGATACGGCCAGGCTGCAGCAGGAAGTCGAGCGGCTGCTGGCCGGGCATGACTGGCTCGTAGAGCATCCGGGACTTGCGCTGATCGGCCTTGGCGGCACGATCCGGACGCTTGGCAAGCTGGATCAGCGCAGGCGGAAGTATCCGCTCCGGCTGGCGCACCACTACCGGCTGGATGCCGAGAGCCTGGCGTATTATGCCGATCTGCTCCCCGCTATGCCGCTGGAGAAGCGCAAGGCGCTCGACGGGCTGCCCAAGTCGCGGGCCGATATTATCGTGCCCGGCCTGATCCTGCTGCAGGCCGTCTTCCGCCATACCGGAGCCGCCTGCTGCATCGTCAGCGGGACGGGGCTTCGCGAGGGCCTGCTGATGGATACGCTCGGCATCGGCGTGCCCGAGCCGGCGGAGGTACTGGCCCGGCAGGCGTCCGGCCTGCTTGCTTTCCATGCCGGGGCGCCGCTTGGCCATTTCCGGCAGGTCAGCCGGTTTGCGGAGCGGCTGAGCGCCGTCATGGAAGCGGGAGAACCCGCGCCGGAAAAGGCGATGGAGACGCGTCGCCTGCTGTTCGCGGCCTCGATGCTCTATAAAATCGGCGGAGCGATCCGCTATCACCAGTACGACAAACATACGTCGTACTGGCTGCTCCACGCGCCGCCGGGCGCCCTGACCCATCGCGAGGCGGTGCTGTGCGGGGCGATCGTCGACTGCGCGGCCGGAGGCGGCAAGAAAGCGATCGATAGAGAGCTCCAGCGCCTTCTGGAGGAGGGGGACCTTGAACGGATCCGCGAGCTCGGCTCGCTGCTGGAGATTGCGATTGCGCTGGACGCCAGCGAAACGCAGAATGTAGACCTAAAGGAAGCCCGGCTGCAGGACGGAGCATTATTACTCCGCTTAAACTGCCGCAGCCGGGCTTACCTGGAAACGAGCCGGCTCGAAGGAGCGGCCAAAAACTTTAAAAAGGCCTGGAAGTTCAGGTTGGAGTGGGAGTTGAGTCCTGCTTCCACTTGCTGATGTCCAGCGCGTCGAACTGGCTCCGGCAAGGCGGATGCGGGTTGACGGCGGGCACATACTTGCCGTTCTGAACGAGCTTCTTCGCCTTGACGTTGTCGGCCAGAGAAAGCATCAGCACTTGCATGAGCGTTTCGCGGGTATCTTCATTTAAAACCGGGCACATCAGCTCCAGTCTTCGCGTCAGATTACGGGTCATCCAATCCGCACTCGACAACCAGACTTCCGGCTGGCCGCCGTTTTCGAAGTAATAGATCCGCGAATGCTCGAGAAACCGGTCCACAATGCTGACGACCCGGATTCGTTCGCTTAAGTCTTCGATCCCCGGGCGGAGGCAGCAGACGCCGCGGACGATCAAGTCGGTATTTACGCCGGACCGGGAGGCCTCATACAATTCGTCGATGATTTCCTGATTCGATAAGGAATTCATTTTCGCGATAATTCTGGCCGGCCTCCCGGCGGCCGCATGTTCCGCCTCGCGGCGGATCAGCGAAAACAAGCGGTCCTTCATCCCCGTCGGCGCCAGCGTAAACGCCTTCCACTGATCGGCCTCCGAGTAGCCGGTAATCAGATTGAACAGCTGCGAGGCATCCTCGCCGATGGCGGAATCGGCCGTAAACAATCCGATATCCGTATACAGTTTGGCGGTGATATCGTTATAGTTGCCGGTCCCTACATGTACATACCTCTTCAGGTCCCGTCCTTCCTGGCGGACGACGAGCAGGATTTTGGCATGGGTTTTCAGGCCCACAAGGCCGTAGACAACGTGGCAGCCCGCTTTCTCCAGCGTCCGGGCCCAGGCGATATTCCGCTCCTCGTCGAATCGCGCTTTCAGTTCCACGACGACGGTGACCTGTTTCCCGGCCTCGGCCGCGCGGGCCAGCGCCTGAATGAGCGGAGAATTGCCGCTGACGCGGTACAGCGTCATTTTGATCGCCATGACCGCGGGATCTTCCGAAGCCTGGGTGATAAAGTCGGTGACGGCTGCAAAGCTTTCGTACGGATGGTACACCAGGACATCGCGTTGTTTTAATACCTCGAAATAATCCTCACTGATCTCGAACTCCCGGGGGTACACCGGCTCGATCTGCGGATAACGGAGCTTCGGATTTCCTTTGACCGCGGCCGGGAGCTTGCCGAGAAAGCCGAGATCCAGCGGCCCGTCGATTTGAAAAATCGCCTCGCTGATTTCAAATTCCTCCCGCAGCACTTCCAGCGCGTAAGGATGAATCCCCTTCTGGATCTCGAGCCGGACGGGCGCTCCCCAACGGCGTTTGCGGAGCTCTTTTTCGATTTCCTCGAGCAGATCTTCAGCCCCTTCCTCGTCCAAGGCCAAGTCGGCGTTCCGGGTCACCCGGAACTGATGAACGGCCAGCGGGGTATATCCGCTGAACAGCGTGTGAATATGATGCTGAATGACCTCTTCGATGAGGATAAAGGATTGCTTTTTGCTGTTGGAATGATGCGGCAGGGGAATAATCCGCGACAGATTGGACGGGATTTGCACGATCGCAAAATAAGGCTCCCGTTCTTCCTCGTCCTCCAGGCCCCGCGCAGCCAGGGGGTCCCTCGCCAAAACGACCGCCAAATAAACGAATCCGGTATGGACGAGCGGGAACGGACGGCTCTGATCCACGGCCATGGGCGTCAACACGGGAAATATAATGTCGTGGTAGTACGTCTCCATCGACTTCCGTTGGGTGGAGTTCAACTCATCGTATTTAAGAAACAAAATATGCGCCTTGGCGAGTTGACGGGTCAAGTCCCGGAAAGTCCGGTATTGATCCCCCACCATTGCCGAAATTCGGGTGATCAGCCGCTTGTACAACCCCGCGGGCGTATAGCCCGTGAAATCGGTTTTGGTGTAGCCTGCCCGGATTTGGTCCTGAATCCCCGCTACACGGACGCTCATAAACTCGTCGAGATTGCTGGATACGATCGCGAGAAATTTGGCTCTTTCCAGCAAAGGCGTGGCCGGATCCTTCGCCTCCATCAGCACGCGGCGGTTGAATTCGACCCAGCTCAAATCCCGGTTCAAATATCGGGACCCTTTATTTTTATGTTCAGCAAGTGCCATTCTGCATGACCTCCATTTGCCCTAAAAACTCTCAGTTTGGAAACAAGCTAATATTATTTTACTATGCCGATAGGAAGCGAAATGCATGATTGTGTAAACGCAGTGTAAAAATTATAACTCTATGTAAAAATGTACGGATTTTTTGAGCCACCGCCTGTTAAATTCAGCAGAGATATGGGTAATAGATATTTATAGCATTTATTGGCGTTTCGCCACTGTAGCTTTTCTAAGGAGGATGATGCATATATGGCAACGAATCATCAGACACATCGGTTAGATGCTGAGCGAAGAGAGACGTTTACCCGGGCATCCCTACGTCAGTTAAGGGACAGCGGCCGAATTCCCGCGGTTATCTATGGGGCGAGCACGGAGCCGCTGCCGCTTCATGTGGATTTCAAAGAGCTGGCCAAAATTTCCCGGACCGGAAGGGCGGAGGTTTTCGAACTTAAGCTGGATAGCGGGGAAACCTACCCGGTTCTCATCAAGGAGATTCAGCAACGTGCCGGTAAAGTAGTGCATGTGGATTTTCAGCAAGTTTCCAAAAACAAACCGATTCGCGTCAAGGTTCCGTTGACTTTAAGCGGAACGGCCCAGGGGACGAAGGTTGGCGGCGTACTGCAAGTGCAGTCGACGGAGCTGGAAGTGGAAGGGTTGCCGGATGATCTGCCGGCCGAAATCGAGGTGGACATCTCCCATTTGGGAACCGGCGACAAGCTGACGGCCGCGGACGTGACCTTGCCGGCAGGAATAACGCTGGTCGGGGCGGAAGAGGAACTGCTGGCTTCGGTTGTGCTGCCGCGGGTGGCGGAAGCGGATCTCGCCACGGATGAAGCCGAAGAAACTGAGCCGGTGGCCGAAACATAGAAGATTAACAACCTGTTTGATAGAACGGCGTGGGCTGTGCAGCAGCTGCGCCGTTTTTCGTTGGTCTCTTGTGCCGCCGAACTTTTTTAACGGACACAGTAGCGCCTATTTTGGCAAAAAATAGCCTATCCAATTTCTAACGGAAGCAGTAGCGCCTATGTTCCTCAATCACCTTCAAACAGAGCGATTTGCAACGAATAGGGACTATGATTTCCGTTAACCTCTGAAATCGGCCTTTAGGCGCAAATAGGCGCTAATATTTCCATTAGGCCGGTAAGTTCTCTTCCCATGTGGCGAAGCATCCGTCTGCCGGCGGGGAGTTCCTTCTCTTCTTCTTCCAGCTTGACGAATCTGTCATTTGTAACTAGAATGGTTGCATGATCTAGGAGTCATACTATTTTATAAGAAGAAAGAAGGGGTTTGGGTGCCACCGAAAAAGACAGGAAACGCCATGACGCAGCGAAAAGAGGAGGCGGAGAGGCAGGCGCAGCAGCAGCGGAAGAGGCGGGTGATTTGGTTCTCGACCGTCGGCGTTCTGCTCGTATTGATCATCGTTGTGCTGTCCTTGGATCCGAAGCCGAAGGCCGCTTCGTTCGATTACGAAAATCTGCCTGTGCTCGGCCGGAGCGATGCGCCGGTGAAAGTTGTGGAGTTCGGGGATTTCAAATGTCCGTCCTGCAAAATAGCCATTGAGACGATCAAGCCGCAACTGGTCAGCGATTATATAGATCAAGGGAAGGTCGCTTTTTATTTTATGAACCTGCCTTTCATCGGTAAAGATTCGACAACGGCGGCCCTCGCCGTTCAATCCGTTTACCACCAAAATAAGGAAGCTTACTGGCCGTATTTCGACGCCATTTTCAGCAGGCAGGGGGAGGAAACCGCAGAGTGGGCTACGGTCGACTTTCTCGTCGGATTGGCGGAGGAACTTAAGCTGGAAGTGAATTATGAGCAGCTCCGCAATGATATCGAAAGCAAAACCTACCAAAATGAAGTGGACGAGCAGTACGCCAAAGGAGATTCCTTGGGCGTCGACAGCACCCCGACCTTCTTTATTAACGGCCGGGAGTTTACCGGCAATATCGCCAACTATGACGAGTTCAAACAAGCCATCGATGAAGCGATGAGCAAGTAGTGGGAGGAATCGGCGGATGCGCTCTTTTTTTAGGAATTACGGCATTTATCTCGCTTGGCTGGTCTCGCTGGTGGCTACCGCGGGCAGCTTGTATCTAAGCGAAGTGCTGCATTATGAACCGTGCCGGTTATGCTGGTTTCAGCGGATCTTTATGTACCCTCAGGTGATCATCCTGGGAATTGCCGCTTACCGCAATGACCGTTCGGCCGTCATCTATGCCATTCCTCTCAGTGCCATCGGCGGTTCCATTTCGCTCTATCATTACGCCGAGCAGAAGATTCCGGCTCTATCCAAACTGCTCCCCTGCAAAGTGGGCATTCCCTGCAATTTCGATTATTTGAATTGGTGGGGGTTCGTCACGATCCCGTTTATGGCGTTAATCGCCTTTATCTTGATCATTTTATGTCTCTCCGCCGCCCGTAAAGGGGCTGCGGATCAGCCGGAAGCTTAGCAAGAACGTACCAAGAAGCGGGGCCCCTTGTCTGTAATGGACAAAGGGCCCCGCTTTGACGTTGCCGGGCGTCATTACGCGTTCAATTCGTTCAGGGAAGGGGACGGAGGGTGTACTGTATATCCGCCTGCTTTTGAAGGAACGCGTAAGCTCATTAAAACTCCGTCCACCTTTCGAGCGAATCCAACTTTTGCTTGAACAGAGCGGCTTGTTTCTTGATCTCTTGTTCGTTTTGAGACGCGAGGACGCGTTCGAACTCGAGAATGAGATCGGCGATATATTCCCGTCTTTCATGAAGGGCTTCTTCATAAAGCCGTTCCCCTCTCGCCAGCAGCAAACGGTTCTCACTGCGGTCGCGGGGATGAATTTTCAAATGCTTCAATTCCTCAAGCCGGGCCTGGATTTGTTCCGGGGAATATTGGCCGGGATTCTTCTCGATAATCATCGTTTTCTTCTCGCCGGTTTTGACCGTGGTGACCTCGACCTCCAGCACGCCATTAATATCGTAGGTATAACGAAGATCGATGCTTTGTTCGCCGGCGGGGGCTATCGGAATTTGAATGGTCAAATCGCCCAAATGCACATTGTTCTCGACCCGCCGGCTTTCCCCTTGATAAATGCCGAGGGTAATCGCGGACTGGTTATCATGAACGGTACAAAGCCGATCCACTTTGCTGACCGGAATCGGGGTGTTCCGTTCAATAATCGGAAGGAAATAGCCGTCCTCGATTCGGCCGCCTTCAAACCGCTTGATGATATCCGTCCCCAGCGTGAACGGGCAGACATCGGTCAAAATCATCTCCTGCAGGCTGGCGTCGCGGTCTTTCAGCGCGACCTGGATCGCTGCGCCCAAGGCGACGGCTTCGTCGGGATTGATATTGGAGTAAGGCAGGCGGCCGAACATTTTGCTGACCACCGATTTAATGATCGGCATGCGGGTGGCTCCTCCGATTAGGATGACCGCGTCCAGATCTTTCGGCGCCAACGAAGCGTCGCGCAAGGCGCGTTCAATCGGGTTGCGCAGACGAAGCAACAACTGGCCCGCCAGCTGTTCGTACTGGTTCCGGTCGATGGTCAACTGGTAGGTCCGATCCCCTTCGCTAAAGGCCATCTCGCCGGTATTGCCGTTGCCCAGCGCGATTTTGCACGTTTCCGCCTGTTTAAACAGAGCCGACCGGGCCTTGCCGGACAAATTCACAAAGTCGATGCCCTGGTTCTCCACAAAGTAAGACAGCAGAATGTCGGTAAAATCCTCTCCGCCCAAATAGTTGTCCCCGGCGATGGATTGGACTTGCATGACGCCTTCAAACAGTTCGAGAATCGATACGTCGAAGGTGCCTCCGCCCAGGTCAAACACGAGGAACCGGGTGTCCGCCTCCTGCTGATGAAGTCCGTAGGAAACCGCGGCGGCGGTAGGTTCGCTGATCAGACGCTCCACGTGCAGCCCGGCCAGCGCCGCGGCCCGAAGCGTCGCTTTGCGCTGGGTATCGTTGAAATAGGCCGGAACGCTGATGACGGCCTCTTCGATTTCCTCATTTAAGTAGGCTTCGGCGTCCGCCTTTAAAGACCGGAGAATAAAAGAAGACAGGTCCTCCGGGGAAAAAGAATATTTGCCGATCTGGTACTGCTTGTCCGTCCCCATGTAGCGTTTGAAGGTGGAGGCGGTCAAATGCGGATGCGTGATGCTTCTCTCCTTGGCGATTTGTCCTACCAGGATTTCATCGTTGTCGTCCAGGCTGACGACGGATGGCGTGAGATGGGAACCCAGCGAATTGGGGATGATTACCGGACCGTTTTCGGTCCAATGGGCCACCAAACTGTTGGAGGTTCCGAGGTCGATTCCGATTTTTGCCATAATGTACCTCGCTTCAGTGATAAGTATTCATTATAATTATCGGTTTGAAAGTAAGAAATTGTAATGCTGTACTGTCTTCAGGGTTCCTCCGCGTTGTTCTCCGCAAAAAAGCGTCCGCTTTTCAAATCGTGGACAAACTGCTGCAGCCACTCGTAGTACCCCAAGGCGTGACGGAGCTTGTGCAGGTCTTTCAAACAGTTCGTACGCTCTTCCTCCGGCGTCTCGAGATCCAGGATTATCTCCGTAAGCTCGGGCAGTACTTCTTGAATGGCTTCGGACATCACGTCGATTTCGCGCTGCAGCTTGGCGGTGAAGAAGTTCTGAAACGCCCGGTAGAAATCCGTCTCCGCGACATACAGGTCTTTGCGGTCTTCTTTTTCCGCCAGCTTGGTCACCATTTGGGAGGCCATGAGGGAGCGGACCGCATAGCTCATATTGCTCTTGCTCATATTCATCCGTGTTTTCATTTCTTCCAGAGTCATCGGCTTGTCCTCAAAATACATGATTCCATACAGCTCGCCGAAGGAATGGGTGGCGCCGTATAAATCCATCGTATTCGCGATTGCCTTGATCACTTTGCGGCGAAGCCGGGCCGCCGGCCCGACTTCGTCCGGTGTAAGCTGATTCATAGATTCACCTGCCGATAGCATCGATTTGGTCCCGACTTCCATTATAAGTTTCATAGTGGAAATGGGGGAGAAAAACAAGTTTTTTTACAGGATTCGAAACGGAATTTTACATCAAGAAAACCATGCGTACACGCTTCGATTGTACAATATTTTTTGAACACTAGGAAAGTTATTGCAAGGAATCTGATTAAATGGCATGTTTCTTGCCAAATGTTAAATGAAAATTGAACGATAGGAGGAACGATTTGAAACCTTCAAAATGGGCCCCGGAACTTAAGGCGCTGTCATACACGCTGCCGGCGATGATCCCGCTTGCAATGTTTTGGCTGTTCCCGCTGGGGTATGCTTTTTATTTGAGCTTAACGGATTGGGATTTTATGAGTCCGGACAAAAAGTTTGTCGGGTGGGACAACTTCGTCCAACTTTTCGGTAATCCGGAGTTTTACAAATCGTTAAAGGTCACTTTCCTGTTTATGGCCGGAAGCGTGATTCCGACACTGGTCGGCGGCCTGGCCCTTGCGGTGCTTTTCAACGTCAAGCTGCGATTTTCCGGATTATACCGAGCGCTTATTTTTTCGCCATGGGTAACGCCTACGGTGGCCGTCTCGATCGTGTGGTCCTGGATCTTTGAGCCGGAGGTGGGATTGGCCAACTATGCGCTCCGCCTTTTTGGAGCCGAAGGGGTCGGGTGGTTGAGCGATCCCAACTGGGCGCTTGCCGGGATCCTGATCGTTACGGTTTGGAAGTCGGTAGGCTGGGCGATGATTTTTTATCTGGTGGCGCTGCGCAATGTACCGCGGGATTTGCTGGAAGCCGCGGAGATGGACGGGGCCGGAAGTTTCCGCCGGTTTACCCGGATCACGGTACCGCTGATCTCGCCAACCACTTTTTTTCTGGCCATCATTTTAATGATCTCGTCGGTCCAAGCTTATGACCAAATTAATATTATGACGCAGGGAGGGCCTTCCGGGACGACGCGAACTTTGCTGTATCTGTATTACCAGTCCGCGTTCGAGGCGTTCCATATTGGCGAAGCTTCCTCGGTGGCGGTCGTACTTGTGATCGGCTGCGCCCTCTTGTCGCTCGCTTCTTTCGCGGTAAGCCGGCGGAGCGTGCATTATGAATAAACCCGGGATGAAAGAGGAGTGCGATTCATGACGGAGAGAAACGGACTGCCGCGCATTATGAGGCATTTGGCGCTCGCTCTGATCGCCGCCTTGATGGCCTTTCCTTTTTATTGGATGGTTACGAGCGGTTTGAAGACAAACGATGAGATATGGCGGTTCCCGCCGACCTTTTGGCCTGAAGCTCCCGATTGGGGCAACTTTCCGGAGGCTTGGAAAGCGGCTCCCTTCTGGAGATATATGATCAACAGCATCGGTGTTGCTTGTGCCATCGCGGCGATTCAAGTGATCAACTCGGCTATGATGGCCTATGCGTTAACGCATATGAAATTCCGTCTTAAAAGCCTGCTGACGGCGGTAATTCTGCTTGGCTACATGGTGCCTAACACCGCTGTCTATTTGCCGGGGTATGTCGTGCTGTCCAGGCTTGGACTGCTGGATACTTACACAGGGCTGATATTATCGAATTGCGTCAGCGTCTTTTCGATTTTCTTAATCAGACAGGCGTTCCTTCAGGTGTCCCACGAGCTGGTGGAGGCCGGGCAGATCGATGGCGCGCCGCACCGGACGATCCTTTGGTCCATCCTGGTTCCGCTGACGCGGTCGTCTTTTGCCGTACTGGTTCTGATTACGTTCATCGAGCAGTACAACAACTATTTCTGGCCCATGCTGATCACGAAAAACCCGGATCTTCAACTAGTGTCCGCGGGGCTGCGCAGCTTTTTTGTGGAAGGGGGTGCGTACGGTCTGAAGTGGCCGCTCATTATGGCCGCCGGCTCATTTACCATTTTGCCGCTGCTGCTGCTGTTTCTACTGACTCAAAAAACGATTATGCAAAGCGTGAATTTATCTGCGGGTGTCAATAAAGGGTAGGTTAAAGGGCAAGTCCATATTTTGCGGAGCGGGGGAAAGAAGCATGAATTTGAAAAAAGGGCTGTTGTTCGCTTGGATCTGCGGTTTAGTACTGTTGTCGGCCTGCGGTACCGGGGCCAAAAACGCGGGGGAGACGTCGGCCACGGCCGGCAAGGCCGCGGCGGAAACGGGCGGCGGAGCGCCCGTGGAAATCGAGTTCTGGTATGGGCTCGGCGGAAACCTCGGGGACCACATGAAAAAGCTGATCGACGATTTTAACGCCTCCCAGAAGGAGGTCGTTGTGAAGGGGATCGTCCAGGCCGACTATTCGGAGACGGAACGGAAGCTGCAGGCCGCCATTGCCGCGGGAAATGTCCCGGCAGCGGTACTGGCCTCCAATGTGGATTGGGCCAGGAAAGGCTATTTTGCCCCGATGGACGAGATGATTGCACAGGCCGCGGATTTTAACAAAGAGGATTTTGTCCAGACGTTCCTATCTCAGGGGCAGGTTGACGGAAAACAGTATTTTCTTCCGATGTACGGAACGACACAGGTGATGTATTACCGTAAGGACAAGTTTGAGAAGGCGGGGGTTAAGCCGGAGGATATCAAAACCTGGGAGGACCTGGCGGAGGCCGCAAAAGCGATGACGGAAAAATCCGGCGGCAAAACGACCGTCTACGGCTGGGAACCGATGTGGGGAGAAGGGAATATGATCGATGCCGTTCTCAGTAAAGGCGGCCGCATTCTCAGCGAGGACGGCAAAACGGTGCTGATCGATTCGCCGGAATGGGTGGAAACCTGGGCTTTGTTCGGGAAATGGATCCACGAGGACGGGATCATGCGGATTCACTCCGGCGGCCAGGGCTGGGAGTACTGGTACAAGACGATCGACGATGTCATGAAAGGCCAGGCTGCCGGATATACCGGCTCCAGCGGGGACCAGGGCGATCTCGACTTTACGCAGATCGGTGCCATGGAGCAGCCCGGCTGGGCAGGCGTCGGGGAGGGCAAGCCCGTAGCCAGCGCGATTATGGCCGGTATCCCGGCCAAAGCCAGTCCGGAGCAGCAGCAGGCGGCATTCCAATGGCTGACCTATTTCAACAATGCGAAAAACACCGCATACTGGTCGATGAATACCGGGTATATCGCGGTTCGTCAATCCGCACTGGAAGATCCCGATTTTGTCGCGTACAGCGAGCAGAATCCGCACAGCAAGGTGCCATTAATGCAGGCGGCGCACGGTTCCGCTCCGTTCCAGGATCCGACGGGCGGCAAGATCAACGATGCCTTGAAGATCGCAGCCGACAAAGTACAAATCGAGAACATTCCGGCCGAACAGGCGCTCAAGGAAGCGAAGGAAGCGGCGCAAAAGGCGCTCGACAGCGTGAAGTAGAGGCGGACGGGAATGAGCGAACTTTTTGTGAATGGACGCCGCTATGCCATCGACGGCATTTTATTCGATAAAGACGGAACCCTGCTGGATTTCGTCAGCATGTGGGGAAGTTGGGGCGATCGGATGCTGGACGGATTTCGCAGCCGGCTTGCTTCCCTCGGGTTGCGCCCGGCCCCTTTGGATCCTTCCCTGTGGGGTACGCTTCACGCCGGTGATGGAGGCATTTACGATTATGACCGGAATGGTCCGCTTGCCATGGGGACCCTGGCTGAGCTGTTCACCCTGCTGACGTGGCAGGGATACCGGGCGGGGCTGAGTTGGGCAAAGGCCAAAGAAGTGGTTGAACTCTGCCGCATCGCCGCGGACGAGGAGCTGGACCGGGGCCGCCCGGTCCTGCCGATGCCTGGTGTCGCCGCCTTCCTGGAGGCCTGCGGCGAGCGGCAAATTCCGCTCGGCGTTGTCACCGCGGATGATACGGCGGCCGCCGAGAAGCACTTGGAGTGGCTCGGGATCCGCCGCTATTTCGCGGTTGTTATCGGCAACGATCTTGTGGCGCGGGGCAAGCCGTTCCCGGATATGCTGGAACTGGCCTGCCGGAAGCTGTCGCTTCGGGTGGAGCGGACGGTTGTCATCGGCGACACGAACGGGGACATGCGGATGGGCAAAGCCGCCGGAGCGGGCCTCTGCATCGGACTTGCGAGCCAACCGCCGGAGCGTGGCGAGCCGGCCGAGCTGTTCCCGGATGCCGATGTTCTGGTCGAGTCCTATAGCTCACTAACCTTGAGAAGAGGGAGCGGCGCAGGCCTTGAACATCTTGAAAACTCATTCGGCGGGGAAGGGGAGGTACAACGATGAGCATGGAGCTTAACAAGCCGGAAAGGGAGCGGCCGCGGCTTAGTTTTCAAGTGATCACGGATACACATGTCACTGTGGACCCGGATCATGAATACAACCGGAACTTCGACCGGGCGTTAAAAGATATCGCCGCCAACGCGGTCCGCAGCGGGGGGATTATGCACGTCGGGGATTTAACCGACCACGGCGATCCGGAGGAGTACCGGGAAATGAACCGAATCCTCGCGGCTAACCGCGAAGGGCTGCCCGATGTTTATTTTACGCTGGGCAATCACGATGTCGCTCTGGGGGACTGGAATTCGAGGCTGGCAAACTACATCGGGCATTCCGGGATGGCCGGCCCTTACCATGACCACTGGATCGGCGGTTATCATTTTATTTTTATCGGTACGGAGCGGGGGCTGGAAAGGTTTTGCGATTTAAGCCAAGCCCAGTTGAACTGGCTGGATTTGAAGCTCGGAGAGCGGGCTTCCATGGATAAGCCCGTCTTCGTATTTCTTCACCAACCCTTGAAGGATACGGTTGCGGGCTCGCTGGAAGCGCAAAACTGGTACGGAGTTGTGCAGGATGCGGAGTTGAAGCGAATTTTGGGCAGGCATCCGCAAGCGATCCTGTTTACTGGGCATACGCACTGGCATCTCGGGGCGGAGCGCACGATGGTGGAGGGGCGGGGGAGCATGGCGACTCTATTCAACGCCGCTTCCGTAGCTTATCTGTGGACGGATGAGGATGAGCCGCTCCTCGGGAGCCAAGGCTATTACGTTGAAGTTTATGCCGATAGAGTGTTGGTCAAAGGGCGGGATTTCACGGCGGGGCGTTGGGTGGAATCCGCGCAATTTTCGATCCCGATCCCGTCCTAGGACCTGCCCGTGTCGGTTTGGAGGGTGGTATGCATTTCCAGGCCTGAGACCGCAACATTTCCACCTTTTTTACGTTCGTTATGATGGAGGTGTTACTATTGATCAGACACAAGAAATGGCTCGTTTCCATCATGGTGGCCGTACTCGCGGTTTCGCTGGCCGCCTGCGGCGGGAAGAATAATGCCCCGGCAAACTCCGCTCCGCCGACTAATCAAACCGACCCGGGCAACGGGGAACCGAACCGGAACGACTCCGAGACGCCATCGGAAACGAAACAGGGGACAGGGGTCTGGGTAGGCCTGATCGATAACCATTCCGCCGAAATCCGGGTGGATGGAAATCCGGAAGCCTTCCAATTGAACCAGGATGTACAGGAACTCGCCGACGGATTGAATCCGGAGGAGACCGTACAATTTGAATATGTGGAGCAAAAGGTCGAAGGTGACGATTCCCTGATCCAAAAGACCATCACCAAACTGGCCAAAGCAGGCAAGGGTGAACAAGCCGAATCGGGTTCCGGCGGCAAGCAGGCACCCGCGGGGGATTTGCCGGCGACACGAACCGTTGAGGTCGAACTTGAAGGGATGAAGGAAGAGCGAACGGCCAAGCTGGCTGAAGGCGAAGGCTATGCCTTTTACGCTTTTGACGGCTTCACCTTCGATGCCAAAGAGAACAAGTTAAAGATGGATTACGACAACAACTATTTCGTCGAAATTGTCAAGCTGCCGTCCGACTACAGCCTGGACCAAATTGCGGCGGATGCCAAAAAAGAACTGGCCGAAACCGGCAAGGTCGAAGAACGGAAGGGCGAGGAAATCCATGCTTCGATGCGGGACGCGTCGCTCTTTCTGGTTGCAAGCGGTGAGAAGCTGACCAAGGAATATATCCTTAAAGAAGTGGACGGCCAAGGATATATGTTCAGGGTAAACATGCCGCATGGCGAGGCTTCGGAAGGATTTGGCCCGCTGGCCTTCGCTTCCCTGAATACCATCGTGAACCGGTAGGGAATTTAAGGGGAATATTTCGGAATGGGGAGCCAAATGTACCGTGAGGTTCCGTATCACGAGCCGATGAGTGTATATCGCTAACCGGCGTTCTTGTCAGAAGCTACCCGTTCTTTCCTAAGGGAAAAGATGGGTAGCTTTTTCTATAGTCGATGGACATTTTTTCATTGGGAGTACTGCTTGCGGAATTTTTGCGGCGAACAGCCGTTTTTGATCGTAAACCGGTTCGAGAAGTAAGGGGCATTCCGGAAACCGACATCCTTGGCGATCTCCGACACCGGCCATTCGGTCTTCAGTAACAGCAGTTTGGCCTGTTCCAGACGGTAGTGCAGCAAATATTCATGCGGGGTCATACCGTATACCTGCTTCAGGCACCTCGTAATATAGTTATAGTGAAAATGCAGGGCTTCGGACAAGCTTTCGCTGGTGATTTCGGAACGATAATGGTTTTTGATATACGCCTCCGTCTGTTCGGCCACGGTGACGACGGGGGAGGCATACTGCTCAAGTTGGCGCAAATCCATCATGCGGATCAGTTCGTCGAATGTCTGCTGACTGGACCAATAAGCGCTGGATTGACGCTCGGTCGTATAGGCAAGCAGCTTGTCCATCAATCGATAGGTTTGACCGGGATAAGGCAGATGCCAATGTTTCGGCAGTTGAATGGAATAAGGCGCCGTCCCGTAAACACGGGTATGCTCTTCCGGCTGATAGAGCGCAGGCAAGCTTCCCGAAGCTGTTTCCTGCCAGGGACAGACGGTGTGAAAATGGAGCCAGTAAAAAGAGCAGCGCTCCTCACACGGCTTGAACGCGTAATGGTAACGGTCCGGCAGCAGCAGCAGCGTTTCTCCCGCCCCCAGCTCCCAGCGTTTCTCTTCCTCTCCAATAAACAGGGTTCCCCGCTCCACCAACAGCAGGTCGAAAACTCCGAGATTTTTCCGGTTCGGATGCTGGTCTCCGGCAGCGTAGACCGTATGGCCGCATTCCAGAAAATAGGGGGCTGGCGGGGCCGGAATATGAACGATATCGGCGGCTTTGATCATTGGGCCTCTCCTCCTTGGTTTGTGTGAAATATTATAAACAACAGGTTGGAAGCGCTTATATTATTTATTAAATATATAAGCTAGAATGAAATCTGTCAGTATGATTTTTCGATAAAAGGAGGAGTCTCCAAGATGGTCAAAAGCGCGAATACGGCTTACGCGGCTCGAGTGCCGCTGCATCAGGTGCACATTCAGGATGAATTTTGGAGTTACTATATTAATCTGGTACGGGATGTCGTTGTCCCCTATCAGTGGGACGCCTTGAACGACCGGGTCAACAGTGCGGAACCGAGCGGGGCCGTACGGAATTTTAAAATTGCGGCGGGAGTGGAGCAGGGCGACTTTTACGGCATGGTATTTCAGGACAGCGATATCGCCAAATGGCTGGAGGCGGTGGCCTACCTGCTGGAATCGAAACCCGATCCGGCATTGGAGGAGATCGCCGACGGTTTGATCGATATCATCGCGATGGCTCAGCAGGAAGACGGTTATCTCAACACCTATTTCACGATCAAGGAGCCGGGGCAGCGCTGGACCAACTTGGCGGAGTGCCATGAGCTGTACTGTGCCGGACATATGATCGAAGCGGGCGTAGCTTACTACCGGGCCACCGGAAAAAGAAAGCTCCTCGACGTCGTCAGCCGCTTCGCCGACCATATCGACAGCGTGTTCGGCACCGATCCGGGGAAGCTGGCGGGGTATGACGGCCACCAGGAGATCGAGCTCGCTTTGATCAAGCTGTATCAGGCTACCGGGAATGAGCGATATTTGCGGCTCAGCCGTTATTTTGTGGATCAACGAGGGCAGAAGCCGAACTTCTATGCCCTTCAGTTGGAGGAGCGCGGAGGCAAGACCCACTGGCCGGGGAATATGGCGCTGGATCTGGAATACAGCCAGTCCCATGTCCCGGTGCGGGAGCAGGATAAAGCGATCGGGCACGCGGTACGCCTGCTCTATATGCTGACCGGCATGGCCGACGTCGCCGCCGAAACGGGAGATGACAGCCTGTTTGCCGCATGCCGGCGCCTGTGGGACAACATCGTCACCCGGCAGATGTACATTACGGGCGGCGTGGGCTCCATGCCGCAGGGCGAAGCGTTCTCCTTCGACTACGATTTGCCGAACGATACGGTCTATGCGGAGACCTGCGCTTCCATCGGCTTGATCTTTTTTGCCCAGCGGATGCTGCGGATCTCGCCGGAAGCGGAATTTGCCGACGTGATGGAACGCGCCTTGTACAATACGGTGGTTGGGGGCATGTCCCGGGACGGCAAGCACTTCTTCTACGTCAACCCGTTGGAAGTGGACCCTAAGGCGTGCGGCGGAGCCAACCGCAAATACGACCATGTCAAGCCGGTACGCCAGGAATGGTTCGGGTGCGCCTGCTGCCCGCCGAACGTTGCCCGCTTGTTGGCCTCCTTGGGCGAGTATATTTATACCGTGCACGAAGATACCCTGTATACTCATCTTTATATCGGCGGCGAGGCGCAGCTGGAAGTGGGCGGCGGTGAAGTGAAGTTGAAGCAGGCGTCGAATTATCCGTGGGACGGCAAGATTCGGCTGGAGGTGGAATCGGATGGGGCGGCAGGATGGTTCGTGCTGGCGCTGCGGATTCCGGGCTGGTGCAAGCACGCGTCGCTCAAACTCAACGGTTCGGCCTATCCGCTGAACGATCAAACCGTAGTGAACGGGTATGTGCGGATCAAGCGGGAATGGGCGGCCGGCGATTGCGTAGAGCTGGACCTGGAAATGCCGGTGCAGCGGATATATAGCCATCCGCTGGTTCGCGCGAACGCCGGTAAAGTCGCGCTGCAAAGAGGCCCGCTCGTGTACTGCCTCGAGGAGGCGGACAATGGCGCCAACCTGCACGAGCTCGTGCTGCCTCGCGAGGCGGAGCTTACGGCGGTCCGGGAGGAACAGCTTCTCGGCGGCGTGGTCACCGTCCGGGCCGAGGCCGAGAAGCTGCGGGAAGAGGACTGGACGAACGGGCTCTACAGCCCGGAAGCCGCACCAGGGACGAAGCCGCACCCGGTGAAGTTCATCCCGTACTACGCCTGGGCCAACCGGGGCGAAGGCGAAATGACCGTTTGGGTCAGAGAGCGATAATAGAGCGAACATAGTGAAGGGACCAGGCCCGATTGCCGCCAGAGTGCGCGGCGGTCGGGTTTTTTGTATTGGCGGTCGGCGCGGGCGGGCGGCTGTAACGGAGGTGGAGTGCAGGATTAATGGGATATTCTCCAGCTAAATATCCTTTTCGGCGTAGTCCGTTACCCTTTGACTAGCGATGCACTAACCCTAACATGAAAGAAGAGTGTGGTAAAAATGAGAGCCCTATCTTACGCGTGGCGTAGTCCTGCTTTATTTCGGGAGATTTTATCTTTTTCTTCCAATATTAACCCGAATCGATATAATCGAGTATGAATTCCTGCAAAAGGTCAGGCATTCCGGCTGGTACTAACGCCTGAGAGGAGTCTAACGGCAGTAGCAGCCGCTATTTAACGAAAAGTAGCCCTTTCGAAATTCTAACGGTCGTGAGCGCCGTTATTCCCCTGGATTCTCGCCTTAACAGCCTGTTTATGCGAAAATAAGCGCCGTGGCGACCGTTAGAATGGGAGATCGGCGTTTTCAGGACAAATAACGGCTGTGGCAACCGTTAGCGTTAATTTTCGTCTTTCTTGCAAGGCTGCTCATGCGACGGCGGTTAGGGAAATGGGGCACGCCGAATCCAACTCGCCACACCGAGGCGACAAGGTTCAAAATAAGCAGCACCCTGTCAGGTTTGATGCAACTTTAGTGCATTTTAGGGTCTTATTCTGGGAAAAAGCAGGCCAAACCCTGATTTCGGTGCCCGCAGCAGGGAAATAAGGCCTTTTCTGACCGCTATTTTCCTCGTGAAGGCGAATCGGGCTGAAGTAGCGGCCCCAAAGGCCACTATTTCAACGGGCGGCTAGGGAAACTGCGGGGCGCCGAATTCAGCACGCTACGTTGAAGCGAAAAGTCTTAAATATCAGCACCAAGGCAACGCCGTTCGTTTCTCAAAAAATGCTAGAAGGAGCTGAATTTTGCATCTTTTGGAGTTGGAAGAAGCTCTAAATGGGCGGATTTAGAGAGAGTCGCCAGCCTACAGACTATAGCAATCCCCGCAAGCGGGTCCGCAGCAATACCAGCAGTACGACGAGATTCCAAACGGCGCAGCCGAGAAAAACGACCGCCGAGCCGTACCAGGCAATGATCCATCCGGAGGCATACACGGCAATTGGCATGCCGACCCGGAACAAAGTACCGGTAATCCCCGCGATCCGGCCCATTAACGGAGCCGGGGTCTGTTCCTGCCGAAAGGAGTAAACGCAGACACTGTGGATGGTCGAGCCTAATCCGGTCAAGAACAGGGCGGTCAAGAATACCGGCAGCCCGTCGGTAAGGAATAAGAACAGATATCCCGCGCCGCTGATGAGAATGGACGCGGCGTACAGTTTGCCGAGGCCGAAGCGCAAGCGCATTTTTCCCATGGCGAGACTGGCGGCAAGTCCCCCCGCTCCGGCTGCCGACAGAACGACGGCCAACCCCGAAGAAGACAGATTCAATTCATCTTTGGCGAAAAAAATCACGGTCGTGCTGACCACGGTCGAGCTGCAATTCAGAAAAATGACGAATACAGTCATCATCCACAGTGAAGTGTTGCTTTTAAAGGCGGTCCAGCCCTCCATAAACGCTTTGGCCAAGCTGGCTTGCCCGTGGCCCTCCCCGCCGCCGGCACTCTTCTCCTCCAGGCGAAGCCGGGTGAACAGCAGCATGCACGAGCCGTAACAGCCAGCGGTAATCAGCAGCCCGTCGGAAATGTCCGGCAGCAAGAGGATCATGGCCGACAACGCCGGTCCCATGATGCCGACGAGCGTTTCGGCAAATGACAATTTGGCGTTTGCGGAGGTAAGCCGGTGCGTAGGTACGGCCAGCTTGGTCAGGCTGACCTGGGCGTTGAAGTAGCCGTAATTGAACGTCATCAGCAAAAATCCGATCGCATAATACAGCGGTAGCACATGGGTGCCCGAGCGAAAAAACAGAACGAATCCGATCAGAAGCAGCGCCTGAAGGCCGATCATCCAGAGCACCCAGCGTTTTTTGTCGACGCGGTCCACCAAGACGCCGATGAACAGGGCAAAGAAGAAATTCGGGAGCAACTCGGCGGTCTTCATACTGGACATGGCCACGGAGGAGTGTGTGATGTCATACATCATCAAAGGCAAGATGATTTCGTACAGCTTACTTCCGAAAGACAAAAGCAGCACACTGCAAAGAATCACAAGAAAAGGCCGGTTGGATTTCGTACCGTTGTAAATGTTCAGCGGGGATGAAGTTCCGCCTTGGGCTTTCGCCGGCTTGGGTTGCGCGGCCGCGTTAAAATCGGGATTCATGGGGCTACCTCCAGGAGTCATTTGAACTTGTTTTATTGTAGCTCTCCGGGCCGGCAAGAAAAATGGAAGGTTTGCCACGGAATATTTCTACTTTTTCACGGGTGGCGGGAGTTGCTGTGACACGGGCCTATTCTGCCGCATATGATGCCTAAGACGATCATCTTGTGGCAAAGGGGAGGACGGCTCTGAAAAAGCGAATCAAAACCACGAAGACCAGCAGCAGAGCGAGGAAGTCGCTCTACTTCGTAGATAATCCGGAAATTGACGAGTTAATGATGCTGGAGGAAACCGAGGTCGGGGAACCGGAGATCAAGATCGAACCGACGCGGGAGATGAAAATTCACCAAACGATTTACGCGCCGGAACTTCCGGTGAAGGAGGTATTTGTAGAGGAACAAGCGTCCGGGGATGATCCCGATGACGAAGCGGTTTGGGCTGAAGACCGGGAGGAGCAGTTGGAAACCGTGTTGGCGGAAAAAAAGGCGACGGCATCCTCGAAAGGAATTATCTATACGGATGATTTGACGGAGTACGCCGTAACCGGAGACAAAATCGCTCCCTATACGATCGACGCCACCAAGCTGAAGTTCAGCACGGTCGGTTCCGCCTGGATTGCCGACTACGCGGTGCTCGGCAGCAAGATCGCCGACGGTGCCGTGAACGGAGCAAAAATCGCGCCTCTGGCCATCCGCGGCGATCATTTGATCGACGGAGCGGTGGAAGGGCGAAACATCCGCGACCGGTCCATCAGCGGCAGCAAACTGGAGGACGGCAGCGTCACCGGTGATAAGCTGGCGGACGGGATCATTAATGGCGGCAAGCTGGCGGACGGCTCCATCGAAAGCCGTCACTTAAGCGAGTGGATCGTCACGACCGATTTGATCCAGGACCAGTCGGTGACGTCCGAGAAAATCCGCAGCGGATCCGTCAAATCCACCCACCTGGAGAATGGAGCTGTCGATAATTCGAAGCTGGGCGATTTGTCCGTGACGACTTCCAAGCTGCGCGACGGGGCGGTGACATCCGACAAGGTGCAGGACGGCTCCATTGAATGCCGCCATTTGGCCGAAAATGCCATTACGGTTCGTCACCTGGCTCCGGGCATGATCAGCCAGGAACATTTGGCCGCTTCCAGCGTGGGGGCCGAGCAACTGGGCGATGGCAGCGTCGGATCCGGACATTTGGCGGATCGGAGTATCGAAGCCCGGCATCTGTCTCCGGGGGCGGTTCACGCCGAGCATCTTCAGCCGGGAAGCATCGGGGAGCGGCAGATCGGTAAAGGCGAAATTCATGGCAAGCATCTGGCGGACAAAGGCATCCAGTCCACGAAACTGGCGGATCAATCGATAGGAACGTCTCAATTGGTGGACCAGGCGGTAACCTCGTCCAAAATTACCGATCAGAGCATCCTGCCGAGCAAAATCGCTGAGGAAGCCGTGCAAACGCGCCATCTCGCCAGGTCCTCCGTGCATGGCCCGCAGCTTGCCCCGGAGGCGGTAACGACGCTGCATCTTACTCCCGGTTCGGTGAACGGGGAAAAAATCGCCTTCGAAGCGATCCAGGGTTGGCATCTGGCCGCTGGGACCGTGACGGGCGACAAAATTGCGCCAGCATCGATTTCCGAAGGCCTGCTCGCAGCGGAGTCGGTGACCGAACGGCATTTGCAGGTTGGCAGCGTGACAAGCGCCAAGCTCGCGGACGGCGCTGTAACCGAGAGCAAGTTGGCGAACGGCTCGATCACCGGCCGGGCGATCGGCCAGGAGCAGGTGGATTCAGGGCATATTCGGCCGGGTGCGATCGAAAGGCCGCACCTTGCGGAGCGCAGCATTGATGGCAGCGCGCTTCAGGAAGGAAGCGTCCGCGAAGAACATATCGGAGACGGGGCGATATTTTCCCGGCATTTGCAGGACTTCGCGGTGACGTCCTTAAAGCTCTCTCCCGAAAGCGTAACAACCGATAAACTGAACGACTTGGCCGTAACAGCCCCCAAATTGGCCGAGGGAAGCATCACCGGTTCGAAAATCGCTCCGGGCTCGGTTGAATCTCGGCACCTGGCTCCGGGCGCGGTGCAGGGTGAAAGTTTGGCGAACGGCGCGGTGGGCGTCCGGCATTTGGACGCCAATGCAGTTGGGTCGGAACAGATTCAGCCGGCAGCGGTACAGGAAATCCATTTCGCCGATGCTGCAGTTTCCGAGCGGGTCCTGCAAAATGAGTCCGTCACCACAGCCAAGCTTGCGGCTGGAGCGGTTCGCTCCGAGCATTTGGGAGAGGGCAGCGTAATTGGCGTCCACCTGGCAGACGGTGCGGTGGAATCCCGGCACATCGGGTCCGCGGAGATCACCCGGGAACATTTGTCCGAGGGCCTGAAGCAGGAAGGCGTTCTGCCGGAGAACGGCATCGGCGGGGCCGATCTTCAGCCGTCTTCCATACAGCGGGCCCACTTGCAAAAGGGCATTATCGACGGGGAAGTGCTCCAGGAACATGTGGTGGGTCCAACCCATCTTCGTCCCAAGACCGTGCAAAGCTACCATTTGGCGGAGGCGGCCATCCAAGCGGAGCATCTGGCTGAAGGCGCGGTGGATTCGCGTCATGTGGCCGAAGGTAGCATTGACGGCCGTCTGCTCGGAGAACAGGTCATAGAGGGCCGGCATCTGCAACCGCACGCCGTCTCGATTGGCCATCTGTCCCCCGAATTGCAGGAGAACGGTTTGCTGCCCACCGACGGGATCGGCAGCGACGATCTTCAGGCCGGCTCAATCCGCAGGTCTCATTTGCAGAAGGGCAGCGTGGACGGGACGATTTTGCAAAATGAATCCGTGGGCGCCCTGCATCTGAAATTGCAGGCTGTGCAGTGCTATCACATTATGGATGAAGCGGTGCAAAGCCAGCATGTGTCTTCGGGCAACATCCATTCCCATCACTTGGCGAAAGGAATTATCGATGCCGTCCATATCGCGGAAGGGGCGGTGCAATCCGGTCATCTCGGAGAGAACGCGGTTTCGTTCCGGCAGTTGTCTGCCGAATTGCAGCGGGACGGTCTGCTGCCGACGGCGGGAATCGGCGGGGAGCAATTGCAAGCGGGCTCGATCGGGCCGCACCATCTCCAGCCGGGATCGGTGAACGCGGAGACGCTCGGTGCCGAGGCGGTAGGCCCGGATCACCTGCAGGCCAACGCTGTGACCAGCCGTCATCTGACGACGGGCTCCGTGCAGGAACACCATATCGGTAACGGTGTGATTCAGCGTCAGCACTTGTCGGCGCAATTGGTTGAAGCGGGCCATCTGGCCGACGAAGCGGTCCAGACGCGGCACATTTCTCCGGGCAGCGTGGAAACCTGGCAACTGTCGGCAGAATTGCAGCAGGGCGGTCTGCTGCCGTCGGCGGGGGTCGGCGGGGATCAACTGCAAGCGGGCTCGATCGGGTCGCACCATTTTCAGCCGGGAGCGGTACCCGCGGAGGCGCTTGGCGCCGACGCGGTAGGCCCGGATCACCTGCAGGCCAACGCCGTGTACAGCCGCCATCTGACGGCGGGATCGGTGCAGGAGCACCATATCGGTAATGGTGTGGTTCAGCGTCAGCACTTGTCGGCGCAATTGGTTGAAGCGGGCCATCTGGCCAACGAAGCGGTCCAGACGCGGCACATTTCTCCGGGCAGCGTGGAAACCTGGCAGCTGTCGGCAGAATTGCAGCAGAGCGGTCTGCTGCCATCGGCGGGGATCGGCGGGGATCAACTGCAAGCGGGCTCGATCGGGCCGCAGCATCTCCAGCCGGGAGCGGTGAACGCGGAGGCGCTTGGCGCCGAGGCGGTAGGCCCGGATCATCTGCGGGCCAACGCCGTATACAGCCGCCATCTGACTGCGGGGTCGGTACAGGAGCACCATATTGTGAATGGTGCGATACAGCACCAGCACCTGTCGTTGGAATCGGTGCATGCCGACCATCTGGCCGACGAAGCGGTTCAAACGCGGCACATCGCTCCGGACAGTGTGGAAACCTGGCAGCTGTCCGCCGAACTGCAGCGTGATGGTCTGCTGCCGTCGGAGGGGATCGGCGGAGACCAACTGCAAGCGGGCTCGATCGGCCAGGAACATCTTCAGCCGGGAGCGGTGAACGCGGAGGCGCTTGGCGCCGAGGCGGTAGGCCCGGATCATCTGCGGGCCAACGCCGTATATAGCCGCCATCTGACGACGGGATCGGTGCAGGATCACCATATTGTAAATGGTGCGGTACAGCGTCAACACTTGTCGTTGGAATCGGTGCATGCCGACCATCTCACGGATAAGGCGATTCAAACGCGGCACATTGCACCAGGCTCTGTGCAGGATCACCATATCGGGGACGGTGCGGTACAGCGTCAGCACCTGTCGGCGGAATCGGTTGATGCGGTGCATCTGGCCGACGAAGCGGTTCAGGCCCGGCACATCGCTCTAGGCTCTGTGCAGGAGCACCATATCGGGGACGGTGCGGTACAGCGTCAGCACCTGTCGGAGGAGTCGGTTGATGCGGTGCATCTGGCCGACGAAGCGGTTCAGGCCCGGCACATCGCTCCAGGCTCTGTGCAGGAGCACCATATCGTAGATGGTGCGGTACAGCGTCAGCACCTGTCGGAGGAATCCGTTGATGCGGTGCATCTGGCCGACGAAGCGGTTCAGGCCCGGCACATTGCACCAGGCTCTGTGCAGGAGCACCATATCGTAGATGGTGCGGTACAGCGTCAGCACCTGTCGGAGGAATCCGTTGATGCGGTGCATTTGGCCGACGAAGCGGTTCAGGCCCGGCACATTGCACCAGGCTCTGTGCAGGAGCACCATATCGTAGATGGTGCGGTACAGCGTCAGCACCTGTCGGAGGAATCGGTTGATTCCAGCCATTTGGCCGACGAAGCGGTCCAAACGCGGCACATCGCTCCGGACAGCGTGGAAACCTGGCAGCTGTCCGCCGAACTGCAGCGTGATGGTCTGCTGCCGTCGGCGGGGCTCGGCGGAGACCAACTGCAAGCGGGATCGATTAGCCAGGAGCATCTTCAGCCGGGAGCGGTGAACGCGGAGGCGCTTGGGGCCGAGGCTGTAGGCGCGGATCATCTGCAGAGAAGCGCCGTATACAGCCGTCATCTGACGGCGGGGTCGGTACAGGAGCACCATATCGGGGACGGTGCGGTACAGCGTCAGCATCTGTCGGCGGAATCGGTTGATGCGGTGCATTTGGCCGACGAAGCGGTCCAAACGCGGCACATCGCTCCGGACAGTGTGGAAACCTGGCAGTTGTCCGCCGAGCTGCAGCGAGATGGTCTGCTGCCGTCGGCGGGACTCGGCGGAGACCAACTGCAAGCGGGATCGATTGGCCCGCAGCATCTTCAGCCGGGAGCGGTGAACGCGGAGGCGCTTGGGGCCGAGGCTGTAGGCGCGGACCATCTGCAGAGAAGCGCCGTATACAGCCGTCATCTGACGGCGGGGTCGGTACAGGAGCACCATATCGGGGACGGTGCGGTACAGCGTCAGCATCTGTCGGCGGAATCGGTTGATGCGGTGCATTTGGCCGACGAAGCGGTCCAAACGCGGCACATCGCTCCGGACAGTGTGGAAACCTGGCAGTTGTCCGCCGAACTGCAGCGAGATGGTCTGCTGCCGTCGGCGGGGCTCGGCGGAGACCAACTGCAAGCGGGATCGATTGGCCAGGAGCATCTTCAGCCGGGAGCGGTGAACGGGGAGGCGCTCGGCGCCGAGGCTGTAGGCCCGGATCATCTGCGGACCAATGCCGTGTATAGCCATCATCTGTCGATGGGTTCCGTGCAAGAGCACCATATAAGTAATGGTGCAGTACAGCGCCAACACTTGTCGGTAGAATCGGTGCATGCCGACCATCTGACGGATAAGGCGATTCAAACGCGGCACATTGCACCAGGCTCCGTCCAGAAGCACCATATCAGGGATGGTGCGGTACAGCGTCAGCACCTGTCGGCGGAATCGGTTGATACGGTGCATTTGGCCGACGAAGCGGTTCAGGCCCGGCACATCGCTCCAGGCTCTGTGCTGGAGCACCATATCGTAAATGGTGCGGTACAGCGTCAGCACCTGTCGGCGGAATCGGTTGATGCGGTGCATTTGGCCGACGAAGCGGTTCAGGCCCGGCACATCGCTCCAGGCTCTGTGCTGGAGCACCATATCGGGGACGGTGCGGTACAGCGTCAGCACCTGTCGGCGGAATCGGTTGAAGCGGGCCATCTGGCCGATGAAGCGGTTCAAACGCGGCACATCGCTCCGGACAGCGTGGAAACCTGGCAGCTGTCCGCCGAACTGCAGCGGGATGGCCTGCTGCCGTCGGCGGGGCTCGGCGGAGACCAACTGCAAGCGGGATCGATTGGCCCGCAGCATCTTCAGCCGGGAGCGGTGAACGCGGAGGTGCTTGGCACCGAGGCGG
Organism: Paenibacillus sanfengchensis; assembly: GCF_036864765.1. NCBI lineage: Bacteria > Bacillati > Bacillota > Bacilli > Caryophanales > Paenibacillaceae > Paenibacillus > Paenibacillus sanfengchensis. The sequence continues at coordinate 312 of NZ_JBAGJC010000015.1, read as the reverse complement.
TAGGCCCGGATCATCTGCAAAGAAACGCCGTGTACAGCCATCATCTGACGGCGGGCTCCGTCCAGAAGCACCATATCGGGGACGGTGCGGTACAGCGTCAGCACCTGTCGGCGGAATCGGTTGAAGCGGGCCATCTGGCCGATGAAGCGGTTCAAACGCGGCACATCGCTCCGGACAGCGTGGAAACCTGGCAGCTGTCCGCCGAACTGCAGCGGGATGGCCTGCTGCCGTCGGCGGGGCTCGGCGGAGACCAACTGCAAGCGGGATCGATTGGCCCGCAGCATCTTCAGCCGGGAGCGGTGAACGCGGAGG
>NZ_JBAGJC010000014.1:0-112363 GCF_036864765.1 Paenibacillus sanfengchensis | reverse complement strand
AAAGAGGCTGTCCCAAAAGTAAACTTTGGAACACCCTCTCCAACAAAATAGGATGATATTTGTAAAAAAAGAAGGAGCTAAGCGGGCTGTTTTCGCTTAGCTCCTTCTTTTTTGGAGTCTACGGCGGCTTTCTTAAGCAAATTGTGGGCAAGGGAAAGCCAGCCGACCTCCAGACTTACTTTTTGTAAGCCTCGAAGCAGAAACCTTTTAAAGCCTCGGTTGTTCTTCATATCGCCAAACACAGGTTCCGGCTCGATCATGCGCCTTACGGCCAAGGCATAACCTTCTTCACTGCGGAGTTTTTGCCTTGCCTGGCTCTTTAACCGCAAATACTTCATACTAACTTTGATCTCACGATCACCCTGGGCTTGTGTACACTGCGGCTTTAACGGACAACCCTCGCAGCCGGAGCTTCGGTAATGTCGGTATTCGATTTCATACCCACTTTCTGTTTTCTCCTTACTCCCTCTCCGGAAATGGAGCGTTTGCCCAGCCGTGCATGTCCATGTATCTTGTTCGCTGTTATAGGTCCAATTGTCGATTTTACTAATATCCTTTTGCCATGCCTTACTCTTTTCGCGGTGATAGGTGCTGTATTTGACGATGGCTTCGACTTCATTTTGCTCCAGGTAGTCATAATTCTCTTCACCACCATAGCCCGCATCGGCGATGACGGTGCCCGGGAGCTTTCCTAACTGCGATTTTAACTTTTCAAGATGCGGGATGAGGCAGCGCGTATCGGTCGGGCGCTGGTGTAAACTGTAACCGACAATAAATTGATTTTCGGTGCCGATCTGCACATTGTATCCCGGCTTGAGTTGACCATTTCGCATGTGGTCTTCTTTCATTCGCATAAATGTAGCGTCAGGGTCCGTTTTGCTGTAGCTGTTTCTAGTACCTAAAATTGCTTGTTGTGTTTCGTACTTTTGAAGACGCGGAAGCAAGTCCTTACGGAGGGTGCGCACCGCCTTCTTGAGCGGCTTGTCTTTCGGTTTCTCCCGCAGGCGCTCTTCCAATTGCTTGACTGCTTGCTCCAGCTTCTCACTGGTCATAGTAGAGGACTCACCCAGCTCGAGAAGATCCCGACCTTCGTGAATTCCTTCTTCTTGCTTCTCCGCTTCCTCAATGGCTTCAAATAGGGTCTGGACTTTCTCCTGAAGCTTGGCTTTATGCTTCACCATAGCCTTCCCCCAAACAAACGTATATCGGTTGGCATTCGCTTCAATCTTAGTGCCGTCTACAAAATAATGCTCCAACTGTATGTAGTTCTCCTCTGCCAGAAACTGAAGAACGGCAGTAAACACAGTCTCCAGTGTGCTTTTCATTCGTTCTGATCGAAATCGGTTGATGGTACGGAAGTCTGGGCGCTGACGACCCGCGATCCACATAAACATGATGTTTTCGCGGACAGCTTTGGCGATCTGGCGAGAGGAATAGATGCGCTGTGTGTAGGCGTAAATGATAACTTTGGTGAGCATTTTAGGATGGTAGCTGTCTCGTCCGCCTCCAGGGTAAGACGGGTCGAAGATAGCGTCGTCGAGACGATTTACGGCGGCGTTAACCACGCGAACGAGATGATTTTCGGGGATATCCTCTTCTAAATCCATTGGTAAACAGAGTTGATCCATGGTATATTGAATGTACAAAAGAAACCTCTCCTTTTGGGTAATGGTTGGTGGTACTTCCATTTTACCAAAGAGTGGTTTCTTTTTGTTTGACAAACTAAAAGAGGTTGCCCCTCAGTCATCTATGATGACTTTTGGGACAGCCTCTTGCTCTAAGGCATATAAGCCTTTATTACCGGCTCGCGTCTAAAGGCGCTAGCTTTCACTACGTTTAAGTATGCCGTTGCGCGATTATTACTAGTACCCCGTCAGACAACCTTGATAACATAAAATTCCTGCATATCTGCATGCTTTTTTCCTGTTTGGACTCAAAATTTCTAAATACCTGTAAATCCTCTAAGGAATTTCCGACGAAAACGGCTCGTTTCTCTAAAATCGCTGGAAATGCCTGCAGATTTGCATCTTTTTGGAGTTCGAAGCTTAGAAGCACACTAGGCGCCTCTTTGTATGTGACATATCACTTCGATTAGCCATTAAGCCACCTTTTCCTTTCGTTATACATAGTAGCTTGAACATTCCTATGATAACGACCCCATCAGGTGGTTTTTGCTATAAGCAGCACTACACAAGTGTTTTTTTGTTTCGCACGCTTCGCGAGCTCAACTGGCTAAAGCCCCAAATAAACAGGCTGCCCGTTAAGGACAGCCTGTTTACACCGTATCTTTAATAATCCGTGCGGCTGCTAAGCCCCTGCGCGATCGCCACGCCCGCGCTCGTTCCGAGCCGGGTCGCTCCCGCCGCGAGCATCGCCTCCGCATCGGCCAAGCTGCGTACGCCGCCCGAGGCCTTGACGCCGACGCCCGGTCCGACCGTCTTCGCCATCAGCTCCACCGCCTCGACGGTGGCTCCTCCGGTGGAGAAGCCCGTCGATGTTTTCACGAAATCCACGCCGGCCGATACGGCCAGCTTGCACGCGCGGACGATCTCTTCCTGCGTCAGCAGGCAGGTTTCCAGAATCACCTTTACCAGCGCCTTGCCGGCAGCGCTCTCCACCACGGCCACCATATCGCGGACCACAGTTTCTTCATCCCCGTCTTTCAAGGCACCGATATTGATGACCATGTCCACTTCCGTAGCACCATCCCGAATCGCCTGGGTCGTTTCAAAGGCTTTCACCTCGGAAGCCGACGCGCCCAGGGGAAACCCGATGACCGTGCACACTTTGACCTCCGGTGTATCCTTCAACGCTTCCGCGGCCGTCTTTACCCAGTACGGATTGACGCATACCGAAGCAAACCGATGCTCCTTCGCTTCGGCGGCCAGCTTGAGGATGGCTTCTTTGCCCGCATCGGCTTTGAGCAGCGTATGGTCAATCCGGCTTAATACTGATTGTGTCGTCATAAGAAATACCTCCGCTATTAATATAGGCTGTTAATTTGAACGCCCTCGGGGAGCTTAAACGGGTGGTCCTTATTGATCCGGTCATAGAACATGATCCCGTTCAGATGATCAATTTCATGCTGCATGACGATGGCGTCGAAGCCTTTGAAGCGTAGCTTCAATTCCTTGCCTTCCCCATCATAAGCTTTGATCTGCACCTTCTCGTAACGGGGCACGAAGCCCTGAACCACCCGGTCCACCGACAGGCAGCCTTCGCTTTCCGGCAGATAAGTCATCGCCGTGGAATGGCTGACGATTTTCGGATTATACAGGGCGACCTCGCGGTCGTTCCCCTGGTCGTCCGTTAGCAGTGCGGCAAACATCCGCTTGTTTAGGCCGATCTGATTGGCCGATAGCCCGACCCCGGCCCGAAGCTTGTATTTCTTGCTGATTTCCGGATCCTGGCTGTTCTTTAGAAAAAGCAGCATCGCCGCCATTTCCTCCCGGTCCTCTTCCGTTGGCGGGACGCTTACCGGCTCCGTCACCACGCGCAAAATCGGATCGCCTTCCCGAACGATATCATCCATAGTAATCATATAATCGCTTTTAAATTTACTCATGAGTGAACCCTTCATCCACCTTCATATACAAAATTTTCATGTCAATTCAGACCAGCCCCCAGCTTAGCACGGGGCGGAGGCCATGTCAAAATCAACGTTTGATCTTCATCCCCCAAACCGAATCCTTTTGAAAAGCGGCCGCTTCCCGAAGTTTCTCCAGGCGAATATCCCCCGGATAATGCCGCTCCAGATACAAGGCAAAGGCTTCCCGGAGTCTGATTTCCTCGTCAAGCTTATTATACTCGTTCGGGTGCTTCTCCAGTTCCTCAAGATTCGCTTCCCACAAGGCGAGATCCTCATCCGAGGACCGCTTCTCCCGCGTCCGTTCGCTTAAAGTCCGAAGCTGCCCGTACGCCGCCTTCACTTTGCCGGACAGCTTCTGCTTCTGATTCAGCCAACCCAAAATGACAATAATCAGAAAAAGCCCAACCCATAATAAGATCGCTTTCAAATCTTCACCCCGGTTGTTCGATTCATGCCTAAAGTATCACAGCGGGAAAAACCATGTCAACCAACGCTTGGACCGATACCCGTTATTATGGTCCACAGCCCCGAAATGATGATAAGCACCAGCACCGTTTTTCTGAAAAAACGCTCATTCATTCGGCTGCCCGCCCAAATACCGGTCACAACCCCGGTAATCATCGCGGGGATCGTCCAGGCCAAGGTGGAGGTGACCGTCTTATCCAGCAATCCGTTGTATGAATAACTTATAATGGTGACGATATTCAGCACCAACGCATAAAACGTCAGGTTGGCCCGGAAGGTCTGCTTGTCCGTTCCCTGGTTGGATAGGAACAAGGCCACCGGCGGGCCGCTCATCGAGATGCTTCCGTTAAGCAAACCGCTGGCCAGGCCGGCCGTCACGAAACCCAGCTTCTCGCTGCGGACCGGAAACGAGCGCCCCAGGAGCATGATCGCAGCGAACAGCAGGATCAGCCCTCCGACAAGGACTTTTAGCCAAGTCTCTGATATGTATACGAGCAAGTACGTTCCGAACGGTGCGGCCGCTATGCCCGACAGGATCAGGAGCAGCACTTTACGTACGGCCAGGTGTTTATAGCAAGCCGAGAGAATCGAAATATTCGTGAGCAGGCTCAAAACCACGATGACAGGGACCGTCTGCCGCACCGGCAAAATTTGAAATAGCAGCGGCAGGGACACCAAAGCAAATCCGAAGCTCGTTACCCCCTGAACAAAGCCCGCCAACAGGATGACAAGCATCCCAAGCAAGGTCCACAAGTTTATATCCGGAAGCATGACGATTTCCTCCATTCCACAAATTGGAGAATTATTTAACGGAAATTCGCATTTCAGGTGGATTACTACCGGGTACAATTCCCGTTAATTTGAATCCGGGCAATAGCAGTAACTTGAATCATTATAATAAAGAAAGCCGGCGTTTCGCCGGCTCTCTCCAATTATATTTATTACAGGCTGCGGCTAGTGTTTCAAGATAATCGAGCCGTAGAGCGGAAGATCGACCATGCCCGCCTTAACCTCCCCGGTCTCCAGGTCGGTATATGCCCGGTCGTCCAAGCGGACCTGCGCCGGTTTGCCGGAGAAGTTCAACAGAAACACGTAGTCGCTTACTCCGTCCGAACGGAGTTGGGCGGTCACGCCCTCCGGCAGATCGGCATTCAAAGCCCGGCGGACCCGGGCTTCGCGAATGAGCCGGCCGTACAGCGAATCGTAAAACCCGTCTTCCCGGACGCGGGCCGCCAAATAATAGGCTTGGCCCGCTCCCCGTTGATTTACCGTAAGCACCGGCATTCCGGCGTAGAAATCGTCCCGGTACGTTGCCAACACCTCAGCTTCCTCCGCATGAATCACTTCGCAGAGCTCGTGAATCTCAAAGCTTCCTTCGAACTCCAGCCGATTTGCGGGATTCATCACCAGTGCGTTGCGATCATGGTCGTGAAGGCCGTCGATCTCCTCCGCCCAAATGCCGAGCGTCTGCCGGAGCGGCCCCGGAAATCCGTTAAGATAGCAGAGATCGTGCTCATCGACAACGCCCGACCAGTACGTGACAAGCAAGGTGCCTCCGTTCTCCACGAACTTGTCCAGGCGCTTCCCGGTTTCTTCGCGCAGCAGGTAAGCCATCGGAAGCACGATCAGCTTGTACGGCGAGAAATCATCGCCGGATCCGATGACATCGGTCGGAACTCCCTGCTTCCACAAAGCCCGGTAGTGCTGGACCACCGTCTGTTCGTAATGCAAGCCGCCGTTGCGGGGGCCCTGGGCATCATGGATCGCCCAGCGGTTGTCCCAGTCAAACAGGACGGCCGCTTCCGCCGGCACGTTTGTGCCCAGCACCTCGGTGATTTGCGACAAGGTACGGCCAAGCGCCGCGACATCCTGGAACACACGGGTATGCTCGTGCCCGACATGATCTACGACAGCGCCGTGGAATTTCTCGCTGGACCCGCGGCTCTTCCGCCACTGGAAGTACTGCACGGTATCGGAGCCGTGCGCGACCGCCTGCAGGGAAGATAACCGGTGCATCCCCGGGCGTTTCAGCTTGCTGACCGGCTGCCAGTTGGTTTGGCTCGGCGTGCTTTCCATCAGCATGAACGGTTTCTTCTTGATCGTGCGGAAAATATCGTGATTAAAAGCGAACCAGGATGCAATGCCGACCTCCGATTCCGCTTCATGCCAGGTCGGGTAGGCATCCCAGGAGACGACGTCCACCGCTTTGGCGAACTCGCGGTAATCCAGGCCATAGAACAAGTCCATCATGTTCACCGTGCAGGGCAGATCCGGATTAACCGCCTTGAGCGGCTTGATCTCATGTCTGTAGAAGTCGATCGTCTGATCGGAAACGAAACGCCGCCAGTCCAGGTTGTGGCCATGGACCATCATCTCCCCGTGAGGGGCGGGCGACTCGACCTGGGACCAGGACGTGTACGTATGGCTCCAGAACGTCGTCCACCAGGCCCGGTTCAACGCATCGAGCGAACCGTATTTGCGCTTCAGCCAGGAACGGAACGCTTCCTGGCAATAATCGCAGTGGCACTCGCCCCCGTATTCATTGGAGACATGCCAACCGACGACGGCAGGATGAGAGGAGTACCGCTCCGCCAGCTTGCCGTTCATAATCATTGCCTTTTCGCGGTAAACCGGAGAGGTGAAGCAATGGTTATGCCGCATCCCGTGCAGATTGCGGCGGCGGTTGGATTCCACGCGCAGCACTTCCGGATACTTCTCGGACATCCACGCGGGACGCGCCCCGCTCGGCGTAGCGAGCCATGCATAAATGCCGTTTTCGACCAGCCGGTCCAACACTTGATCCAGCCATCCGAAATGGAAGGTCCCCTCCTCCGGCTCCAGGGCAGCCCAGGAAAATATGCCGACGGACATGACGTTGCAGCCCGCCAGCTTCATCAGCCGGATATCCTCCTCCAGCACCGCCGGGTCATGCAGCCATTGCTCCGGGTTATAATCGGCCCCGTGCATAAAGACTGGAAGCTTGCCGCTAATGGGCGGGAATTTGTGTGTCATTGGATGATCCTCCATTCATTCAAATATATTAGGAATAAGTCTTATCCGCAGCTTTACCGGCGGCTTCCCTCAGCCCAAGTTAGGCATAGCGCAAGCAAAGCGTCTCAGGAGTGAACCGAAAAGGCCTGCCCGCCGTGGAGTCCATTAGGCTGATAAATCTAAAGAAGAATTCCGAAGAGGGCGTCAAATTCCTGCAAATGTGCAGGTTTCTCCAAGCGTTTAGATCCGTAACACCGAAATGCCTGCAAAAATGCAGATTTTTCACCCCAACAATCCCCGTTCCTCGGGAATCATAAGAATTTCCTGCAGATTTGCAGGAATTCATGAAACCGGAGGCCACCGGCGCTCCGAAGTTCCCACGGCCGTCCGGGGCCGAAGTCCACTAACGGAAGCCATAGCTGCTATTTCGCATTTTTAAGGCGAATCGGAAATCTTACGGACGTATTAGTGGCTATTTTGGCAAAACGGGGCCATTCGGGCGGCATGTAAGCACAATAGGTGCTATCGCTTCCGTTAGAACACTCATACCTCGGATTTACGCAAAATAGCGTCTATTATGTACCGTAAGTGAAGTAAAAAAACCGCGATTTCACACCGCCCAGCCGAATACGCCGCATCAGGCCCTTATTCACCTGCCCGCTTCAAAGGAAGCGGGTCGCCGGAAGCGCCCCCGCTGCCCTGCGAGGACGGCGTCGGCCCCCTTGTATCCCCCGGCCTAACCGGGGACGACAAACCGCTGGAGCCGCAGGCTCCAGCCGTCCGTGCTCCGCCCCTGCCCCGGCCGCTTACTTATGAGCCGCCAGGAAGGCGTCGATCTGGCTTTGCAGCTCCTGCTGAATCTTGTCGATGCCGGCGGATTTCAACTGCTTGATCAGTTCCGCATGGCCTTTATCCAGGTCGTTGATGAGCCCGTATTCCAACGGAATCGCATAGCGAAGCATAACATTGCCCACGTTGGCCACTTCATTCTTCACCTTCGAATCGTCGAACACGAACGTTTCGAGCGGGAAGTGATAGACTTTCTCCTGCCATGCCTTGAGCAAGTCGTCCGCTTCCACCGGATATGAGGAATCCGTCCGGTTCAACGGCGAGTTCCAGCCCCAGTTGGAGAATCCGGTGTAGTTGGCCGCGCTCGGCCCCGCTTTGAACTTGTCGTCGCCCACCGGCTCGTAATGCTTGCCGACGATACCGTACATGGTAAGGTCATGAATTTCCTTATCGTTCTGCAGCAGATCCAGCAGCATCAAAGAACGCTCCACGTTTTTGGATGTGGCATGGATCGCCATCCCGTTTTGCGTTGAGATGGCCCCGATCTTTTTCTTGTCCGGTGTCAAATCCACAATAGCGCCCTCAAATTCCGGCTTCTCGCGGCGCATTTCGGCGAGATTGGCGCCCAAGGTTCCCAGCGTATGGGCGTAAGATCCGGTTTTGCCGGCTTTGATATCCTGCCATACATCGTTTTTGTTGCTTACGATATTTTTCGACCAGGCTTTGTTGTCGGCGAGATCTTTATAGTAAGTGACCAGCTGTTTAAATTCCGGCGTATCGTAGACATTGAAAACCTGGCCCTTCTCATCCGTAAGCTTATAGGCGAGCGGGATGCTGTAATCCACCAGATTCCACTCATTTTTCTGCTCCAGCAAAATCTGATCAAGCTCATGCCATTTCCAGCCGTCAGCCGGCTTCGCGCCGAACGCGTTGAATCCCTTCTCGTTGGCCCCGACCGTTTTCACGTAAGCCGCATAAGTTTCCGGGCTGTCGACCGGCTCCAGATTGTATTTTTTGCGCAGGTCTTCACGGATAAATACAACCTTATCGGTCACTTCCCGGTTGTTGTTGGGCACCATGTACAGTTTGCCGTCCACCTTGGCCTGATCCCAGGACACTTGCGGCATGGCTTCCCATGTTTTCGGCATGTAGGTTTTGAGCATGTCCTCCGTCAATTCCAGGAATCCGCCTTTGCGCGCCTGATCATTGTAAAAAGCCCAATTGGCCGTATATACAAGGTCAAAATCTTCATTGGCGGCGAACTTCAGCGGGTACTTCTGCGTCCAGTCCGCCCAGTCCAGGAATTCGGTTTCAACGGTGGCGTTGATCTTCTCTTTCAGGAGCTTGTTCAACTCGCCGAACACTTCATCGTAATCGGCCGGCTTGCCGCCGACGAGAAGCATTTTCAGCTTCACTTCCTTGGACAAGTCCGCTCCATCCGAGGCCGCCGCCGAGTTCGTGCCCGCCGTACCGGACTTCCCGCCCGAAGCGGCATCTCCCCCCTTCCCCCCGCATGCGCTCAGGAAGGTGGATACCGCCAAAACCATCGCCAGCAGTAACAGGAATCTCTTGTTTTTTAGTTTCATGACTAAAGTTCCCCCTAATGATATGAAGTTGGAATCTATCGACAACCAGGTTGCCCTGAGGTCATCCTCATCCTTTAACCGCACCGATGGTCAGGCCTTGGACGAAATAGCGCTGGATGAACGGATACGCCAGTAGAATCGGCCCCGTCGCCACGATGGTCATCGCCATCTTCAAGCTTTCCGTCGGCAGGTTCGTGGTCACCACCGCGCCCGACGCAATCATCGCCTTGCGCATCCCGTCCATGTTGCCGAGCAGGCGGTACAAGTAGTACTGCAGCGGCATCAAATCCTCGTTGGAGATGAAAAGAAGCGCATTATACCAGTCGTTCCAGTAAGCCAGTGCGATAAACAGGCCGATCGTGGCCAGTGCAGGCTTGGACAGCGGGAGAATGAACCGGACGTAAATCTGGAAATCTCCCGCCCCGTCGATTTTGGCGGATTCGATAATCGCCTCGGGAATATTGCTCATGAACGATTTCATCACGATGATGTAAAACACGTTCATCAGCATCGGCAGGATCAGCACGATCAGCGTATCCTTCAGCTCCAGGTAATTGACGATCAGCAGATACCAGGGGACAAGCCCCCCGCTGAACAAGGTGGTGAAGAAGAAGAAGAACGAGAACGAGTTGCGCCATTTGAAATCTTTTCGGGACAGTACATACGCCGTCATTGATGTCAAAAAAAGTCCGAAAAACGTGCCCAGCGCCGTTACCGAGAAGGTCACGGCATACGCTTTCAGCATATCCGCCGGAAACTCGAACAGAATGCGGTAAGCTTCCGTCGAGAACGAGGTCGGTATCAGTTGAAACCCGTTCTCGATAATGCTGCTCTCCTCGGTCAACGAGGACGAGATGACGAGCAAAAAAGGAAATATGCAAAACAACGCCAGAATGGTCAATGCGGTGTAGCCGATCACGGCCAGCATCAGCCGGTCTTTGGATTTCTTTTTGCGGGCGGTCGGAGTGATTTCCGTCCCCACGCCGCCTACTGTCGATGCGGTTGCGTTCATGTCCTCTACCTCCATGGTCAAAATAGGGCGTGATCTTTGTCGTATTTGCGCACGGCGTAATTGGCCAGCATAATGGTCGCAAAACCGAGAATGGACTGGTAGAACCCCGCGGCAGCCGACATGCCGATTTCATTCGATGTAATCAAAGACCGGAACACGAAGGTATCGATGACATCGGTGGAGGAGAACAGAAGACCGTTGTTTCCGACCATGTTGTAGAACATCCCGAAATCGCCGCGGAAAATGTTGCCGATCGCCAGCAGCACGAGAATAATCACCGTTGGCATCAGGTTCGGAATCGTAATTTTCCTAATTCGCTGAAAAATGTTGGCCCCGTCGATCTCTGCGGCTTCGTACATTTCCGTATCGATGCTTGTAATCGCTGCCAAATACATGATTGTGCCATAGCCCAGCGTCTTCCATGCCGACACCAGCACCAGAATGACCGGCCAATAAGCCGCGTTGTTGTAAATATCTACCGACTCCATGCCCAGTTTGTTCAACAGCACATTGATCGTGCCCACATCAAAGTTAAACAAGTTGTAGGAGATAGCGCCCACGACGACCCAGGAAATAAAGTAAGGCAGAAACATCACCGTTTGCGTGATTTTCCGGAACCATTTACCCGCCACTTCGAACAGCAGGATCGCCGCAAAAATTTGCAGCAAATTGTTGACGACGATAAATGCGATATTGTAGAGTGCCGTATTCCGGGTCACCCGCCAGGCGTCCCCCGAATCGAAGAAAAAGCGGAAATTGTCCAGTCCGTTCCAAGGACTTCCGAAAATTCCGCCGGCATAATTGTACTGCTTGAAGGCCAGCACGATTCCCGCCATCGGAATATAGGCGAACAGCAGGAAAAACAGAACGGCTGGAACCAGCATGATAAGCAGGACTCTATATTTTTTTACATCTCCCCAAAAGCCGTGTCCTTTCATCAGGCTTTTCGACTCCCCTCTTGTTGTGTCTGCCTAAATTATAGGGCGGAGAGTTCAGGGCCGATAATTCAGCGGCTCAACTAAAACTAATACTTTTTCCACGATCGCAAAATCGGGCTGATGGACCCTGCGTTATATGTTGTTCCTCTTCCGGTATTCGCCGGGCGTCATGTTCATCAACTGCTTGAACTGCCGGTTGAAATAAATAATGTTCTTGTATCCCATGCGCTCGGCGATCTCGTAAATCCGCAGGGTAGGGTCGTTAAGGAGCTCACAGATCCGTCTCATTTTCCGCTCGTTCAAAAAATCGCTAAAATGGGTTCCCGTCTCCTCCTTGAACAGGAAGCCAAGGTAATTCGGCGTAAAATCAAAATGAACCGCTACCCCTTTTAAAGTGATTTTCTGCTCAATGTTCCCCTCGACATACTGCATGATCTCCTCGATCAGCTTGCGCTTTTGCCGTTGCTTCTTAACGTAGAGCAGCTCGGACAGCTCGTAAAATCTTCGCCGCAGCCAGGATTTGATATCCTGAACGGTTTCGAACTGAAACAAAATAACCGGTTGATGGGCATCCCATTTCAAAAGCTCATACAGGTTCTCCCCCAGCTGCCTCAAATCCGAATGCAGCTTCGTCGTAATGCGCAGAATCAAGTCGTAAACTTCGTTTTTGCGCGCAAACGAGGCGTGGCGTTGGTGGAAAATCTCCTCCAGACAATCATCCACGGCCACCAGGTCGTATTCCAGAATGGCGCGCAGCATATTGTCCAAAATTCCTTCCACATTGGGCAGAGGCTGCTCCCCGTCCGGAACCCATTCCACGACATCCCAGGCGATCACGCGGTTTTTGCCCAGCAGCCATTTGATGCTGAGCGCGGCCTCGGCCTGGCGGTAGGATTCCCGCAGCCGCACTTCATCCTTCGCGGACTTGCCGACTCCGACCGTTACGGTTAAAGGGAAGTTGGCATTGACCGCGGCGAGCAAACCGGTCAACTGTTCGATGAAATCTCCTTCGGGGATGGAGGACAAAATCAGGCACCTCGTCTGCTCGCTGCGGAAAAATGTCCCCAGCATGTTCTCCTCCACATAACCGCGAATGAAAGAGGTTAACCCGTAAATCCGGTCATGCCTCTCCTTGTCGTCCAACCGGCTGATCTTCCATTCCACATCGTCAATCTCCGCCAAGGCGACCGCCGTTCCAAACCGCAGCAGGGGACGGAGATTGTCCAGAATGTGAGCCTCCACCGAGCCGGAGGCCAAGTCATTGAGCCAGCGCAGCAGCAGCTCCTCCCCGACGGCAGACCAAACGGCCGAAGCGGAGCGGTTCTCCTCTCTCTCCCGCTCCACCGCCTTGCATAGCGTATGCAGCATATCGTACAGCTCGCGGTCTTCCACAGGCTTCAGCAAATAACCGGAAGCCCCCAATTGGATCGCCTTCCGAGCGTAGTCGAAATCCTCATGGCCGCTGATAAATACGATTTTGGCCAACTCGTTCATTTCCTTGGCACGACGGGCGAACTCCACGCCCGACATGATCGGCATGCGAATATCGGACAGGATGATGTCCACCCGCTCCTGTTCGAGGAATTTCAACGCGTTGAACCCGCTGTTTGCCGTACCGATCACACGCAGGGAAAACGGCAGCCCGCTGCCCGCGATCCGCCGGCACAGCCATTCCAAATCCACCGCTTCGTCATCCACCAGCAACACATTGATATCCATAAATCGTCGTCCCTCCGGTTGAAATAGCCTATTGCTCTTGAGCATAGCCTACGGCTGACAAACTGAACATAAACTTTTTCAATGAAAACCCATACTTTTTCACCGATCGTCTTCACAGCGCTCCCCGCCTTTCACGTCCGGGAGAAGAATTCTCACTGTCGTTCCGGCCCCGAATATACTTGCGATCGTAATGCCGTAGTCCTCGCCGTATCTGAGCTTGATCCGCTCATCCACGTTTTTGATGCCGTATCCCTCGGTCTGGGAGGGGGCCGCCAGCAGTTGCTTAACCGTCCCCGGCCTCATCCCGATTCCGTTGTCAATGACTTTGAGTTCAATGCCCTCGGCCATTCGGCGGCCGGTAATTCTGATCGCGAGATGGTCCCCGAACCAGGCATGCTTAAACACATTTTCCACAAACGGCTGAAGAATGAGCTTGATGACCGGCACAAGCAGGATATCTTCCTCCATGTCCACGTAAACCTCAAATCGGTCCGCATATTTTACCCGTTGAATATCGAGATAGGTCTCGACTTGGCTCACTTCGTTTTTCAGCGGCGTCAGCACCTTGCCCTGATTCAACGTCAGCCTGTAAAACCGGGACAAGCCCTGCACCATATCCGTCACTTTCCGGGTCTCGCCCAGATTGGCCAGACTGCTGATCGTCGACAGTGTATTGTATAAAAAATGCGGGTTGATCTGGGCCTGGAGCGCCTCCAGCTCCGCCTGCTTCCGCTGCAAGCCCTGGACATAAACGCGATCGATCAACTCCTCGATATTTCCGGCCATCGCGTTAAACGCGTCGGCAATATGGACAAATTCGTCATTTCCCGAGAACGCGATCCTTTTCCGGAAATTCCCCTCCTGAAACGAACGGACCTGACGGACGATCCGCGCCATCCGTCTTCCCGAAATTCTCGCCACAACCGCCCCGATCACGGACATCCCCGCAAAACTTAACACACACACCGCGATAATCGATTTTTGCAGCTTGCTGGTGTCTTTGGTCAAATAGGCTCTGGGCACAAGGGTTTCGATTTTAAAAGAGGTCCCCGGGATCGGCTCGTGCAGGCTCAAGTAAGATTCGCTCCCGGCTTCGGGCCCGGCTTCTCCGCGTTGATACAAAATTCCGCCTCCCTGGGCGGTATCCACGAGCCGCAGCGTGATCCCTTCTTCCACCGGGAACGTGGCGAAATTGCCGAACAGATCGTCCAAGGAGGCCGTAATGCGGATATAACCGATCACGGTCTTATAATCGCTGAAAGACACCAGCCGGCGGATGTGGGAAATATTCCCGAGGCGTTGATCCGTATCGATCTGCAGCCAGATATTATCCTGTTCGGAATCCCGGTAAGCCAAATACCACAGGCTCTTCTCCACCTCTTCGAGAGGCAAAATGTAATAGTCGCTGCCCTTGATCGGTTTTTCCAAATCGTCCCCCGGCACCAGGTTGAGATCCGGGTTCATCGTGTACAGCATCAGCCGGATGTCGTTGCCGAATAATTGCAGCGGAGCCGTGATTTGCGGAACGATTTCGTCGAGCATGACCAGGTAAATCTCGTAGGGTTCCCCTTTGGCTTGAAGGGCCCGCTGAAAAGAGAGGCTGCCGAACAGCGTGTCAGACATCCGCTGGATTTCGTCCATCTGATACCGGATGTTGTCCCTGGCCTGCTCCATGCCCGTCCGGATATTCGTTTCCGCCATCTCGGTCCGGGACTGGACCAGCATGGTAAAGGCGATATAACCGATAATCACGTCCGTGATTAACACAAGCAGTAAATACGGCACGAGCATTTTATAAGTAAAAGGGATGAATTTCTTCATTAATTGCGACCTCGCTATACTCTGTAAGTCCGAACTTAAAGTTATATTGGTTGAACTAAAGAATTGGCGTTGGGCAAGGATGTGATAGGATTTCGGATATACGCTGCCAACATTCACAATTGTAGATATAAAGTACCACCGTCCGAGTCTACAACATTACCGGGAAAATCTCCCGTTAATGTACCGCTCTTGGCTTTTCGATCAGATTTAGCCGGAAAAGTGCCATCTATTTCGCGGCCCAAGGGCCGATATACGTACCGAATTAACGGGAAGAATTCCCTTTAATTCGAACCAAACATTTAGTTGCAGGTCAAGAGTGTGAAAAGAAGCCTTTACACCGCTGTCTATATGCAATCAATAGTTCAACTTATATAACGCTTACATTTCCTTGTGTTGGGGCATTACAAAAAAACCGGGAGGAGCCTGGGCTTCAACCACGGCTTCTCCCGGTACTCAAGCTTTATTTAAACTTTTGCCAATCCATCTTGCTCGTGTTCAGCAAATGCTCGAAATCGTTCTCCAAACGTTTCTGCTCCGCCTTGCGCGCCGCTTCGGCCTGCGCACGGGATTCTTCTTTGCGGCGATCCTCATCCTGTTTCAATTCCGCCGCCTGCTCCTTGAGCTTGGCAATCGTCTCCGCCCCGAGCAAATCCTTCAGCGTGGCCGGTTTATCCGCCGCGGACGAAGGCATACTGGTGTTGTTCTTCTTTTTGGCCATATGTGCTTCACCTCGATTTCAAGCCTAAAGTATCACAGAGTGAAAAAAATTGTCAACTCACTGTTTAATCCCTATGTAAAAACGTGTAATTCTAAGGTATATATGTTTACTACCGCCAGCTTGGAGGAAAAACCATGAACAGAGAACGGGAACAGGAATTCAGAGAACACACCCCACAACCCAAAGTGCGCCATCCGCGGATTGAGCAGGCTAAGAGGCTAAAAACGAAGCAGCTCTCCGATTGGTTCCCCGTAAAAATCGAAATGGCCCACTACTGGATCGAGCACGAGAAGACGCAGATGAAACGGAACATGACTCGGGGAGCGGTCCATTTTTGCCATTTCGGGGAAAATATCGGATGTGAACAAAACGAGGAACGGCCGGTGGTCATCGTATCCAACAATACGGTCAATTCCACGTCGGGAAATGTCCTGGTCGTGCCGCTAACCAAAAACCTGAAGGTTCGCACGGTCCCCAAAACGGGAGAAGCCGTGCTGACGAAGGACGGAAAGCCGATTCCCCGCTTCCAGAGCCATTATTTTCTGTTTAAAAGCAAATATGATTTCCTCGCATTCGATTCCGCGGCCAAAACGGAGGAAACGACCTCCGTCAGCAAGGTGAGGCTGAAAGAACATCTGGGGAACTTGGATGAAGAAGATATCAACCGTTTGGAAAATCGGCTCAAATGGTCCTTTGGAATTTAAGGTCGTTGATTTTACTATAGGGGGTTGACATTACTTTAACGGCAGGTTACTATAGTATCAAATGATTTGAACCGTTAAATATTACGTCATCCACCCTGTCGTGGATAAATTCACACGTGCCCGCGTGTTATTGAGTCTGAAGGAGCCTAGTGCTCCTTTTTTATTTTCTTTCAATTGGTATCCATTGCTAATGCTGCGTCTAGAAAACAACTAAAAATCCCTGTATTTTTGCATCTTTTTGCTCGAACGTCTTGTGCGGCGCCAAAATACATGCAGAATTGCAGAAATTCTGTATAGCAAAGTGAACAGCAGCAAGTTTATGCCGCCCACCCGGTCGTGGGCAACTTCACCCCGCTGGGAGGCTCCCGGCGGGGTTTATTTGTGTCGCCTTGTATTCCCTCTTGGTTACCAATTACCCGCTGTACAAAATCTTAACCAGTTCTTTGCGAAAGGCCCTGCAAAAAAAGCGCCAAACTGAATTGCAGACTTTCCCGGACATCCAAAGGCAATCCGAAGCCCTGCTGGCGCTCGAGGCTCGCGAAGCCGTGGATCAGGCTCCGGAGCCCGCGCACTGTATGCAGCGCCTCCTCTTGACTCAAGGAGTAACCCTCCAGGAGAGCGACGATAAAATCGACGATCCTTCCGCTGGCTTCAGCGATTTCCGGATTGGACGGATCCTTCGCCCATTGGGTCACCTCGTACAAACCCGGATGTTCCCGGACAAAACGGATGTAGGCATCGGCAAAAGAACGGATCGCCCCTTCGCCCGTCAAGCCCTCGGCAGACCGGGCAATCGTATCGTACAGCTTGCCGAGCGCATAAACGGCAACCCTCCCCCGCAGCTCTTCCAGCCCGCTGACATGGTTGTAAAGCGATGGCGGACGGATTCCCAGCCGCTGGGCGACGGAAGAGATGGTCACCGCCTCCGCCCCCTCGCTGTCCGCGATCCCAACGGCAGCCTGGAGAACGGCGCCCGGATCAATCCCCGCTCTTGGCGACATAGCGCGATCCCTCCTTTCCGGCCGTCCCCAGCTTGCGCTCCGCTTGCTCTATCGCGCGCCGCATCGCTTCGGCCGGACGGGCGATCACGCGTCCATGCCCGACCGCAAGCAGCGCCGGGTCCAAGGCCGCCAGCTTCCGCGCGCTCGCCAGCGCCATTTCGGCGCTCCACGTGGCCAGCGCCGGAAACGGAAACAGGGGCCGCAGCATGCCGCTGACCGCGATACCGCCGCGCGTTTGAAAGGCATCCCCCGCGATCAAGGCGCCGCTGCGGGTATCCAGCAGGGAAATCGAGCCGGGCGTGTGCCCCGGCGATGAAACGACCTGCAAGGATCCGACCCGGTCCCCATCCGCCAACAGCACGTCCGCGCGGGTCTTGACCTTCTTCGGAACGCCGCCCCGGATCGGGGTTTGCGCTTCTCCCGGGTCAAGCGTAGTATCGCCTTCCAGCAGCCGGGCATCCCTGGCCGAAATATACACCGGAATTTCGGGATGTTTCGCTTTCAGGGCATCCAGCGCTCCGATATGATCGTCATGAGCATGGGTCAGGACGATCCGCGTCAAGGGCTTCCCCGCAGTCTCCGCGGCGGCGCGGAGGATTCCTTCGGCGCTGTAAGGGAGCGCCGCGTCAATCAGCGTGCATCCTTCTTCTTCTTCGATCAGATAACAGTTCACCGGAAACAACCGGGGCATAAACGACACTTGAATCAGAGGGCCATAGCGCGTTACTTTCATAATAAATCAACATCCTTTCACGAAAACTAATACCTTTAGCTTTATATTAAACTAAACCCATTAGTTTATCAAGCCCGCTTTTTTTAGTCGTACAAGCGGGCGGTCGGGAATAAGATGTACAAGTTACGATTTCCCCAGATCCAGATAAGGAGGTATGGAAGCTTGAACAGTATTCTAGGATTTATCTTTCTCGGCTTATCCCTGTCCGCTCCGATCGGTCCGGTAAACGCGGCCCAACTGGACAAAGGTATCCGCGGCGGCTTTTTGCCCGCCTGGCTGGTTGGGCTCGGGGCCATCGCCGCGGATATAATCTACATGCTGCTTGTCTATTTCGGAGTGATTCACTTTTTGAACACGCCCTTTATGCAGTCGTTCCTCTGGTTATTCGGCTTCTTCATCCTCATGTATACGGGAATCGACAGCATTAAGCAGGCCTCAACCCTTAGCGTAAATGAAACGCGGGGGCGTGAACCGCTGATGAAGTCGTTCGCTTCCGGGTTTATGATGTCGATTTCCAACCCGTTGTCCATCCTGTTTTGGCTCGGCATTTACGGATCCGTACTGGCACAGACGGCTGCAACCTCCGAAACGCGCGATCTGATCATCAACAGCTGCGCCATTATCTCCGGGGTACTGCTCTGGGATGTGACGATGGCCGGGTTCGCGAGCGTCTTCCGGAAAATATTGACCGACCGCATGCTCCGGGCGATTTCCATACTTTCCGGGCTGTCCTTGATCGGATTCGGGCTTTATTTCGGCTATGAAGCCCTGCTTCTGCTGCTGGAGCGGCTTTAGGCTTTCGATAGGGACGGGATCTATTCGAGCCTGGGGTGCCTGATCAAAATCGCCTTGCGCCGATGGCGGCGGACCGGAGACTTTTTATGCTTCCAGACCTTGAACTGCATCAATAGCGTCACCATCCCGATCACGAAAATAAACCCAAGGCTCCCCCAAAATCCCGGACGGCTCGTTCCGTGGGCCAGCGTTCCGGAAACCGCGAGCAGAATCAGCGCCAACCCTCCGAAGCGTTTGACTTGGCCAAAGGCCGTCAACTTCAGCAGCTTGCCCGAGCTGATCAGGATAAACATCCAGTTATATAACAGCAGCAGGCCTGCTGCGGTTGTGATATATTCGTAGATTCGCCCCGGCATGGCCAGCGACAAGGCAATGGATGCGGCGAGTCCTACCGCCGTCAAGCCAATCGCGTACATCGGCCGTTTTTTCAAGGCCCTTCTGGCGAAAAGCGGCGGAGCATCCCGGTCCTCGGCCAGCGTGACCAGCATCGTCGTTACCGCGTAGAGCGAGGCTACCATCGTGGAGAAGCCGGCCACGATCAGCACGCCGTTGAACAAATGGGGGATGAACGGCATCTCTACCCCGCCGAGCGCCGTGATGAACGGGCTTTTCTTAGGCACGATGCTTTTCCAGGAGACCAGCGTGACCACCAGGGACAAAGACAGGATATAGACCGTCATGAGCAAGAGCAGCATGATTTTTCCCGCCTTGGGCGCATCCGCCGGATCTTTCAACCGGAACGCCATCATCCCCATAACCTCGATTCCGCCGAAGGCATAAAAGGCAAAAATAAACCCGGACCAGAGCCCGATCGCCCCGGTGGGAAAAAATTCACCCATCGTCCGCGGAAAAGCCGGGTTTCCGCCCCCTGGAATCCAGCCGAACAGGGCTGCTCCGGCAATGCCCAGAAACAAGAGTATCGCGGCTATTTTAATGACGGAAAGCACGTTTTCGATCGAATCGAATCCTTTAGTCCCCAAAAAAATAACCAGCAGCCCGAGCAGCGCGTATCCCGTTGCAAACAGCCACATCGGCACCCCCGGAAACCAGAATCGGGAGAAAAGTGATAACGCGGTCAACTGGCTGCCCATGATCAGCAGTTCGGATGACCAATAGACCCAGCCGCTGCTAAACCCGGCCCAGCGTCCGAACGCTTTTTTCGCATAGGAGCGGAATGATCCTTTTTCCGGATGCTTGGCCGTCATCTTTGCCAATGACTCAAACACGGTGTATGTACCCAGGGCGGCCAGCACGAAGGCGATCAATATCGAGGGGCCCGCCATGCTGATCCCCAGCCCCGACCCCAGAAAATACCCCGTTCCGATGGTCGAAGCAACGCCCAACAGGGATAGCTGCCACCACTTCAAATTTCCACCTTTATGCTTCTCTTTCCGGCTCTCGGCCAATGTAAACGCCTCCTGTTCGTTAGTCTGATCTGCGGAAAAACAAACAACCCGGCCTTTTAAATCATTCCTTAGGTTCTATCTCCAACGGATTATTATGCGAGGAAAAAAAGGGCTTTTTCTCCACGGCTGCAACCATATGCGAATCAATAGTTCAACCTACATAGAATGTTCGGCGCAGCCGATATACGGTCTTACCCGGTCTTGATCCGGCCACCGCAAAACTGGCCGTTATGTACATTGATCTGGACGGTTTCAAGGCGGTGAATGACTCCCTGGGCCACCAGGTTGGCGACCTCCTGCTCCAGAAGGTCGCCCAGCGGCTGGAATCCGTCACTGTACCCGGCGGACTGGCGGCGCGTCTGGGAGGCAATGAATTTTTGCTGCTCATGCCAACCTCCGCAGACGATAAAGCGGCTCGCAAGGAGGTCGAGAGTTTGGCCCGGGGCTCATTGATCTTATGAACCAGCCGTTTATCATCGACTAGCAAATGGTCTCGATCGGCTGCAGCATCGGCGCCGCTTTTTATCCCGAGCACGGAATCCAACCCGCCGAGGTGATCCAGGCTGCGGACCGATGTCTGTATCGGTCCAAATCGGAAGGGAAAAACCGCGTTACCATCGCGGATCCAAATTAAATAAACGCCAGAAAAGCTGACCACGCGGACACGGCGCGGTCAGCTTTTTTTATTTTGCTCCTCTTTCTATTTTACAATCCGGCCTGCTCGGAAACGGTCTCCCGAAAAAAGTCATTGTGGTATAATAATTCGTCAGAGCAAGTTTTGGTGATCCTGATATCCGCATCTATTTAGGTTGAACTAAATAATAGGCGTTGGGCAAGGATGTGACATGGTTTTTCGGAGATACGTTGCGTCGCCAACATCCACAATTGTAGATATAAAGAGCCCTCGCATCGTCGGAGTCTACACACTAACGGGAAAACCTCCCGTTAATTTACCGCTCTTGGCTCTTGGATCGGATTTAGCCGGAAATTCTCCATCTATTTCGCAGCCTAAATTCCGACAGACACAATTTCAGGTGAATTACCGGGAGGTTTTCCAGCTAATTCGCCTCTGCAGCCGTATACGTACCAAATTAACAGGATGAATTCCCTTTAATTTAGACCAAACCAAGGGTTGCAGGTCAAGAGAGCGAAAAGAACCCTCTACACTGCTGTCTAATATGCAAATCAATAGTTCAACCTATATAGATATAGAAGCCGGGGAGGCCTACACCACCAATTTAGACTGGAAGGAGACAAGCTAATGGCTTTCGGAGTGACCAGAGATGAACTGAATGCTTGGAAGAAGGCCGTTTCCCGGGGGGAAATCGCCTATTTGACGCATTATTGGCTCGATCCCCGCTTTCCCGGCTCCAAAACCGTGACCAAAGTCGGCTGCAGTGATCCCGCACGATTGCGCGCCTGGTGCCTGAAACATGACTTGAACCCTGAATATATCCATCATCGGTCCCCCTTCCCCCATTTCGACCTGCTCGGTCCGAAACAACGTGAAATTTTGATTGAGGAAGAGCAATGGGGTCAACTGGAGCGATTTCATATGTTATAGAGCTTGAACAGCTTACGTGTAAAAAAAGGGCTGCCCGAAGATCCAACAGATCTTTTGGGTCAGCCCCTATATATTTCCCGTTATGACAGACCGATGCGGTCCACAAGCCGTATACTTTCCTCATTCATTCCGGTTATGGATACCTCTTTGTTCAATTGCCGGTATTTAAACATCACTTTGGAGATGGCGTTCGCCGCCGATTGATCCCAAACATGGGATTTTGAAAAGTCGATGACAATCCGGTCCGGATCGCCCGCCGGGTCAAACTCTTGAAGAAAATGCGTGACGGTGCCGAAGAACATCTGCCCGGCGACCCTGTAGGTCTTTACGCCATTCTGCATTTCCGTGACCGTGCGGATTCGGGCGATTTTCCGGGCAAACACCAGCGCGCTGATCAGAACCCCGATGCCTACCCCGATGGACAAGTTATCCGTAGCCACCACGGTTACCACCGTGACGATCATGACGATGGCGTCGGATTTGGGGATTTTATGAAGCGACCGCAAGGAAGCCCATTCAAACGTCCCGATCGACACCATGAACATAACGCCGACCAGCGCGGCCATCGGGATTTGTTTGACCACCCCGCCCAGGACGAGGATCAGAAACAACAGCCCCACACCCGAAACCAGTGTGGACAGCCGGGTCCGCCCTCCCGATTTCATGTTGACCATCGACTGCCCGATCATGGCACAGCCGGCCATCCCGCCGAAAAATCCGGTAACGATATTGGCCAGCCCCTGGCCTTTCATCTCCCGATTCTTATCGCTGGCCGTATCGGTGATGTCATCGATCAACGTCGCCGTCATTAACGACTCAAGCAAACCCACTACGGCAAGAGATAAGGAAACAGGGAATATCGTCTTGATCATCTCCCAGGAGATGACGACATCAGGCAAGTGGAAAACCGGCAGGGCGCTCGTGATCTCCCCCATATCGCCGACCGTTTTAACGTCCAATTTCAGCGAGATGCTGAGCACGGAAACGACGATAATCGCTACCAGGGCGGACGGAACCGCTTTGGTGATCCGCGGGAACAGATAGATGATCGCCAGCGTCAAAGCCACGAGTGCATACATCAGCCATCCCTGACCGGAAAAATGAGTGAGCTGCGCCATAAAAATCAGAATGGCGAGCGCATTGACAAAGCCGGTCATGACGGAATGCGGCAGGAAGCTTATCCATTTCCCCAGCTTCAATTGGCCCATGATGATTTGCAACACCCCGGCCAGAATGGTAGCGGCGAACAAATATTGTATCCCGTGATCCCGCACCAGACCTCCCATCAGCAGCGCCATCGCCCCTGTGGCGGCGGAAATCATCCCCGGACGGCCGCCGGCAAAGGAAATGACCACCGCGATGCAAAATGAGGCGTACAGCCCGACCATCGGACTGACGCCCGCCAGAATGGAAAACGCGATCGCTTCCGGGATGAGCGCAAAGGCCACCGTCAATCCCGAAAGGACATCATTTTTCGCGTTCGAGAACCAACCGCCATATTTCATTGTTTTTTCCAATTCGAATAAATCCCCCTTATGTTCAAAAAGTAGGTCCGGTGCAACGCCAACGCTTTCGATTATATGAAAAAAGGCCGCTCCCCCTCAAAAAGGTCATCGGCCCGATAAAGCGCTATTATTCAAAGAATTCACCCGCTGGCGGCGGGATGCTCTCCTATCCTTTAAAATTAAAAATATTTGCGAATCATTTCAGCCACTGTGGCAGGTTTAATCGGCTTGCTGATATAATCGTCCATTCCGGCATTCAAGCAGTTTTCCCGGTCCCCGGCGAGCGCGTTCGCCGTCACGGCCACTATGACGGGGCATTTCTCCGGAGGGAGCTTATTTTTAATCACCCGTGTCGCTTCGAGTCCGTCCATCTCCGGCATATGTACGTCCATAAAGATCATGTCGAATGATTCATAAGCTACCGCCTGAAGAACCTCCAGACCGTTTGCGACCTCGCGGGTAACATGCCCCAGCCGCTCCAGCATTTTCTTCAAGACAATCCGGTTGATTTCATGATCCTCGGCAATGAGAATATTCAAACTTTTGCGGCTATCCTCTTCCTCCAAGCCTCCCGTGGCTCCGCCGGCTTCATCCCGGCGTTCCTTTAGGTCTATGCAAAAGACAAAGGTGGCTCCGGGTCCATCCTGCGGCTCCACCCAAATATCTCCGCCCATCAGGTTCACCAGTTTCTTGGTAATCGCTAGGCCTAGCCCCGTTCCTTCAAACCGCCGGGTCATGAAATGATCCAACTGGGAAAAAGGCTGGAACAACAGCGGGATTTTTTCTTTGGGAATCCCGATCCCCGTATCCCGAACGGTAAAACAAAGCTTCGCGTCCGGCCCTTGCTCCATACGCCGGGCGGTTACCGTAACGCCACCGGTATAGGTGAACTTTACGGCATTTCCGATCAAATTGAGCAAAACCTGCTTGAGGCGGTCCGCATCGCCGTACAGCCGGTCGGGAACCTCCGGGGAAACGTTAAAGTTCATGGAGAGCCCTTTTTCCTTGGCGCGAACCATAATGATTTCCAGCGTTTCGGCAATCAGTTTCCGCAGGTCGAACATTTCCTCATGCAGCTCAGACTTGCCCGCTTCGATTTTCGCGAAATCCAGAATGTCGTTAATGATCGTCAGCAATGTATCTCCGCTCTTGCGGATAATTTCCAGGTACCCCCTTTGGGTTTCGGTCAATCCGGCCGTCTCCAGCATCAAATCCGTCATCCCGATGACCCCATTCATCGGTGTACGAATCTCATGGCTCATCATCGCCAAAAATTCGCTCTTGGCCCGGTTGGTGCTCTCCGCCGCTTCCTTGGCAATCAGCAGCCGTTTTTGTTCGGTGATGTCTTTGGCAATGATATAGAAACCCACATTCTTTTTGTTTATAATGATCGGCGCAACTGTTGTCAGCACCTCGGAAGTATGGCCATACTTGGTATGGATCTTGTCGATCCCTTTAGCGACGGAAGCATCCTCCATCGATTCGGATAAGATATGGGATAAAGGCTGTTCCCCGATAAACTCGGAAAAAGGCTTTCCCACCATGTCTGAAATTTTATATCCGGTCAGTTTTTCCGCCATGGAGTTGGCGTTAATGATTCGCCCGTTCAAATCCAACGAAAAGACGGCATCGTGATTGTATTTTTTGAGGGAGTTATAGCGTTCGACCGTCTCCTGCAGCTCGCGCTCCACCCGTTTTCGGTCCGTGATGTCCTGCACCGTGCCGCTCATTTTGACCGGCTTCATTTTTTCGTCATAGGTAACGATTCCCCGCAAATGAAGGTACAGATACTCTTCCTTCCTGATTTCAAATCGACATTCAAAATCAAACTGCCCCAATCGCAAAGCGGCATTAACGGCGTCAACCATGCGTTTTCGGTCGCACGGGTGCACCTTCGTCAGAATTTCGGCACCGGAAGGAGGGTCCGCCTGTTTCTCAAGTCCAAAAATCGTATAAAGCTGATCAAAGAGCTCGACATCCCCCTCTTGTACATCCCACTCCCAGCTTCCGATCCGGGCCATCCGCATCGTCTCGGCCAGAATGAATTCCTCCTGTTTTCGTTTGGTGATCTCTCTGCCGACCGCCAAGAGCGTTGACGCTCTCGGCCCTTCCCTATTCAAACGAACGGCAAATTCAAACCATACCTCCTTGCCTTCTTTGCTTTTAAGCTTCAATGTAACAGCAGCCCGTTGATGTCTAAGCAATTCCCGGCTCAACTTTCCGAGTTCCCCGGGATTCGGGTGACACCAGGCCGTGTACTTCACCCCAATAACCTCCTCGGGACTATAACCGAGCCATCCGGTGACGGAGGGGGAGCAAAACAATCCGATCCCATTCAAATCACAGCAATACACAAGATCATCCATATTGGTAACAATATAACGGTCCCATTCCTCCGTCTCTGTCTCTTGGCGACTCAAGAGCGCTTTTGTTTTGTCTAACTCAAGAGACCGCTGTTCCTCGTGTCCGTTGCTCATTACCAAGCCTCCGTTCCAAGATCGTTCATATTCGCAGGCAAACCGGAAGGATCCTTCTGATCTTTTGTTTGGCTATGACTTGTTTTCCTTTTAAATATCAAACATTAATTTAAATGTCAATTTATAATGCAACCGAACGGCTAATTCCCGGTGCGAAAAGAAGAAATAACTTAATTTAAGTTTTCCCTTTTCATTGCCAAGCCAACCCCTTATCCTATAGGATGGAAAAGACCCGCTGTGGAGAGAAATTATATTGAGGTGGTACTATGACAATGCAATCCGCTTTACCCCCGAACACAAGCTTGTTTCGCAACCGGTTTTACCAGACGATTTTGATCTCCAACATCTTTTTGCAAATCGGGATTTGGGTTCGCAACTTCGCAATCCTTATGTTCGTTACCGATATGACGAACAATGACCCGGTGGCGGTTTCGCTCATCTCCGTGGTCGAATTTGCCCCGATCTTCGTGTTTTCCTTCATCGGCGGAGCCTTCGCCGACCGTTGGAAGCCCAAGCGAACGATGATCTGGTGCGACTTTTTGTCCGCCGCTTCCGTGTTCGCGGTGCTGCTCACGTTGATGTACGGCTCCTGGGAAGCCGTCTATTTCGCCACGTTTATTTCGGCGATCCTCTCCCAATTTTCACAGCCGTCCGTCATGAAGCTGTTCAAGCAGCACGTTCATCCGGATAAGCTGCAGCAAGGCATGGCTTTGTTTCAATCCCTGGTCGCGATCTTTATGGTGTTAGGGCCGACGCTCGGGATTTTCTCGTACCATCAATTCGGCATTTATATTTCGATCGGGGTGATGGGGGTCGCCTTCTTGATTTCCGCTCTCGTCCTGTTCCGGCTTCCGGCCGATGAGACTAATGAAGAAAAGGCGGAACGAACCACGAAGCTGACCCGCGAGCTGGCGGACGGCTTCCGCTATGTATGGCGGAGTCCGATACTTAAGGTACTTGGGGCCACCTTTGCCATCGCAGGTTTTGCCGTCGGCACCATCCAAACGCTCGGCTTGTACGTCGTCTTGGAGAATCTGGGACAGTCCAAGGAATTTCTGCAATTCCTTCTGATGGTTAACGGGGTGGCGATGCTGATCGGAGGCGGCGTGATCATGACGCTGTCCAAAAAAATTCCGCCGCAAATGCTGCTCGCTTTCGGGATGGCCGTCAGCGCCGTTTGTATCGCCGGCATGGGATTTTCGACAAGCGTTCCGCTGACCCTGGTCTTGCAATTTATTAACGGGCTTACCTTCCCTTGCATCCAGATCGGGATCAACACCATGATCCTTCAGTCCACCGAGCAATCTTACGTCGGCCGGGTCAACGGCGTACTGAGCCCGATGTTCATGGGGATGATGGTCATTATGATGTCGGTGTCCGGATTGCTGAAGAAGGTGTTCCCGCTGGTCGGCATCTATACGTTCTCCGGCATCGCCATGCTGATTGGCGCGCTGATCCTTGTTCCGATCTTCAAGGTCAAGCCGGCCCCGATTCCCGTTCCTGACGTTAAAATGAAGGAACCCGGTACCGGGACACCATAACAGTTCATTAAATTATATAAACGAAGGGTCCCGACCGCGATAAATTGCGGTTTTGGGACCCTTTTGTTAAGATAATAGAATTTCGAAGTTTCAACGACAGTACGGTTACCGGCTGTTAAAAATGTCGGTCAATACCGGAACGATCTGGGATTTGCGGGATACTACGCCCTTCAGCAGAGCCTTGTTGTTCTCCAGCTTCACGCCGTAGGCCGCTTCCACCGCGTCGGCGGCTTTGCCCAAAGCGAGCCCGATGGAGTCGTTGTTCAGAATATCGGTCACCACGAACAGGAACAAATCAAGTCCTTTGCGGTCCACGATACCGTTCAGAGCGGCTTCCAGTTCGGCTTGGCGTCCGAGCACATCATTGACGTCAACCGCGTTTACCTGGGCAATCTCCACCTTCGCGCTGCCCATGGAGAACTCTTTGGCATCGAGGGAGATCAGTTGCTCGATCGATTTGTCGCTCAGGTCGGCCCCCGCTTTAAGCATGTCCAGCCCGTATTCTTCCGAATTCACGCCGGCGATGTCCGCAAGCTCGCGGGCCGCGGCCACATCCTGCTCCGTGCAGGTCGGAGATTTAAACAGAAGGGAATCCGAAATGATTGCGGACAGCATCAACCCGGCGATGTTGGCGGGTACCGCGATGCCGTTTTCTTTGTACATCTTGTTAAGGATCGTGGCGGTACAACCTACAGGCTCGGCTCGATAATAAAGCGGGCCGCTCGTTTCAAAATTCGCGATCCGGTGATGATCGATAACTTCAGCGACACGAACCTGATCGATGTCGGAGACGCTTTGCTGACGCTCGTTATGGTCGACCAGAATAACGTCCTTCACTTCGCCCGCAGCGCTTTCAATTACGCGTGGAGCCTGGAATCCGAAGCGGTCGAGCGCAAACTTCGTTTCCCCGTTAACTTCGCCCAAGGCGACGGGTTCCACGTTCCAGCCCAGCTTGGTTTTCAAATCGGCATAAGCGATCGCGGAGCAGATCGTATCTGTGTCCGGATTTTTGTGTCCGAAAATCAATACTTTGTCCATTCGTTTACTCTCCTTTTCGTTATTCGCTTAGAAAAGTATATCCCGAACCGGATTCACAATCAAGGGTAGGCCGGGAACGGACCGCTTGCGGTGCCATATTAAGGTCCTTCTCAGGAAATATTCAGCAAATTCTCAGGTAAGTTTCCGATAATAGAACAATTAAGACGTAAGTGGAGGGCTTCACATCATGAAAAATGTTAAAGGCGTCAAAGTGTTGCTGGTGGACGACGAGCCTCATATCACCCAGTTTTTGGAGTTCGGCCTGCTTAATGAAGGCTTTGAAACCCGTACGGCGGCGGACGGCATGACCGCGGTTAACTTGGCGCTTGAATTTCAGCCCCATGTCGTCATCCTGGACGTCATGATGCCCGGCATGGACGGCTGGGAAGTGTGCCGGCTGCTGAAAAAGAACCTGAGCAATGTCGCGATTATTATGCTGACCGCCAAAGATGAAGTCGAAGACCGGGTGAAAGGCCTGACGACGGGAGCGGACGATTATGTGGTCAAGCCCTTCAGCTTCGAGGAGCTGCTCGCCCGGATCGGCGCCCGCCTGCGGAACCAGTTCCCCGCTTTGTACGGCGAGGTGTCCTTCGGCCCTTTCCGCTTGGATGACCGCAGGAAAGAGATCCGGTATCGGGACGAAGTACTGGAACTGTCGCCTACCGAATATGAACTGCTGACATATCTGGTGATCAATCACGGGATCGTTCTCAGCAAAAGCACCATTCTTGATCAGGTCTGGGGATACGACTTCGGCGGCGATGAAAATATCGTCGAGGTGTACATCCGGTTTTTGCGCGAAAAACTGAACGATAAAGAGCATCGTTTAATCCGGACGCTGCGGGGCGCGGGCTACCGGGTGGATCTGCCATGAAGCCGGGCCGGTTCTTGCCGTCGTTTCGCGGGGCGTTATTCCCCCGCTCCCTCCGCTCCCAGCTCCTGTCCAGGTCCCTGCTCATTCTGGCGCTGCTGCTGGCGCTCATCGGCAGCGTGCAATACGTGGTCGTGAAGAATTTTCTGTATCGCAATCAGGCGGAATCCTTGATGTCGCAAATCCGCGCGATTCCCGACTTCTTTTTGTTCGGCAGCGAACCCCCTTCCTGGCTGGAGCGCCCCGTCAACGGCTCCGCCTCCCCGAAAGAAGGCGAACGAAGGCCGGTTCTGTTTCTGCCGGATACTTCCCTGGCGCTGGTCAGCAGCGATTCCGAAGTCATCAGCCGGTCCGACGAGGCCGGGCTGCCCGCTCCCCGCCTTTCGGAAGCGGAGTATGCTTCCATTCGCGACCAACCCCGAAGGTTATTAAAAGACGCCTATAAAGTGGTGCGGGATCCCAACGGGACGGAGCAGCTAATTGTGTTTCGGCCCGCGGAAGGACCTCAAGGACGGGGCAGCTTGATCCAAATGGGGATCGCCACCTCCCATTTGAAGGCGATCGCGCTGCGCCAGTTAATTATCTTCATGGTCTTGTCTCTGATCGCCCTGGGGGGCGGATTGATGCTGTATTTGTCGGTACTGCGCAAAACGCTGAGGCCGCTCGACCAAATGATCGGCACCGTCAGGGAGCTCGACGCCGGCAACCTCGACCGCCGCTTCCCGGCTTCGCTCGGCCAAAGCGAAATCGACCGTCTCGCCGTTTCCTTCAACGGGATGCTTGAGCGGCTGCAGACCTCCTTCGCGACGGAACGGGAGGCGAAGGAGCAGATGCGCCGCTTCATCGCCGATGCTTCGCATGAGCTGCGGACGCCGCTGACCTCGATCCACGGCTTCCTTGAAGTGCTGCTGCGCGGCGGCGCCGACAAGCCGGAGCAGCTGGGCACAGCGTTAAGCAGCATGTTGGGGGAAGCCCGGCGGATGAAAAAGCTGGTCGAGGACCTGCTCATGCTCGCCAAGCTGGACCGCACCCCGGTGGCCAGCCGCAGCGAGTTCAGGCTGGATGCGCTGGTCGCGGAGATGGAGCCCCATCTGCGCATGCTGGCGGACGGCCGCTCCGTGGAATTCCGCTTGGCACCGGATCTGGCGGCGATGGCGGACAGCGACAAACTCAAGCAGGTCGTGCTGAATTTGTTCCATAACGCCGTCCAGCATACCGATCCGGCCAAGGGCCGCATCACCGTCACCTTGTCCAGGGTGACGGAGCAAGAAGCGCTGCTGCGCGTGCAGGACAACGGGCCGGGGATCCCGGCCGAGCATCTGCCGCACGTGTTCGAGCGCTTCTACCGCAGCGACGCCGCGCGCACGCGCAAACAGGGCGGCGCCGGCCTGGGCCTGGCGATCTCGCAGGCGATCGTCGCGGCCCACGGCGGCCGCATCTCCGCGCACAGCGCGCCGGGGGGCGGTGCCGCCTTTGAGGTGCGGCTGCCGGCCATAGCCGCGCGGTAGACGAGCGCCCCGTAATGTCCCTAGCCGCTCGGATTAGCGGTCTTTTGGGGCGCTATTCCGGCCCGGTCCAAAAGGCGTTATTCCCTGCTCATGGGCCCGAAATCAGGGGGACTGACCACTAGCGTTGCATTAACCCTGACATGGTGCATGCGCCGCCTTAAGTACAGTGTGGCAGCGAGCTGAATCCTTCTGCCCCGGACGGGAGCTGTGCCCTCTCATGTCCCTTGGCCGCTCGCATTAGCGGTCTTTTGGGGCGTTATTTCGGCCCGATTCATTTCCGCGGGAATCATAGCGGTCAAAAAGGACCTTATTGGGCGGTGCGGCCTCCGAAATCAGGGCTTGGCCCGCTTTTTCCCAACAATAGTGCCTTAAAAGGCCGCTATTCCTTACCGATGAGTCGAATTCGACAAAATAGCGGCGCAAAAGGCACTAGCGTTGCATTAACCCTGACACATGATTACAACGGAGCTTGATGCCTTCATCGCTTTTAAAGAACTTCGCAAAAAAGTACCTGCCTCTAAACAAGGTTCTGCAGTTAGGAAGTCTAACGGCCGTGAGAGCCGTTATGTTGCGATTGAATCACGTATTGGGATTCTAACGGTCGTGTGGACCGTTATTTACCATCATTTCGACCAAAACAGCCATACTTATATGGAATAGGGGCCGTGGCGGCCGTTAGAATTTGGAGTCAGCGCAAACAGGGCAAATAACGGCTGTGGCGACCGTTAGCATGGTTTAGAGGGGGAGACGACGATCTAAGTTCGACATGTTGCTTGCCGAAGCGGTGGATTGGCCCCAAATGGGCGGCATCAAGGAAGGTTTGATGCAACGTCATTGCCTAAAAGTCGGCTATCCCCCCCGACCAGCCGAATTCGCCAAAATAGCGCCGCATAAGGCGCAAAAGGCCTTATTGGCAGCCCACGGCTAAACACAAACGAAAAAACCTGCATATCGCAGGTTTTTTCAACTTTTCCGCCTATTCCTGGTCCCCGGCACTTTCAATAGCGTATTGCTTATATTTGCCGTAGTCGCTAAGCTTGCATTCCATCGAAAGCCGGGTGCCTTCCTCTTCATAGCCGGTTTCGAAGATTTTGGCGCGCTCATTAAAGTAAGACACGACCGCCCCTTGATCATAAGGGATCAGCATTTCGCAGCGGATGTAGTCTTTGAATACCCGCTCCCGGATCATCTGCACCAGTTCCTGGAGGCCGATGCGCGGTTTGGCGGCCATAAACACTTTGTCGCCCTGAATCTCGGGAATCGGACGCTCCGCCAAATCGGATTTATTGTAAGCATAAATAACCGGAATATCGGTGATGCCGATCTCCTTCAGCGTCCGATTCGTAATCTCGATCAAACGCTCGAATTCCGGGTTCGAGTAATCGACCACATGGATCAGCAAATCCGCTTCCGCCACTTCTTCCAACGTGGAGCGGAACGCCTTGATCAAATGATGCGGCAGCTTGCTGACGAAACCGACCGTATCCGTCAGCAGGAACGTCTTGTTATCCTCGAGCGGAATGCTGCGGACCGAGGTTTCCAGCGTGGCGAACAGCATATTCTTTTCAAAAACTTGCTTCTCCTGCTCGGGATTAAACATCTCCATCATCGCATTCATGATCGTCGATTTCCCGGCATTGGTATAGCCGACGAGCGAGACGACGGGCACATCGTTCTTCTTGCGCTGTTTGCGCTGGGTTTGCCGGTGCGCCACGAGCGTATCCAGCTCTCTGCTCAGCGCCGTAATCTTCTCTTCAATCCGCCGGCGGTCGAGCTCCAGCTTCGTTTCCCCCACGCCGCGGTTTTTGGTGCCTACGCCGCCGCTCTGACGACCGAGCGATTCGCGCAGCCCCACGAGCCGAGGCAGCATGTACTTGAGCTGGGCCACTTCAACCTGAAGCTGCGCCTCTCTCGTCTTGGCCCGCTGGTCAAAAATATCCAGAATCAACACCGTCCGGTCGATGACCTTGCACTCTAGGTCGGCCTCCAGGTTGCGGATCTGAGAAGGCGACAACTCGTCGTTAAAGATGACGAGGTTGCCGTCGTTCGCCTCCATTAAGGCCGTTACTTCACTCAGTTTACCGGTGCCGATATAGTGCGAGGTGTTGATTTTCGGCAAATTTTGCGTCACCACGGCCACGACTTCAATGTCGCATGCCTCCGCCAGATTGGCCAATTCCTCCATCGAATATTCGAAATCGTCTTGATGATTCAAATTGACTCCGACTAGTATAGCCTTTTGCTCTAGTTGTTCCATATATTAATTCCTCCCTTAGGGAAAATAAGATCGTCCCCGCAAAGAGACCTCAGTGCTCACTGTACCTAGCTTCTCCGTAAACCAAGGCGGGGACACCGGAAGAAACAAAAAAACACAGGCGGATTCCCTGTGTCGGTTCAAACGAAAAACATCGCAGCCCGCCTTTTGACAACGGAAAACAAACGTCTCCCGTAAAACGGCGCCCGCAAAGTCGGCATATTCTATTTCAAAAGATGAGTCCCTTCGTCATAGCATACCTATCCCGTTTGCCCTGCACAGGTGCAGAGCCTTTGAGCACTATTCAGTTAGCCGCGCAAAGTGGAAAAACGGAATTTAATATTAATCACGAGGAACCCTCCGTTCGCTTAAGATAGTTCTACTGTAACATAAAGCGTTGCGCGTGACAATTTGGCGCCATGAAATATTTAACATTACTGAATCGAGATTTTTCCCATTTAACTAGGATTCACCCTGACTCATTCTTCAACTGAAGGATTACTGTAAGGCTCCAGCGTAATATTATCAATCCAGACTGTGTAATGCTTCTTGCTGTCCGTTGAAAGTAAGAAATCAACTTCCCATTTTCCATCTATTGGAGTCCGGCAGTTGCAAATACGCGGTCGAAACCCGCCTTGGAGCGCTGAATCAACCGCTCCGGCTTCTCCATTGGCATGGACGGTGTAAGGATTTCCTGCGACACGATACCGTCATAACCGATACGCTGCAATGCGCGCAAAAACCCAGTCAGATCGATCACGCCTTCCCCAGGGTAAAGACGATCGTTATCCATTACAGCCTCTACAGGCACATCAGGAGCATCATTCAAATGCACATGGACAATTTGAGACGCCTCCAAAGACTCAATCTCCGCGATGGTCCCGCTGTTCGTGTACCAGTGATAAGCATCCAGCAGCAAGCCGACGTTCGGTTCTCCTATCGCGCCGATCCAATCCAGCGTCTCCTCCATCGTCCAAATGAACGGATATTTCCAGGCGGTTCGCAAATGATGCGGACCGACGAATTCAAGTCCGAGCCGTATTCCGTAAGCCCCGAGAATTTGCGAGCAGATCCGCAGGCGCCGCGTAGCAAGCGCCGTAAAATGCGCCGGTTTCATGTCCGTCGACGGCAAAATGTAGGTGCAGCAGCGTGTGCATCCAAGAACTCCCGCCGCCGCTGCCTCTTCCGTTAATGCGGTCAGGCCGGAGCGAAATTCTTCCTCGCCTGCCCGCCATTCTACCGGCAATCCGATAGAACCGATAACAACCCCGTGCTCAGCCAGCTTCTCTCTTGCACCAACTGCTCCGAGCCGGTCAATCAATTCCTTGGCCCCGACATCCACGGCCTGAAATCCGCCCGCGGACGCCAGCTCGATTAAGCGTACAGGACTTCCGACGGCGCCAAGGCCTGCATTCGTCACTCCTCTTAGCATAACTGTTCCCTCCTTAAAGCTCAGGCAATCTTCGAGTATCTATAAGCAACCATCACCCTATTTGAATCCTATAGTATAATGTACTTCTTAACTTTACTACACAAAATTATTTATCAACGCTTGAAATTCCCTTTTAAAGACAAAAACTGACATTTGAAAGCGCCACGACGCCAGGGAATTCCTTGGCGGGTCTTTAGGATGGGGGAACTTTAGTTCGATGCCAAAAAAGCACATCCGGTCCAACTGTTCCGGATGTGCTTTTACGTATAATGCCTTAGAAACCCATTGTTCCAAATCATCCACTGCTTATAGGACGTCCCCGCATCATAGACAAGCGTAATCTTCCTGTCCAGATCGGTAAGTTCCATCCGGTTCCGGCCGTTTTGGGCCGCGGCGGTGTAATGATTGTCCATGCTCTCGAAGAAAGGATAGACGCCTTCGCCTTGCTTCAGCAACTCCTGGTCGGTCAACGGCTGAAACTTGCCGGTAGGCAGCATGCGTTCATTCAACTCCCAGCGCTCTCCCACCGTCAGCTTCAAGCGGTAATCCTTCCCCCGGCTCCCGGACGCGAACGGGGCGTTGACCGAGGTGTGGAAG
Source organism: Paenibacillus sanfengchensis (assembly GCF_036864765.1). Classification (NCBI taxonomy): domain Bacteria; kingdom Bacillati; phylum Bacillota; class Bacilli; order Caryophanales; family Paenibacillaceae; genus Paenibacillus; species Paenibacillus sanfengchensis. The sequence goes on along the minus strand of NZ_JBAGJC010000014.1, from coordinate 77,309 downwards.
GCCAGTAAGCACGGCATCTTCTCGCTGCCTTCATTCACCACCATAACCTGTTGGGAAAGCCCGTGCGCACTCAGGCCATAGCGAAGCCGAACCTTATATTTGTACGGAAAATACCGGTACGACTCATACCGTTCGTCTACAGAAACGGCGACGGATATCCTGACCGAGAAACCAAATTGCCAAAGTTCCGTAAGGTACTTCGGTTTGATTCACTTCGCTGATGAGGTGGCCCCTCTTCTTCTGTCATGTTCGTTCATTTGTATCCTCCCTGGTTCCGACAAAGTTTCTCCGCCTTTAATGTAACGGTTCCGCTCCGATCCAATCAATGCGGACTGCGACATCCGCACTCTGCAGTCCGATCCGTCCCTGCAGAAACGGCGTGGCACTGCGATCGGTATAAGAAAACACGGGTTGGTTTGAATTTCCTGCATAAACCTCTATCATCGCGCCCCGCACGGACACCTTTAGTTGAAGCTTGCCGTCCCCGGAAACGGAAGCGGCCTCGGCCGGAAGCGGGACGCTTTTTAAGCGCGTTGTTCCATAGTTGATTTTGTCGAGATGCAAGCCTTCGGCATCGGCATAAATATAATACCCGCGGACAAAGTCATTCCGGTTTTGATTCTGATCCAGCCCATTTGCGGGCTCCGAGGCGCGAACGAGAATCCCGGCGCGGCCCGTGTTCTCCATCCTCTGCAGATGGGCCTCCACCGTATAATCGGACCAGCCGGGTTCACCGGCCAAAGATTTGGCCGGTGATACCGAAGATGCCCGCAATTCCCCGTCCTTCACGGACCACATACCTTCAAACCGCGTCCAGCCAAAATCATTGCCGTCGTCAAAGTTGTCCTCCCATTTCTCGACGGGCTGGTAACGCGCAACCCGGAACCAGTCGAGGTCCACAGTCCCCGCCGTAACCTCGAGCTTCCAACGTTGCCGCCCCGCCGGCAAGTCAATTCCCGAAACCGATATGGTCTGCCATTCTCCCGCCTTCTCCCGAGCCGCTGAGAACGCCGCTATCTCTTCTCCATCCTGATCGACCAGCCTGAAGGCCACGCTCTCCGTTAAAGGCCGGATCCGGAAGTGAATCGAATATTGCCCGGATTCATTTACGTTCATCAAATAGTTCGCCCATTCCCCCGTCCGGAGCCCGGACAGTACATACCCGCCGTCCCCCCCGCTCTTCATGCTCAAGGTTCCGGGGCGGTAAGCGGGCTTCCCATCGGCATTCGCTTTGCTCACGGCATGATAGGCTTTGCCCTCCTTGCCTTCCTCAAAGTGGACTGCCTGCACCTGGCCCGGGAGCGGCTGATGAACACGACCGTCACTGCTGCCGTTGACATCATTGCTGTATGCGACATAACCGAACCGCCCATCCAGACCTGCGGCAGCGTACCCAATGGCCCCTCCGCCTGTCGAAGCCGGGCCGGCAAACTTCTGCATTTCATCGATATATACACGGATATGGGCATTCCCGGTGTTCCCGGCTTTCCCGGCGGCAGCATGCTCGATCCGGATTTTATGCCACTGGCTGTAATCGAAGTCCGCAGGCAAAGCCGCCGAGCCGAGAACACGCTCTCTCCCGCCGGACCGTTCGGTCAGCTCCATCACTCCCGCCTCGGGAATCAGCCATACCGTCCCGTAGTTTTGTTTATCCCGATACGAGAACACAGCCCCGACCCTCGACTCCGCCTTCGCTTCGCTCTCCGAGCGAACGTAGAACTCCGCCGTATACCCCGGCTCCGTCTCGGATTTCGTTCTTAGCATAGCTATGCCAGCCGCATTCGCCGCCCGTACGCCAGCACCCTTTTTGGCATCAACCGACCATTCGCCTTTCCCGGACTTAAGCCACGATTTCCCGAGGATATCCCGCTCAAACCGGTCGGCAAATACAGGCAAAGCCGGAGCAGGCTGCGGCGTATCCGTCGGTCCGGCCACAGCGAATCTATCCCCGTTCCAGAAGAGCCGGTCCATGTTCATATGGCGGAGCGGCCCCACAACGCCAGGGCCTTCCAGATTATGATAAATCATATACATGGAATCGAGATCCGGGCCGGTGACGAGCGAATTATGGCCCAGACCGACCGTTTTCCCTTCCGTCCGGATCAGGACGGGGTTCCCTTCAAACGGCTCGAATGGACCCAGGGGCGATTCGCTGACCGCAGCATCGATCCGGTAACCGTTGCTGAAGACATGATTCCCGGTATAGGTCATGTAGTACAAGCCGTTTCTTTTGAATACTGTCGGCCCTTCGGTCCAGCCGCCCATATAGGCTCCAGTAGGCGAGCCCGAAGCCGTTACGGACAGCGGAGAATCCATCGGGGCGGCATCAATGCCGCCGGTTCCGGCGTAATAGAAGTACCAGGTCCCGTCATCGTCCACAAAAGTCGAGGCATCGATCGTCCTTCCGAAATTGTCCGTCGCCACCCGGAAAGGCCCGACAGGCGAGTCGCTTTCCAGCACATAGTGGCCGTTCCCGGCCGGAGAAGTGTACATGTAAAATTTTCCGTTCCAGTAGCGGACTTCGGGCGCATACGCGGCAGTTGTAACGGGATCCTCCGTGCATAGTCCGCGATAAGTCCAGTCCACCAAATTCGGCGAGCTCCACACTTTGATGCCGGCATCCGTATCCCGCGTGCTTACGTACAAGTAATAATAGCCGTTGAACGCAAAAATAAAGGGATCTCCCAGCCCGTACTCTTCCCATTCATCCGGCAATGCCACGGGATTGCTCCATGTCCGGAGCGGCTCCGGCTCCACCGAAGAGCAAGCCCCTGCTACCAGCAGCAGCATCATGATTCCCAGCCACTTTCCAAAGCGCATGGCATTTCTCTCCTTCCTCTCAAGAAAAAACGGCAGAATCGTTGGGTAACGTCATCTACCGTTTTCAAATTATTTTCGGGTTCCCTCCACGATCGCGCGGATCGTCTCCAGCGGAAGCTTCGGCTTCCGGTCATACGTCAACAAGCCGTTGATCTCTTGCTCGACATCGCTGAATTGGGTGTAACAGAATCCTTGAATGACCGGAGATTGCCGCATCGGCTCTACGACGTTCCTCAACCGCTCCGCGAAATCCTCCTCATTTTCCGCCCCGGAGTAACCCCATCCTTCCCACTCATTCTTCTTGAAGGAGATCCCTCCAAATTCCGTGACGAGTATCGGCTGTCCCGCATAGGGGAAGCCGGGGACCAGAATCCAACGGTTACCCGGCTGCGCACTCAGCGCCGCATCTTTGGTTGCATAGCGCTCCGTCAGCACCTCGCGCCGCCATTCATAATCATGGACGGTCACCAAATCCGTGCTGACCAGCTCCCAGCCGTCATTGGAGATGACGGGACGCGTCGGGTCGAGCGATTTGGTCATATGGTAGACCGCCAAAGCATGCTGCTGTTGCTGCTTGTCGACCAGAATGTTGGGCACGCCCCAGCTCTCATTGAGCGGAACCCAGGCCACGATGCACGGATGATTGTAATCCCGCTCCACGGCCTGAATCCACTCCTGCGTCATCCGTGCCACGTAAGGCTCGGAAAACTGGTATGCGTTGGCCATTTCGCCCCAAACCAGCAAGCCCAGGCGATCCGCCCAATACAAGTAGCGGGGATCCTCGATTTTTTGATGCTTGCGCGCGCCGTTGAAGCCCATTTCCTTCGTCAATTCTACGTCTCTACGCAGATCGTCATCGCTCGGGGCGGTCAGTATACCCTCCGGGAAATAACCCTGGTCCAGCACCATTTTCATGAAATAGGACCGGTTATTCAGCAGCAGCTTCCCGTCCTCAATGGATATTTTCCGCATGCCGAAATAGCTTTTTACATTATCAGCAACCACGCCATCCACGCTCAAGGTCAATTCCAGATCGTATAAATTCGGTTTTTCCGGCGTCCACCAGCGTCCCAGCCCATGGTCGTTGAAATCTTCAAGATGAATGTGCCGGCTGGCCGACTCATGCTTCAGCGAGAACATATCTTCCGCCACAAATTCACCTTTGAACGTAATAGTGGCTTTTACGTTGACCAGCGCGCCCGGGCGATAGCCGGACAGAAAAACATCCAACGCTATATTGTTTTCGTCGATGTCGGGAGTCAGGCGGATTCGCCGGATATACGTTTCCGGAACCGGCTCAAGCCATACGCTTTGCCAGATGCCGGTCGTGCGCGTATAGAAAATTCCCGCGGATTTTTCTTCCCAGAACTGTTTGCCCCTCGGCAGCGTCACATCCCGGCTATAATCGGTCGCTTTCACTATGACGGTATTATCGCCTTCGGTAAGGACATCCGTAATGTCGGCATGAAACGGGGTATGCCCGCCCTCATGCAGCGCTACCAGCTTTCCGTTCACCCAGATCTTCGCCTCATAGTCGACGGCACCGAAATGAAGCAGCAGCCTGCCTTTTCTATAGGCATCAGGTACGGAAAACACTTTCCGATACCAAACTATATCATGGAATCCCGTATCGCCTATTCCGCTTAACTTGCTTTGATAACAGAACGGAACGATGATTTTGCTGGCGAAATCATGATTTTCGTACCATGCTTCCCGCTCGCCCGTTCCGTTATCATCGTAGTCGAAATCCCACTCCCCGTTCAAACTTATCCATGCTTCCCGTACAAATTGCGGCCGGGGATATTCATTGCGTACTAGTTGGTCAGCCATTGTTTCTACTCCTTCTTTATCCAGTAGTTATATCTTAGTGCCATTTCGCTCATCCTTTAATTCCCGAAAGGCTGACTCCCTTAATGATCTGACGCTCGAAAATCAGGAACAGCAGCATGATCGGCAATGAAGCTACGGTATTGATAACCATCGGCTTCACATAATCTTCCGTGTACTGATTCATTAAAGTAGGAATCCCCATCGGCAGCGTGAACAGGTTGTCGTCGGTCACCGACAGGAATGGCCAGAGGAAATTGTTCCAGGAGCCGATAAACGTCAGAATCGCGATCGAGACAAGCGCGGGACGGGTGAGCGGAAGCATGATGTTTACGAAGATCCGCCAAATGCCCCCGCCGTCGATCTGAACGCTCTCCAGCAGGTCGTTCGGAATTCCGTCGAAGAAGCTTTTCAACACGATGATCGCGAAGGGCGATGCCAGAGCCGGGAAGATCAGACCCATGTAAGAATTCAAAATCCCCAAATCTTTGGCGACCTGGTACAGCGGAATGAGAATCGCTTCCCCCGGAATAAGCAGCCCGGCCAAAATGAAGAAAAACATAAACGCCCTATACCGGAACGGAACCTTGGACATCGCAAACCCCGCCATCGCAGCGATGACCAGGGTCAACAGGGTCACGCATACGGCGATAAGAAAGCTGTTCCAGGACCACTGGATCAGTTTGGTGTCGGTGATGATTTCATGATAGACCGCGAAGGAATAAGGCGGCGTAAACCAGTCCACGACGGAAGTGATTTTCATGCCTTCTTTTTTCACCGAAACCACAAGCATCCAGACAAGCGGAAAAGCAAACAACAGAGCCATAAACATGGAAAAAATCCGGTAAAACCATTTCATCACTGGTTCGCCCCCTTCCGGTTATTGATCCAATATTGCAGCCCGGACAACACTAGAAGAATGGCGAACAGCATATAGGACATGGTGGACGCGTACCCCAGATCGTTTTTGCGGAAGCCCGTTTGCCAAATCAGCTGGATGACGGGACGCGTCTGATCCAGAGGTCCCCCGCCGGTCATGACATAGATCTGCATGAACACTTTAAATGAAGCTATGATTTGCAGCATCGTGATCGTTTTCGTAATCGGGCTTAACAGCGGCAGCGTGATCTTCCAAAACAGTTGGGCATCGGTCGCCCCGTCCAAACGCGCCGCTTCATAGACTTCGTCCGGCACGTCCTGCATCGCCGATAAGTACAAAATAAAGTTAAAGCCGACCGTCCACCATAACGTTAATAGCGAGATGGCGATCCAGGCCAGATTCGTTTCCGTCAGCCAAAAGATCTCCGAACCTTCGGGAAGCAGCTTCACTAAATGAAGCAAAGAGTTGACAAGTCCCGTATAAGGCTGAAACACGAACAATCCCAGAAAAGAGGCAACCGCCACGGACAGAATGCTCGGAATAAAAAACACGCTGCGGTAGAATCTTTGCAGCCTGGAATTACGGTTGGCGATGAGCGCCAGAATAATGGCCAAAACGATCATAAGCGGCGTTGTGATGATGACAAAAATCGTGGAATGCCAGATGGATGCCCAAAAATCGTGGTCTTGAAACATCCGCTCGTAGTTGCCGAGCCCAACATACTTCATCTTTTTGATAAGCGTCCATTTATAGAAGCTCATCTCCACGCCCTTGATCATCGGCCAGATAGTAAACAGGAAATAAACGACCAAGAAGGGGAGCAGGAACAGGAATGCCTGCACGTCCGCTCTCAATTTGTTCATTTTCATAAGTGCCGTACCTCCCCATATGACCGGCAGACTCTACGGCCCATGCCGCAAAGTCCGCCGAATTCATTGCCTTGATCCGCTATTCGTTTAATATCTTCTGTACTTCATCCGACATTTTGGCAATACCGTCCGCCGGGCTCATTTTGTTCGCCCATACTTCGTTCAAGTATTTAAACATGGCCAAGTCGCGGATTTGCCAGTTCTTCGTAGACGGCTTGCTGAATTTAACGGTGGAAGCTACGGAAACATAATCGCTGCGGTACGGGAGATCTTTGAATTCCTGTTTTTCAAAAACGGACGGCTTGGATGGAATATGCCCCGCCTTCGCCCATACCTGACCGTTGTCGGCCAGCCAGTTAGCGAAAGTAATCGCCGCCTTCCGCTTCGCCGGATCTTCCTTCTTCGTTACCGGAAGAATAACGGTGTGCGCATCGCCCCAGGTTGCTTCCTGATCGAACACTTTCGGAATCGGCATCGCTCCGAATTCAAGCCCTTTCGTCGATTCCCAAGTACCTGTCGCCCAAACTCCGGTCATCATGATCGCTGCCGTGCCGCTTTGGAAATTTTTGTAGAAATCGGGGTCGTTCAATTTAATCACTTTATATTTGTGGTACAAGTCCTGAATATACTGGGCGGCTTGAACCGCTTTGTCCGTATCGATTTGCGCCGAATTCAGATCGTCGGAAACTACGTCATTGCCTCCCAGCTGGGAATAAAGCGCCCACCACAAGCGGAACGGATCGTCGTTCGTGTTCGACAGGGCAAACGGTGTCACCTTTTGCGGCAGCTTGTCTTTTAGTGTAGTCAGGAATTTGACGAACCCGTCGGCCGACTGCTCCAGAATCGGCTTGCCTTCGCCGTCGAGCAGGCCCGCTTCCTTCAGCAGTTTCTTGTTGTAATACATGATGAACGGATGCGTATCGATCGGCACCGCATAGTGCGCTCCGTCTACAATCGAAGCATCCAGAATATTCTGATTAAAGCTTGCCCAGTCCACGCCGGCCTCTTCGGCCACGTCGTCCAACTCCGAGACAACTCCCTGGTTGATCAGATCGGGCAAACGGGAAATATGGGAGATTCCGACGTCGGGACCATTGCCGTTACCGACTGCGGTAATCAGCTTCGTGTAATACTCTCCCCACTCGAGCTTTGTATTCTTGACTTGAATGTCCGGATGCTCCTTGTTGAAGGCGTCGATCATCGCCTGCATATTGTCGCCGTCCCCGCCTGCGAACAATGTCCAGAACGATAAGGTGACTTTCTCTCCGCCGGCATCTGAAGCGCTTCCATTTTTTTGATCGGCACTTCCTTCATTCGTAGTGCCTGTTCCATCGTTTTTACCCGAATTGCCGCTGTTGCCGCCGCCGCATCCGCTTAATACTAAGGACAATGAGAGCAATAAGGCGAGCACAATCCCAAAACTTTTTTTCATATTGACCTCCCCTTTGACATTTGATCGGCACAAAACATTATTATTGTTTTATTACATAATTTTTGTACCTTTTAAGCTAATATAATGCTATATCAACGGATTGTCAACGGTTTCAAACTATTTTTGTGTAATATTTTATATTATTAACCGTTTGTTACAAATATACTGTAATAAATATTGCTACCCTAAGTTTTAACTTATAATATTCAGACAAACTCTGACCAGCCCAGCCCTATCGTTACAAAAATAAAGAACCATCATCCCCCTAAGAAATGATGGTTCTTTATTCCGCTTCTTCCTGAGTATAAGTTACCCGCATGACAATATCCTGATCGTAATCCCCGAATTGTTTGCCGAAAAGGTTAACGCCGCCCTTGTGCACCGCATCCGACTTGACTCCGATCCGCAACCTCAGGCTGGGGCGCTGATTCAATTGCAAATCGTTTATTGTCACCTCGGACACTTTTTGCATATCCAGCGTCGTTCGTTCATGATCGATACGCCAAGTTTTCAACAACCCGTATTGCGTCGTCCAATCCAGCCACCATGTCGGATTCAGCACGCCCCGCCGGTCGCCGAAATCACCGGGACTGGTCCACATTCCGATCTCAACTCCGTTGACCCACACCGAAATATCCGAAGGCCAATCATTGTCATAATTCGGCGCTTCCGAACACATCTCCATAGAAAGCTCGATCGATTGAATCGTCGCATTCTGGGGAATCTCCAAAGGGAGCAGATATTCCACATACCCTTTGCGGAACCAGATAATTTGCGCGCCCACATGCTTCGGGTGATAAAAGCTGGCCGGTTCGTCCTCCCTGACCAGCATTCCCTCATGGGTAGCCATGCCGCATGTCGGGTGAACTTCACAATCGCTATAATGCCCGATCGGCATCTCCACCTCATAAAACTTCATTCCGTCCTTGGTAGAACGAACGCTTGAGTTTAGCGTAATCAATATATCATCATAATTCCGGCTGCAGACCTTCATCGCCCCGCGTACGGCCGGAAGCAGCTCCGTATTGATGAGTTTGGCCGCTTCGAGTATCTTAACGTTGTTGGCGACCGTGGAAACCGGAAGCTGCAGCGCCTCGGCAAGTTCAATAACATTCATGCTCCGCGTATTCAGCAGACGAAGAATATCGACCCTGGATCGCGTGGATAGGGCATGGGCAACCTGAACCAGTTTATCAGCTTCGTGGATACCGACTTCCAACATAAGAATCCTCCCGCAGATTTTACAAGAATTTTACATAAACAATCTCTAATGTACTTTACTACAAAAAGCTGTATTAAAGCAATAATATTAATTATATTGGGGATTTTGCTGCTCGTATAGCTTGTATTGCTTATGAAAACATAAAAACCGGCATCTATCGTGCCGGTTTTTAAAGTATATATGCCTATTCGATCATAGTCCGCATGCTTCTGCGGATAAATTATTCTCCCGAGGGTAAAGGTATTGCCGTCTCCGTTGCCAACGGAACGCCCAAATCCGGCTCCCCGTTCTCTTTCCAGCCAAACTTTTGGATCCGCGTGCTGCGCGGGCTACCCGCCGAACGGTCCCGTTCCGCCTCCGAATAGGAATAGGCATGGTAAACCAGCCAATCTTCCGAACCATCCGGCGAAACGGTAAAACTGTTGTGCCCGGGTGCGTAAACCCGCGCTTCCGGGTTCTTGGCAAAGACAGGGCCGCCAAGCTTGATCCATGACCCGGCATCCAGAAGATCCTCGGCTTCCGATATCATCGTCATGCCCAGACAGTAATCGTCGGACCAGGTCGCGCTTGCTGAAAAAACGAGATATATCCGCCCGTTTCTCCGCAAAAACGACGGTCCTTCGTTAATGGCCATCCCGCCTTGCTTCTCCCATGGTTCCGTCGGTGCCGTTATAAGCACGTTAGGTCCCCTCAATGTCCAGGGATTAACCATGCGGGCGGCATAAATGGCCGATCCGTAATCCGGAAAATGGCCATAGCCGGAATAAAAGAAATACAACTCGCCCCGGTGCGGCAATATCGTTCCATCCAGGCCCGGATATTCCGTATTGACGGCGCCTTTAAATATCCACTCGTCGTTCAGGGGATCGTCGCCTTTAAGCTGAAGCACGCATACTCTCCTGGTCTCGTCTCCCCCGCCGCCGTCGTTCGCCGTATAGTAGATATACCAGCTGCCTTCGATACAATGTAATTCAGGCGCCCATAAGTGATGAGAATAAGGCCCCGGCGCCTCAGGCATCCAGATGGTTTTTGGAGCAGCGCTTCCCAGTTCTGTCATGGTTTTGCCATGCCAAAGCGCGATGCGGTCCCCCAGGGTAACCGTTATATAATAAATGCCGTCTTCCCGCTTAATAATCCATGGATCGGCCCCGTTCTGCAAAATCGGGTTGCTGAATGAATTCCGGCTCATGGCCAGCCTCCTTTGTCCCCATGCTATGAATCAAGCCTATCCGTTGTACCGGATCAGCAGATCCAGCGGATAACGCCCGGCATTGCGGCCGTACAAGGCCACGCCGCCTTCCTCTGCCTGCAATTCCAAGCGGAAAGTACGGCTGCGGTTCAGCCTGGCCGTCAATTGCACCGGGACGCTCAACCTGCAAAGATAGCCGTACGATCCGGCTTCATCCAGTTTGTTCGCGACCGGCTGGTAATGCCAAGACAATACGCCGCGGCTGTCCGCCGGATCGTCCGGCAGAACAAGGGAGCCGATCTCCTCGCCGTCGATCAGCACGTTTAGGCGGGAAGGATGCTTTTCCTCATCAGTCATGTAATAGGTGTTGGGGTTATATTCCACCTTCGCGTCGGCGCCATGCATCGCGCCAATTCCCATGTCGGTATCGATCGAACCTTCGATATTCCGGGCCAATACCCGCTTCGCGCCGGCTTCGAATACTATTTCTATATCGTAAATGGCGGTCTGCTCCGCTATACCGGGCAGTGCTACGTCATAAATAAAACGGCCCTTCCCCGCACCGCTCACTTTCGTGCCTTGAATCGAGGTCCACTGATGCTGAAACGTCTGCTCCGCGTAAGAGCCTACCGGGATTTGAATGACACCGCCTCCCGCTGCGTATCCGCCGGCCTCGCCGCTTCTTACGTCGAACGCGATAAAGTTCCGCGTAATCGTTCGTCCCGCTTCATCCATCAGGGATACCGCAAGCACGGCTACCGCATCCCGGTCAGGCATCGTCAGAGACAGCGCGGAAAGCGGTGCAACGCCGTAGCCCTCCCAATCGACCTGTAAAAGACCGCTGTCCCCCACGGTGCGAACGCCCAGATGATCATGCCACAGCTCCCATTTCAACATCAGCTTTTGTCCATGATACCGGTCGCTGAAGCTCGAACGCAGCATGGGAACAACAGCCTGTTCACACGCGGAAATCGTTCGGCACGGAGGCGCGTCGAGCACGATGAAATCCGGAGAATGCAGATCGGCCATCGTCATGCCGGGCACAAAGGCGTCATAGCCAAAGTCTTTTCCCGTTCCATCGAGACGGTAATAACCGTTGAATTCGTTCGTCACGTCGCGGAATTCGGTAAACACAAACCCGCACAGCTTGTCGTGCTTGCGAAATTCATTCATCATGTAGCGGTAATGCCAGGCCAGGTCGCTGTCGCCCGCACCGCCTTCGATACCCCATACATTGCCGCACTCGCTGTTCATCAGCGGCGCGTCGGATTGGACATTTTCGCCGATGCAATTGAAGGGCGAGCCCGGATAGGTTTTGCCGACGACGTCGTCCAAATGGGCGCGGACCTGGTCATATCCGTTGATATAGAAATGCCATGTATTGATATCGGTCTCGACATGATCATAATTGCAAGGCGAATTATCCTCGACGATCCGGGTCGGATCGAGCTGCTTTGCCCAGCGGTATTTTTCGCGCACCCATTCCTGGGTTTCCGGCAAATAGCTGCTCTGCTGCCCGATATTTCCCGTAACTCCCGCTTCCTTGGGATCTGTCTTGAGCCCCCACGTTTCATTGAACATCACCCAGGAAAAAATCGACGGATGATTATAATCCCGCTCGATCACCTCAAGCGCCTCGTGCTCGTAAGCTTGGCGCGCCTTTTCGTCCGGGTTCCCCCAGAAGCAAGGCATATCCTCCATCACGAGAATCCCCAGCTTATCGGCCCAATACAGCTTACGCGGCTCTTCCGGCTTGATGTGAATCCTTACAAAATTGAGTCCCAGCCGCTTCATCAGGTAAATTTCATCCTGCATTTCCTCATCGGACGGATAGGTAAAATAACCGGTCTTGTGATAAGACTGATCCAGTGTACCGTTCAGATAAACCGGCTTGCCGTTCAGCGTAATCCAGCGGTAATCGCGGTCGCCGAAGGCGGCCGTCCCGATTTCCCGGATGCCGAAATAAGTAGCGACTTGATCAAGGCCAAAGGGGCCGTTAAGCCTTAGCGTTCCCTCATAAATATACGGAGTTTCCGGACTCCACAGTTTAGGATCGTTCACGGTAAAACAGGTGTTCACTTCATTCTCGCCGGCCGAAAGTTCCGCCATTAAGGTATGCCGAACAGCATGATCCGCAAAGTCCATCGCAAGCTCGGCTGTACCGGCCTGGTCCGCCATGATGGTTGCGGCTACTTCAATCCGTCCATCCATATAGGTCCTGAACTTGGCGTCTTTGAGATACGTCTGCGGGCGGGCTTCCAGCCAAACCGGCTGCCAAATGCCGCGGATTTCGCCATACCCCTGCTTCCCGCGCGCCTGATAGCTATGATCCTGATCTTCCGCCCTCACAATGATCGTATTGCTGCCGTCCATCTGCCAGACGCCGGTAACTTCAAACTCAAACGAGCCATAACCGCCTTGATGGCTTCCGACATGGCAGCCGTTAATCCAGACGTCGCACAAATAATCCACCGCTCCAAAGCGTAAAAACAGGCGCGACCCGTTAACGCCGGGATTCCAAGTGATAGTGCGCCGATACCACCCGATTCCTTTGATATCCTTACCGATTCCGGACAGGGGACTGGCCCAGGAAAATGGCACCTGAACCTCTGCGTCAAAAGGAACTTCTCTGTCCGTGTTCCATTGCCCTTGGACGCCCTCATCGTTCGGATCAAAACGAAAAGACCAGGGACCGTTCAAATTCAGCCATTGCTGCCGCTGCCAATGCGGATGAGGAAACTCCGGGCGAGGAATCAATAGGTTATCCGCGTTCAACAAAGAGGTACTCATGAGTATGCACAACCTTTCGCAAGAGGTTTATGCGCCCATTTTAGCACCTGTATATGATTTTTACAATGTTTATTATAGTTTTACAATACACTCTCATCATTGTACAATTAGCTCAATAAATCTTTGTATAAGAAGAGGAATTTTGAGATGAATGAACCTTTGCAAGAAATCATCCGCTACCCGGCTTCCCGAATTCTTGACGTAGCCAAGGCGTTATCCGGAGACCTTCGCGTTCGCATTTTGGAAGCGCTGGGGGAGAAGCCTATGAGCGTCAGTCAATTGGCCGAAGCTTTGGGAGTGGCACAGCCGACGATTTCCATCAATGTGCAGACCCTCGAGCAAGCCGAACTGATCGTCTCCACCCAGGGAGCCAACCGGGAAAAAATATGCTCCATCACCTGCCGTTCCATCCAGTTGGAGCTTCCGTCCAAGCCGGGCGACGGTCTTCATCCCGTCGAGACGATTCATATGCCGATCGGGATGTATTCGCATTGTTCCGTGAAGCCCTCCTGTGGCATGGCCGGCAAAGACGGGACCTTGATCGGCTCGCAGGACGACCCCCGGGTATTTTATATGCCCGAACGAATAGACGCTGCGCTGCTATGGTTTGCCGAGTCCGGTTATATCGAATACTATTTCGCCAATCCGCTGCCTCCCGGCGTCGAACTCGATGAATTGCGCATTCGCGCCGAGCTGTGTTCCGAGGCTCCTTCCTTCCGTTCGGACTGGGCTTCGGATATTACGGTCACGGTAAACGGACTGGATGCCGGTACATGGACCTGTCCGTCCGATTTCGGGGACCGGAAAGGCAAGCTGACCCCCGAACGCTGGAAAAGCGGAACCGAATACGGGATGCTGACGGAATGGCGCATCGGTCATCAGGGGAGTTTCGTGAACGGAGTCCCTGCCGGCGGGACCTCGATCGAAATGCTTCATTTGGCGTATAACCAGCCCATTTCCATTCGGTTTGAAGTAAAGGAAGACGCGGTCAATAAGCGGGGGCTTAATCTGTTTGGGAGCCAATTTGGGGATCATCCGCAGGATATCGTTCTGGAGTTCATACGGCGTGGCGAGGATTCGTAAATTCGGGAGGAGTCCGCATTATTTTGCTCTACGCGCACTACAAACGGGCATGCAGCTAACTTTTTAACGTGAAAACCTCCCGTTAATTTTCCGCTCTTGGGCCTAGGGTCCGATTTAGCTGGAGAAGCTCCATCTATTTCGCGGCCCAACCGCCGATATAGGCAATTTCAGGCGAATTAGCGGGAGGTTTTCCAACTAATGTGCCTCCACGGCCACATAGGCAACAAATTAACAGGAGGAATTCCAGTTAATTTAAATAATAAATTCGCGTTGAGCATAGGGTGATAAGAACCCTTCACAACGCTGCCTTATACGCAAATCAATAATTCAGCCTACAGTACAAATCCGGTCGCAAAGGCGAACGCAGCTTAAGCCTCCGATCACTAGCGCAGCATTAACAATTTGCATGTTTGCATGCCGTGCAGAAAATAAGGGCCTGCTGCGGCGCTATTTTGTCGAATTCGGCTGGGGGATTGTGAAATAGCGGCTTTTTCGCGAAAAGTTTCAGGTTTGATGCAACGTCAGTGCCGATATACTCAATAATCAGGAAGCAGCCGTTATTTCGCGAAAAAATCACCGCGGCAGACAGGCGTTTTGGTCCTGTCTCGGTTCTTAAATTTGGTCCGGGACCGGCAAACCGTCCGGCGGGAACAAGTCGAGCGTGGTCCGGATAAACAGCTTGACCGCGTGGGAGGATTCAGCGATGGAAGGCACCGCGAGCCGAATGTCGCGATAAGCTTCCGGTTCGAGCTCGCGTTTCACAAGCCGGGGCGGAAGCGTCTTGAGCGCTAGCTCGGACAGAATCGGAAAGCCGAGGCCTTCTTCCGCCATGTTAAGAGCCATACTGACGCTCTGAACGATGTATTTTGATTGCAAGCAGGCATCCGCCCGTTCGAACAGGTCGATGAGCGGCGGCTCGTATCCGGCTTTGCACGTAATGAACGGCTCCGTAGACAGCCGTTTGACGGGGATGACGGGCAGCCCGCTAAGCGGATGATCCTCCCGCAGCACCGCAAACATTTTCTCCCGGTAGAGAGGCACCGTATCCCAATCCCCATCCGGCGGAATCAGGAACGCAACGTCAATCAGCTTCGTCTCCAGCCAGTTCCTCAACTCGTCGATGTTTCCTTCGTGCAGTTCGAACTCGATGCCCGGATGCTTCTTGGCGATGGCGCCGATAATCCGGGGAAGGAAGTGTGCGGCGGCCACGGGAAAAGCCCCGACCCGGATCGTCCCGACTTGGAGCCCCTTTTCGTCGGCGACGACTTGATCCACCTTGGCGAACGCGCCAATAATCTCGCGGAACAGCACGAGAATCCGCTTGCCCGCCTCGGTCAATTGCACGCCGCTGCGGCGGTCGCGCAGAAGCAGAGGAATGTCCAGCTCCGATTCCAGCGCAGAGATCGCGCGGCTGACCGCCGGCTGGGTCATATTCAGTTCAAGGCCCGCCTTCGTAAAGCTTCCCGTCTCCGCGATTTTGACGAAAAGATGGATCTGCGTGTTTGTCATAACGTGAATGGTATGCCCCCTATAATAAACATTCATTTTCATCATGTTAAAAAATAGTGTATCATTCGGGTTGACCCTTTAACAAGGAGAGACCTCTTATGTCAGAAGCTGCACTAACCCGCAAGCAAACCCTATTTTATTTATCCTTCCTCATACTGATGTGGGGGATCAACTGGCCGTTATCCAAATATGCGCTGGAATTTACGCCGCCGCTTCTGTTCGCAGGCCTTCGGACGCTAATCGGCGGGGTTCTGCTTATCATCGTCGCGCTGCCGCGCTGGAGGAAGCTTCGGCTTCGGGAAACATGGCCTTATTATTTGATATCGGCCTTCCTCAGCATCGTTTTCTACTACGGCTTCCAGACCGTTGGCCTTCAATACATGCCCGCCGGCTTGTTCTCGGCCATCGTGTTCCTGCAGCCGGTGCTGCTCGGATTGTTCGCCTGGATGTGGCTGGGAGAGAGAATGTACGCCCGGAAAATGATCGGCCTGCTGCTCGGTTTCGCCGGTGTGGCCGTGATGAGCATCGGCGGATTTAAAGGAGGCATCTCTTTCATCGGCATCCCGCTCGCCTTGGCATCCGCGCTCAGTTGGGCGCTCGGAACCGTCTACATCAAGCGGCAGGCGGCCAAGGTCGACTCGTTGTGGATGACCGCCATGCAGATCCTGATCGGCGGCGGCGTCATGACGGCGTACGGCTCGACCGTCGAGAGCTGGTCGGAGATCCGCTGGACCGGAGCGTTTCTCTTTGACACGCTGTTCATCTCCGTCTTCGTCATCGCACTGGGCTGGCTCGTCTACTTCAAGCTGATCGGCTCGGGGGAAGCATCGAAGGTCGGATCGTTCACGTTCCTCATCCCGGTCGTCTCCATCGTCTGCAGCGTCCTGTTCCTGAACGAGCGATTGACTCTGAATCTGCTCGCGGGAATGGCGCTCATCGTCGCCAGCATTCTGC
This sequence comes from Paenibacillus sanfengchensis, assembly GCF_036864765.1. Taxonomy (NCBI): domain Bacteria; kingdom Bacillati; phylum Bacillota; class Bacilli; order Caryophanales; family Paenibacillaceae; genus Paenibacillus; species Paenibacillus sanfengchensis. The sequence continues at coordinate 60,734 of NZ_JBAGJC010000014.1, read as the reverse complement.
TCGTGAACGCGAAACAGAGGCGGCTCCCGGATAACGAAAAGAAGGTACTGTTCCCTCAACAATTTTGAGGAGCAGTACCTTCTTTTTCTGTTCCGGGCTCGCTCTACTCTTTCAGGAAAGCCCGCTCCGACACATACACAAACCGCTCTCCCCGCGCCATGACATGGACTTTTTGCTCGGGATAGCGTTCGTACAGGTAGTCCACAAAATATCCGGGTTTCTCCGAATTCGCCGCAAACACATCATAATGCAGCGGGATGACGGTCTCCGCGCCGATCCGCACCGCCAGCTCCGCCGCCTCCCGGTAGTTCATGTTCCCCACCAGTTCGCTTTCCCTGCGGAAATAATCCCCGCCGTTAATCGGCAGCATAGCCACATCCGGGCGGGCTTCACTCAGCAGGTCGATCAGTTCCGGATAGATCACCGTATCTCCCGCATGGTACAATTTGACGCCATTCAGCTCAATGAGATAGCCCGTGTAGCGGTGTTTTCCCGCGGCATCCTTATCCAATTGCTCGTGAGCGGCCGGAATGCCCGTAATGGCCACTTTGCCGAAAAACTCTCTTCTCCGGTTCTCGGCCTCCACGATCTTGTTCTCCGCAATGCCCATCCCAAGGAGAAGTTCTTTGCAGCAGGCCGGGGCGAGGATGAACGCCTCCTTATTTTGCGCATGAAAAACGGGTAAAGTCCCTTCATCCATATGGTCCGCATGCTCATGTGTGATCAGACACAGGTCCGCCCCCGCGATATCCTCCGGCGTGATCGGTGCCGGATACGTGCGCACCGCTTCATGGTGCTTCTCCAAAAAATCCGAGACGTACGGGTCAACGTAAACGGTAATGCCATCCCCTTTAATAATGACGCTTTCCTGACCCAGAAACCAGATGGCGAGCGTTCCGTGCGGAACCTCCGTTTGCGCGACTTCCCGAATGAGATCTGCGCCTTTTTTACCTTGTCGTATCATACCGTTCACCCTCCCATTTGTGTTTTACTAGTATGTATTACCCGAAAACCTAATTGTTCTGAAACTAATCGCCCCGTTCCCACGTTAAAACAAACAAGACGTAAATTCGGAATCTTATCATCTGAATATGCGAGACATTCGAAAAAGGAGGTAACCACATGGATACCGGATTTGGACCCTCTTCCTTCGGAGGAGGCGGCTTTGATTTCATGTTTACGCTCATTCCGATCTTGATCGCCATCGGGTTTGTGGTCGTGATCGTCCTTTCTATCGCCAACGGCGCCCGCTACATAAAAAACGCCCGCTCCCCGCGGGATTCCAGATACGTAAAAATCGTATCCAAAAGAATGGACGTCCGGCATTCTCATCATTCCGACGATAACGCCATGCATTCTTCCTCACACACTTACTACTATATCACGCTGGAGTTTGAAAACGGAGAGCGTCGGGAATTTCTGGATGTAAAAAAACTATACGGCCTGGTCGCCGAAGGCGATGTCGGTTACGCAGCCATTCAGGGGGATTGGATCGTGGCTTTTGAGCGGGATGTAGCCCATGAGCAAAGCCGGGCCCGGTTTTAATGAGCGGGCAACGGCCTAATTTATTTGGTAGATTGTGCCGTCGGTACACTTATTAACGGGAAATTGTCCCGTTAATTTCCTGCTCTTGACCCTTGGCACCCGATTTAGCTGGAAAAGCTCCTTCTATTTCGCACTCCGACTGCCGATGTACACAATGTCAGGCGATTTAGCGGGAGGTTTTCCAGCTAATTGGCTTCTGCAGCCGCAACAGGGCCTAAATAACGGGAGAAATTCCCGTTATTTGGCACTAGCGTTGCTAGCGGCCAGCTTCTCTTGCAAGGAAGGCAAGCGAATAAGAGCCTTTTGCGGCCTTTTGCGTCGCTATTTTGTCGAATTCGGCTCATCGGTATGAAATAACGGTCTTTGGGGCCCCAATTTTTGAAAAAAAAGCGAGTCAAACCCGACTTCGGGCCCGCACCAGTGTAATAAGGCCCTTTTGGACCGCTATGATTCCCGCAGAGCCGAATCGGGCCAAAATAGCTTCCCAAAAGGCCGCTAATACCGGCGGGCGGCTAGGGAAATTAGGGGTGCCAAATCCCACTCGCTACGCCGCTTCTTAAGTCGGCGAATAAGCCTCATAATGGGCGGCGCCATGCTTGGTGTTATTTGGTCCGTCTGCCGCCTCAGTTGACCGGCAGCCCCTGGCTCTTCGCATAATTGCCCCAGTGCGGCCGCCGTCCGTCTACGTCGGCAAAGCCGTACTCATCGGAAAGATCCCAGCTGGTGAGGGAGCGCCCCGCCTTTTCGCTTACCTTGGGGTCCGCGGCCAAGTGGGCAACCGCCTGCCCTACATAGAAAGGCGTTTCGGATTCAATGTAATGCGGCTCTTTGGCCACGGCATCCCGCCAGTTCCGCTCCTCCACTCCGAAATACTCCAGCATCTGCTCGGAGCGCAGGAACCCCGGAGTCACCGCCAGGGCGGTAATGCCGTGCGGACGCAGTTCTTCCGCCATACCTGCGGCCAGGTGGATCGGCGAGATTTTGGCCAGACTGTAGTAGAGGTTGCCCCGGTAATTATAGGTGGAGCCGTCCGTAATTTCGATCACCAATCCCTCCCCCCGCTTTACCATCAGCGGAACGCCGTAATAGCTGGTGATCAAGTGGGCTTTGACCGCCCGCTCCTGCATGAGCAGCGCATCCCCCAAGGGCTGTTCCCAAAATGACGTGCCCCAGTGCGTCAGCTTCTCGCCTCCCCAAATGTCGTTCACGAGAATATCCAGCCGCCCCTGCTGTTCGTCCGCGACCCGCTCGAACAGGGCTTTTACCTCCTCTTCCCGGGTGTGATCCGTGCGGACGGGAATGCCCATCCCTCCACGAGCGGTTACTATCTCCGCCGTCTCATCGATGGTCTCCGTCCGCTGCAGATCCGAAGCGCTCCCCCGAACGCTGCGCCCGGTACAATATACCGTGGCCCCCGCGGCCCCGAGCATCGTGGCGATTCCCCGCCCTGCGCCTCTTGTGGCACCTGCGACGACGGCGATCTTTCCCTTTAATGGTTTGTCCGTGAATAGACGATTGTCGTTCATGCTACCCATCCTCTCCTCGCTTGTTTTTACTCTTACATCCCCAGTTTACCAATCATATATGACATCTCTTGTCTTATATAAAATGGTACAATCGTGATCAAGAGAAAAACTTCTACAGGGAGGGGTTCCTATGAGGGCGGACCGGCTATTATCGATTTTGCTGCTCCTGCAAAACGGCGGAAAGTTAAACTCCCGCCAGCTCGCGGAAAAGCTGGAGGTCTCGGAACGGACGATCGTCAGGGACATGGATGCCTTGAGTGCGGCAGGTGTCCCCGTCTATGCGGAACGCGGGTCTTTGGGGGGATGGATGCTGGCGGAAAATTACCGGACCGGCTTAACCGGCATGGGGCGGGAAGAGATGCTGGCTTTGCTGGTTACGAGCCACGGGACCCTGCTCGGCGACTTGGGGATCGGCCGGCAGTCCTTGGAGACCGCTCGCCAGAAGCTGATGGCCTCTTCCTCTGCGGCACTGCGGCGGGATGCCGAAATGATCCGCCAGCGGATTCATATCGACGGGGCCGGCTGGCATGCCTCGGATGAAAAATTCGAATGGCTCTCCGTCGTTCAGGAAGCCGTGTGGGCGGAGCGTAAGCTGGAGATGACCTACCGGAAATCGGACGAAGATGCGAGCGGAGACTCCCGGATCGTTCATCCGCTGGGGCTGGTCGCCAAGCGGAACGTCTGGTACCTGGTGGCGGAGGACCGCGGGGAGCTTCGGACGTTCCGGATCTCGCGGATCATGGAAGCCTCGGTGCTGGAGGAGCGCTTTGAGCGGCCGCCCGGCTTCACCTTGGGGGCGTATTGGGAGCGGTCCACCGCGGAGTTCAAAAGCCGCCTGCCGAAGTATCCGGCCGAGCTGCGGGTGGCGGAGCCGCGGCTCGCCCGGCTGAAGCGGGAACGCTACGCGAAAGTGCTCCGCACCGAGCCGGACGGACCGGGATGGGTCCGGGCGGAGGTGGAGTTTCACACGCTGGAATCGGCGTGTGAGCTGGTCTTGGCCTGCGGCCGGGAAGCCGCGGTCCTCGGGCCGCCGGAGCTGCGCGAGCGGCTCCGGGCCGAGGCCGAGGCGGTCGCGGCCCTATACCGGCGGTGCTGAGCCCCTGGAATAGGGGGCGGCACCGCCGGGTTCATTCGGCGGGCTCGGGCTCGGCCGCAGCCGCCGTGAAGTAGCTTTGCAGCTTCCGGTTCAACCACAAGGAAGCTGCGATGAACGCCGCGACGCCGAGGAGCTTGGCGGGCTGCGCGGCAAAGTCGGACAGATGCGTGCCGATATAGGACACGCAGAAGACCATGACGGCTTTGCCCAGCGCCACCGCCGCTCCGAAGGAGGCGGGCGGCATCCGCGTCAGTCCCGCGGCCATGTTGATGACGACGAACGGGCCTACGGGCAGCATGCTGAGCAGAAAAACGAAGCTGAATCCGTTCCTGCGGGCCCACAACATCGCTTTCTTCACCTTGGGCTTGGCGGCCCAGCGCCGCATCACGGGGGCCTCGGCCGCCTTGCGGATCAGCAGAAAGGTCAGCAGACTCCCGGTCACGAGTCCGATCCAGGAATATAAAAAGCCCAGCCACATGCCGTAAATCGCGGCGTTGGCACCCACGATCACGATCGTCGGCAGAGGCGGGACGAAGGATTTCATAAACGTCAGCAGGATGCCGGGCAGCGGACCCAGAGAGCGGAAGCGCTCCAGGAAAAGCTCTATATTTTGTTCCGTAAAAAAATCCACAACGCTAAGTTCTGCGCCAAACAATCCACTTCACCTCTTCTAAGCCGGGTGACCCCATTATACTATAGCCGGGCCCGGATTCCCGGACTAAATAATCGACAATCTGATGGAAATCAAGAAAGGCCGCCGGAGTTTAGGGCTCCGGCGGCCTTAAGCGGGAAGGATCCCCGCTATTCTAATGGGATGGCTTTACTGCACCGTATCCAGCGGTTTCAAATGTGCCTCGATTTGCGCCCGTTTCGACTCGAGAAACGGAGGCAGCGCCAGGGATTCGCCGAGATGCTCGATATCCTCGTCCGTGGCGAATCCCGGTCCATCGGTCGCCAGTTCAAACAGAATGCCGTTCGGCTCGCGAAAGTACAGGGACCGGAAATAGAAGCGGTCCACAAAGCCGGAGTTCGGCAAACGGACGCTCCGAATGCGTTTGATCCAGGCGCGCAGCTCTTCCTCGTCCGCAACGCGGAAAGCGACGTGATGGACGCCGCCCCGCCCCAGCCGTTCCCGCGGGAGATCGGTTCTCGGCTCAATGTGGACCTCGGCGCCACTTCCTCCTTCGCCGGTCTCGAACACCAGAATATCCGGCTGCCCTTCGATTTGCGAAGAGTACTGCCCTTTCCGGCGGAAGCCCATCAGCTCCGTCAGTACAGCGATTGTCAGCTCCGGCTCGCTCACGGTCAATTGAACGGGGCCCAGGCCGACAATGGCATATTCGGCGGGCACCGGGCTGCGGTCCCACGGTTTGCCGCCGGGAACGCCCGCGTTATGTTCATCGGAAACCAGGACGAGCCGCTGCCCCTCAAAATCCTTGAAAGCCAGTGTGGCCCGCCCCGCCCGCTGCTTCACTTCCTCATGCTCGACCTCAAACTCGGCCAAACGCCGGGACCAGTACTCCAATGCCCGGTCGCTCGGCACGCGAAGCGAAAGCGCGGAGATGCTGTTGTTGCCGTCGACATTGCGCCCGGCATTCGGAAGCTCGAAGAAGGTGAGCTCGGTTCCCGGATTGCCGACTTCGTCGCCGTAAAATAAATGATATACCGAGATATCATCCTGGTTCACGGTCTTTTTGATCAGACGGAGTCCGAGAACTTTCGTGTAAAACTTAAAGTTTTCCGAAGCGGTTTTGGTGATGGCGGAAACGTGATGAATACCCTTGAATTCCAAGTTCATGAGGAACCCTCCGTTCGTTATTGTGATTTTTCAATCTTGCGCAGGAGCGCCAGAAGCTGCTGTTTCTCCTCGCGGCTTAGCCCTTCGAATTGAGACGCCTGAAACCGCTCCTGCTCCGGCACGGCCTGGCGGTAGAGTTCCCGCCCGACGTCGGTTAGCGACAGCCACTTCTTCTTCCATTCCTGTTCCCTGCGAATCCAGCCCAACTCCTCCATCTTCGCCAGAAGCTGGGTGATATTGCCTTTGGACACGAGCAGCTTGTCGGCCAATTCCTGCTGGGTGAGCCGTTTGTGGGCCCCGATCTGGACCAGCGCGTCGAATTGAGCGACCGACAGGTTCCAGGCCTTTAAGTGCTGGTTGGACGCCCGCAGACTCCGGTTATATATGCGTGAAATGCGGTACCATACCAATACCCCGAGCTTTTCCGCATGTTTTTCCTCTAATTGGTCGGGGTCGCGTGTTTCGTTGTCATTCATTTCTTTTCCCCCATTTCAAGGATTGCATTCAGTTTAGTTCTAAACTGATAAAATGTCAAGCGTTCCCCAAACAACTGCTCGATTCACAAGAAAAGCCGCTGAACAGGTCAGCAGCTTTCATGTTTTCGTTTTCTCCTCGGCTGGTCAGGGGGTGAATTTTACTGTTTACCTTTCCTCCATTTACTGTTTACCGCCTGTCCCCTCGAGTTCACAGGTACGGATGCACTACGCCTATAGCTCCCCCGCCAATTAACGGGATTTTCTCCCGTTAATTCGGTGCTATTTGCGCGATCTTACGCATTAGCTGGAATTTCTCCAGCAATTTCCGCCTCTTCGGCGCGAATCGGCCTTCCGGACGCAATATAGCGGGAGTTTTTCCAGCTAATCTCCTCCCGCGGCCGTCCCTCCGCCTGATTAACGGGAGGTTTTCCCGTTAATCAGGACAGAGCGGGCGGGACCAAGCCAGGGTACCCCAGTTCACTAACGGCGCGGCATTGTTCTCAGCAGTTGATCCAGCTTATCTTCCAGCAGCTCCTGGCGTTCCAGCAGGTCCGAGAGCATTTCGTACAGCAGTTCGTTGGTTGCCTCAGCCGCTTTAAGCTCTTTCCGTTCGCTGTGACGGGCGCGCAGCTCCTCCGATTTGACCCGAAGCGGGTCCGTGGGGATATGAAAATGCGCGGTTTTCGGGAGCGGTTTTTTACTTGCCATCCGTTACCACCACCTTTAACCCGGCGTTCCGATCGAGTCCGAGCGTGCTCAGCCGGAATTCCCCCGGTTCTTCACTGCTGACCGTTAGGGCAGCCTTGCCCTTGGAAACGCTGATGGCTTGCTGGATCCCGTTCATTTCCAGTTGTACATCTTCGTTGAAATCCTCTTGAATGTTTCCCTGCCAATCCGTAATCGATAAATCGACCGTCAGTACATCCGACCCATCCGCCGCGATGCTGTCCTTATCCGCCTTCAAACGGGCCATCGTTCCCGTAAACGTTTCGTCCGCATAGCGCATGCTATCTTCAATATTCATATCAGCATCTAATAAATTAGCACCAGCTATTGAGAACATCGGAATGCCCCCGGTTCTCTGCAGTTTCGTATTCAGAGGGAAATTCAAATAGAGCTGTTTGTCTCCCCCACGGTACATTAAAATCAATCGGTCGCGATGCGCATAGAAACCGAGAGGTTTATTGTAATCAGGCTTGCCGACTTTAGGATATATACCTTGAGTATTGTCACCAAAATAGGGCAGATCGATATACAAATATTCATTATTCACCAATGGATATGTTCCGGCGTATACCGTCAAGTATGCGTTGGCTATCGGGTTCATAATCCACACATGTCCTGAGAGTGTTACGGAAACTTCATTATCGATAATTGGATTAGAAGAAATCGTTATTAGCCCCTGTAGCCGAGCAACCAGTCCCCAAGCTCTTCGATCTTCCAATGGCTCATATTCCACCCCATCAGTCTGTGAACTATATACTGCCAGTCTAGTGATTCTTGTCACAGACACGGCAGGCTCGATGACGGTTATCCGAACATAGCTTGCATTTTCCGGCTTTGGAAGGGAGACAAACCTTTCTCCTTCAAAAGTTCGTTCCGTAACTAACTTCCATTCCGATTGGTTTGTACTTATTTCAAGTTTACACTTAAGCGGTGTTACTGGTGTTATTTCCAATGCGATTGCCTCAATATCGTAAAAGCCTTCTAAATTTATTGTGAGACTTGCCGGATATTCACCTGATGGGGCAAGGTACCAACAGTTCATCTCGGCCGAATCTGCCCTCGGCTTATAATAGGGTGCCGTTGGCAGCCCTATAATAGACCCATCCGTTACTGTAACCGGCTTGAACTTAGCCACATTTTCACTTATTCTTCCATTTTTAAAATGCTGCCGTTCAAGGGCTCCGCTTTCGATTCCTTCCCTACCGATCGGAGGAGCATCTCCCGGTTTCCCCGTATGCCTGTGGCCTTCATTATTGTTAAACAGCCTATCAAGTACTTCAATATTTGCATTCTGCGCCTCTCTCCTGACTGCGTCAGAAGGCTCAAAAGCGTTCAGCCCGCTGGGCAATTTCTTCATGTTTCATCTCTCCCTTCTTTGGGCGTGTTAGGCTTCCAAACCTCCAACTGATCCCAAGTCATGTTCAACGCCTCAAGCTCATCCCATGTTAAATCCGCCGCATCCAGTTCATCCCATGTCAAATAAGTGTACCGGAACTCCAATTCGAGATGGGCCGGGATAATTTCGCGCAGGACCTGACGCATATCCGGTTCGTTCGGCGGCTTGCCCCGCGTACCGATAAACGTGATGACTACTTTGTACTCGGAAAAAATCTCCTCTACCCGGATCTCCCCGTTTTCGAACGAATCCGCTACGTTCTTGATGACCGCCAGGGTTACCGTTCCGGCTCCCCTGAGCTTTGACTTGATGACCGATCGCCTTTGGTCCCAAGGTTTGTTCTCGTCGGCGAGAATCCCGCAGATATTTTCCCAAAAAGCAAGTCCCCAGGTGGCGCGCTCTACAAAAAATTGCTCGAGAACGTCCAGGATTCGTTGGTTCAGTCCGAGGAGTTCTTTCGTTTCCTGAGTGATCAGATTGCTGGTAATCCCAGGCTGGCCCTCGTTGTCATGAAGGGCGTAGTATTTCGGCAGGTAGTCGGCCATATCTTTTTCCAGATCACGTTTGAATTCAAACAAATCGTTAAACAATGAATTCCACCGCCCCGGCCACCGCTACCTGGTCTTCTTTGATTTTATAGTTGCCTTTTTCCCCGTTAATCTTCAATTCCTGGAAATCCTCCACTTGGGCAATATCCAGCAGAAGACCGAATATTTGATTATAAGAAACGGTCGTTGTTTTAAAAGCAATACCGGCTAAAAAGTGTTCCAGCTTTTTGCCAAACAACGTCTTGATTCCTTCCAAATCCGCTCCCGATGCTAGTTTTAAACTTGCGGACACGTTGATTTTCACTTCCTCCGCTCCGCTAACCGTAACATCCGCTCCCACCGGACGGCGTTCGTCCACTGCGTCTTGTACCTTTCCGATAATTTCATCATTGGGCTCCCGCTTGTCTTCGGACAAGATCGATAACTTTACGGTGCCTCCCCCTTTCCAGGTAGGAAAGACCTTCACATCGCCCACACCGGAAACCTCCAGCGCCCATTGACGATAATGCCAGGCGTTCCCGCTCGTCGCCGGTCTCCGGACCCGATCGTAGTATCTGCCCAGAAGCGACTCGTCGGACTCCCTTTCGGCCCCGTTTTTAAACTCTTCCGGATTCGTTACCGAAACAACGCCGGTCAAATTTCCCAGCATCAGCTTGATCCGTCCGGCATCGACATTTCCCCGTACGCCGCCTACCGCCGCCTCAGCCTTCACTTTAGCGGTTCCTTGATCGATCACGCCCGCTTCGGTCGTTACAAATACAATAGCCTCCTCCTCGTCGGTGGAAACGGATGTCCCCTTGGGAACGACGGTATTGTCGTCTCCTTTGAACACAATTTCCCCTGCCGCTTTCTCGCTGGGACGCCGTGTGATTCCCATTTCAGCCGCCCTTAGATCCAGGTATCCGGACGGTTGTTCGGGACCCGCAAAACCGAATTTCAGCACATTCTCCAACGCTATATAAGCATGGGCCAATTCGATGGCCGCGGGCGACAGCAAGTCGTAGGTGATGGAGCCCTGCCGCGTATCGATGCCTTCCGGCGAGGCGTTCCGCATCCGATCCAAAATGGCTTCCTTCGTCTGATTTTCAAACATGTTAAATGCTCACCTCCTGCTCAATAGCTCCTTCGGCCGTTATCACTGTAAATGTGACGAACAGCTTATCGCTCTCCCTCTCGATCTGAAACTGTTCGACAGCCTGGATGCGGTCATCTTCCTTAAGCGCTTCGGTAATCACCCGGGTGATTTCGCTGTGCAGCAATTGCGGAGAAATGTCCTGTCCCAGTAAAGTTTCAATTTCACAGCCGTATTGGCTGTTATAGATTAAATAGCGATAACGGGCGGTTAGGATCGCCTTCTGAATGGACTGCTTGATCGCCTCTTGACCGTCAATGATTTTCTCCTTGACCTGGCCCGATTCGAAATCAAGCAAATAAGTCCGGGAAGGAAGCGGGGCGGGCTTCACCTCCACAAATCGTTCTTCCCTGCTTCGCAGCGGAGACAATGCCATTAATACATCACCACCCGATCCAAAATCATATAGGTTTGCCCCTGGTTAATACCGACGACGATGACGCGGTCGTCCTTTTTGAGTTCGTCGGTAAATTCCAAGTCAGCTTCTTCAATGGTTTGATCGGCGGCAGCCATATTTATCCCGAAAAACTCCAGTTTTCCTGTACCACCAAACAAATGACTAAGACTAAACTGGTAGGGAGGGGTTTTAATTTTCTTGATATCCGCAAAAATCTTTGTCCCGCCCTCACTCTTCAAATTCACCTTCCGCGTATGCTTCGCCAGCGACTGTGCCACGATCAGGTCGTCCTTCTCCAGCTCCACGTTCATATGATCCACCTTGATTTTCAGTTGAGGCGGTGCGGACGTCACCGTGGCCAACTCAAAAGTAATCTCGGAATTGTACCCGATGGCCCGGATCAGCTGAACCAGCTGACTTGCTCCCGAGCCTTCAATGCGTTCCATTATTTGGCCCCCTTCTGTTCGTTGTATTCCATCTCCGGAATATCATCCGTCGCCGACAAGGTCAGCGACATCGTATGGCTGCCGTTCTCGAACCGGTGTTCATCGGCGGAAATGTAGTATCCGCCTAGAATCCCCGTCACCGATTCTTTGACATATACGCACGAACCGGACACGACATCCGGAATGCCGAGACATTCGATCCGGGCCTGATCCTCAATCGTCGCCAGATCCTCGAGCAATTGCTTGGCCCGCTGCTCCATCTGGGATGGAGTCATATCTTTGTCCGGCTTCTCCACATGCTGCATGATTCCGAATCGCTTAATCAGCTCCCCGTCTTTGGCGCTCGCCGAAATCGCCTTCTTCTCCACGTCCCCGCCAATCACCTTGATCTGGGTGCGGGTTTCTTCAATCGATTGCGAATAGCTGGCATCGAGCAGATTCACCCCGTTTTCCAGGACCCATTTCCCTTCCTGCTCTTTTCGTGCCAGCAGCTGCAACTTGCCTTCCCTGGAGGTAATCAAAAAATGCTGCCCATTTTGCTTCTGGGTTTCGGTCAGGGCCATCACCATCATCTCGAACAATGTCTTTTCGCGAAAAACCAGCTTCGGAATCACATAGCCCGTATCATGGATTTCCCCCGCCTCAATGGAGAATTCATTACACAGCCGCTTGATGATCGCGGAGGCGGACTGATTCCGAAATATTTTCGTATCCTTGTTTTTGGTCAAATAGATGTTCTCATCGTAGGCCGTTAAAGTCATTTGGCCCTTGGAGTTGATCTGGTCCGCAAACAAAACGCCCCGAAACAGCTCCTGCTTCCCATTCAGAATGAGCCGCAGCTCCGCTCCTTTTTCAAACACCATGTACAGATCCCGAAGATCACCCGTGTTGGAAACTTCCACGACAAGCTTCCGGGCCGCCTGCTTGATATCGCCGGACCAACTGATCGATTTCACGATCGGATCCAGGTACACGTTCTGATTTCGATCTTTGTACGTCACGCTCCAGCTCATGAAGGAATCACCAGCTTCTGGCCGGGAATCAGTTTATCCGGGTTTTTGCCGATCACCTTCTCGTTGGCCGCATAAACTTCCTTCCACCGATCGCCGTTGCCTAAGGTGCGCTGGGCGATTTTCCACAACGTATCCCGGGGCACCACGATATAAAATGCCGGGGGAACCTTGGTATCCGGACGATGCTCCCCTGTGATGACCATGGCCTTTCCCGAACCGGAGGTTTCCACCTGGCGGAACTTGACTTCCTTATACTCCTTGAGCTCCATTTCATAGAAGACATCCCCCGGATTGCCCGCCCGTTCACTATACTGAAAAGACCGGAGCGTAACCGGGCATTCAATAGGCGTGCCGGTAATCACCAGACGGAGGGGTTTTCGCAGCTTCCGCCAGTTCTCAATCTTCCCTACGATGTCCCAAGGTGTTGGGAAATCCTCGTATTCGCAATAACCGGGATGATAGTCGCGCGGAAAAAAAGAGCCGAGGGAAAACTCGCGCAGCGCGGCCTCACCAATCACCGTATACTCGCCAAGCTGGGTGACTTGAACGTCTTCGTAGCCGTATGAGCTTTTTACCGAGATCTGCTCGGGATTGACGGGCAGCCGCAACCAGTCTTTTTCGTCCATGGTCTTCAGCCAAAATTGCAGAGACGCCATTATGCCATCAAACCTCCCGCCGCTTTGATCTCGCGGGCCAGCGCCCGGGCAATGTCGTCGATATCCGACTCCTGGCGCACGTGAAACGTGTTCCCCGTAATCGAAATCGAGGCGCCCCCGCCTCCGCCGCCGGAATATTCCCGGTTCTCGCTCGCCGTCATCACGCGTTCGCCTTTATGCAGCCGGGCCATCATCCCGTCATAAGGGACGTAGTCGAGACCGTGGTAGTGGCTGGACGGAGGGCCCCCTGCGGATGTCACCTGACTCGTGGTCTTCGTGTTTAAATTGACGGAAGCCTCATTCGTGCCGGAAAAGAAGGCTTTAACTTTTTCAATCTTACCCATAATGTAATCCCATGCCGAAGTAACGAGCTGTTTAATATCATCCATGTGATACTTCACCAAATAAGCAACTGCGGCAAAGGCGGCCCCTACGGCCAAGCAGGCCAGAATAAGGGGAGCGAACGGTGCGGCAAGGGCGATAGCCGCAGCGGCGTTAGCCTTCAGCGCTATTGCCGTAGCATATAAAGCAGGTGCAAAAACAGTAAGCAATACGGCACTCACTCCGAGTAAAAAGGCTCCCATAATATCCGCATACTCCATAAAAAACTCAAGCGCCCCAACCATCGCTCCCATAAACGGGAGCAGGAGATCCCCAAGCGGAGCGAGCGCAATCGTTATCCGATTCTGCAAGGCTCCAAAGCGGTCGCCAAAGGTTTCAAGAACCTGCCCCTGACTCAACATCCCTTCCTTGCACTGATTCATGGAGGCGAGAATGCCATTAAACTCTACCTTTCCGCCTTTCAGTGCCGTTACGAGGTCTTCACTGACTTTGTTCCCGAAAATCCCCGTGGCATACTGCATGGCTTCTGTAGCTGTCTTGGCATCCCGGATTTTTGCGGCAATCTCCGTGAACCCGCCGGCCGGAAGCTTCTTGGGATCCTTAAGCACGTCTCCGATCGGATTCAGCCCGTCTTTTTGCCACTTCGCCATGAGAGCCATCGACTGATTAAATCCGAGGCCCATGTCTTTCAGCGGTTCACCAAACTGACCCATCTGCTTCATCAACTCGACCATATCCACTTTTCCCGCCCGGCTGGCGGCAAAAAATTGCTCCAGCATCACCTCGCCTTGCTTGGCCGTGTACCCCCATGCAGACATGGCCGATGTGGCCGATTCCGCGGCTTGGGCGCTATCGCCGCCGGTTAATCTTGAAGCATCCAGGAGCATCTTGGTCAAACCCTCCAGATCTTTTCCGGTTAAGGAGGTTTCCCGGCTCAAAATCCCCATCGCCTTGCCGACTTCACTCAAGCTTTGGGGTACCTGCCCCCCGACGGTCCGAAAAGACTGGGCAAGTTTGACCAGTTCCTGCCTGGAGGCCCCCGAAGTGGCTCTAAGCACGCCATAAGCATCGCTGTAGGTTTTGGCCGCCTCCATAATTTTATCTTTAGCCGAAGTCAGCAGTTCCATGGCGCCGCCACCACCACCGCCGTCTTGGGCGGCATTTTGCGTACCCGCGCCTGCGGCCGCCGGATCCTCTTTCTTCCTAAATGGAATCGGATCGGTCGCCAGTTTCCCTAAAGGCGCCCTCAACTTGGTGATGTATCCGGACAGCGCGCCTTTCCACTTTGTCAATTTGCCGCCAATTACCGTAAGCGCACTGCCCGCGCTTTGTTTGGCCGAACTCCAAGCTTTCTTAAACCCGCCGCTGACCATAGATAGTGCAGAACCGGCCGCACCCTCCAGTTTGGAAAGTCCCGCCATCATTCTGCCCAGGCTGCCAGCGTTCCACATCTGCTCGCTCGCTTTCGCCATGCTGTTCAGATCATGGATAGCTTTGGTGCGGGCCTGAAGCTCGCCCATCGCTTTGTTGTATCTTTTCAAATTGTTCAAACTTTTGCTGGTAATATAGTCACTCGTATTGTTCTTATTGTGATAGTTGCTCAGCTTCCTCACCTCCTGGCTAAAAGCGACTCTACGACCTCATCCTGCGGGCGGCCCTTTCCTGCTCCTTCCGCGCCCTCTCCTCCTCTTCCAACTGCAGCATCATGGAGGCATACATGAACCGCTTTACGTTCTCGTCCTTGTTGTACACCTCATCCGGAGGAATATGATGCCGCTGAAAAATAAGGTGCACCAGAAAGGCCTCTCCGCCCGCTTTGATTAGTTTTTTATTTCTTCTTCATCGCTATCGAACCCGCTGATTTCGAGGATTTCCGCGGACAGCTTGGCAATTTCGCCGGCCAGCAGCAGGCCGAGGATCGCTTCCGTCGGTGTGCCGTATTTCTCGGTTAGCTCTTTGGCGGACCAGTCCGGAATGAGGCAGGCTTTTTGGATGACCAGAGCACCGAACTGCTCTTCGTCCATCACTTTTTCCCGTTTGCTTCCTTTGCCCGTATAGTGCGTGCACTGTTCTTGAATTTTGTTGATCGTTTTGCCGTCCAGCGCCTGAATTTGAAAATCGACGCCAAGGCGCTTCATCGGAATATCCTTGGTCGGTTTGCTGTCCGCGCTCAAAAGCGCCTGAAGCACGCTAATTTGTCGGTTATCGGTAACTGCCATGTGATTCATCTCTCCTTAGGGTTTATTCGTTTGGTTTTCGGTCATGAAACAGAAATGACATGGAACCCGGACAAAAGCGCCTTGTTATAGCCGGGTTCATGCCATGCCATTTCCGGGGAAGCGTGATTATTCAGCCACGAGTTTATCCATCAGCTCATAGCCGGTAAAGTTAAAGGGAAGCTCTTCTTCCACGATCGCTCCCACCTCGAAGTGCATCAGCGGAATTTTGTCAAAGGTCACGCCCTTCAACCGCACGCGGTAAGCTCCGTACGATTCCGGGTCCTCCAGCTTCAGGATCAGCTCCGTCGTAAAAGTTCCCTTCTTGTCGTCGGCGATCTGACCGATCAGTTCAACGAACTCGGAAGTCACTTTATACCCCGTCATCGTGCCCGAGCCGCTGAGGCCGGTCACTTTATGGGCCGTCCAGCGCGTGCCGGACCGCTTGATCTCCTCTTTCGTAATTTCCACATTCGCCTCGGCCGACTTGACGTTGGTCAGCCATTTGCCATCGTAATACACATATCCGTAAGTCCCATTGATAACGCGGGTTGAATCCAGCACTAAAAATCCCTCCTAGTAATGTTGAAATCGTTCTTGTTCTTACACCCGGATCGTCAGGAAAATCCGTTCCATGCTGTCGACTTCCGTGAAGGCGACCAGCAGGTAAACTCGATCTCCTTCGGACTTCCGGTCCGGATCCAGCGTCACGACGATGTCGGTCAGCACATTGTTCAACTGCAACCGCTCCAGGTAGGCTTTGATCGCGGAGATCAACGCCGCTTGCCCGTCGTCGTTATTGTCCAGCTTGCCGATATAAGAATCGGCAGCGGCCTTGGTAATATCCGTGGAAATGGCTTGACGGGCCCGCATGGCGCGGATTTTCTTGCCGCTGGTGACCAGCCCCTGCTCCACCTTCACCTTTTCGCCGTCATGAACAAGTACCAACGAACCTTTTTCCAGCGCCGCATTGATTTCGGTCTTTCTCAGGCGCTTCGTGACATCGTTGGCGTAAACCGGCGCATACGTAATCGATTTATTGATGGCGGTGCCTGCGATCAGACCGGCGACATAGGGCGCATAGCGGGCCGAGTTGTACGGCTTTCCGTCGATCTCAACGCCGGTAATCAGGTTGACGACGTAATCGTCTTTGACCGAAACACTGCGGGTATTGCCCGTCTCCGGCTTCTGATCTTCGTCGGCGGTTCCCCCGATCACGGTAATGAAGTGTTTGCCTTCATCCTCACGATTGCTGGCGCACCACTCTTTGAGGGCCTTTTGCTCCGCAGCCGGAATTTCCGCAGGATACACGAACACATTAAAATGACGCGTACTGAAAGCATCCCGAATCGCCGTGTAGTCCACCGCGGCCTCTTTCCCTTCCGCGGGTGCCGGTGGAGCCGGAACCGTGTAGACGAGCACTTCCTTCGCTCCGCCGAGCAGAATCAGCCGGATCGGATCGATATTTTCTTCCCCGAACCAATCGGCGGCTTCCTTCACTTTTTCAATCGCAAAAAACTTCTTGGCATCCGCCGCATTTTTATACTTGAACAGCGGCAATGCTACCGTTCCGCGCGCACCGCCCTTGATCTGCGCCGCTGCGGCCTCTTCAAATCTGATGTACAGCCCCGGACGCACCGGCAGGCTGGTTGGTTCCCATGATCCACTCATTCGTTCATGCCACCTTTCAAATTAATGGTCGTGCGATACTCCACTTTGTTGATCTTCTCGTACTGCCGGATCGCCACCGGCTCCCGCGTGTTGATCACCACGGTGCCCGTGCCTTTTTGCAGTCCGCCTTCAAGCTTCTCCGGGGTTGAAATCGCAAACGATTCCGCCCGGATGCTCCCCGCCCCTCCGGTTTTCCCGGTGTCCGCTTCCGCGCGCTCATTCATCAGGTAACGGCTCAGCGCTTCCAGGCTAAGGACTACTTCCTCTACCTGCTCCGCGTAATAAACGACCGCGTACTGTCTTTCCGCCAATGTATGGCTGCGCGAATCGCTCCGCCGCGTCTCCTGCTTGAGTTCAATGACGAATTCCCCTGCCACAGGTAGGGCGGGACCCTGGAAACGGTGAACCGTCACCGCCGGAAACTTCGCTTGAATCAGTTCCGTCAAACCGCTGATCTCTCCAGCTATCGACATACTCCATCACTCCCTTCAGCCGGCCGGCAAACCGTCCATACCGAAAAACTCAGTGCTTAAGTGCTAAATCCCCCGCTTCCGTTTTCATAGTTTCCAGCCGGTCTCTCCGGCCACATTTCGGATTATAGAGCAGGCCCAAAACGGCGAACAGGATGAACTTTCTTCACCCGGGGTGAAGGGATTTCATCCTACCTTTACGGGGTAAACCTTGATATACTAGGGCTAAATGCAACCTTTTCCAAGGTGTGAGGAGTTATAAAGATGGAGCGAATTCGTGTCATGCTTGTGGAGGACGATCCCTTCTGGAGGGAGCATATCAGTGCGGATTTGGCCGATGAGGCCGATATTGCGGTCGACGGCGTGGCCTCCACGAAGGAAGAAGCGGTTGAGCTCGCAACGCGTCTGGATCTGGATGTGATTCTGATGGATATCAATCTGACGGGGAATCATCTGGATGGGCTGGACGCCGCCGAGGAAATTTTACGGCAGGAAAAAAACAACTCCGTAAAGGTCATTATGCTGACCTCTATTACGGAGTCCGAAGTGATTATGAAATCTTTTCGCCTGGGGGCGATGAATTATATCAATAAATCGAGCTACCAGGATATCCTGCATGCGATCCGCGAAGCCCACAGCGGCCGGGCGTCCATTCATCCCGACGCCGCCCGGGCCATGCGGAGCGAAGTGCAGCTCATGGAGCTCTCACCGACCGAAAGGGAGGTTTTCGAGCTCCGCCGGGACGGGCTGAGCAAGCGGGAAATCTCCGAACGGCTTCACAAGTCGACGAATACGATAAAATCCCAACTGCGCAGCATCAAGAACAAGCTGACCCATTTCAAAATGGATTAGCCGGAGGGTCCAAACGCCCCTCCCTGGACCATTTGAACCGGCTCCTTACAGGAGATGCCGGCTTGAAGCGGGATTTCGGGAAGTGCAGAACGATCGTCGTTCCCTTGCCCGGGACGCTCTCGGCCACCGACAAGCTTCCGCCGTGCTTGCTCATCACACTGGTGCAGTAAGACAGGCCGAGCCCGTAATTCAACGCGTTCTTCTTCGTCGTAAAAAAAGGCTCGAATATTTTGGCCAGATACTCCTGCGGGATTCCGGCCCCGTTATCCTTCACCTCAATGATGAATTCCTTCCGGGTCACCGACGTGGCCAGTTCAATCATCCCCCCTTCGGGAGGCAAAGCGTCGATGGCGTTGCGAATCAGGTTGGAGAGCGTTTCTCTTACATGAACCTCATCACAAATGAGCTTGCCCTCCGCTCCGTAAAAAGCGGATAAAGCGATCCCCTCGGCTTCCGTAATCCCTCGCGAGGAGGAAATGACGTCCTCC
Organism: Paenibacillus sanfengchensis; assembly: GCF_036864765.1. Taxonomy (NCBI): domain Bacteria; kingdom Bacillati; phylum Bacillota; class Bacilli; order Caryophanales; family Paenibacillaceae; genus Paenibacillus; species Paenibacillus sanfengchensis. Next base: position 41,940 of record NZ_JBAGJC010000014.1, on the reverse strand, counting down.
AGCAGCTCGCGCAGTTCGTTCTCGCTTTCGTCAAGCTGCACATCCTCGGCCTTCTCCTTGATCCGGTTGACCATGTGCAGCAGATGATCCGTCAAGCCGTGCACCTGGCTCATCGTTTGGATCGCCCTTTCCGTATGACCGGCTTTCATGAGGGAACGGCTCTTTTCGGCCAGGTAATCGATCTTTTGAATCTCGTTCTTGATGGAGTGGTTCAGAATGGACACGCCCATCGTCAGCGTGCGTATCGAATAATCGATCCGCTCCCGTTCGATCCGCAGCTTGATACCGAGAAAGCCGTACCGGATCGTAAAGAACAAAACGGCGGCGACCGTTCCGAGGATGACGATAAAGTTGGCCTGCCACATCCCGTTGCTGCGCAAGTCGAAAGACCACCAGCCGAGCCCCAGATAATTAAAGCCCAAGTAATCGGAGGTATAGGCCCAAATCATGACAAGCGGGAAGAGCAAGGTTCTCCGTTGGCCGCGCCGGCTTAACTCGTTCTTCTCTCCGAAATAAGCCAGGATATAAAAGAAACAACCGATCGCGACATACATCCCGTCCCACCAGCGAAACTCAGCCATCTCGAAAATATGCCAGGAGCCCTGCCGCGCACGATCCAGAACCAATAGCACCGCGGCCGGAAGAAGCAGCACCGACCAAATCCATTTCCAGCGGGAGGACATCCGCTCGTTCAGCCACAGCCCGCCCAAACTGAATACGTAAGGCAGAACAAAATAATAAATATTCATGCTCACCACAGTCGATACATACAGCGCCCGGCTAAAAAACTCCGGCATCCAGGCCGCGTCTCCCAACATCGGTATAATGGAAAGATGCATGCTGAACGTATAGCTCGCCGAACCGCCCAGCAAGATCGTTAACCCGATCCAAATATTGGACCTTGTCCTGTGAAATAAGACGAACAGCCCCAAAGACCAGAGCGACAGGAACATTAGGATATAAATAAGCTGCACTTTTCCTACTCCCTCAGTTTCGCAAAATTACCTTTTACTGATTATTCCATCCCTTCTTTGTGAATTCCTGCCTTGACAAACAAAAATTGTCCTGTTCCCAAAGCCTTTGGCGAAACAGAAGCCCGCTGAGGCCGATCAAGGTCATGGCCGAACCGATCCATAAAAAGGCCTGGCCCGCCGAAGCCGCCCGAATCAATAACCCCCCCGCCAAGGGAGCCGCCAGCATGACCAGGCTGGTCAGCATGTTTTGGATGCCGAATACCCGGCCGACGAGTTTCGGGGTTGTTTCTTTTTGCAGGATATAGTTCTGGGTAAGAATGTACATCCCGTTGCCGATGCCGATCAGAAAGCCCAGTCCCCAAAGAAGAAAGGAACGGCTTCCGGGAGGACTTAAGCCGAGCAGGGCGATTCCCGTGCCGATCAGCGCGCCTCCGCCGCCGAGCCCCCAGCCGTAGCCGATCCGGTTCAAGCGGTTCAGCAGCACGAGCACCACCACCGCCCCCGCGCCGATCGCCGCCACGACCTGGCCGGTCAAGGCTTCATCCGCGGGAGAGATGGACCTTAATAGCGTCGGAAACTGATAATCGATCATCAGGATCACTGTCATGCCGATAAAGCCGAAGATGACGGTATTCAAGACCTTTTTGTGATGCCAAAGGTAAACCCAGCCTTCCTTCCACTCGGTCCAGAATACACCGGCACCGGAGGAAGGCGCTGGCGCCCCGGGCGATTCCGTGTCCTGCGGCGACGCCGCTTTTGGCAAATGGCGCAAACCCAACAGCAGCAGCGCCGAAAGTAGTCTGGCCGCCATGTTAATCACAATGCAGGCCTGCGGGGACAGCGCCACCAGCGTAACGGCGCCGAGCAGCGGCCCGGCCACCTTCGAACCCTGGTTGACGAGGCCGTTATACGAAGTGGCCTGCAGCAGCAAATCGGCCGGCACCACCCGGCGGGTGAGCGCCTGCTGAGCGGGCACGTGAAACACGCCGGCCAGGGCACGCAGCGCCAAAAAAGGCAGGAGCCAATACATATTCGGGGCGAACAAAACGGCGACGGAGAGGATGACGGTTAATAAATCGCAAACCATCATAAGTCTGGCCTGCTGCACGCGATCCGCCAGCGTTCCCGCAAAGGAGCTGAACAGCACGGACGGCAGGGCCATGGAGACCGGAATCAAGGCGATCATCAACGGATCGGCCCCCCAGCGGTAGGCGACCAGCACCTGAACCGCCAAGGCGTCGAACCAGTCGCCGAACGAGGCGAGCGCATATGCGGTGAACATGCTCCTGTAGCCGCGGATCGACCACAGCCCGGAGCGGGGCGTGAATGACATGATATGAATTCCCTCCAACCTATAAAGTCCTGTTTTCGGCAGTTTATCAGGACTTTATCAGAGGAAGATCAGACGAAACAATCGCCGCCGTTCAGCAGCGACTCGATGTGGCGCTCCATTTCCGGCCGGACTTCGGAAAACCGGTGCTTTTTGTCCAGCGAATCATACAGAGCGGCGTATTTATGCCGGAGCCGGCTCTCGGGTCGATGCCTGTGCAGAAACAGCCGGATCTGATGAACGGCCGCGAAATACAACGGCATATGCAGAGCCATTCCCAGCACTTCGAGCCCCTCGTCGAGTCGCTCCTCCGCTTCACGCTCCGCCCCGTCGGCCAAGAGCCGCAGGCCTTTCATGATGTGGAATCGGCCGATCTCGCGAATATAAGGATCGCTTTGCAATAATCTCTCCAAACGCGCCGCGGTCCGGTCGGCTTCCGCCCAGTTCCCGGCCGTCAGGTGAACATACATTTCCATGATGGCAACGGGCATGATGAATCCGGTTAAACCATCACTCTCCATGACGCGGCGGGTATGGGGAAAACGCGCGATCGCTTTCTCCGGCTGCCCGGCATCGGCATATACCTCAAGGATATTTAAAATCTCCATTTCCCGGTGCTGCTCGGGAGTCATCATTTTTTGGCTTAGCGCGGTCTCGCAATACTCCAGCGCCAATGCTGAATCCGCTGCAATGCCCCCGTAAAGCAGGAGCATCCAGTATAAGCGTTCGTTTGCCGGAACCTCATCCGTCTCCAAAAACCATTGGAAATTCCCTTGGATAAACCGGATATACCGGCGGTAAAAAACATCGACCTCAAATCCCAGCACCTCGTGCTGAGCGGCTAACGCCACGATGGATTTGCCCTGTCCGAGCAAATGATATTTCTCAAACAACCCCCGCACCGCCGACTGCATTTCCTTATCATGAATCGAAGGATTTTCAATTTTGCGCGGCTCCTCGACGGTCAAGCTGTAGCCGTATCCCCGAATCGTGTTAATGCGGATATGACTCCAGCGGGCCAGCTTTTTTCTAAGCCGGTAAATATGGTCATCCACCGTCCGCTCCACCGGGTATTCCAACGCCCACACCCGGTCCAGCAGCTGTTCGCGGGAAAACGCCTGGTTGCGGTGCTCATATAGAAACTGCAGCAGCGCGAATTCCTTCGCCAGAAGTTCGACGGTTTCCGCTCCTACGGTCACCGTATAGGCGGCCGGATCCAAAATCAGGTGCGCCATGGAGGCCGTTCCTCCCTTTCGTTTAACATCGTACAGCGAATGCATTTATCATAGGCTGCCATCGAGATGTTGTAAAGGCAAAGCCGGGAGGGCCCATGACGGCTGACAATCCCAATCAGACGCTGAATATGATTAACGTTAACGGGAATTCCTCCCGCTAATTTGACCAAAAGGAAGCGCTTCGCGCCCTGATCCCGAGATTAGCTGGAGGAATTCCAGCTATTTTGTATTCATTGGCCGCTTGGTCCAAATTAACGGGAGGTTTTCCCGTATACTCGCCTCGATGAACCTTAGCCAATCAAATCCGCTCTAATCTCTGACCTGGACAGGTGAGGCAACGCAGTGTCCGGCCGATCCATTCCCAAGGGAAATAAAAAAGCCGGACGGAGCGCGTAAAACCCGCTCCATCCAGCTCAAAAAATTACAGCGTTGGCGCCTTCACCGCTTCCAGCGGGGCCACCCGTCCGTACGAAACTTTGGCGCTTTCGGTCTTGGCCGCCCAATAAACGCCGTTCGCAATCACCTGAAGCACTTCGGGGTGATGGTACACCGGGAAGGTTTCGTGGCCCGGACGGAAATAGAACACCTTGCCCAGCCCTCTCTTATAGCAACAGCCGCTGCGGAAAACTTCGCCGCCCTCGAACCAGGAAATGAACACCAACTCATCCGGGGCCGGAATTTCAAACCGTTCGCCGTACATTTCTTCCTTAGGGATCTCGATATACTCCCCAAGCCCCCGCGCGATCGGATGACTCGGCTCAATGACCCAGATGCGTTCTTTTTCCCCGTCATCCCGCCATTTCAGCGCTCCGGTGTTCGTCCCCATCAAGCTGCGGAAAATCTTGGAGGCATGCCCGGAATGAAGCACGATCAGGCCCATCCCGTCCAGTACCTTTTGCCGGACCTTCTCGACGACCGCATCGCTGACTTCATCATGCGCTACATGTCCCCACCAGAGCAGCACGTCCGTTTGCTCCAATACCTCGTCCGTCAAGCCATGCTCCGGTTCATCCAGCACCGCGGTTCTCACTTCCAAATCCCCGAAGCCCTTAAGATGATTGGCAATCGCCGTATGAATGCCTTCCGGGTATATCGCCTTGACCTGCTCATTATGGCGTTCATGACGGTATTCATTCCATACCGTAACTTTAATCTTGGACACTGACTAAATCCCCCTATTCCTGTTCACGGACTCTAACCGCACGAAAACACGATATTAAAACGTTTGCATTCCTCCTACAGTATAGGACGTGTTACAATGAACGGGAATGGCGAAAACATACACTTTTTGTACAAAAACGACTTTTTCAGTTTGTCCGGGGAGGGTTGAAATATGCTGGCCATGAATGCGGAGCTGCTGCCGAGAATCAAACTGATGGGGTTCGTATCTTACACCCACCCCTGGATGCATTTCCGGAGAACGACATCGGAACACATCCTTTACGTTGTTAAAAGCGGTGAACTGCATCTTCGGGAAAACGGGGTTTCCTATTGCTTAAAAAAGGGGGATTTTCTGTTCCTCGAGCCGAACCTCGAACATGAAGGGACGGAGAAGCACGTTTGCGACTATTACTACATCCACTTTGAGCATCCGGATTTGAAGGCCGCCCAAGTGGACGACCTCCCGGCGCTGGCCCGGAGCCTGATGGTCAAGGAGGGCGCCGAACCGGCCGTGCAGGACCCGCCGGTATGTTATTTTCCCAAATACTATCGGTTGCCGAAAAAGAATCTCCCTCACTCGTTCCATACGTTGAATGAAATGCTTCAATTGTACCGCCGCCATTATTTCAACCGCGGTTTGTCCGCGCTGAAGCTGACGGAATGGCTCATCGAAATCTCCCGCGAGTACTTTATCGACACCCTGAAAAGCGGGGAAAAGGGCAGCTCGCGGGCCGTCATGAAGGTGCACGCTCTGCTCGACTATATCCACAAACATTACACCGGCAAAATTACGAGCCGCGACATCGAGCGGGAATTTGGCGGAAACTACGATTATATCAACCGGATCTTTAGGCGGATGACAGGCCAGAGCATTATGCGGTACGTGAACCAGGTACGGATCAACCATGCCAAGGAACTGATCGAAGCGACCCACCTCAGCTTTAGCGAAATCGGATATTTGAGCGGGTTGGAGGATCCTTTTTATTTCAGCAAGGTATTTAAAAAATATGAAGGCATCTCCCCCAGCCAATATTACAAGCACGTGCGAAACCGGGAGGGATCGGATCGGTAACCACCCATCGGTTATCCAAGTTATCCACAAAGTTATCCAGATGTTATTCTGAGTTATGCAGTTATTCGAGAGCTGTCCACAAACATAGTTGTGAATAATGTGCATAAAACGCGCAAAAATTGGGCACAACCCCTCCTTTACGGATCAGGTTGTGCCCAAATTCATTTTTTTTCACAACATTTCGCGTTCCAGCAGTCCCATTTGTACACAGGTATGCAAGGACAGCGTTTTGGTTCCCCCGGCAAAAGCGATATCGACCAGATCCCCGTTCCGCGCCCGTACTTCCCCCCGGCCAAACACCCGATGACGGACGGCATCCCCGGCCGCGAGGGCCAAACCGTCTGCCGCGTGCCCCGCGCCGGCCGCCGCCTGATCGCTCTCCGGCTGCACGATGGATCTGACGTGGGAGACGAATCGGGATTCGGCGACCTTTTCCCCGTCCCGCTCCTGATAAGTCAGCAGTTCCAGCTCCCGTTTCGCCCGGGTCATGCCGACATAAAACAGCCGGACCGCCTCTTCCATCAAGGCATCTTCTCCGCCGGCGTGCTTTTTGATGTCCTCCGAGGAAGGGATTACGCCATCGGCCAGGTCGATCATAAACACCTTTTCAAACTCCAGACCTTTGGCGCTGTGGAATGTGGATAACGTGACGGCGTTCTCTCCCCTTCGCTTTTTGGACGAGGTTAATGCCGATTCCAACACCTTCAAACGTCGCGCGAAATCCTCCATCGTTTCCAGCGTTTCCGCGATTTCCTCCAGCGTGTTGAGGATTCCGATCAAAAACTCCTTGCGAAACCCCATCCATTCGCACATTTTATCGAGCGCCTTCTCGTAACCGAGCCGCTCCCGGATCACGCGGATCGCCTGCAGCGGCGGCATGCCCTTCATCTCGCGGAAGGTGTCCCGGCTGGCTTGCAGCGGCTTCAACTGATAATCTTGGAGCTTCACGTATTGAAGCAGATTGTCGAAGACGGATTCGTTGTTGCGGATTTCTTTTAATGCGGCCATTTGCTGCTTGCTGATGTACCCGTTGAATTTCAAATGAATCTTCTCCAAAATATCCGGCCGCTTATCGGTAAAGGTCATCCGCATAAAATTCAAAATATCCTCCACCACCCAATGGGAGAAAAAGCGGTTATCGGTATCCTTCATATAGAAGGGAATCCCCGCCCGGTCCAACGCGTTGATCAGAGCGACGGAAGAGGAGTTGTTGCGGTACAGCACCGCAATTTCCGCCAGCCGCTCCGATTTTTGAATTTCCCCGACGACATACTTCGTCTGCGCCTTGTAATCCGGAAAGGGGCGGAAGCTGACGCCCCCCTTCTCCTCCTCGGGTCGAGCGGTGAACATGTTCTTATCGTAACGGTTCGGATTTCGCCGGATAAACCGATTGGCCGCGTGAACAATGGCCGGGACGGAACGGTAGTTCTGCTCCATGAACAGGATTTTGGCCTGAGGATAAACTTGGCTAAAATTCAGCAAATAAGTGGGCTCGGCCCCTCTCCAGCTGTAGATCGACTGGTCGTCATCCGCGACCACGCAAAGATTGCCGTGCCGCCGCACCAGCTTTTCGATAATCGCATGTTGAACGAGCGAGGTGTCCTGGCTTTCGTCGGTCAGTACGTAATCGTATCTTCGCTGGTATTTTTCCAGCAGGAAGACGTCTTGCTCCAGAACCTCGTTGCCGAGCGTCAGCATATCGTCAAAATCAAGGAGCAGCTTGTCCGGCCGGGACCGTTTGAATGCCTCGTACTCGCGCAATATCCGTTCGGCCTCCGCCACGCCGGCCTTCACGGTCCCCCATCGCTCGGGCGGAAGCAGCTTGTTCTTGACGTAACTGATATAAGTCGTCAACTCGTCCATCTGATCATCCGTCATATTTTCCCCGGTGACCGATTTGAAGATCTGCCGCAGAATGGCCTGCTTGTGCAAGGGGGCCCGGTCCGGATCTTCGCTCCCTTCCTGGCCGGCATCTCCGCCGCCTTCGATAATTTGGTAAGCCAATCCCGCCCTGCGGAAGTGCTCCCTCACCACCTCAAAGGCCAGACTGTGAATCGTAGAGAAGTCCACCGGCGTCAGTTCCGGAAAAAAACGCCGATACCGTTCCTTCATATCGTTGGCCGAAGCCCGGCTGAAGGTGACCGCCTTGATCCGCGAGGGCTTTACGCCCTTTTCCTCAATCAGGTATCCGATCCGCATAATCGTCGTCGTCGTTTTCCCCGACCCCGGAGAAGCAAGAAGCAGGACGGCTCCTTCGGTATGAAGGACCGCCTGCTTCTGGATCTCGTTTAGGGCAATGCCCAGCTCTTGTTGTTTTCGCTCAAAAAATCGTGTTTTGCTGTCTATGCTCATTTCTCGCCCTTTTGTCTCCATTCGGATTCCAGCAATCCCATCATGTAAGTATCGAAATATTCCCCGTTCACGAAAGCATGCTTTCTCAATTGACCTTCCACTACAAAACCGATCTTCTTGTACAGAGCGATCGCACGCTCATTAATCCCTCTTGTGGTCAGATAAATTTTATTCAGGCGAAGCTGATGGAAGCCCCATTCGATCATTTGTTCCATCGCCGGTTTTCCGTAGCCTTTCCCGCGCGCCTCCGGCGCAAGCAGGATGCCGATGCAGGCCCGTCCGTGCTCCGGTTCGATGTCCTGCAGAAAAATCCAGCCGATCGGCCGGTTCTCTTCATTTTCGATCGCCATCAGAAAATCGCCGTTCCGCCTCTTCTTCTCCACCTCTTGTTCCATCTGCTCGTAGGTCTTTGGAATTCTTCCGGCCATTGCGATGGATACCGGGTCATTCGTCCACCGGTGAAGCTCCTTGATATCTTCTTTCTCAAAAGGGCGTAAGGTTACTTGTTGTTCAGACATGGGACCTCTCTCCTCTCGTATTCATGTTCAGAATTCATGCACATTCGAAATCCATGGTCTCATGAGTGCCGTTGCCACCACAGCATGATCGAAACGCCAATCAGGCATAGAACGGCTCCGGCCCAATCCCACAGGTCGGGCGTTTTTTTGTCCACAGCCCATCCCCAAAGAAGCGAGAGAACAATAAACACGCCCCCCGTAAGCCGCGTAAACTTTGCCAAAAGACGGGAATTTTTGCAGAGTGGGAAGAATTCCGTACAAAATCAGCACGATGGCTCCGACTATACCGTAGCCGTAAGACTTTCCTTCGCGGAGCCAGAGCCAAATCATGTATCCTCCTCCGACTTCGGCAAGCCCGGCCAATATAAAAAGAACGACGGATTGAATCATAGCTCCCCCAGTTACCTTTCTTTCGACTATAATTCTATCTCTTTGATTATACCTTTCCTTAACTCCGGCTTTCCACCCGAAAAAAACCGTCAGAATCAACTTATGGATTCTGACGGCTTATGAGGTAATCATTTGGCAATTCGTCTGCACGTGGTTCAACCTTTCGCGATTATAGGCTATACGCTTTCGGCGTTCTTTAAGGCATGCTCCCAGCTGGGGAAGTAGAACAAGGCGCTCCTCATCAACTCGGGATCGCTCTGCTTCACTTGCTTTTTGCTGATGGAGACTCCTGTTTCTTGCAATTGCCGAATACGTTCGAGAACCTGGTCGGCGTTGAGTGCGACATCCATAGGCTCACCCCCTTTTTCCTAGGTTTTCCAAAGGGAAGGCAAGCTATGCCGCGGCTAACCAAAACGAAGTACTTTATTTAATGCCGAGGCGAAGTCGGTAGCTGAACCAAATTTCCCGGGAACCATCGTGGAAAAAGTCTTCCACGTGTTTGCGGAAAGTCTCCAGTTCGGAATCCAGGGTGGTGAGCCCCATCTTAAACACGGTCTGAATGCCGCCCTGGCTCAAGGCGAGGCCTATAAATCGTTCGGCATCGCAATGTTCCGCGTTGTGAAATACAATCTCCCGGGTAAAACGGAAGGCCCCGCTATCCCGCAAGGCGTCCAGATGGCCGTTCTTGTCCCGCTTCACAGCCTGCTTGGCTCGATCCATGGCCTGTTCGACCAGGGCATCCGCTTTACCGACCAGCTCGAGATATTCGTTCTCCAGCTGCCAGTTCAGCACGGGCGGCCAGTCGCAATCATAGACGGCAAAGACACCGCCCCGCTTCAGGACGCGATGCGCTTCCTTCAATGTGCTTACGGGTTCCATCCAGTGGAACGACTGTGAACACGTGATGATATCGACCGACTCATCGGAGGTGTCCAGATGATTGGAATAACCCGGAACGAACGAAATCCGCTCCGCCGGCACGGCCGCTCCCTTGAGCTTTCGGTTTGCCTCGTTCCTCATATCCGCGTTCGGTTCAACGCCCATCACGCGCTCCGCGTGGCCGCTCCAGATCAGGGTGGAAAGGCCCGTGCCGCAGCCCAGGTCCATGACCAGGTCGGGTTTCCGGCCCAGATAGTTGCCGAGCAGCTCTACGACAAACTGCGGCGCCTCGGGACGGTAGCGGTCATAGAGCTCCGCAAACCCGGAAAAACGTTCGATATTCTCTCTCGAATTGCCTTCGGGAATCATCTGCTTCTCGCCTCCTCTATCGGATAAGGGCTGAAATCGCTTCGCGAGCCGCCTTGGTCAGACTGCGGAACACCAAATCATACGAGTGGTCGATCATTTGTTGCAAATCCTCGATGGATAGGCTGTCGTCCACGATCACCGTGTTCCAATGCTTCTTGTTTAAATGGTAGCCGGGCTGAACGGAGGCATGCTGTTCCCGTAAATTGACGGCGATGACCGGATCGCACTTCAAGGAGATATGCACCTGGTCGTTCTTGCCGTCGACGGAGATCAGCGCGAACATTTTCCCGCCCACCTTGCATACGAGCGGTTCGGGCCCAAACGGATAATCGGGCGCGGCCCCCTTTTTGCTTAAGCAATATTCAGTAAGCAATTCCTTCATGAGTTCTCCCTCCCATACACCCTCAGGTTATGGTAAATCGCCTGAAGGCGGGGGGCTTCCAAACCGTGCTGCTCAGCAAGCCCGAGTAAATAGCCGTGCAGATGCTCGCCTTCCACGGCATAGCCTTTCTCCATGTCCCGGAGCATGGAGGATTTCATTTCAAACGACATCCGGTGCGTCGTCTCCATATGACGTTCAACGATGTCCTTGTCCAGCGGAGCCCCGTGCGCTAACATAATCGCCTCGGTTTCCCGGAAAACGCCGCGAACGAAATCCGCTCCGCCGGCGGTCTCGCGAATCGGACCGACCGGGGCTCGCATCAAGGTCGTAACGCCTGCAATCGCGGCAATGAACAGGTATTTATGCCAGATATCCCGCTCGATATGATCGCTAAGGAGGAACGAGGATTTCGTCCCCCCGAGCGCTTGCTCAATCTCGCGGATCCGCTCCGTTTGGGCTTGCCCGAATTCCCCGAATCGGACGAAATGGTCTTTGCTGGTCTGGAGGACATGTCCTTCCTGATTCAGGATAGTTTCGATGAAGCACAAGCCCCCGATCACCCGGTCCGCTCCAAATTCCCGCTGCAGCAGCGGATAATGCGCAACCCCGTTCAACAGCGGGAGCACGACCGTCCGCTCGCCGACATAAGGCTTAAGATCCCGGACCGCCTCCTCAAGATGGTAAGCTTTCGAAGAAAATAGCACCAAATCATATGGCGCATTTGTATGATTCTCTGCCGTAATCGTCTTGGGACGGATCGTCACATCCCCATGAACACTACGCACGACCAGGCCGTCTCTCTCCAGTTGCTGTTTTCTCCGGCTGCGCACCAGAAACGTGACGTCCGCTCCCTTTTCCGCTAAACGGCCTCCGAAATAGCCACCGACTCCGCCGGCGCCAAGCACCAATATCCGCACACCCGTTCCCTCCGCTTTTGGCTTATTTTTTGCTGCGAATTTCTTCAACTAGTGTCGTAATGATCTGCTCTATCGCCAGTGTCCCCGCATCGCCTTCGTTGCGTTTCCGGACGGCCGCCGTGCCGGAGGCTCTTTCCTTTTCTCCGAGAACGAGCGTGTAAGGGACTTTCTCAAGCTGAGCTTCCCGAATCTTGTATCCCAGCTTCTCGTTCCTCGCGTCGACGGAGACGCGGATGCCGGCCTCCTCCAGTTGCTTCTTCACCTCGTAGGCGTAATCGACGTAATTTTCGGAAACCGGCAGCAGCTTCGCTTGAACCGGCGCAAGCCACAAGGGAAACGCCCCCGCATAATGCTCGGTGAGCATCCCGATAAAACGGTCGATCGAGCCGTAAACCGCACGATGAATGACTACGGGTCTATGCTTCTGATTATCCTCGCCGATATAAGCAAGGTCAAATTTTTCGGGCATTTGGTAGTCCAGTTGAATCGTTCCGCACTGCCAGCTCCGTTTGAGAGCATCGAGGATATGAAAATCGATTTTCGGCCCGTAAAACGCACCATCGCCTTGATTGAGGCTGTACTCAAAACCGCGTTTCTCCAGTACACGCTGCAGCGCCGACTCCGCTTGATCCCAAACCTCCGGATCTCCCATGGAATCTTCCGGCCGGGTGGACAGCTCGATTTTGTATTGGAAGCCGAAGATCTTGTACATCTCGTCGATGAGGTCGATGATCTTTCCGATTTCCTCCTCGATCTGCCCCGGCATCACAAACAGATGAGCGTCATCCTGACAGAAGGTGCGCACGCGCATCATGCCGTTCAGGGCGCCCGAGAACTCGTGTCGGTGCACCTGGCCGAACTCCGATATACGGAGAGGCAGATCGCGGTAAGAGCGCAGGCTGTTCTTAAACACAAGCATATGTCCCGGACAGTTCATCGGCTTGAGCGCAAAGGTCGAATCGTCGACCTTCGTAAAATACATATTGTCCTTGTAATGATCCCAATGACCGGACTGTTCCCAAATCCGGCTATTCATCATCAGCGGGGTACGCACTTCCTCGTAATCCCGTTTCCGCTGAAGCTCACGCGCAAAATCCTCCAGTTCCGTACGAATCGTCATCCCATGGGGCAGATAAAACGGCATGCCCGGCGCTTCCTCGGAAAACATAAACAGCTCCAGCTCTTTGCCGAGCTTGCGGTGATCGCGCTTCTTGGCCTCCTCGATCAGGTGCAGATGTTCATCCAGCTGCGCCTTTTTCGGAAAAGCTGTGCCATATATCCGCTGCAGCATTTTGTTCTTGGCATCCCCCCGCCAATAAGCGCCCGCCACATTCAGCAGCTTGAACGCCTTGATCCGGCCCGTGGACGGAAGGTGAGGTCCCCGGCACAGATCGAAGAACTCGCCCTGATCATAGATGCTGATCTCGGCCGCCTCGGGAAGATCGCGGATCAGTTCCATCTTCAGCGGCTCCTCCAGGTTGGCGAACAGCTCGATAGCCTCTTCCCGGCTTACGACGCGCCGGATTATAGGATGATCTTCCCTGGCGATCCGCTCCATCTCCTTCTCAATGGCCGCCAGATCCCCGGCGGATAAAGGTGTCTCCATATCGACGTCATAGTAAAAACCGTCCTCAATCACCGGCCCGATGCCCAGCTTGACGGCCTTCTCGCCGTAAATGCGCTTGATCGCCTGAGCCATAAGATGGGCCGTACTGTGCCGGTAAATATCCAGGCCTTCCTTGCTGTCGAGGGTCAGCACTTCCACGGCGCAATTTTGCTCAATCGGGACATTGAGGTCGACCGGTACCCCGTCGATTTTGCCTGCGATCGCATTTTTCCCCAGACCGCTGCCGATCGACTCCGCCACTTGCCGTATCGTGGTCCCTTGCTGGAACCTCCTGATGTTGCCGTCCGGTAAAGTAATTAGAATTTCCATGTTTCGGGCCTCCACTTCTCTATAGTGATCTGAACGCAAAAAAACGCATCTCTTCCCAGAAGGGACGAGTGCGTTCAGCTCGTGGTTCCACCCTAAATTCGACCTTCCCGTCCGGCACCTAAGGCCATAACAGCCATAACCGCGGATGGAAGATCCTCATTCGGATCCGGTAACGGGGATCATTCCGGTGACGCATACTGCCGCGGTCTCGGACCGATGGTCTCTATGACTCTAGCGGGTTCAACGCCACGGCTGCAAAGGGGTAACTTCGCCTCCGTAACTGGAGAAGCTTTCAGCTTGCGCCTCTCTCTCTGGACAGTTCGTGAAGGAAATCATGTCTTTGGTCAACGCCGGGTATTTCTTATTGGTACTTTATAACACAGGTGCATCCTGTTATGCAAGCCTTAATTATCCGTCCATCCGGGAAGATGTCCTCACACAGTAGACGTTTTGCTTCAATTTGTCTTTCCAAATGTGGACAACACTACTATGGTTCCTATCCTCCATCACGTCGTAAAGGCTCCCTATATCTGGTATGCGGCTCTCTTATCGAATCGATATCTTATACTCCATATGTTTATGTTCAAAAATGTTCTCCGCTGAATTCCGGACCAGAACAAAGTGGTCGATGTTGTCGAATCCGTGCAGCGTTTGATTATGATGGGCAATCATCTGCGCCGCACTCAGCACCTTGCTGTCGGTGGTCGAGTGGGCATCCGCAACCAGGGTCACGTCATAGCCCAATGCAGTGGCCGCACGGCAGGCCGTGTCAATACAGTACTGTGTTTTTGCACCGATGACGACGATATGAACGATGCCGAAGTTGTCCAGCGTTTCTTGAAGATTTGTTTGCAGAAAGCTGTTTGTCGCGATTTTCTGCACGACCGGATCGCCCGGCAATGGAGCAATAGCCGGGTGGATGTCCTGTTGTTCCGATCCTTTCTCGCCAACTCCCACATCCTGTACATAAATCACCGGAAGTCCTAAGGCCCTGGCTTTTTCGATCACCTGTACCATCACCTTCAGAACTTCATCCTTGTTATAAACCGGTCCGTCCGTTGGCCCCTCGATAATTCCGACTTGTGAGTCAATGACAAGCAAGGCTGTGTTCGACATGCGTTTACATTCCTCCAAAAATAGCAGTTTATTTTACCAGCAGAATTTATCATAATCGAATAGTGACTACAATTCCTAAAACGGCTAATTGTTCGTTCTTCATTTCATCATCTACTTTCAGGAATGATTTCGTTCAAGCAATGGAGTGCATTCAGGGTTCTCGGAAAGCCCATATAAGGAAGGCAGTGAGTGATGTGGGACCTGACGTCACCAAATACAAGGTCGGTGACCGGGTGGGAGTAGGATGTATGGTCGACTCCTGCGGCGAACGCGAGAATTGCCGAAAAGGCGAAGAACAATACTGTCTGAAAGGTAATGTTCCAACTTATGCCGGCGTCGATAAATACGGCGAACCTACGCAAGGCGGATGTGCCAGCGCCGGTGCGATAAACATGGCTGCAAAATGGTTAAGCTTGTTCTATTGGGCTTGCAGCAACACGTGATAAACACTAAAAAAAGAAAGTGTGGAACCACTAAAAATCACCATGAAAAGAATATTGGAAACCATTTATGACCTAATAAAATGAACTTTGAGCCGAATTCATCTGGATTTCAATAAATCATTTCAACTTTTTTGAAACTTCCTTGTCCCATAGTTCAATCTTCCCCTGCCCGTATAATATTCCCCTTCAAGTCCGTTCATTTTGATACTCATAGTTTAATAGCGTTCAACTCCTAAAATAGCTCTGATTCATGAAGAACGCAAAGGCTATATGTGAGATATTAAATTGACACTTTTTATAAAAAGTGATGTAGTAATAACGTGTTTTAAGATGGTATTATTTATCATTTAAAGGAAATGTTGAGATATTCAATTTCTAACGAAAAAGGATGATTGCATTGAAACTCGGATCCGAGCGGCATGGGGAAATCATACGTTACCGCAGCGGCCATATCACGATGGAAGAGGATATTATCGTTACGGAGCATCCGATCACAATCAAAATAAACGGTGATGAATTCGTCACTCTGGTATGCACGCCTGAATATATCGAGGACATGGTTATCGGTTATTTGGCATCCGAAGGAATCATTAGAGGGTTCCAGGATATCAAGGCGATTTGGAGTCAGGAAGAAGAAGGTTTCGTCCACGTAACTATAGACCACTTAAGCCCATTGCACCGTCAGCTGTTTGCCAAGCGATATGTAACTTCCTGCTGCGGGTCTAGCCGGCATGGCTTCGTCTACATTAATGATGCCAGAACGGCCAAAATTGCGGACGGGGTACATGTGTCACTTTCTTTCGACGATTGTTTCCGCTTAATGGAGGAAGTGCAAACCGGATCAGAGCTGTTCCACCGCACCGGTGGCGTCCATTCTGCTGCAATTTGCGATGCCGGGGGAGTGCTGCTGGCCCGCAGCGACATTGGGCGTCATAATGCACTGGACAAAATTTACGGCTACTGCCTGAAGCAACATTTGAAACTCAATGACAAAATTGTTGTTTTCAGCGGACGGATCTCTTCGGAAATTTTATTGAAAGTAGCCAAAATAGGCTGTGAAATGATTTTGTCCAAATCTGCCCCCACCGGACTAGCGCTTGAGCTGGCTGAGCAGCTGGGCATCACCACCGTTGGTTTCATTCGTCAGAATTCATGTAATGTGTATACCCGTCCGGATCGTATCTCCGGTTGTCCCGCTTTCCCCCCTCCATGAACCTCAAATTTCAAGTACAAAACTCACTGTTCTCTATTTTTACTTTTGTTACAATTTTTTCTAGGTAATCGCAATTGTTATTTTTTGGTTATCTGGTTTAATCCTCTCCAGGATAGGGAGTGATGTCAACGGAACAATTGCTGGATCGATTATATGAAGAAGAATCACTGGAAGCTCAAGAGATCATTGCTGTGCTGAGGAACCCGGACCAGAATCTAAAAAAGCGGCTTCATCATCTGGCCCATCTGAAAAGAATGGAATGTTATGGCGACCGTGTATTTTTGCGCGGGCTGATCGAATTCTCCAATATTTGCAAACAGAACTGCCTGTATTGCGGCATACGCTCCGGCAATAAGACAGTCCGCCGCTATCGGCTCCAACCTGAAGAAATCTTGGAATGCTGCCGGGAAGGGTATGAGCTGGGTTATCGTACCTTTGTTCTGCAGAGCGGAGAAGACGACTGGTACACCACTGAGAAGCTGACCAAGCTCATTACACGCATTAAAACACTCTATCCGGATACCGCGGTAACACTGTCGATTGGTGAACGGGATGATGAGACTTACGCTGCACTGCTCGCGGCCGGAGCTGACCGTTACTTGCTGCGCCATGAGACAGCCTCCCGTAAGCTGTACCAAGCCCTGCACCCGACCATGACCTTTGACAGCCGCCGGAATCGGTTGAAGGCGCTCAAGTCCCTCGGCTATCAGGTGGGTGCAGGCTTCATGGTCGGTTTACCAGGACAAACTCCCGGGGATTTAGCTGAAGACCTGCTGTACCTAAAGGCGCTTGACCCGGATATGATCGGCATTGGCCCTTTTTTGCCGCATCAGGCCACACCTTTAAAGAACGAGCCAGCCGGAACCGTTATAAACACACTTGATATGATTGCTCTGGCCCGGCTCTTCGTGCCGAATGCTCTAATCCCTGCTACAACAGCCATGGGAACCGCTCATCCGAACGGCCGGGAGCTGGCGTTACAAGCAGGTGCCAATGTGGTCATGCCAAATCTCTCTCCTTTGAATGTACGAGCGCAATATACGCTCTACAATAACAAAATCTGTCTGGGTGACGAATCCGCCCAATGCAGATTCTGCCTGGAACAGCGGATTGAAGCTGCCGGATTCCATGTGGATATGGGCCGGGGAGATAGTCTGAATCATCTATCCCGCTCTTCTGCACAGCATATCCCTCTTTAAGGAAGCCACTGAATCAGCCTGTTGTTATCTCGCAATCGAGTTGTAAGGTCAGATCACAACTTCAAAGTCCAAGTCTGCTTGTCAATCCAATAATGAACCAGAAAGAAGTGGATGTTCGTGAGCCGAGTAAATGAAAGTCGTCCGGCGGATTTCATTCAGGACGAAGAGATCAAAGAAGCGCTGCAATTTGGAGAAACAGCCGGATCGGATCGGGCCAAGGTGTCCGCAATTCTTGAGAAGGCCAGACAATGCAAAGGGCTGACCTCACAAGAAGCAGCTGTTCTCTTAAATGTGGAAGATCAGGAAACACTCCATGAGATTTATCAGGTATCCAGAGATATCAAGGAACGGATCTACGGCAACCGGATTGTATTGTTCGCACCACTCTATGTCAGCAACTATTGTGTCAATAATTGCGTGTACTGCGGTTACAAACATTCCAATTCAGAATTCACACGCAGCCGCTTAACCTCAGATGAAATTGCCCAGGAAGTTACCGTTTTGCAGTCTCTGGGACACAAACGGCTTGTGCTGGAAGCGGGAGAGGATCCCCGCAATTGTTCCATCGACTATATTCTCGACTGCATAAAGACCATCTACGATACGAAGCTGGACAATGGCAGTATCCGCCGGATCAATGTCAATATCGCCGCAACCACTGTCGATGACTATATCAAGCTGGCTGAGGCGGGAATCGGAACTTATATTTTATTTCAGGAGACTTATCATAGACCTAGCTATAAGCAATACCACCCGCAAGGACCCAAAAGCGATTATGATTGGCATACGACCGCCATGGACAGGGCCATGAAAGCCGGTATCGAGGATGTCGGCATTGGTGTTCTGTATGGGCTTTATGATTATAAATATGAAACGATAGCCATGTTAAAGCATGCCGAACATCTGGAGCAGACCTATGGCTGCGGACCGCATACGATTTCCGTCCCCCGCCTGCGCGAAGCGGAGAATGTGAATCTGGACAATTACCCTTACTTGGTCAGCGATCCGGATTTCGCCAAAATCGTCGCCGTTCTGCGCATAGCCGTTCCCTATACAGGAATGATACTCTCTACACGCGAAGACGCTGAATTTCGTGATCAGATCATCAAACTCGGCATTTCCCAGATTAGCGCAGGCTCCGCCACAGGTGTTGGCGCATACAGTGTGAACAAAGATAAAGATGACAAACCGCAATTCATGGTAGGCGATCACCGCTCCCCTATGGAAATTATCAAAAATCTCTGCCAGGACGGGTATGTGCCGAGTTACTGCACCGCCTGTTACCGGGAAGGCCGCACGGGAGACCGTTTCATGCAGCTGGCCAAATCCGGCCAAATCCATAATGTCTGTCAGCCGAACTCCCTGATGACGTTTCAGGAATACCTGCTGGATTACGCCGATGAGGAGATGCGGGCCATTGGAGAGCAGACGATTCATGACAATCTGGAGCGCATCCCCAAGGAATCGGTCAAAAAAGCGACCCTAAAGCAACTTCAGCGTATCCATAACGGCGAACGAGATCTACGGTTTTAGGCCGCACCCCATGTACGCTGTCACAAAAAGGGGGTGTTCCAGCAGCCATTCAGATGGCTTTTGGAACACCCCCCGCTTTAATATACGTATTAATGGCATACCCCCTCCTCCCAGGCCAGCATTACAGACGGAAACATTTCGATGGCTCTTGGGAACACCCCCTGCACGTAGGCAATAAATACACCATAGTTCACAATCGGAACACCCGCTTGTTCCGCCTCTTCAAGCCTTCCCAGCATCGCCCTGCGGTTCAACATACACGCTCCACAGTGAATGATCAGTGAATAACCGCCGAGTCCTGCGGGGAAATCGCTGCCTGCGGCATGTTCAATTTGAAGCTGCCTGCCTGTCAGTTCCCGCAGCCAGCGGGGAATCTTCACGGAAGCAATATCATCGGATTGCCGGTGATGCGTGCAGGCTTCCGCAATGAGCACCCGGTCTCCGTCCTGCAGACGACCAATAGCGCGAACCCCGCGTACAAGCTGAGGAAGATCCCCCTTATACCTGGCAAACAATATGGAAAAGGACGTGAGCGGGATATCCTTTGGGGTATCTGCCTGAACCTTAAGAAATGCCTGTGAATCCGTGATGACCACATTTGGCTTGCGCCCCAGCATCTTGAGCGTGTGTCCAAGCTCCTGTTCCTTGGTGACAACAGCAACTGCATCACATTCCATGATGTCACGAATGGTCTGCTGCTGGGGCAGAATCAGTCTTCCTTTAGGTGCTGCCTTATCGATCGGCACTACCAGAACAGCCAAGTCTCCGGGATTCAGCAGGTCTCCCACTAGCCGGAACCGGTCTTCGTCCCTCGGCAGCTCCCTAATGATTGCGGCTTTAAGATCCGTAATCCCAGTCTTCCTGAGCGCACTGAATAACATTGGCTTCAAATGAAGCTGCTCTTCTACCCTTGCTTTTGCCGCCACTACAGTGTGTTCCTCACCGTTACCATGTTCCTCGAGCAAGTCTATTTTGTTCAATAGTAGGATGACCGGAATCTTCTTGACTGACAGGTCCAGTAAAAGCTTGTGCTCCAATTCGTCTACTCCGTGGACAGCGTCTATCACCAGCAACGCCAGATCGGTTTTGGTCAGGATCTGATTTGTTTTGCGAATCCGCTGTTCGCCCAAACTTCCGCTATCATCCAATCCGGCGGTATCAATAAGCACTACCGGCCCCACCGGCAGCAGCTCCATCGGTTGATAAACCGGATCTGTCGTTGTCCCGCTTACCGGAGAAACAATGGACGTCTCCTGACCGCCTAAAGCGTTAATCACACTGGATTTGCCGGCATTACGCCGTCCAAAGACTGCAATGTGCATTCGTTCTCCACGCGGGGTATTATTTAAGCTCATAACATGCGCTCCTTCGTTATCCTAGAACCTTTATAAATCACTTGATCTTCCAGGGATGCCTGGTTTGGTAACCTCCAGCGGGTGCAGAATGGCATCGATCTGCTTTTTCGTCATCAGTCCTTGTTCCAGCAAAATCTCTTTTAACGGCCGGTCCGAGGCCACCGCAGACGTAGCCAGTTCAGCTGCGGCGTCATAACCCAGATACGTCACCGCTGCGGCAGCCATGACGCCGGAGCGTTCCAAATGCTCGAGACAATGCGCAGTATCGACTTTCAACCCACGCACGCATCGCTCATGAAAGAGCCGTACAGCCTCAGTAAGAATTTCAAGAGATTCAAGTAGAGATTCTGCGATTAAAGGGGCAAAGGCATTCAGCTCCAGCTGTCCGCTGGCCGCCGCTAAAGTGACTGCTGTATCATTGGAGATCACCTTCATAGCGACTGACCCGGCCATCTCTGCGATGACCGGGTTCATTTTACCGGGCAGGATCGAAGAACCTACCTGCATAGGGGGCAGGATGTATTCTGCAATTCCGCCGGAGGGCCCGGCATTAAGCAGCCGGAAATCGCCGGATATCTTCAGCAAGTTCACCGCAGCAGCTTTGAGCAAACCTGAAACTTCCACAAATACATCCATATTCTGTGTGCCATCCATCGGAAAATCGCTGCGGCACAGCCCCATTCCGGATAGTTCCCGCAGCTCCTCTGCAATGGCATAAATATAAGCAAGGGGGGCATTCATTCCTGTGCCCACTGCCGTTCCTCCAAGGTTAATCTCCCGAAGCCGTTCCTCCGCCTTGTACAGCCGCCACCTGTCCCGTGCAACCGCTTTGGCATAAGCACCAAAGCTTTGTCCGGCCATGATGGGCAGTGCGTCCATGAGTTCCGTCCGTCCTAACCTTAACACATCGGCGTATTCCCGCTCCTTCTCCTGCAATGCCTCCTGAAGAGAGGCAAACTCTTCACTAAGCGAGCGAAGCAACGGAATCATCGCAATTCGCATGGCAGTGGGATACACGTCATTGGTAGATTGATAGAGATTCACATGATCTATTGGATGGATCAGCCGGTAATCCCCCTTATGTCCACCAAGTTTCTCGATGGCCAGATTGGCTATCACCTCGTTAACGTTCATGTTCGTACTCGTTCCCGCTCCGCCCTGATACGCATCCACAATAAAGTGTTTATCCATCTGGCCTTGCAGAATTTCATCGCAAGCGGATAAAATACTCGATGCCACCTGCTCGGAAATAGCCCCTTGCTTGCCATTTACTTTGGCTGCCGCTTTCTTCACCATTACAATGGCCCGCGTGATCCGCGGATTCACCGGCCGACCGCTGACCGCAAAATTATCCCGCGCCCTTACCGCGTGAATTCCATAATAAGCCCCACTAGGAACCGTTTCACTCCCTAGAGCATCCGATTCCACCCGAAACATTGGATCGTCGTTCAATTGTTTTTCACCCCCCAATTTGAGACATCAGGCGCATTGTGGCCTTCAAGGGTGGCTTGGTACCCGGTTGGTCCATCATTATATGCTGACCAGGTTTGGCTTCCAAGGCGCGCAGAAACAATTGCTTCAGCAGCTCTGATTGAGCGATGTAAGGCCGGATATACAGCTCTTCGTTCCAGAAGAGACACGGCTTAACGTGACCGTTTGCTGTAATACGCAGCCGGTTACATGAATTACAAAAATGCTGGCTGACCGGATGAATCAAGCCAAATTGCCCTGCCGCACCTTGGATGCGAAAATAAAGGGCCGGGCCGGAATCTGCTGCTTTTTCAATCGGCTCATCAGTTGTCCTACCCGAGTCTGGACCTGCTTCAAGACTAAAACCAGCCTTGACACAGCGCTCCAGTATTCCATCCAAAGGCATATATTCCGCTTCCCATCCGTTGATATCATGACCCATGGGCATATATTCAATAAAGCGGACGTGCAGCGGATATTTCTGAGTCAGCTGCAGAAAGGATTCAATTTCATCATCGTTTACACCTTTCATCAAGACCATATTCAGCTTCAGTATCTCGAAGCCAGCCTTAAAACCAGCTGCTAAAGCATGCAACACCTTGCTGACATCGCCGCCCCCAGTGATTCTGGAATAGCGTTCTGGAATTAGAGAATCCAGGCTGACGTTGAGATCTGTAAGCCCGGCATCATGTAGCTTCTGTACTTTGGGAGCGAGCAGCAGTCCATTCGTGGTCAGACCGACACGTTCAATCCCGGAGATAGCCCTTAACCTGGCAACCAATTCTTCCAGGTTCGGACGCATCAACGGTTCTCCTCCGGTAAGACGCACCTTGGTTACCCCCATCTCAGCGAGTACACTTACAATCCGTTCAATTTCGTCAAAGGTAAGCGGGTTACCCTCCACAGCCTTTTCTACTCTGCCCGGATTGCAGTACTGACAGCCCAAGTTGCAGCGCTCAGTAACGGAGATACGTACATAATTATGTAAACGACCAAAGTGATCGACCAAGATCTCGGACAAACGCTCCACCTTGCTTTCTGCGTATAGTGACTGAATCAGAGGCGCGAAAAACCGCCGAATTGCTGTAATGACTGGGCACTGGCCAGTCTTTTCCGGGAAATGGAATCCTCAATCTGGCTTGGAACGATGAATTGGAGTGCATTTGTGGGGCATACCCGCACACATTCCGGACCCTTGCCGCTGTCTTCACACAAATCACATTTGTTCGCCACAATTCTCTCCTTGCGGCTCCATGAACCCGCTGTATTGGAACAAAGCCCGGATTGAAGCTGCTTTTGGCCACCTTTATGTGCCGGAACCATTGTAATCGCCCCATAAGGACATACCAGCATACAGGTCTTGCAACCAATGCAGCTATCCTGGTTGATGAAAATGCTATTTTCTTTGTTCGTAATAGACCCGTTCGGACACACATTGGCACAAGGAGCATCCTCGCAATGTCTGCACTGCACCGGTGCGGTAACTTCATCAGTCTCGACGACAGTCAGCCTTGGATAGAAGTCAGCCCCGCTCTCTTCCTGAAGGAACATATTATTCCCGGCATGTGCTACTACGCAGGCCACTTCACAAGTATGACAACCTATACATTTATCGGGATCGGCAATGACAAATCGGTTCATGACATCTCCTCCTTAAGACTTCTGTCAACAAATTTGGTATGCAGCAAATGATGTGAAGTATGGCCTAACGGTTCACCTAAGAAGTCCTTATACAATTTGATAATATCTGGATTCTCATGAGATTTGCGGACCTTCTGATGAGAGTCGTGGCGGTAAACGGCGCTCTTTCTGGCCTGATAAGCAATTTTCCGTTGCGTTTCCAACAGGAGCTTGGGCTGTCCGCCGCCGCTGACACAGCCTTCGGGACAAGCCATCACTTCAATGAAATGATACGGGCAGGTGCCCTCTGCAACTTTTGCCAAAACAGCATCCACATATTTCAGTCCTGCAACTACTGCCACTTTAAGCTCCAATTCGCCAATCTGAACTTCTGCCGTCCGGATGCCTTCCTCTCCCCTGACAAAATCCAATTGCAGATTGGGAATCTGCTCATGGGTGATCAGTTCATACCCCGTTCGTATCGCAGCTTCCATCACACCGCCTGTGACGCCGAAGATTGAGCCCGCTCCTGAGTATTTGCCCAGCGGTGAATCAAACGGCTCGTCGGGAAGATGAATGAAATCGATGCCTTGATCCTTGATTAAGCTGGCCAGTTCCCTTGTAGTAATAACTACATCCACTTCACGGCAACCATCCACATTCATTTCTTCTCTGCTGCATTCAAATTTTTTACAGGTACAGGGCATAACCGCGACGCTGAAAATATCCGAAGGTGCAATTCCATCCAGCTCCGCTCCGTAGGTCTTGAATAAGGCTCCGGCCATTTGCATCGGGGACTTGCAGCTGGACAAATGCTCCAGCAGCTCCGGTGCGACCGTCTCAGCATGCTTCACCCAGGCCGGACAGCAGGAGGTGAACATGGGCAGCCGCTCTCCTGACATCACTCTGCCAATCAGCTCTGAGCCTTCTTCCATAATCGTCAAATCCGCAGCAAAATTCGTATCATAAATCCGGTCAAACTTCAGCCGTCTCAGTGCCGCCGCCATTTTCCCCGGGGTTAAAGTGCCGAAGGGCAGCCCAAACTCCTCCGCCAGAGATACCCGGATCGCAGGGGCGCACTGCACCACCTTGAACCGTTTCGGATCAGCCAAAACAGCTTTAACCCTCTGGATATCGCCTGACGAATAAGCAGCGAACAAAGGCTCACTCACGTTGGGGAGCTGCCCTCTTTCCTGTAACTTTACCGCCCGTGAGGCTGCCGTCAACTCGTTGTCCGCAGCATAAGCGGTACAAATCTGCACACACTGTCCGCAAACGACGCAGCGATGAGCATCAATCGTCTGCGGTTGGCCCGGTTCGCCGATAATGGCGTCTACAGGACATACAGCCGCGCAACGTCTACAGCCGGTGCATAATTGCTCGTCAATATGAATGATTGGATCCTTATACGACATAGCGCAACCTTCTTTTCTGAATTGAAGTGGTATTACAGTCGCATAGCCGCAGCTGTCCGCGACCTGGATACACTGGTATCCGGATAAACCAGTGACAGTGCCTCTACCGGACAGACCTCTACACAAGCCGGAACGTTTCCCAAAGCTCCATCCCTTTGGTCCCTGGTCCGGCATAAGTCACATTTATAAGCGATCACTTTGGCGCTATGTACCATCGCATTATGCTGCCGCTCCTTCAGGTGAATCTGCGGGACTACCTTGCCGTTGCTGAATGCTTTGTTCAGACTGATAGCTCCAAACGGACAAGCCATAGCACAGCCTTTGCAGCCTATGCAGCTCTCTTCATGAATAACTATCGTCCCCTCCACCCGCCGAATCGCCTGAACCGGACAAGCTTCCGCACAGGGCGCATTTTCGCACTGGCGGCATTGGACCGGCAATGTGAAGCTCTCTGTTCGAACGACATGCAGGCGGGGAATAACCGGTACCGTAACGGTACCCACCGCCGCCCCAACCCCATTGTGATCGTTATGAACCGCGAAACATGCCAGTTCACACGCCTTGCAGCCTATACATTTGCCCGCTTCGGCAATGACAAACGGATTCGGCTGTACATTATTCATACCGGTCTCGCCTCCACATGCATCTGCGCTCTGAGCGCTTCATATTCCTGCTGAACCTGTTGTTCCGCACGCAGCTGATCTGCAATTTTCTCGATACGGATCGCACAATACTTGTATTCCGGGGTTTTGGATACCGGGTCCAGATAGTCACCCGTCAGCTCATTGCAGGCCCCAATCCAGAAATGGTAGGTCATATAGGTGGCCCCGGTTTTTACACGGTTGCTGATCTGTGCCCGGGCTAATACTCTGCCCCGGCGGGATACCACATGTACAAGCTGGCCGTCTTCAATCCCTAAGCTTGACCCGTCCTCCGGACTCATTTGGATAAAACCAGGTTCATCCGACAGTTGACTGAGGGCACGGCAGTTGCCGGTCATCGTCCGAACTGAATAATGCCCTACCTCACGCACGGTGGACAAGGACAACGGATATTCCTGATCCGGCTGCTCCAGCGGTGCCCTCCATTCGCAGGCAAACAGCTGTCCTTTACCGCTGGAAGTGGTAAACCGGTTACCCTCATATAAATACGGTGTGCCCGGATGGTCTTCAGACGGACATGGCCACTGAACACTGCCCTGCTCTTCCATCTTCCGATAACTGGCTCCGGCAAACGATGGGGAGAGCCCCCTCATCTCATCCCATATTTCTTCCGTATTCCGGTAGGACATCGGGTAGCCCATCGCTGTGGCAAGCTCGCTGATAATTTGCCAATCGGGTTTCACTTCACCCGGCGGCTCGATCGCCTTTCTAATCCGCTGGAATCCACGGTCGGCTGAAGAGTAGACCCCGTCATGCTCACCCCAGGAGGTGGCCGGCAAAATCACATCGGCATGCAGGGCCGTCTTGTTCATGAAGATGTCCTGGACAATTACAAATTCTAATTTATCCAGTGTCTCTCTCACTTCTGAAGCATTCGGATCGCTCTGCACCGGATCTTCGCCAAAAATATAATAGGCTTTCACCTTGTCTTCCTTTAGAACGAGATGAGGAATCTCGGTAATCCGATACCCGACTTTGCGGGGCAAAGCCACTCCCCAGGCCTTTTCAAATTTTTTGCGGATCTTGTCATCCGTAACAGACTGGTACCCCGGGTAGACATTTGGCAATGCCCCCATATCGCAGGAACCCTGTACATTATTTTGGCCGCGGACCGGACCAATCCCGACGCCAGGTCTGCCTAAGTTACCGGTCAGAAGCGCCAGTGAAGCCAGGCCCTTTACAACGTCCACGGCTTGGGCAAATTGACATACCCCCATACCGTACAGGATCATCGCCTTGTTCGCACTCGCATATTGCCTCATTACTTTGCGGATTTCAGCCGCTTGCACACCTGTAATGCTCTCCGCATATTCAGGTGTATATTTCTGTACAGTGGCTTTATATTCCGCAAAACCTTCCACATATTTCTCAACATACTGCTTGTCGTATAACTCCTCAGCAATTAACACATGACCAAAGGCATTGACAAGCGCCATGTTCGTGCCGCCTTTAAGGGGCAGCCAAGTATCTGCAATACGGGCCGACTCCGTCTTGCGGGGATCGGTTACGATGATCGTTGCGCCCTTCTGCTTCGCACTCACAATTCTTCTCGCCACAATGGGATGGGTAACCGCTGCATTGTATCCAAAAATAAACAACAGATCCGTGTCCTCAATTTCAGGAATTGAATTGGACATTGCGCCATCCCCAAGCGAATAGGTAAGCCCTGCTACGGACGGCCCGTGACATACCCTAGCGCAATGGTCAACATTATTGGTTCCGATAACAGCGCGCATAAATTTTTGCATGACATAATTGGCTTCATTTCCCGGGCCACGGGCTGAACCGGTTCCCATGATTGCATCCGGTCCGTACTTTTCCTTGATTGCTGTTAGTTTCTCGGCCGTATACTGAATAGCTTCGTCCCAAGATACCTCTACCAGTGACCCTGCTTTACGAATCATCGGCTTGCGGATTCGGGCGGTAAGAATCTGCGGATCATTCAGAAAATCCCATCCATAATGACCTTTCAGGCATAGGTTCCCTTCGTTCGTTCTTCCATCCGCTGGTTCAGCGCCTACGATTTTCCCCTCCTCAACTATTAAATTCATCTGACAACCACTTCCACAATACGGACATACAGTCAGCACTTTATTCTCCATAGTTCCTCACCTCTACTTGTGATTTTTTGCACAATTATAGCAACAAAAAAATAAGCCAATACAAGGTATAATCAGAAATACACAATGTACTGGCTTATTAAAAAGCTAAGGAGCAAACGTCCATTCTCTCTAATCAAACCGATTTATTCAATTGAATAATAATTGCCCTATCCCCTGGATTCGGGTCTTCGATCTTCCAGGTATATGTAAACGGGCTGCCAAGCGTTTCTACGATTTCTGCCATAAACTCTCTCTCCAAATAAGGCTTCAGCACCTTCCAGTATTCTGTAACTAAATGTACTGCACCTTCTTTGAGCAAAATTTCAGATAAACTGGAGAGAATTCCACGAATCTCTATAATGATTAAGGAGTCATCCTCCATCCTAACCTTTACATTCTCCGGACCTTTTCCGCGATAATGCTTCACAATCTTAACGGCAAGTCTTCGCACCTTCTCCTGGCATTCAAAAACAGTCTCAGACATCACTACATCCCAGCCTTAACATCCCTATTATGGTAATTTATTTAATTAATTACATGTTAAGCCTACCCAATAAAGATTGTCAAACCACAAAAAAGGTCAAATCCTTTCATTTCAACGTGATTTCATCCACTTCTTACATGATATCCGTAAATTCCTAAAATGCTTGTTCAATCTAACGATATTTAAAAAAGAGCAGCAGAGTTCTAAATTCCGCTTTTCCTTCCGGGTTCAGACCTTTACTGCTCTTTGCTAGCTACCTTATCTAAGTTCTACACATTGTAACCATATTTAATTGAATGAGGGGGCCAAAGAAATGCGGAAGGGCATAATTGATCGCTTCGAAGGTGAATATGCTGTTATTGAGATTGACCGAAAAAACCGAAGATATCCTGAAGTCAGAGTTACCTGCAGAGGTTAAGGCCGGTGATTCTCTTATATTCCAAAAGAACAAGATCACGATTGATAATGAGGATACAAAGTCACGTAAAGAAGAAATCAGCGAATTAATGGAGGAGCTATTCGAAGATTAATTTTATTGCCCCCCGGTGAAAATCCGGGGCATTTTTTATGTAGTTACCTGACTCACATCGTCGATCTATTCAAAAATAGTCATACCCCATTTGGTTCTTGATTCGACATAGTTGTTTTTATCTGACCAGTATTACCTCTCAATCCGTACTCCTTGAAGCGGACTTAATGAAGTGTTTCCTCCTGTCTAATACTTTCTTTTCTCAGTGTATAGTTTATTTCTTTGGACGGAAAAGGGCGCAAATGAAAAAAGAGCAGCCTGAGTGCGGTATTCATACGGACTCAGGTTGTTTAGTTTCGTCTGGAAACGTGCATGGTTGTAAAAGCGAATGTATTGCTGGGCAGCATGCTTCACCTGCTTGGCAGAGTGAAAAGAGTGGAGATGGAAACACTCGGTTTTAAAATGGCTGAAAAAGTTCTCCATGGAGGCATTATCCCAGCAGTTTCCCTTTCTGGACATACTAGCCTTTATACCGTATCGCTTAAGCAATCTCGCTCAGGTTCCCTTGAGAAATTCCTATGCTTTTTGCAAATTGAACTTGGTTTAAATTGTTTTCTTTACGGATACATTTTATTTTATGGCCAATGTCATTCAACATTTTCACCACCAATTATAAAGTATGTATAATGTTTTTTTAGCATTTTAAAAGGGAGCCACGAATCGAACGCTCGGGCTCCCTGTCTTTTACGACTTCTAACGTTTACTCAACCGTCACGCTCTTCGCCAGGTTGCGCGGCTTGTCGACATCGTTGCCGCGGGCCAGGGAAGCGTAGTAAGCCAGAAGCTGCAGCGGCACGACGGACAGAGCCGGTGTCAACAGCGGCAGTGTCTTCGGAATGGCGAAGGCTTGATCGACGGATTTCAGCAAGCCGGCGACATGCTCTTCATGCGTAATTGCCATAACGTCGGCGCCGCGCGCCTTCACTTCCTTGATGTTGCTGACCATTTTTTCCAGGACGGATTCTTGGGTCGCCAGAGCGATGACCGGAATTCCCTCTTCAATCAGCGCCAGCGTACCATGTTTCAACTCACCGGCCGCATAAGCTTCGGAGTGAATGTAAGAGATCTCCTTCAGCTTGAGCGAACCCTCTTGCGCAACGGCAAAGTCCAGACCGCGGCCGATAAAGAACAGATGCTCATGCGTGGAAATTTGCTCGGCATAGGCTTTGATCGCATCCGAGTTCTCCAGCATGCTCTCCACTTGCTCAGGCAGTGCCTGCATAGCGGCAATCACATGGGCAATTTCCTCTTCGGTTTGCGTACCGCGTACTTGCGCCAGGTAAAGGCCGAACAGGTAGAATGCAATCAACTGGGAAGTATACGCTTTGGTCGAAGCCACGGCAATTTCCGGACCAGCCAGCGTTGCGATAACATCGTCCGCGTCGCGAGCGATCGAACTGCCGACCACGTTGGTGACGGCCAGAACATGAGCGCCGTTCGCATGAGCTTCACGGAGGGCAGCCAGTGTATCTGCCGTTTCACCGGATTGGCTCACGACGATAACCAGCGTTTCCGGCGTAATCAATGGCGAACGGTAGCGATATTCGGAAGCGACATCAAACGCCACCGGAATGCGAACCAGACGTTCGATAGCAGCTCCGCCAACGAGACCGGCATGATAAGCCGTACCGCACGCGATAACATGAATACTGTTGATGGAGCGGATTTTCTCATCGGACAGATTCAGACCAGGGAATACGACCTTGCGTCCGCTTTCGTCGATCCGGCCCAGCATCGTGTTCCGGTAAGCATTCGGCTGCTCGTGGATTTCCTTCAGCATGAAATGGTCATACCCGCCTTTTTCTGCAGTGACGGCATCCCAATCGACAGAAATCATTTCCCGAGAAATAAAATTCCCCTCAATGGTCATCAATTCGACAGCGTCTTCGGTCAATACGGCCATTTCCCCATCATTCAAAATATACACATTCCGCGTATAGTTCAGAATTGCCGGGATATCGGAACCGATAAAGTTCTCCCCTTCGCCCAGACCGATAATCAACGGGCTTGCTTGACGTACGGCTACCAGTTTATTCGGCTCGTACTCCGTTAATACGCCCAGAGCAAAAGCGCCGCGCATATAGCTGATCGCTTTCTGAACCGCTTTGACGATATCCCCCTCGTATTCGCGAGCCACGAGATGGGAAATGACTTCCGTATCCGTCTCCGAAACGAACTCATAACCTTGGGAAATCAGCTCTTCTTTCAGGTCCAGGTAGTTTTCGACAATGCCGTTATGCACGACCGAGAACTTCTGGCTATGGTCGGTATGCGGATGCGAATTGACATCCGACGGTTTGCCGTGCGTTGCCCAACGGGTATGACCGATTCCGGCCGTACCTACCAATGGAGCTCCTTCCAGCTTGGACTCGAGGTTAGCCAGGCGGCCGATCGATTTGGCAATTTGCAGTCCGTTCTGCGTAAACACCGCAATCCCCGCCGAATCATACCCGCGGTACTCCAGCTTCTTAAGTCCTTCCAGCAAAACCGTCTGCGTGTCTCTCTTCCCGATATATCCAACGATACCACACATAATATATATATCCTCCGTTTCATCTCACCCAAATTTTTTAGGGCAGGAGAAAACAAGCGGAGAGATAAGCGCGGCTCCACAGAGAAAGAACTATTCAATTTTTATGAAAAATCAGAAAAGTTACACGTAACAATGCCTACTTTCATGAATGTCCATGCTTCTCCGTTCACCGCGATATTTCCGCGTCTCCTGCAAACACTCATGAATAAACGACTCGATGGATCCAACTATGGATCCTAACATCGGCCCGTAAGGTTTGTGAGAACGGTCGCCCATTCCTTTTGCCCTTGCGGTCACGGTGCGATGCATCACCGGGAGGCCCCCGCCGAACAACTCGAACACCTCCACCTCGTCAGCTTCCCTTTGCCGATTCGCCCTGATTCCGGATTTCCCGCAGTTACAGGCAACTTGCCTACCTGCCGCTACCCGGAGAACGTTCTCGCGCGAAATGAAGCTCTGGCGCTTTTCACTTCCGACAACCTCACTGCCCTCACTTTCTTTTATTGAATATGCTTATTATATGCATCCTTGAGACATTTGGCAATGATCATGTTGTCCTGATCAACATGACCCGCCCTTTTCAGGCTTACCCAAAGAATAAGCCGCTGAAACTGGAAATTCCCAGTGCCAGCGGCTTATTTTTGAAATTATGCAAAAAGTCACAGAACAACCGATTCATCCTTATTGGACAGTTCCTTCTCCACCACGGAAGCGATATGGGCCACGAGCTGCTCGAGCTCCGCCTTTTCAGGGCCTTCCGCCATGACGCGGATCAGCGACTCCGTACCGGATGGACGCACCAGAACACGGCCGTTGTCGCCAAGTTGCCGCTCCACGCTGGCAATGGCCTCTTCAATCGCCGTATTGCCCGCAAACCGGCTCTTATCCTGAACGCGCACATTAACGAGCACTTGCGGATACTGTCTCATTACTTTTTTCAGCTCGCTAAGCGGTTTTCCGGCCGCCTTCATCGTGTCCACCAATTGAATCGCCGTGAGAATGCCATCGCCCGTCGTATTGTAATCCAGGAAGATCACGTGGCCGGACTGCTCTCCCCCGAGGTTATAGCCGCCACGGATCATTTCAGCCATGACATAACGGTCGCCGACAGCTGTCTGCTGCGTATTCAGCGCCAGCTTGGCCGTCGCCTTATAGAAACCGAAATTGCTCATCACTGTGGATACGATGGTGCTGTCCTTCAGCTTGCCCGCCCGGTTCATGGCGTCGCCGCAAATGCAGAGGATATAGTCACCGTCGACTTCCTCTCCCTTTTCGTCAATCGCGATCAGACGGTCCGCATCCCCGTCAAAAGCGAGCCCCAAATCCGCTCCCAGCCGGATCACTTCCTCTTTGAGCTTCTCCGGATGCGTGGAGCCGCAATGGTCGTTGATATTCAAGCCGTTAGGCTCCGCCCCGATCGTATGGATTTCGGCGCCCAATTCCCGGAATAATTTCGGTGCCAATTCATAAGCTGCGCCGTTGGCGCAATCCAGCACGATTTTCAATCCTTCGAAGGAAGTGCTAATCGTGGTTTTCAGATGAGCCAGATATTTAAATTTAGAGTCATTATCTACCGTTACCGTACCCAATCCCCCACCGACCGGACGAGGAAGCTCGTCTACCTCTTTATCCATCAATTCTTCGATCCGCAATTCAGTCTCGTCGGAAAGCTTGAACCCGTCGCTGCCGAAGAACTTAATCCCGTTATCCTCTACCGGATTGTGCGAAGCCGAGATCATAACGCCGGCGTCCGCTTTCAGCAGTCTGGTCAGATATGCCACCGCAGGCGTTGTAACGACCCCCAGACGAATGACATCCGCGCCAATGGAAAGCAGCCCGGCGACCAGAGCGGATTCAAACATGACCCCGGAGATTCGGGTATCCATCCCGATAACGACTTTTGGCTTCGGCACCTGACCAGCCAGAACATAGCCCCCGCAGCGGCCGATTTGATAAGCCATCTCTGCGGTTAATTCCTTGTTTGCGATTCCTCTTACTCCATCCGTGCCAAAATACTTGCCCATGATTTCACTCCTTCGACATGTTCTGAAGCTTCGCCCGTTTCTGTTGTATAGCGGCAGCTTCATGGTTTTTCTCTTCCCGCTGGTTCTTTATTTTCTGCCTGGTATTTCGGATTGACTTGCTCGAATTTTATGAGTCCGCTTCCGTTTTATCACCGTTTTCACTGTTCCCCGCACTTCCTGTACTTTCGGCATTCCCGGAGTTCCCCGCATTCCCGGCATTTCCGGTCTCACCGCTGCTTCCGCCGGTGCTGCCGGAAGAATTCCCCGCGTCGCCGCCCGAGCTGTTCTGCCCCGGCTGCTCCTCCGCTGGAGGCGGAATCTCCGGCGCCTCAGTCCCTGTGGATTTCTCTTCCTCCGGCACTGTCGTTGCAGGCTTCCCCTTCGGCGACAGCTCAATTTTAGCCGTCAACGATTTCCCCGGTTCCGACAACTCCAAAAACTGCGGGAGCTTCACGATGACGGGAACCGTATGGACTCCCTGGCCCAGCCCGGATAGATCGGCTGTCGCCGTAAGATCCTCGGCACTCAGCTTACTCAGCAGTTCCTTCGCTCCATAAACCGTCAGCGAAACCTTCGCATTGGCCGGATGAAGGAACTTCTCCGTGAGTGTATCGTTCACGTTCAGCAAGGTGACCGGAACGTTCTCGATCAGCTTCTGCCCGGCAGGTTCAATTTTGACGGTGATCTCAACAGAGCTCGGCTCGATTTTCTCAAAACCGTCTGGAGGAGTCAAGTCCACCTTGTACCTGGTCTCCGTAGTGCCTTGAAATTGGCTCAAATCTACTGTGACCGGATAGGAAGAAATGCCCTCAAGCATTTCTTTCGACCCATAAATTGCAGCCCCTTCCACATTTGAATTCACACTGGCCAGGACATAGCCGTCGGGCAGCTTCCCGACTTCCCGAATCTCCAGAGGCACATTTTTGTAAAGCTTGTTAATCGGGACACTCACATCCACGGAGCCCGGCGATATTTCCGCGTTCTTCATGACCTGCCCCTGTTTATCATATGCAGTGAGCTTGACGCTTTTGCCTTTTAACGGGGCTGTAAGCCCGGTGATATCCACGGTTCCCTGCACCATTTGAAGCTCGCCGATTTCGCTTTCCGGCAGCGTCACCTGAACCGTACCGGCTCCCTCGACTAACGGAATGCCGGCCTGCACGCCTCCCCCCGGGCTCCCTTTGGTTACGATCGTCACCGGGACCTCTTTGGTTTCCTTGGCTTCAATCGTTACTTTTATAATGGAAGGCTCCATGGAAATCAGCTCAACTCCGGGAGGAAGTTCATGGGTCAATGGAAGGGTAATCGTCCCCGGTCCTATATTTTTCAAATTCAGCTTCACTTTATAATCAGAAAAATTGGTGGTTAAGTCCGTCCGCTTCCCGCTGACTTCCAGCCTGACTTTGTCCGGTTCCAGATCATAGAGTACATATTTATCACTGTCGAAGCCGGTCACCTGTATCTTCACATTATCGATCACCTTGGATTTGATCATAGTGGTGGGAGCAACCGGTGTTCCGCTATCGATATGAACCATAGCCCAAAGAATAACGCTGATAATAAGAGCGATCACTTTGGCAAAATTGTTATGGTTGATCCACTTATCCATTACTTCAAGCCCCCCTTCTTCTTCCAGAAGGGCTTGCGCTTTTCGTTCTGTCCCGAATTCGGGCCGAGCTCCTCATAAAGTTTGGAAATCAGCGATTCTTCATTAATATCTCTAACCACTTGTCCCTCTATCGCTAAAGAGATTTGCCCGGTTTCCTCAGACACTACGATTGAAATGCCGTCGCCCACTTCGCTGATCCCGATAGCCGCACGGTGTCTGGTCCCCAACTCTTTGCTGATAAACGGGTTTTCCGACAGGGGGAGGTAGCATGCCGCGGCCGCTATTCGGTGCCCCTGAATGATAACGGCTCCGTCATGGAGCGGCGTATTCGGGATAAAAATATTGATCAAGAGCTCGGAGGAGATCATCGATTGCATTTTTATACCTGATTCGGTGTATTCGTTCAGTCCCGTGTTACGCTCAAATACAATTAATGCCCCGATTTTTCTACGGGATAAAAAGTTTATTGCCTTAATGACCTCACCGATTTGCTTGCCGAATTCCTCCTCATCCGCGGTGCTCCGGCCGAATAGTTTGCCCCGTCCCAGCTGTTCAAGAGCCCTTCTCAGCTCCGGCTGGAAAATGATAAAGATTGCCAGGACGCCAAACGTAAACATTTGATTCATGAGCCACTTCAACGTATACAAATCAAACCAGGTGCTTACCGCCCAAATGACCACAAGGACTAATATCCCTTTGAGCAGTTGAATCGCCCTGGTTCCCCTAACCAATAAAATCAAATGATATATTATATAGGTAACGATCAGGATATCGATAATGTCTTTGATGTAATCCTGCCACGTTAAGTTTGCAAAATAATCCATGGTGCAACCCCCAAAAAGTTTCCGTTTGACGACCCGTCGAAAAAGAAACGTTTATGTACATCCCTTTGTTACCTCGTCTTTATATGTTCCCCTTAACTTCTAGGTTATAACGTTCCCCAAGCAGATGCAAGCACCCGAGAAAATTAGAATGATTCGTCACTACAAGAAATTTTTTCCTAAAGTTAAAAAAACAAACGGCCCCCCGTCCCTTAAGGGAGGCGCCGCTTGCGTCCTTACCGCTATTTGTAGGCGACTTCCGTAAACAGATTGGTAATTCTGTACCATATCCAGTCCAAAGCCTGGTCAATGCTCTTGACCTCTCCGGCAATATGTGCCGTAGAGGCCTGATAATAAGAACCGTCAATGACCGTTAAATTGCCCTGCACATCGCCGTAAATTTCCGCCTTCCCGTTCTCTACCGTCAGATTTCCCGCAATGGTTGAACCGCTCGGTACGGTAACCGTATCTCCGTTAATAATCACTTGATCCAGATCCGCAGTCTTCACAACTAACTGATCATCGCTATCCCATAAAGAAATCGCGCTGAAGAGCATCACTACCAGGAATATGGCCGCAGACGTCAAAGCCGGGTGCCGGCGTATCCAGCCGATCCAGGCCGCTTGCTTTCGCTGCTTCGGAATGTTCCCCATGATCCGGTCGACGAGTTCATCCGATGCGGAAACAGCGTTGTGTCTGAGGGTTGCAAACAACATCATATCGGTTTGCTCCAGCTCATGAAACCGTGCACTGCACGCCGAACAGCCTGATAGGTGTCCTTTCAGCTTCAGGGCCTGTTCCTGCGTTAAATCGTCGTCCAGATAATCATGTATCATGGAAGAGGCATGTTTGCAATCCATATCCGCCAATCCTTTCAGTTCAATCTATGGATAACCAATACTCTCTATTGGCATAGTCGTCCTATCTTACATTACGTTCGACCGAACAAAGCGTTTCATAAAAAAATCGCAACAATAGTTAAATTAAACGAGCCCCTCAGTTCATCTTGTGTTCAAGCTTCTTCCGTAAAAATTCGCGCCCGCGGTGAACTCTGGTTTTTACCGTTGTCACCGGCATGTCCAATACGTCCCCGATTTCCTGCAGCGACAGATCCTGCAAATACCGCAGCACGATGACCGACTTATATTTCGCGGGCAAGCCTTCAATCGCCTGATGAATCATCTGTTGCGTCTCGGAAAGCAAATACTCCGATTCCGGCGTTCTCTCGTCTCCGGGAATCAACGTATAGCCGTCCATCCCCTCCTGATCGTTGACCTCGGCGTCCAGATAGTAGCTGGGCTTTCTTTTGCGCAAGCGATCAATGCACAGGTTGGTTGCTATCCGATAAATCCATGTCGAGAATTTCTGTTTGTCGTCGTACCGGTGAAAATTTTTGTAAACGCGAAGAAAAGCCTCCTGAACGATGTCCTCCGCTTCATGCCGATTGGACAACATCCGGTATGCCAAATGAAAAATCTTATCCTTATATAAATCAACGAGCTCGGCAAAAGCGCCCTGATCACCTTTACGGGCCAGCTTTACCAGTCTCGCTTCGAAATGGTCCACCACCATATGTTCCCCCAAATCCTTGGATGGGCGTATTCGGGACACTTGCTTATCCGGCCTTCCGTTTCCCGAGCCCTTTAACGTAACTCCGGCCGTCGGCACTTCATTCAAATGTTAATTCAACTCTATGTAAATTGCAATACTATTCCCGCATCTCGCCATTATCAAAATCATCGAAGATAAAAAAAGCAAGCCGTATCCTCTCCTATCGGAAAGGACCGGCTTGCCTGCTTTTAAATTCCCTCTAGTCGCCCTGGAGAGGATCAGCCCGTATTCCGGAGCCCTGCGGCGATTCCGTTAATGGTAAGGAGCACCTCGCGAAGCAATACCGGGTCATCCTGCCCCGCATCGCGAATGGCGCGCAGTTCAAGAAGCAGCTGTACTTGCAGATAACTTAGCGGGTCAACATAGGGATTCCGCTGTTTAATGGATTCCTGCAGCGCCGGGTTGTTGTCCAGAATTTCCGATACCGCGGTAATCTTTAGAATCATGTCCTTGGTAAGGAGGAATTCCTGTTCGATCTGCCCGAAAATCCGTTCCTTCGCCTCCGCATCGTTGCACATTTTGGCGTATTCCTTGGCAATGACCAGATCGGCCTTGATCAGGGCAAATTGCAACGTATCGATCAAGGATTTGAAGAACGTGGAATTTTGGTACATCTCCTGAAGCACCTTCAGGTTCTCTTCCTTGCCTTGATAGTAGTTAAATAAACCTGTTCCGGCAGCGTACCAGGCCGGGAACAAGTAGCGGCTTTGCGTCCAGGCGAAAACCCATGGGATAGCCCGTAAATCCTCAAAGCGGTCGCTATTCTTGCGTTTGGACGGTCTGGAGCCGATATTCAGTTCGCCGACTTCCCCAAGCGGTGTCGATTCTTTAAAGAACTTCAGGAAATCCGGCTCACGGAATACCAAATCCTGATATTTGTTCAGCGAGGTTTCCGAGATCCCGGCGATAATCGCGTCCCACTTATCCTCTTCCGGATGATGGTCCGTATGCAGCTTGGCCTGAATCGCCGATGTAATCAGCGCCGATGTGGCCGTTTCGAGGCTGCGGTAGGCAATGCCTTTCAACGAATAACGGGAGGAGATCACTTCGCCCTGCTCGGTGATTTTGATACCTCCGCCGATCGTTTCGGGAGGTTGGACCAGAATACTGCGGTTTAGCGGCATTCCGCCGCGTCCTAGCGCACCGCCCCGGCCGTGGAAGAATTTCAGCTTCACGCCGAAATCTTTTGCCGCTGCCGTAATTTGCTTCAAAGCAACCCGAAGCTCCCAGTTCGCGGTCACTACGCCGCCGTCTTTGTTGCTGTCGGAGTAACCAAGCATAATTTCCTGCAAGTCATTCATAGCCGCTACGGATTGGCGATAGATCGGCATATTGAACAGTCGGCGCATAATACCTGGCGCTTCATGCAGATCGTCGATCGTTTCAAAGAGCGGGACGGATTGCAGCGTGCATACGACCGTGCCATCGGCTTCCTTGTGGAATAGTCCGACTTCCTTCGCGAATACCATAACCTCCAGAATATCGCTGGCCGCTTCGGCCATACTGATCAGGTAGCTTGTGATGCACTGCTTGCCGAACTCTCTTTGCGCCTCGAAAACCGTCCGATAAACATTCAAGCACTCCGTCGTGCTCTCGCTGTATTCCTGATAAGGGGAGGTCAACGGACGCGGATCGTTCAAAAGACGTTCCAGCAGTGCCACCTTCTCCTCTTCCCCCAGCTCCGCATAGTTGCTGACGATATTCATGTTTGCCAAAACTTCCGTCATGGCGTTCTCGTGTTCCTTGCTGTGCTGACGTATATCCAGGGTAGCGGTATGGAATCCGAACAGCTCCACCATACGGATCAACTTCTTGATGTGCGTATCCGCAACGTAATCCGCATAATGATGACGCAAGCTGCGGTCAATAATTTTCAGATCCTCAATTAATCCGTTCACATCGGCGTAACGTTCGGAAGTATTTTTCTTCGCCTCATCCAGCACGTTGTGAAGCTTCTCCGTCATGTAGGTAAGTTTGATGCGATACGGTTCCTTCTCATTGTTCCATTGCGGCGTTTTCTTCAGCGTGACTTGCAGTCGGTCTCTTTGAATCGAAGCAAGCAACTCATCCGTTACGTCCACGATGGAAGTGCTGAAGCTGAGGTATTTGAACAGTTCCGACAGTTGACCTTGATACTCGCGGATCGCAAGCTTACGCTGCATTTTCAGCGTCTCCCAGGTTACGTTCGCCGTTACAGAAGGGTTACCGTCCCGGTCCCCGCCGATCCACGAGCCGAACCGCAGGTACGTAGGTACGTGCCACAAGTGCTCCGGATAGTACTTCGAAAGGCAGCGTTCCAGTTCCTGATAAACCTCGGGCAAGACATGAAATAAAGTTTCGTGAAAATAGTACATCCCATTTCGCACTTCATCAAGCACGGTCGGTTTACGATCACGCAGCTCGTCGGTTTGCCAAAGGGTGATGACTTCGTTCAATAGCTTCTCCCTAAGCTGCTCGCGCTCGCGGAACGTCAGTGTCGGGTTATCGAGCTGCATCACATCGTCGGCAATCCGCTTATGAATATCCAAGATCGCACGGCGCATCGCTTCCGTGGGGTGAGCTGTCATGACGAGCTCCAGGGACATGCTCTCCAAAATTTCCTGCGCCTCACTAAATGAAAAGCCCTGCTCTTTCAAGTCTCTCACCGCGGCTTCGATGGATCCGGTTTGTACCGCTTCGCCCGCGGAACGCTCATAATCCCGTTTCCGACGAATCCGGTGATTCTGTTCAGCAATATTAACCAATTGAAAATAAATGGCGAATGCTCGGATTACTTGGTGTCGGATTTCCGGCTCGAGGGAATTGATCATTCCCTTGAACTCTTCGTGGAGTTCCGGCAAAAATACGGCACGCAATGATTTACTGGCTTCACGAATCTTCTCGACAATATCCAAGAGTTCATTGCCGCCCTGATGAACCAGGACCTCTCCTAGAATATTGCCCAAAAAACGTATATCGCGCCGAAGAAGGTTATTGGTGTTTGTTTTGCCGGCTGCTACCGTTAATTCCGTCATATTTCTCCCCCATTTCATCCCTATTCCGTCTCTAAAAGCTTTCCTACCATAATACAATAAACTTCCCTGAAAATCTTCACTTTATTTGTAAGGAATTTAAAGGAAAGCGGAAGAGCCTTGACGAGTACATGCCGCAGCTCCAATTGAAGTAATCCCCAGAAGAAGACGCTTGGCGTCCTGCTCGGCGAAATGG
The DNA here is from genome assembly GCF_036864765.1 of Paenibacillus sanfengchensis. Taxonomy (NCBI): domain Bacteria; kingdom Bacillati; phylum Bacillota; class Bacilli; order Caryophanales; family Paenibacillaceae; genus Paenibacillus; species Paenibacillus sanfengchensis. The sequence continues at coordinate 1,479 of NZ_JBAGJC010000014.1, read as the reverse complement.
ATAGGTAACATTAAGTTAACTGCGAGTGATAACCCTCTAATTACCCTAACACGGTGAAGCAATAAAATGCAAGATTAAAAAAAACCTCCGGTTATAACAAAAAACATCATCGACCGGATGATGTTACTGTCATAAAATGGAGCGGGTGATGGGAATCGAACCCACGCTACCAGCTTGGAAGGCTGGAGTTCTACCATTGAACTACACCCGCACCTTATAATGGTCGGGACGACACGATTCGAACATGCGACCCCCTGGTCCCAAACCAGGTGCTCTACCAAGCTGAGCTACGTCCCGAAATAAGATGGTTATCCATTATGAAATTGAAAAGTGGCGCGCCCTAAGAGATTCGAACTCCTGACCTTTTGATTCGTAGTCAAACGCTCTATCCAGCTGAGCTAAGGGCGCATAATATGGAGCGGACGACGGGAATCGAACCCGCGACCCTCGCCTTGGCAAGGCGATGCTCTACCGCTGAGCCACGTCCGCATTAATGGTGCGCGTGGAGGGACTTGAACCCCCACGTCAAAGACGCTAGATCCTAAGTCTAGTGCGTCTGCCAATTCCGCCACACGCGCATTTCAAAAAGTGAGCCATGAAGGACTCGAACCTTCGACACCCTGATTAAAAGTCAGGTGCTCTACCAACTGAGCTAATGGCTCATACAATCACAAGAAAAAAGATGGCTGGGGATATAGGATTCGAACCTATGGATGACGGAGTCAAAGTCCGTTGCCTTACCGCTTGGCTAATCCCCATTAACAATATGGTGGAGGCTGAGGGGATCGAACCCCCGACCCTCTGCTTGTAAGGCAGATGCTCTCCCAGCTGAGCTAAGCCTCCATATGTATTTGAAGCTTTTATTAAATGAAGGGTGGTGACCCGTAGGGGATTCGAACCCCTGTTACCTCCGTGAAAGGGAGGTGTCTTAACCCCTTGACCAACGGGCCAGTCAAGAAAATGGAGCTCTCAACCGGGATCGAACCGGTGACCTCATCCTTACCATGGATGCACTCTACCTACTGAGCTATGAGAGCAAATGGCTCCCCGAACAGGACTCGAACCTGTGACAACTCGATTAACAGTCGAGTGCTCTACCAACTGAGCTATCAGGGAATAAAGTTCGCTTGGCAACGTCCTACTCTCCCAGGACCCTTCGGTCCAAGTACCATCGGCGCTGGAGGGCTTAACGGTCGTGTTCGGGATGGGTACGCGTGGAACCCCTCCGCCATCGCCACCAAACGTGTTCAGATGTTTGATCACCTGAAAACTGGATACGAAACGTATTTGCGTTTTAGTCTCCTCAAGTGCTCAGATCGGCTTGTTCAGCCTGACGCCACTTTTTGGAGTTGTTTTTGGATAAGCCCTCGACCGATTAGTACCTGTCAGCTCCATGCATTGCTGCACTTCCACCCCAGGCCTATCAACCTCGTCGTCTTCAAGGGGTCTTACTAATTGGGAAATCTCATCTTGAGGGGG
>NZ_JBAGJC010000013.1:0-125536 GCF_036864765.1 Paenibacillus sanfengchensis | reverse complement strand
ACGGACAGTCTCAGGGTGGACGTCGTACATTCGAGCCAATACCCCCACCTTAACACCTGCCATCGCTTCTTTCACAACTTTTAAACGTTTTTCTTCGTTCAACCTTTTTCCCATACCGATCATCTCCCTTTATTCTAAGTTTAAATTATTGGGTAGGGAGACTCCAGTTTAATTAGGGGGCCTTAGAGAATCTGCATGTTTTTTTCTTGTCCGGACCCCAAATTTGAAAATTCCTGCAAATCTGCAGGAATTTTCGACGAAACCGGCTCGTTTCTCTAAAATCGCTAGAAATACCTGCAGATTAGCATCTTTTTTCGCATCCCCTCGTGAATCGATCTAAATGCCTGCAGATTTGCATCTTTTGGAGTTGGAAGTGTCGGAAGTGCGCTAGGCCCTAAGTTGAAGCGGCGTTTTCTCATTTTCTCCTACTATGATGTCTGATTAGAGCTAGTTTCCCCCTACCCGATAACCGTCAACACAACCATAATTCCGTTGGTTACCCCGTGAATGATAATGGAAGGCCAGATGGAACCCGTACGTTCGTAGGCAAACGCAAAAATAACGCCGCCGCTTCACAGCCCCGGGATGAAAAGGCGCTTCTGCAAGAGACTCTCCCCAATATCAGCCAAAATAATGAGACCACCCGGCCACCGTATCCTAGAGAACCGGTTTCACCGTCTGTCTCTCCACAATGGAATGAGCGATGATTTGGCTGCTCTCCATTTCTCCGGTTTCGATCATGCGAATCAGCTTCCGGGCGGCGATGGTTCCCATGTCGTACAGCGGCTGACGAACCGTGGTCAAGGGAGGGACGACCATCCGGGCCAGTTTCAGATCGTCATAACCCAGAATGGACAAATCCTCGGGAACCCGGATGCCATGCTTTGCAGCGGTGTTAAGGGCCGCGACGGCCATCTCGTCGCTGGTGGCGAAGACCGCGGTAAAGTCGGGGTTGTTCTGCAAAAGAGTCTCCATCGCCTCGCAGCCCTTCTCAAACATGAAATCTCCGTAGGCGATATAGGCTGGGTTTAGAGGGATTCCATGCTTCTCCAACGCTTTCTTGTATCCTTTCATCCTTGGAATTCCGGCGATCTTATCGCTTTTCGTCCCGCTGATGAGGGCGATTTTTCGATGACCCGAATGAATCAGGTACTCCACGGCATCAAAGGACGCCTGGAAGTCATCGACTTTGACATAAGGGACCCGGTACTTGCTCTCGGTGGAGACCAGGACGACGGGGATTTGCATGTCTTCCAGGACTTCGTAGTACTCTTTTTTCAACACTTCACTTGAAAAAATCAGCCCGTCGATCTGCTTTTCCCGCAGGACCTGCAAATATTTCAGCGTTCTTTTACCGTCGAAATCCGTATTGCACACGATCACGCTATAACCGTTATCCTGCGCGAAATCCTCCACCCCTCGGAGAAGTTCGGAAGAAAAATCGCTGGAAACGCTCGGAAACATGACGCCGAGGGTATGCGTGCGTTTATTGATGAGACCGCGGGCGATCGCGTTCGGCTGATACCCGAGCTCTTCAATGGCTTGGTACACTTTTTGCCTGGTCTTATCGGAGTACCCGGGCAAATTGTTCAAAACTCGGGATACCGTCGCAATAGAGACGTTTGCTTTCGCCGCAACGTCCTTAATGGTTGGTTTCATTTCTTTTGACCCCACAGACTACATAATTTGTTCTTACGCCGCGATACAACGTAAACGATTACCCCACATCTTAGAATGTCACTTTCGTTTTGTCAACAAGGCGGGGAGGGAGGTTCGAGAAGAGTATATGAAAATACGGGGAAAAGGGGCGGGAAATGCCCCTCATTCGTGCGGGTTACAGCGGCTTGCCGTTGAGCGTAGGCGGGGGCTCCTGTTCCATCTCCGGGCCGAATTCGTCTACAGCCGCGGCAGGATTGCCATCCTGGTTCCACGCGTCTTTTGTCATAAACGCGCCTTTACGCCCTTCATCGGTCGAATCTTTGGCCCGTGCCTGCTCAAGCCGTTGTTTGGTTTTCTCGGTTTGTTCGTCCATCGGGTTCACCTCCTCTCGGGCATGGTGCATGGTATAAGCATAGTATTTCCAAACCTATCTTTTCTCCAATCTTCACCAATGAATTCTATATGAAAACGCCTCTAATTTTGCGGGTATCCCCTAAATCCGATCTGGCTTAAAATACGCCTGAAGGAGATGATAACGATGTCAGCACAAACTGGCTATCCATTTCAAGATACATCCTTACCGTTAGAGGAACGGGTAAATGATTTGGTTTCCCGTTTTACTTTGGAAGAAAAAGTGGAATTGATGCCTCAGTACCAGGCGGCTGTCGAGCGGCTTGGTGTGAAAGAGTATAAACACGGAACGGAAGCGGCTCATGGCATGGCCTGGCTTGGGGAGGCGACCGGATTCCCGCAGCCGATCGGCCTGGGCTGTACCTGGGACACGGAGCTGATGAAACGGATCGGCAGCGTTATCGGTGATGAAGCCAGAGGGTTCTATCGCCGGAATCCCGAAATCAACGGGTTGACGCTGTGGGCGCCGACGGTGGATTTGGAGCGCGATCCGCGCTGGGGACGCACGGAAGAAGCCTACGGGGAGGACCCGATTCTCACCGGGAAGCTGGCGTCCGCGCTCATTCAGGGGATTCAAGGGGATCACCCCGTTTATTTGAAAGCGGTTGCCACGCTGAAGCATTTTATTGCTAACAACAATGAGGTGGGCCGGGGCGACGCTTCGGTCAGCATTGATCCGCGCAACATGCGGGAATATTACTTGAAAGCGTTTGAGATTCCGTTCAAAGAAGGCGGCGCGCAGTCGATGATGACGGCTTACAATGCCATCAACGGCGTGCCGGCCAATCTGAGCCCGGATGTCAAAGCGATCGTGAAGCAGGAGTGGGGGATGGACGGCTTCGTCGTGAGCGATGCTTTTGATGTGACGGGGACCGTCCGGGATCACGGCTACCTGGATACGTACAAAGAAGCGGTCGCCCGCTCCGTGAAGGAGGGCGGCATCGACAGCATCACGGATGACTCGGCCGTGATCAAGCAGGCGCTGCGCGAGGCTCTGGAAGAGGGGCTGCTCTCGGAGAGCGACCTGGACATCGCGCTGCGCAACACGTTCCGCGTTCGCTTCCGGCTCGGCGAGTTCGATCCGGAGGAGGGAAATCCGTACGCCGCGATCGACGAATCCGTCATTTTGCGGCCGGAGCACGCGGAGCTGTCGCGGGAAGCCGCCGCGAAAGCGGCCGTGCTGCTGAAGAATGACCGCGGCCTGCTTCCGCTGCGGGCAGACAAGCTGGGCAAGGTGGCCGTGATCGGACCGCTTGGCGACATTGTCTACCGTGACTGGTACAGCGGATCGCTGCCTTACACGATTACGCCGCTGCAGGGCATCCGTGAGAAATTGTCGGCGGCCGGGAAGCAGGCCGAGACCCGGTTTGCCGCCGGAACGGACCGCGTCCGCTTGAAATCGAAGAAGACCGGCCGCTACGTGACGGTCCGGGCCGGCGAGCATGCGGCGCTTGCGGCCACGGCCGAGCAGGCGGAAGAAGCCGCGGTGTTCGAGATAACGGATTGGGGCTGGGGCAGCCACACCTTGATCGCGGAAGAGAATAGCCGTTACTGGACCACGGATGACAAGATCGTCAAGGCCTCGGCGGATGTGATTTGGGAGTGGTTCACGAAGGAAGTATTCCTGGTGCAACCGAAGGAAAAAAATGAAGATGCACCGGCGTGCGTGACGTTCTCGACCTGGAACGGAACACCGCTGACGGTGAACGGGGAGACGGGCGAACTGCTGGTCGGCGACGGCCGGGCGGCGGAAACGGCGAACGAGATCAATGTCGCGGGGGCGGCCGAAGTCTTGGGGGCGGAAGTCAAGGTCATCCATGCTGACGAGTTCGAGCTGGAGAAAGTGACGGATAGGCTCCAAGCAGCCAAGGAAGCGGCGGCGGAGGCCGAACTGGCCATCGTGTTCGTCGGCAACCATCCGCTGATCAACGGCAAGGAAACGATCGACCGCCCGGATATCACGTTGCCACAGTCCCAGGAGAAGCTGATTCAGGAAGTGTATGCGGCGAATCCGAATACGGTTGTCGTCGTGGTGGGCAGCTATCCGTTCGCACTGAACTGGGTCGACGCCAACGTGCCGGCGGTCCTGTATACGTCCCATGCCGGCCAAGAGCTGGGCCATGCGCTGGCGGACGTGTTGTTCGGCGATACGAATCCGGCCGGTCGTCTGAACATGACCTGGTACAAATCCGTGGACCAGCTGCCGGAGTTTATGGACTACGATATTATCAAGGGCGGAAGAACTTATCAATATTTTGAGGGAGAAGTCTTGTATCCGTTCGGCCACGGCCTGTCCTATACGACATTCCGTTATGACGAACTGAATCTTGCCGAGGAGCGGCTGAATGCCTCCGGTTCTTCGGAGGCGCAGATTCGCCTGACCTGCCGCGTTACGAACACCGGCAAGCTCCCGGGCGAGGAAGTAGTGCAGATCTACGGGCGCGCCAACCGTTCCCGGGTAAAACGTCCGCGCAAACAGCTGCTCGGCTTCCGCCGGGTGATGCTGCAGCCGGGCGAGACGGCCGAGGTCGAATTCGCCATTCCGGTCTCGCAGCTGGCGATCTGGGATGTGACGCGCGAGCGTTACTGTATCGAAAGCGGCACCTATACGCTTATGGCCGGTGCCTCCTCGGAGAATCTGCCGCTGTCGGCCGGCCTGACCGTGGACGGCGAGACGATTCCTCCGCGTGATCTGAAGCGGCCGACCCAGGCGATCAATTACGACGACTACGAAGGTGTATTGATCGGGGAGGGCACGGAAGGCGGCAGCGCGGTTGAGCTGAAAAGCGCGAGCGGGTGGATCGCATTTACGGACGCGGAATTCGGATGCGGCATAGGGGCGCTGCGCGTGCGCGCGGCCGTCGGCGCGGCGGACTCCGCCGTCGAGGTGCGCCTGGGATCGCCGCAAGGAGCGCTTGCGGGCAAGCTGGCCATGCACACGAACGCGACGAGCGGTTCTCGGGAGTGGAAGGATTACGCGTGCGAACTGAGCGGCGTAGCCGGACGGCAGGACGTGTATCTCGTCCTGGCGGGAGCGGTCTCGATCAGCGAGATCCAATTTTCATAAAGCTCCTGCTGAATAAGGGATGATTGAACCCCGGGCTGATTCTTTTGGAATCCGTCCGGGGTTCTTTTTGTGGGGTGTGGGGTGTGCGGCGGTTGGGCGTCCTCGGGATAAGGGCCCAATGACGTTGCATCAAACCTTCCTTGATGCTGCCCATTTGGGGCCAATCCGCCGCTTCGGCAAGCAACATGTCGAACTTAGATCGTCATCTCCGCCTCTAAACCATGCTAACGGTCGCCACAGCCGTTATTTGCCCTGTTTGCGCTGACTCCAAATTCTAACGGCCGCCACGGCCCCTATTTCATATAAGTATGGCTGTTTTGGTCAAAATGAAGGTAAATAACGGTCCACACGACCGTTAAAATCCCAATACGTGATTCAATCGCAACATAACGGCTCTCACGGCCGTTAGACTTCCTAACTGTAGAACCTGCGGTGCGGTAGGAAATAGCGGTCCTTTTGGGGCCTTATTTTGGGGAAAATCGGGTATAACCCTGCTTTTGGGGCTCGTCGCAGCGAAATAAGGCCGTTCTTGACCGCTATTTCTCTCGCGGAGCCGAATTAGACCGAAATAGCAGCGTCCCAAAAGGCCGCTATTTCGGCGTGCGGGAAGCTAGGGCCATTCCGCTTCACCAATCCACCGGTCTGTAATCCTTCAGAAATACTCCGGTCCAAGGGCGATCCGCGTCTTTGCCTTCATAGATCGGGTCACAGATTCTGGCCGCGGCATCCTCGAAGTCCAGAGGCAATTCGATCGCCTTGCGGGTCTGCACCTTCTCGGGAAATTGGTTGGAAACCCAACCGGGGTCCACGCTAGTCATGAAAATGCGCTCCTTCTTGTACTCTTTAGACATGGTGAGGGTCATCATATTCAGCGAGGCCTTCGCCATGTTGGTGTGAACATGGTAACCGCCTTTTCTTTTCGTCTGGAACCGGCCTTCCGCGGCGGACACATTCACGATGAAGCGGTTGCGGTGGGGGCTTCGCATCATGGCCTCCTTCAGTTTGGTATTGATCAAAAAAGGAGCGGTCACATTGATCAACTGCACTTCGAGCATCTCCATTACAGAGATCTGATGGGACTCCGCCGTCCACGAATTCTGCAATTGCGATACGGAGAGCGCCGGGCTTGACTCCGGTTCCAGCATTTGCGGAATCGGCGGCTTCGCCGCTTCTTCGCTGCCGATCTGAAGGGCGATGCGGGGAAGAACCATCCCGTCGGGCAACCGCAGTCGTTCCTCTCCACCCGAAAGTTGATTTTGAAGCTTCGCTTCTTGGAGCGTCAACGTCTCGTATTCTTCCGGCGTCATTCTTACCGTCTGCGCGGCATTATTGATAATGATGTCGATATAGGGGAACTCTTGATCGATATAGTGGGCAAACCTCTCGACTCTCTCGATCTGGCGAAAATCCAGCCCGTAAATATGAATGCGATCCTTCCAATGGTCGAAATCGGGTTCTTGGATATAACGCTGCAGGGCATCATACGGAAAACGGGTCGTCAAAATCACCCGCGCACCGTCCCGAAGCAGACGCAGTGCCGTATGGTAGCCTATTTTGGTGCGGCCGCCCGTCACCAACGCGGTGAACGCATCCAATCGGTGCACGGCCGTCCGTTTCATTTCATTAAATTCCCCGCAGGCCCGGCACAATCGGGTATAGTGGTCGTGTACGATCGGATTCGGTTCTTTGCATATATAACATCTAGGTTTGCGGCCGTTTTCGGTTTTTTCGGTTGTCATTCCGGGGTTCTTCATCTTACCACCTTGAGAAAAGATTTACATCCATCATAGCATATGTTAAAATTTTCCCACACAGTGGCTTAATTAAGGCGCCTGCCTTTCACGCAGGAGATGAAGGTATCCAATCCTTCCTGTGTAGGGTGATAGTTTAATCAAAACACCCCCCCGCTAAGGGGGAGATGGAGGTCCCACTCCTCCTCACCTTTCTATTTCATGCTTCGGAGAAGCCTTTCATTCGTTCTATCGAATGGAGGGCTTTTTTTGTGCTATTTGCCCAGATTATGTCCAAAATTTAGAAAATGAACCCGGTAATAAATAAGGAAATGTATAACAGAGAGGGAGTAGTCGACCGTGTTTAAAAAGGCAAAAGGGAGTCTATGGATCGGTTTGATCTTGGCGATTTCTCTGGTATTTACCGGATGTGCGGGCAAGGAAAAGACCGATGAAGAAAAAACTGACCGAAGCGATTCAGAAATCGCTTGAAACTTCGCTGGCCAAAGGAGCCGCCCTACCATGGAGTCCAAACTCAGCGAGATCCAGAACTTTGTTACCTCCGATATCTGGAATGAAGGTTTCGTCAACTTAAGCTGGTATGCGAGCAGCGGGGCAGGCAGCACCGGAGAGACTTTGGACATTGACTTCGTGATGTAAAACAGGTATGGACCAAGCTTTCCGGCGAAATCGACACGCTGCTGTATGCCAAGCTGAAAGAGAACCCGCCTAAAGCTGAGGATAAGAGCTACGAGTATGATACCGGTCTGTTTAAACAGTATAAAGAAGCATTCAGAAGTGATGTGGAGGCTTTGGATTCAAAATAATAATCATTTTTCTGAGAATCTTTAGACAGCGTAGGCTTTAAGCCATCACATAAAAGAACCCCAAACGAGAACCCCAAACGTTTGAGTTGAAGTCGGCGTTTGAGGTTCTTTTATTCTTCACGGCACTATTCATCTGCATTCCGGAAATAATAAAAGTGACGGCAGGGAACGTAAATGAATCATTCGACATTGGTTTTTGGAGGGGAGAAGAATAAATGTTGATTTAATGTTAAAATATTGGCAAGATTAGGTTTAGATTGCGTTCGGAATGATCCGGGCGACAAGACGATAAGCGAGTTTTTAGGAGTGGTGTCATGTCAGTTACGATTGAAGATATCGCCAAAGAGGCGCAGGTTTCGGTCGCGACCGTTTCAAGGGTCATCAATAATTCTAAAGCGGTCAGTCCTGAGCTGAAAAAAAGAGTCAATGATGTGATTCAAAAAAGAAATTTCAAGCCTAATTCTTTGGCAAGAGGGTTAATCACGAATCAAACAAACATCATCGGGATCATCGTTCCCGACATTTCGAATCCGGTATTCGGGGCATTGACCAGGGGGATTAACAGCTTTTGCCAACAGAAAGGTTATACTTTAATGGTTTGTGAATCGGGGGGGCAGCAGGAAAAGGAAGTTGAATTGTTAGGTGTTTTGGCCGATAAAAAAGTAGATGGCGTTTTGTTTGCGGGAGTTGATGTTAATTCTGCTTTGGTAGAAGAGATGAAACGGCAAGGATATCCCATCGTATTGGTCACACAAGAAGCTTCGGAAGGAGAAGAGATCATTCACACGGTCATTCATGACAATGTGAAGGCCGTGTATGATGCGGTTTCTTTTTTAATTGAAAACGGACATCATAAGATAGCGTTTATAGGCGGGCCGGAAAACGACTATTCCTCCGGACAGAAACGTTTAACGGGATATAGGCTGGCTCTAAAAGAACACAACATTGAAGTTCCGGCTTCTTATATCGAACATGGAAATTTTTCTTTCGATTCCGGGTATGATTGTATGAGAAAAATATATGAAGAAAATAGTGCCCTGCCAACCGCTGTAATGGCGTGCAACGATGTGATGGCGATCGGGGCCATACGATTTTTAAAAACGGCAAAAGTTTCGGTGCCTGCCGATATTTCCATTATGGGGTTCGACGACTTGGAGTTCGGAAAGTACTTCAGTCCCGAATTGACAACGGTGCGGATTTCGTATTTTGATGAGGGACTTAAAGCGGTCAAGACCCTGTTCAAGCTGATTCATCATAAACAGCAAGCCATACCGACAACCCAATTTATTCCCCATAAAATAATAAGAAGAATTAGTGTGCGAAAAATATAATTAATATTTCTATTGATTTTCACTAAAAATCCGGGGTATAATGTATCCACATCAGGAAAAGGTTTTCCCGATGTGGATACAAAAGCTAGACTTTAACTAAAACAAGGGGGAATTAAAGGTAAAAATGTGTGGTGATTGTTTTGTCTAACGGGAAAAGGTTTTCCTAAAAGGTGATTAAAAGTGGGGGGGTAATTTTTTTAATCATTTAAGAAAGCGCTTCTATTTGTTGGGAACTAACAATTTTACTTCAATGGGGGTTTTTTCATGACATTGTTAAAAGGAAAAAAATTATGGATGCCGTTGGTTGCAGCTTCTCTCGTTTTTTCGTTGGCAGGTTGCGCTGGGAATTCGGCTGAGTCGGAGTCGGAATCAACAAACGCCAAGGAGCCGGTGACCATCACTTTTTCGTTTGACCAAGGGATCGGAAAGCCGGCGCAAACGCTTGTCGATGAATACAACGCAAGCCAGGATAAATACGTTGTCAAAACGAAAATCTTGCCGCAGGACGCCAATGTGGTCCACGATGATTTTGTCAATAAACTGGCCTCGGGCGATAAAAGCGTGGACGTGATGGCTTTGGACGTGGTCTTTGTGGCGGAGTTTGCGGCGGCCGAGTGGTTAACCGATCTAACCCCGTATTTTGATCAGGCAACGCAGGATAAATATTTGCCGGGTACGATTGAAACGGCGACATACAACGATAAGCTTGTCGCTTTTCCGTGGTTCACAAATGCAAGCGCTCTCTTTTACCGTAAAGACGTACTCGATCAATTGGGGGTAGAGCCGCCTACTACGTATCAAGGTTGGATGGATCTGCAAAGCAAAGTGCAGGGGAAGAACGATATTCAATACACAGGGGTTTTTCAAGCGGCGCTGTCCGAAGCGTTGGTATGCAACTGGGTTGAATATGTAGCCAACAACGGCGGAGAGGTCCTGGATGCATCAGGCAAACCGGTTGTCAATTCGGAGAATAATATCGAAGCGACCCAAATCATGCTTGATATGGTCAAAAACTATGCTCCCGAAGGGGTAACGACTTATACGGAACCGGAAAGCGAACAGGTATTCCTGGACGGCAAAGCGCTGTTTATCCGGGATTGGTCCGGATTCTGGAGCCAAGCCAACAAGGAAGGTTCCAAAGTCAAGGATAAAGTGGGCGTTACCGCTTTACCGGTTGGTCCTAAGGGAACTGAGGGGCATTCCACCTTGGGCGGTCTGAATCTGGTAATCAATAAGTACATTGATGATGAACATAAAGAAGCTGCCGTCGACTTTATCAAATATTTGTCCAGCGAAAGCGTACAGAAGAAGATGAATTTGATCGCAGCGCAACCACCGGTATTAAAAGCAGTTTATCAAGACCCCGAAGTTTTGAAAGCGAATCCATTCTACGCGGATTTCTATAACATTATTATGAATGGGAAGGCAAGACCGATGTCTCCTCAATATTCCAGAGTTTCCGATTCGATTCAAACTAACATCCATGCGGCACTGTCGGATCATATCGATATAAAAACGGCTTTGGACAACATTCAAGGCGATCTTGAAGCATTGAGCAAATAAAGAAATTAAACCGGCATGGGCTGCGGGTTGGCACCGGATGTTCCGCAGCCCATGTCATCAGAAGGAGTTAATGAGGGGATGAAGAGTTTACAGCAAAGAAAGGAAACTAGAGATGCCTGGCTGATGATGTTCCCTGCGCTAATTATTTTATTGGTCATTGCGGTTTATCCGATTTTAAGGACATTTTGGTTAAGTCTGCATGAAATGGTGTTAACAGACCCGGGCTCAGGATATCCATTTGTCGGTTTTAAAAATTACTCGGATATATTTCGGGACGGGAGAGCGGGAGCTTCGATTTTTTTTACCTTTAAATTTACGATAGCGACCGTTTTTTTTGAATTAGTCGTCGGCTTTGCTGCGGCGATGATTATGAACAAAACGTTTAAAGGCAGAGGGCTGGTTAGAGCGGCGATTCTTATTCCATGGGCGATTCCGACTACCGTATCGGCCCTGATGTGGAAATTTATATATAATGACCAGTACGGTTTGTTTAATGATGTGCTTTACAGACTTGGGCTGATCGATGGCTACCGAGCTTGGTTAAGTACGGAAAGCGGTACATTTATGGCGCTGGTGATTGCGGATGTCTGGAAGACGGCTCCGTTTATGGCGTTGCTTATCTTGGCGGGGCTGCAAATGATTCCCGGCGATTTGTATGAATCGGCAAAAATCGACGGCGCCAATTCTTTTCAGGCATTCGTAAAAATTACTTTACCGATGGTCAAGAGCACCGTGCTCGTCGCTCTTCTTTTCAGAACGATCGACGCGTTCAGGGTATTCGATTTGGTTTCCGTCATGACCGGCGGGGCAAACGGTTCGGAAAGCGTATCTTTATATGCTTACACCCACCTCATGAAGTTCCTGAATTTCGGCTATGGTTCGGCGCTGTCCGTTCTGATCTTCTTAGTTGTATTTGCCATTAGCTTAATTTATATGAAATCGATCGGCAAAAATCTTGCCTAAAATATATTCGGAAAGGGGGAAGGTTACGGTGGATCTTAAGGTATCGAGAACGTTCAAGTCAAGCTTGTTATATGTGCTGGTTTTATTGTTTTTAGCCTTCATTTTGCTGCCCTATATCTGGCAATTTTTAACGTCAATCAAACCGCTTGCGGAGATATCGGCTATTCCGGCCAAATGGATACCGAGCACTATTAACGTAGAATACTATTTTAATGTATTCCAGAAACATCCGTTTGCCAGGTATTTATTGAACAGTGTGATTGTTGCTACGATCACCACCGTTGTAAGCATTTTAATCGGCGCATCGGCATCCTATGCCTTGGCGAGACTGCGCTTTAAAGGAAAAAAAGTCATCCTGCTGTCGATCCTGACGATTTCTATGTTTCCGACGATTTCCACAGTCAGCCCTTTATTTTTAATTTTGAAAAATATGAACCTGCTAAATACTTATGCCGGATTAGTTATCCCTTATACCACATTTGCCTTGCCTATGGCGATCTGGTTATTAACGAACTTCTTCAGTCAACTGCCGAAGGGGTTCGAAGAAGCGGCAACCATCGATGGTTGTTCCAGACTGCAAACTTTTTTCAGAATTATGCTGCCGCTCATTAAACCCGCCACCTTTTCGGTAGGCCTGTTGGTTTTTATCAATTCCTGGAATGAGTACATTTATAGTTTAACTTTTATGACGGATGACAGCATGCGCACGGTACCGGTGGGGATCGCGTTGTTTCCCAGCAATTATGAACTGCCATGGGGTGACATGGCGGCGGCATCGATTGTGGTCACGGTTCCGCTTATCGTGTTGGTTTTAATCTTCCAGCAGAAAATCATCGCCGGCTTAACCTCCGGGGGAATTAAAGGATAAAACAGCAAAGGGAGAATGAGGATGAGTAAAATTAAATTTGGTCTTATCGGTTCAGGATGGAGAGCCGAATTTTACATTCGTATCGCAAAGGCCCTTCCCGAGAGGTTCGAATTAACCGGGGTGCTGATCCGCAGCCGGGAAAAAGGGGAAGCGTTCGCGCGGAAGTTTGGAGTTAACGTCGTCCAGTCGCTGGACGAGCTAATGAAGGACGAGCCCGATTTCGTGGTGTTATCCGTCAAAAGAGGTATTGTTACCGATTATCTAATCGATATATTTAAAAAGAGGATCCCCGTCTTGTGCGAGACCCCGCCGGGAGAAACGGTGGAGGCCTTGGAAGAGCTGTGGGAACAAGCCAATCAGTATAACGCCAGAATTCAAATCGCCGAACAATACTTCGTACAACCGTTATATGCCGCTTGGTTAAAAGTGATCCAGGACGGTAAACTCGGGGAAATCAGCAATATCAATCTATCGTCCCTGCATGGGTATCATGGCGTCAGCATTATCAGGAAGTATTTGAACGCAGGATTTGAAAACTGCATGATCTATGGGAAAAGGTTTTCCTTCGATGTGACGGAAACCTACGGACGTGAAGGTATGGACTTTGACGGGAAGATTTTTTCCTGTACCAGGGACCGTTTGACTTTGGAATTCGACCATGGAAAAGTCGCGTTTTTTGATTTTTCCGATCCGGCGCAATACCACTCGTTTATCCGTACCCGCCAACTGACCGTGCAAGGCGTAAGAGGGGAGATCGACGACTTGACCGTTCGGTATCTTACGTCCGACAACGTGCCGGTAACGCAGGAATTAAACCGCATCGACTTAGGAAAATACAATAATCAGGAATGGTCCCACAACGGAATTATGTTGGGTGAAGAGTTTGTGTACAGGAATCCGTTTGCGAATGCCCGATTGAACGATGATGAAATTGCCGTGTCCACATGCCTGGATCGGATGGGTGAATACCTGGCCACGGGAACCGAGTTTTATTCTTTAAAAGAAGCGCTGCAAGATACTTATATTTCTTTGATGATGGACACGGCGCTTAAAAATCCGAACCAAGAAGTAAGAACTTCAACAAGAATATGGGCGAAGTAGGCGGATTCCGGGGGGACTGACATGTTTAATTTTGATCATCGCATCGAGCTTAAAAACAACGTAAACGATCTGTTCATGGCGGGAGAAATTCTGATCGATATGATCTCCGCGGATTATAATGATGATTCTACAAGCGGTACTTATCATCGTTTTTTTGGCGGGTCGCCCTCCAATATCGCGATGAACGCGAAGAAATTGGGGATACGGGCGGTTGTTGCCTCGGCTACGGGGGAAGACGGGCTAGGCTCTTTTTTAATTCATGAATTAGAAAACGCCGGAATCGATACGGGATATGTTCAAAGGGCGGCGGATTATTCCACAAGCATGGTTGTCGTAACCAAAAGCCGCTCCACACCGATTCCTATTTTTTACCGGGGCGCGGATTATCATCTGTCTTACACCCCGGAGCTTGAAGAGGGTTTGAAAAACTCCAAAATCGTACATTTTTCCTGCTGGCCCCTATCCAGAAGACCGGCGAGAGACACGATTGAAAAGATCATAGCCACCGCCAAAATGAATAATTTATTGGTCTGTTTTGATCCGAACTATCATCCGATGCTGTGGGAAGACGGTGAGGATGGCGTCCGATATGTGAAGTCGATCATCGGGAAGGTGGATATTGTAAAACCGTCCGAAGACGATGCGGAAAGATTGTTTGGAAAACAAACTCCAGAACGTTATCTGGAAACGTTTCTGAAGCTTGGCGCGAAACTCGTCATCCTGACCTTGGGAAAAGACGGCGCCCTGGTTTCCAACGGTACGGAAACCGTCCGCTTCGACACCTTGGCCACCGAGGTGGCGGATACGACGGGCGCGGGAGACGCTTTTTGGTCGGGATTTTACGCGGCGGCGGTAAAAGGGTATACCATAAGACAAGCCTTGGCCCTGGGGTTTGCGGTCAGCGCATATAAGTTGAAATATACCGGCGCCATTGTCGATTTGCCAAGGCTGGAAGTCATAAAAAACATGTATGGATTATAGGAGGAGAACAAGTGACCGTCCAAAACCAAGTGCAGCTGATCACGTATCCGGACTCGTTAGGAGGTGATTTAAAGACGCTCAATCGCGTTCTTTCCACGTATTTTCCGGATGTTTTTAAAGGCGGGGTCCATATTCTTCCGCCGTTCCCTTCTTCGGGAGACCGGGGGTTTGCTCCGCTTACGTATCTGGAAATTGATCCGAATTTCGGTACCTGGGACGATGTGAAAGCGATTGGCGAAAACTTTGACGTATTGGTTGATTTGATGGTGAATCATATTTCGCGGCAGTCGGAGTATTTTCAAGATTTTCTCCAAAAAGGCCGGAAGTCCGAGTACGCTGATTATTTTATTACGCTGGATAAGATTTGGCGAGACGGAGAACCGGTACAAGCGGATATTGAAAAAATGTTCTTGCGCAGACCGCTGCCGTATTCAACGTTTACCATCGAGGAAACCGGCCGGGAAGAAAAGGTGTGGACGACATTTGGAAAAACCGATCCTTCCGAACAAATCGATTTGGATATCAACTCGCCGAAGGTCAAGCAGTTGTTTACCGACTTCTTTATGCATTTTAAAAGGCATCATGTAAAAATTGTGCGTCTCGACGCTGTCGGTTATGTCATTAAAAAGTTGGGGTCGAGCTGCTTCTTCGTGGAGCCGGAAATCTACGAATTTCTCGATTGGATCAAAGAGCTTGCCGACTCCCTGGACATTGAACTGCTTCCGGAAGTACACGCTCATTACTCCATCCAGTACAAGCTGGCGGAACACGGCTATTGGATCTACGATTTCATTTTGCCTTATCGCATACTGGAGGCGTTAATCGATAAATCCGGCGAATCGCTGAAGCAATACTTGAAGACTCGGCCGCTTAAACAGTTTACGATGCTGGACTGCCATGACGGCATTCCGGTCAAGCCGGATTTGGACGATATGCTGGATACCCGAGAGGCGAGAAAATTAGTCGATACCTGTCTGGAAAGAGGGGCGAATCTCAGTCTGATTTTATCGGACGAGCATAAAGCCGAGGATGGTTTTGATGTTCATCAAATTCGGTGTTCGTATTATTCCGTTCTGAATGGCGATGACGATGCCTATTTGGCTGCCCGGGCGCTGCAGTTCTTTACGCCGGGCGTACCCCAGGTCTATTATGTCGGACTGCTGGCCGGGGAAAACGATCTGGAAAATGTGAAAAAAACCGGGGAAGGGCGGGAAATTAACCGCCACAACTTTACCCTTGGGGAAATCGAACAGGCTTTGGAAAAAGCGGCGGTTCAGAGATTGTTGAAGCTGATCCGGTTCCGCAATGAACATGAGGCGTTTAACGGGGAGTTCCAAGTGCTTGACTCCGCGGCGGATGAAATCCGGCTTTCCTGGCAAAAGGATGAAACGCGGTGCACCTTGTTCGTTGATCTTAAAACGAATCAGTCGGTGATCGATTACACGGATGAACATGGAGCTATGAAACAATATTTTGTATAACAGAGGATGTGCTAAAGATGACAGTATTGCCAATTTATCATCACGGATTGAACGCAAGCCGGCTTATTTTTGGATGTATGGGGCTTGGCGGAGGCTGGAGCCGGGATCCCATTCTAACCGAACATGTAAAACAGGCGCATGAAGCGGTGGAAACGGCTTTGGCCAGCGGAATCCATATGTTCGATCATGCGGATATTTACGCGTTCGGAAAAGCCGAGACCGTCTTTGGTCAGGTGTTGCAGGAAAAACCGGAGTTAAGAGAAAAAATGATCATTCAGTCCAAATTAGGGATTCGCTTTCCGGATGAAGCGGGCGGCATTCCGGCGCGTTATGATTTTTCCAAGGCCTACATTTTGGAGAGTGTGGACGGGATTCTTTCCAGACTGGGGATTGACTACCTGGATATTCTGCTCTTGCATCGACCGGACGCGCTCATGGACGCGCGGGAAGTAGGGGAGGCCTTTCATCAGCTCAAAGCGTCGGGAAAAGTCCGCTATTTTGGCGTTTCCAATATGAGCGCCGGGCAAATTCGTTTATTGCAAGCCCATTGCAGTGAAAAACTGGTGGTCAACCAATTGGAATTGAGCTTGCACAAAATCGGTTGGCTTGAAACCGGCATCCATGTGAATCAAGACGCGGCGAAGGGCAATATTTTTCCCGAGGGCACGCTCGAATACTGCCAGTTGGAAAACATTCAGCTTCAAGCTTGGGGGTCATTGGCCAAAGGCTTATACTCAGGAGCCAGCCTGGAGAATGAAGACGAAAATGTAAAGAAAACGGCTTTGCTGGTGAAACGGCTGGCGGAAGAGAAGCAAACTTCGCCGGAAGCGATCGTGCTTGCATGGCTGATGAAACACCCCGCCGCCATCCAACCGGTCATCGGGACAACCAACCCCTCCCGAATTCGGGCGTGTGCGGAAGCCGAAAACATCGTATTAAGCCGTGATGAATGGTACACCTTATACGTTAGTTCTCGAGGTGTAGGCTTGCCTTGACTTGAAATAACAAATCAAAAACGATAAACGCTTGGGCCTACCCGGCCCAAGCGTTTTGTTTTGTTGCATCGTTTGTTCTTGTTTTCTTACTTCCCCTTCACAAACTCCGCCGATTTAATGCCGGCTTGGCGGCCAAAAATGATGATCTCGGCCACGGAGTTGCCGCCGATCCGGTTTTGGCCGTGCAGGCCGCCGGTCACTTCGCCCGCGGCGAAAAGGCCCGGGATCGCTTTGCCTTCTTTATTCAATACTTCCGTATTCGTGTTGATTTTCACGCCGCCCATCGTGTAGTGAATGCCGGGAGCGATTTTGATGGCGTAGTATGGTGCGCCGGACAAATCATTGTCCATCCCGGTCGTTCTGCCGAATTCGGCATCCTTTTTATTCTTCACGGCGCTGTTCCAGGTATCCAGCGTTTTTTGCAGCTGATCGGCCGGAACATTCATGGCTTTGGCCAGGGCTTCCACGGTATCTCCCTGGATAACAAAGCCCATTTTTTCGTACTGTGCGATCGCTTTGGCGCGGGATTTAACGCCGGAATCGAAGACAAGATAAGCTGATTTTTCAGTAAGCCCGTTGATGGCGGCGGTCACTTTATCGCGGGTATCCAGTTCGTTGGTGAACCGTTTGCCTTCGCTGGAGACGAGGATCGCGCCTTCCCCGCGAACCGCTTCCCCGATCAGATAGGATTTTTCCTGTTGTACCGTCGGGTGAACCTGGATTTGATCCATATCGACCGTGGTTCCGCCCAATTTTTCAATCATTTGAATGCCGTCCCCGGTGCTGCCGATTTGGTTCGTCGTTACATATCCTTTCAAATCGGGTCTGACTTTGGAGATCATGTCCATGTTGGCGCCGAATCCGCCGGTAGTCACCACTACGGCTTTTGCGGTAATGGTTTTCTCGTCCGCTTGGTTAAAAAGAACTTTGACGCCGTTCACCTTTCCGTCCTGCTGGGTAATCTCCTTGACATCGGCGTTCACAAAGAGCGGAATGCCTTGCTCTTGCACATTTTTCACCAAACCGCTGACGAGGTATTGGCCTACCGCGGAGCCGTCTTCCGGACGGTGCGTGCGTTTTTCGTTCATGCCGCCCGTAATCGTAAGATTGTTCAAGCGGATTCCGATAGAGTCCAGCCAATCGATCGCTTCCGCGGAATGATCCACGAAGAAGCGGAGCATTTCTTTGTCGTTGGTGCCGTGGCCGCCTTTTAAAGTTTCCTCGTAAAACAGATCATTGCTGTCCTCAATGCCCTGCTCTTTTTGGAACTTGGTTTGCGATGCGTTCATGCCTGACGAGGATTTCGTTGTATTCCCGCCGGCTACCGGCATTTTTTCAAAGATCACCGGGTTCATGCCGCTGGCTTTAGCCTCCAGCGCGGCCGACATTCCGGCTCCGCCCGCCCCGACGATGATGATATCGTAGCTGTCCTTCAGTTGGTCGAATGGGGTGTAGCTTTTCTCGGATGCGCCCGAAACGGCTTCCGCCTTCTGCGTTTCCTGTGCGGTGGCTTCCTTTTGCGCGCCACCTTGGTTTTGGCTCTCCTTTTGATTCTGGTTTCCGCCGCCGCAACCCGCGATCACGAGCATAAGCGAGAGGATGAGGATGAGCGATGCTGATGCTTTCCTTTTCATGTTGAACCCTCCACTTTAATATCTCTAGTTATTTAGGCTACCCGGGAGCATCCGGCTCTCCGAATTCACCGTTTTCACTATACCACTGGTTTATCTTATTTATTGTGAAGTATTTCACAACCGTTGTGAAGTTTGTCTGTGCAAGAAAAAAGCAAGACCGCGCCAAGCGTAGGGCCTGGCGAGTCTTGCTTTTTAAGTAATAAGCCCCGCTTCTGTTACCGACGGGCCTAGCTTTCTTCAAACTCCCGATCGACCGCCGCCAAAGCAGCTCCGATGATTTGATGCATATCATAGTACTTGTACGTGGCTAACCGTCCGCCGAAAATGACATTCCGTTCCTCCTCGGCTAGCGCTTTGTATTGTTGGTAGATTTCATTGTTCTTCTCGTTGTTGATCGGATAATACGGCTCATCACCGGGCTTCCACTCCGTCGGATATTCCTCCGTAATGACCGTTCTATCCTGCGTGCCGAATTCAAAATGCTTGTGCTCGATAATGCGGGTGCAAGGCGTTTCCCGGTCCGTATAGTTAACCACGGCATTTCCCTGGAAGTTGGCTGTATCCAGCACTTTCGTTTCAAACTGCAAGCTTCGATATTCGAGTACACCGTATCGGTGGTTGTAGTACTGGTCAATCATACCGGTATAAACGACTTTTCTGGCCCGCTGTTCAAGCTCGCTTCTGACGGCAAAAAAATCGACATTCAGCTCGATGTCCGCTCCCGCAAGCATCTTCTCGATGATGGCCCGATAACCGCCGACCGGAATGCCTTGATAGCGGTCGTTAAAGTAGTTATTGTCATACGTGAACCGGACGGGCAGACGCTTGATGATAAACGCGGGCAGTTCTTTTGCGGATCTTCCCCATTGTTTTTCCGTGTAACCCTTAATGAGTTTCTCGTAAATATCGGTTCCGACCAAAGAAATCGCTTGTTCCTCCAAATTTTGGGGCTCCGTAATCCCAGCCGCTTTTCGCTGCTCATCAATTTTTCGCTGGGCTTCCTCCGGAGTAGCTGTTCCCCACAGTTTGTTGAAGGTATTCATATTAAAGGGAAGATTATAGATTTCCCCTTTGTAATTGGCGATCGGAGAATTGGTATAACGGTTGAATTCCGCGAAGCGATTCACATAATCCCAAATGGTTTTGCTGTTCGTATGAAAAATATGGGCTCCATATTTGTGAACCTGAATCCCCTCGATTTCCTCCGTATAGACATTTCCGCCGATATGGTCTCTTTTATCGATGACCAGGCAGGTTTTGCCTCTCAATCCCGCTTCATAAGCAAATACGGCGCCGAACAAGCCTGCACCGACAATTAAGTAATCGTACATGGTGGGAAACTCCTTATTTTTCGTGATTGTCTGTGCCGGCATCCAGAAACACATTCACATCTTAGCATAAAACGAACGCGATCAACTACAAACCACCCCAACCTTCCAATATGTTATACTAAACCATACCATCCGGTTCGCAGGTTCGGAGGGTATGGAATCAGGGGGTTCAACCAGCATGAATACAGAGGCACTGGAATATTTCATTAAAGTCTATGAGAAGAAGAGCGTTACCGCGGCCGCGAAGGACCTGTACATAACACCGCAGGGAATCAGCAAAACGATCCGGCAATTGGAGCTGGAACTGGAAGCTGAATTGTTTTACAGAGGCCCTCGGGGGATGGAGGCCACCCAGGCGGGCGAATTGCTGCATGCCCGGGCCAAGCATATCCATTACCTGATTGAAGATATCAAAAAAGAAATCAGCATTATCAGCGGCCGCAAAGGTTTGTTGAACGTTCTGATCACCTACTCGATCACCTCCGTGCTCCCGGTCGACCTATTGTATCGATTCTCGAAAGACCATCCGGATATCCAGATTAAACTGAAGGAATACCCGGATGATTATCCGATCTCCAAAATGTTCGAGGAGGAAGTGGATGTCGGCCTGGTCATCGGGACAGCGGAAGTGGAGGAATGTGAGTTCGAGCGGCTCGCCGGCGGCGAAGTGGTTGTCGTCGTCTCCAAAGAACACCCGCTCGCCCGGCAGAATGAGATCTCGATCCTCGAGCTGGCTAACGAAGAATTAGTTACGAAATCAGCGGGTCAGGGGAAAGAAAGCGGGTTTATCGAAAAATGCCTGGAATATGGATTTACGCCTAAGGTCGTCCATGAATTCGGCAATTTGATTTCCGCCCACCGGCTGTGCGAACAATACGGAGCTGTGGCGGTTTCCATCGATTTTGTTGAGGAATCGCTTCGGAATGACAACTTAAAATGGATCAGGCTGAAGGAAAAGATCCCGCAGGATATCTATCTGGTCTACAGAAAAAGAGGGGTCCAATCCAAGGCGGTCGCGTTGTTTCAAAACTATGTGAAAGAGAAATGTAAGTCGTTTTGATGGGCCGGAGGGGGCCATCAAAACGGCTTTTTTGCATACTAAACTAAAAGTTACCTCCCCCTAACGATTGGTTGATAGTTATTTCAAAAGTTATACGGTACCCTTAATTTGCAGTCATGAAAGCACATACAACGGGAACGATCGAACATGATTGTGCCGGGAAATGTGCGTCTTACATAGGAGGGGGAACAAAGTGAGTAAGTCTGGTAGAAACAAAAAATCATTCGGGGTATGGGCGGTTGTCTTTTTGGCGCTGCTGATCGGTACTGTTGTAACCGTTTCAATGGTACCGATCGCGGAAACGCTGAAAATTCTGCTCGTAGCGGTCACCATTCTTGCGGTGCTCATCGCCGCATTCGGTTTTGTTTGGGCAAGAAGAAATCAGGCCGAGAAAAAAGGCTGGCGGAGGTTTTGGCTGGCGTGTCTCAGTTTGGGGCTCGTTATCGTCATTGCCCTTAACGTAGGCATCGGTCACTATCAGGTCGTCATTAACCAGTATTTGACCAAAGTCAAGATCGATGAAGATAAGAAAGCCAAAGTAACGGCGGAATCGAAAGCTGTTGTCGAACAAATCGAGGATGAAGGGATCGTCCTGCTGGAAAATAAGGGGAATGTCCTTCCACTCGACCAGAATAACGCCAGTGAGAAAAATGTAAACGTTTTTGGCCAGGCGTCCGTCCGAATGGTATACGGAGGAAGCGGATCCGGCTCGGGTGATGAAAGCGCGAATGTCAGCATCCAGCAGGGATTGGAGAACGCGGGCTTTAAAATCAACAGTGAATTGACGGACTTCTATAACACGCATGCGCCGGAGAAGAAGAAACAGGACAACTTTAATCTGGATGGCGGCGACTACACCTTAAGTGAGCCGGCCACCGGCGAGTTTAGCGAGGATTTGCTGAAGAAGGCGGAGGAATTCTCCGATGTGGCGCTGATTGTATTGTCCCGTTCCGGCGGAGAAGGCGGCGACCTTCCGTTTGAAACCTCGGAGTACGGCGGCTCGAAGGATCGTCACTATCTGAAGCTGTCGGAAGCGGAAGAGAAAATGATCGATATGGTCACGTCCCGCAACTTCAAGAAGGTGGTTGTGGTCATCAACTCCAGCAATGCGATGGAACTGGGCTTCCTGGAGAAAGAAGGCATTGATGCGGCGATCCTGATCGGCGGTCCCGGCGCAACGGGGAATAACAGTGTGGGCCGCATCCTGGCGGGCGTGGTGAATCCGTCCGGCCGTTTGGTAGACACCTATGCTTATGATGTCACCACCTCCCCGGCGTTTTTTAATGCGGGTAATTTCAGATATTCCAATACCAAGCACAAAGCGGTCGACAAGTTCGGCAAGGAGAGCGAAAAGTACCACGCTTTTCTCAACTATGCCGAAGGAATTTACGTAGGTTACCGCTACTATGAGACACGGTACGTCGACAACAAGACGGGTCAGGTGGATGAAGCCGCCTACCAAAAAGCCGTGCAGTATCCGTTCGGTTACGGTTTAAGCTATTCGAACTTTAAACAGGAAATTACGAACTATCAAACTTCGGCGGATACGATCTCCGTTGAAGTAAAAGTAACGAACACCGGCGACAAAGCCGGCAAAGACGTGGTTCAGCTGTATTACACGCCGCCTTATTACGAGGGCGAGATTGAAAAGTCCCATGTGGTGCTGGGCGCGTTCGATAAGACGGAAGTTCTTGAACCGGGCGCTTCCGAGACGATCAAGCTCGACATTCCGGTGGAGGAGATGGCTTCCTACGATGACCGGAAAGAGAAGGCGTACGTCCTCGAGGCCGGCGTATACGGTATCAAACTGATGAGCAACGCGCATGACGTCATCGATACCCGAACGTACGAAGTGAAGGACAAGATCGTTTACAACCAGGATAACAAGCGCGCTACGGATCAAACGGTAGCCACGAATGTGTTTGACGAAGCCAGAGGCGACTTGACCTACGTGTCCCGGGCGGATTGGGAAGGCACGCTGCCTAAAGAACGGACCGCGGACAAGGAAGCTTCTCCGGAGCTGATCCAGGCATTGGAGAACAAGCAGCCTGTCGACAATCCGGAAGATCAGGATATTGTGTTTGCCGACCATGGACTGAAGCTGAAAGATGTAGCGGGGCTGGATTATAACGATCCGAAATGGGCCCAGTTGCTGGAGCAGCTCTCCATTGATGAAATGGCCCAATTGATCGGCTTTGGCGGATATGCGACACAGGCCATCGAGTCGATCAAGAAACCGGCGACCACGGATCTGGACGGTCCGGCGGGCGTCAACGCGCTCTTGACCGGGATCAACGGCGTACAGTTTATGAGCGAGGTGGTCCTTGCCTCGACATGGAACGTGGACCTTGCGCACAAAATGGGCGAGTACATGGCGAACGAAGCGATTGTTTACGGGGTAAGCGGATTGTACGCACCGGCCATGAACATTCACCGGACGCCGTTCTCGGGCCGAAACTTTGAGTATTATTCGGAAGACGCTCTGCTTTCGGGCAAAATGGGGGCTGCCGCCGTACAGGGGGCCTTCACCAAAGGTGTATATTCCTATATCAAACACTATGCCTTGAACGACCAAGAGACCAACCGGGATGGGGTTGCAGTCTGGTCGAATGAACAAGCCATCCGCGAACTGTATTTGAAGCCTTTTGAAATTTCCGTCAAGGAAGGGAAGTCCACCGCGGTCATGTCGTCCTTTAACCGACTCGGAACGACTTGGGCGGGCGCGCACTATGGACTGCTCACAACCGTACTGCGCGATGAATGGGGCTTTAAAGGCATGGTCATCACGGACTGGGATCTGTTCCCGCATATGGATACGGACCGGGCGATTCGGGCGGGGAACGATCTGATGCTGACGACGATCGGGGAAAAACCAACGAAATTGAGCACGGAGACCAATACCGGTAAACAGGCGATGAGAAAAGCGAGCCATAACATTCTGTATACCGTGGCGAACAGCAACGCCTTCGAAATGAATGTAACGCCTTATCCGTTCTGGGTATTGGGACTCGGACTCGTGAACCTCGTTCTCTTGGCTCTGCTGACCTTCGGATTCTTTAAAGTGACGCATAGAAGAAGCAAGGCAAAGAAGGAAGTAACCGAGACGCAAGCGTTGTAAGAGCGGGAAAATAAATAGAAAATGCTTTGGCGGTAGCCTGTGAGGCTACCGCTCAAAAGCAAGATGGGGTATCGGGAGATGAAACACAAATACTTGATAGAGCAAATGACCTTGGAGGAGAAGGCTTCTCTCATGTCGGGCAAGGATTTCTGGCAGTCCCAGGATATTCCGCGGCTCGGCATCAACAGCATGTTTCTGGCTGACGGGCCGCACGGCATCCGCAAGCAAGCGGCCGCGGCGGATCACCTCGGCCTGAATCCCAGCATTCCGGCCACCTGTTTTCCAACGGCGGCGGCCGTTGCGAACAGTTGGAATGTGGAGCTCGGAAAGAAGATCGGCGATTATCTGGGCAAGGAGGCGGTCGCCCAGAAAGTAAACGTCCTGCTCGGCCCGGGCGTCAACATGAAGCGGGATCCCTTGTGCGGCAGAAACTTCGAATACTTCAGCGAGGATCCGTATCATGCCGGCAAAATGGCCGCGGCCTATATCCAAGGCATTCAAGCGCACGGCATTTCCGCTTGTGTGAAACATTTTGCCGTGAACAACCAGGAAGAGCGGCGGATGTCCATCGATACGATCGTGGATGAACGAACACTGAGGGAAATTTACTTGACCGCATTTGAAATCGCCGTGAAGGAAGGCGGGACCCAAACGGTCATGTCCTCCTACAATATGTTAAACGGCGAATATACGAACGAGCATCTTCATTTGATGCGTGAAATCCTGCGCGAGGAATGGAATTTCGACGGCGTGGTCGTGACGGACTGGGGCGGAAGCAATGACCGGGTGGCCGGCCTGCTCGCCGGCAATGAACTGGAAATGCCGACGACCGGAGGAGAGACCAACGAAGAGATCATTCAAGCGATCAAGAGCGGAAAAATCAAGGAAGAGGTCTTGGACGAATGCGTGGATCGGCTGCTGGACCTGATTTTTAAGACCGAAGAGGTATACAAAGGGGCCGGGCCGAGGGGAATTGATGTCGACCGGCATCATCGGGCGGCTCAGGAAGCGGCCGAAGAATCGATCGTGCTGCTGAAAAACGAGGATGGCCTCCTGCCGCTGAACCCGGGCGTAAAAGCGGCGATTATCGGGGAATTTGCCCAAGAAGCCAGATATCAGGGCGCCGGCTCCTCGATCGTTAATCCGACCCGGTTGGACCGTACGCTGGACTGCTTGCAGGAATGCGGCATCGTCAGCCTGGGGTATGAACCCGGTTTTGAACGGTACGGGAAAAAGAACCGGAAAAAGCTCGAAAGAGCATGCGCCCTGGCGGAGAAGGCGGAGGTGGTTCTGCTCTACCTCGGTCTGGATGAAGCGACGGAAGCGGAAGGTTTGGACCGACAAAACATGAAGATTCCGGACAATCAGATCGAGCTTTTGCACGCCTTGCACCAAGTCAACCCGAACATTGTGGTGGTGCTGTCCTGCGGGGCCGCGGTTGAAATGCCCTGGATCGGCAAAGTGAAAGGATTGGTTCATGCCTATCTTAGCGGTCAAGCCGGGGCCAAAGCGATTCTGCGTGTTTTGACGGGCGAAGTGAATCCTTCCGGGAAGCTGGCGGAGACCTATCCGCTCCGGTATGAAGATACGCCGGCCTGCCACCAATTTCCGGGCAGAGAGGTCAGCGTGGAGTATAGAGAAGGTCTGTACATTGGCTATCGTTATTACGATACGGCGAATGTAGAGGTTCTTTTTCCGTTTGGATACGGACTAAGTTATACCACCTATGAGTACTCCGATCTCCGGGTAGACCGGGATGGCGTTACCTTCAACATCACGAACACCGGAAACCGGGCGGGGATGGAGGTTGCCCAGCTATATGCCGGGTGCAGCGGCGGTAAGGTATTCCGGCCGCGGAAAGAGCTGAAGGGATTCATTAAGGTATTCTTGAACGCGGGCGAGACGCGGACCGTAAAGATTCCTTTCGACGACAAAACGTTCCGTTATTTCAATATAAACACCAACCGGTGGGAAGTGGAGGAAGCGGACTATCAAATCATGGTGGGCGCATCCAGCGCGGATATCCGCCTTGCGGCATCCCTTTTTGTGGAGGGGACCGGGGCGCCGGTGCCATACGATAAGAACGAACTGCCTTCCTACTATACCGGCCGGGCCGACAAGGTCGGCAAACAAGAGTTTGAGACGCTGCTCGGGCGCAAGGTGCCGGTATCGACCTGGGATCGGAAGAAACCGCTGGGCTACAACGACACCATCGCCCAGTGCCAATATGCCAAAGGCTGGGCCGCACGGCTGGCTTACCGGCTTATGATATTCGCCTATGGGTTTCTTCGGAAAATCGGCAAGCGGAGCACGGCCAATATCATTATGATGTCCGTCTACCATATGCCGTTTCGGGGAGTCGCCAGAATGACCGGCGGCGTCGTGAACCTACCGATGCTCGACGGGATTCTGATGATGGTCAACGGTCGTTTCTTTAAAGGCCTGCGCCATTTCTTAAAGGAAAGAAGCAAGATGCTGAAAGCTGCGAAACAGAAAGAACAGCGTGTTTCGGCAGCGAAGGAGAGATAGGATGAACAACCCAAAATCGACATCGGGCCCGCTCGGCTTCTGGGCGAGGTACAAAGAAAAGCACCCCAATACGGCTCAATTTCTGGTATTCTTTATGTTGAGCAACGGAATTACCGTCTTGCAGCTCGTACTTATGCCGGTGTTCAAAAGCCTGTTTGCCGGGACTGCCCTGATCCATTCGAATTTTCAAGTGCTGCAGTTCGGCCATAACTTCGACGGAAGTCCTTATTATGTGTTCGATTATGCCGCAGGCTCGCTTTCTTCCGGCGGCGGGGGCGGTCTGGCCTATTTCCTGGCCGTGCAGATCACGATCGCGATCGCGCAGATTCTTAATTTCTTCGCGCAAAGAAGCATCACGTTCAAGTCGAACAGCAACATCTGGAAGGCGGCCTTCTGGTATGTCGTCGCCTATATCGTGATTACGATCGGCGCAGCCGCCGCGCAAGGATTTTATAAAGCGCCGATTTACAACTTGTTTATGAACACATGGGGGATGGGCTCCGTGGGCGAAACGACCGCGGACGTGATCACGATGATCATCAATAGCGCTATTTCCTTCTGGGTATTTTTCCCGATTTTCAAAATTATTTTCAAACAAGAATCCGAAAAGTAGAACAGGTAGTGTGAATATGAAACTATTATCTATTGTTATCCCTTGCTATAATTCGCAGGATTATATGAGATACTGCATCGAATCCCTGCTTCCCGGCGGGGACAGTGTCGAGTTGATTGTCGTGAACGACGGCTCCCGTGATCAGACCGCCGACATCGCCAATGAGTACGCGGAGCGATATCCCACGATCGTGAAGGCGGTCCATCAGGAAAACGGCGGTCATGGAGCCGCCGTGAATGCGGGAATTCGGCATGCGTCCGGATTGTATTTTAAGGTCGTTGACAGTGATGATTGGGTCGATATTCGCGCGTATCTGAAAATAGTAAAAGCCTTATCCGATCTGGCGAGCCAACATAAAACGGTGGATATGCTGATCAGCAATTTTGTGTACGAAAAAGAAGGCGCGAAGTACAGAAAGATCATGAAATACAACGATGTTCTGCCGGAAGGGAAGGTTTTCACCTGGGATGAAGTCAAGCCTTTCCGGAAAGGCCAGTACATTTTGATGCATTCCGTGATCTACCGGACCCAGTTGTTGCGGGATTGCGGTCTGGAGCTGCCGAAGCATACTTTTTACGTCGATAATTTGTTTGTGTATACGCCGCTTGAGCATGTGAAGACGATGTACTATCTCAATGTGGATTTCTACCGGTACTATATCGGCCGGGAAGACCAGTCCGTGCAGGAAAGCATCATGATTAAGAGAATCGATCAGCAGTTGAAGGTGAACAAGCTGATGATCGAGCAGGTGGATCTCGAGCAGGTCGAGAACGAAAACCTGCGCCGCTATATGCTCAAGCATTTGGAGATAGTAACGGTCGTCTCGGCCATTCTGTTGATCCGTTCGGGCACCGTTGAAAATTTGCAGAAGCGAAAAGAGCTGTGGAAGTATATCAAGGAAAAGGATGTAAGACTCTACCGTCATCTGAAGTATGGCATTATGGGCGGATTGATCAGT
The DNA here is from genome assembly GCF_036864765.1 of Paenibacillus sanfengchensis. Taxonomy (NCBI): domain Bacteria; kingdom Bacillati; phylum Bacillota; class Bacilli; order Caryophanales; family Paenibacillaceae; genus Paenibacillus; species Paenibacillus sanfengchensis. The sequence goes on along the minus strand of NZ_JBAGJC010000013.1, from coordinate 97,316 downwards.
TTGCCGGGACGTGCCGGCCGCAGTATTTCTGTCGGTGCTTACAAATTATCGCAAAGATTGGTAGGGTTCAATTAACCCTTGGGGAAGCAGGAGCCGAATGAGGTTTCCTGCTTCTTTATATTAGAATGTCCCCGGAATCTATAGTAGAATGTTTTATACGCGGTCATCCTTGAACTTACCGCCTAGACCATAAAAGAGGAATAGAGATGAAGTATAAAGAACTCATTGCGAGCATGACCTTGGAAGAGAAGGCATCCTTAATGTCGGGGAAGGATTTCTGGCAATCCCAGGATATCGAGCGTCTGGGCATCCCCAGCATGTTTCTTGCCGATGGACCGCATGGAATCCGAAAACAAGCTGTGGCAGCGGATAAATTGGGGCTCAATGCCGGTGTGCCCGCGACCTGCTTCCCTACGGCGGCCACGGTGGCCAATAGCTGGAATCCGGAGCTCGGGGAAAAGGTCGGGGAGTATCTTGGAGAAGAAGCTATTACCCAGAAGGTAAATGTTCTGCTCGGACCCGGGGTGAATATGAAGCGGAATCCGCTGTGCGGCAGAAACTTCGAGTATTTCAGCGAAGATCCTTATCTGGCGGGAAAAATGGCGGCCAGCTATATCAGGGGCATTCAGTCGCAGGGCATTTCCGCTTGCGTGAAGCACTTTGCCGTAAATAACCAGGAGCAAAGACGGATGTCGATCGACGCGATCGTCGATGAGCGGACGCTGCGGGAAATCTACCTGACGGCGTTCGAAATCGCCGTGAAAGAGGGCAAGACCAAGTCGATCATGTCTTCCTATAACAAGCTGAACGGTACGTACACCAACGAAAGCCTGCATTTGATGCGAGATATTTTGCGCGGTGAGTGGGGGTATCAGGGGACGGTCATCACGGATTGGGGCGGGAGCAACGATCGGGTGGCCGGGCTGCTGGCCGGCAACGAACTGGAAATGCCGACGACGGGGGGAGAGACGAATCGGGACATCGTCCTTGCCGTCCGCGGCGGTGAACTTTCGGAAGAAGTGCTGGATGCGTGTGTGGACCGACTGCTTGAGCTTATTTTTACGACGGAGGAAGTTTATCGCAGACCTCATATCGACTTCAATGTGGAGCATCATCACCGCGTATCCCAGAAGGTGGCGGAAGAGTCGATCGTACTGCTTAAAAACGAAGACGGCATTCTCCCGCTCAAATTCGGCAAAAAGGTGGCGGTGATCGGGGAGTTTGCCCAGCATGCCAGATACCAGGGGGCGGGTTCCTCCATCGTGAATCCCACAATTCTTGATCATACGATGGACTGTTTTGAGGAATCGGGCATTATCAGCATCGGTTATGAGCAAGGATTCGAACGTTACGGAAAGAAAAATCCGAAGGAAATCGAAAAAGCCTGCGCCCTGGCCGCGAAGGCGGACGTCGTTCTGCTGTATATCGGTTTGGATGAAGTGACGGAAGCCGACGGGTTGGACCGGCAAAATATGAGGATCCCGGACAACCAGATCGATTTGCTGGACGCCCTGCATCGGGTGAACCCCAATATTGTGGCGATCCTGTCCTGCGGCTCCGCCGTCGAGATGCCCTGGATCGGCAAAGTGAAAGGATTACTGCATGGGTATTTGGGTGGACAAGCCGGGGCCCGGGCCATTCTGCGGGTTCTCTCGGGCGACGTGAATCCCTCGGGGAAATTGGCGGAAACGTACCCGCTCCGTTACGAAGATACGCCATCGGCCCCTTATTTCCCCGGCAATGAAATTACCGCGGAATACAGGGAAAGCATCTTCATCGGCTACCGGTATTTCGATACGGCGAAGGTGGACGTGCTTTTTCCGTTCGGTTACGGACTCAGCTACACCACTTTCGAATATTCGGATATCCGGGTGAGCCGGACGGGCGTCACCTTTAAACTAACCAATTCGGGGGCCACGGCCGGCATGGAGGTGGCTCAACTTTATGTCGGCTGCAACTCGCGGGAGATCTTTAGACCCGCCAAAGAATTGAAGGGATTTGCCAAAGTGTTTATCAACGCCGGAGAATCCAAGACGGTCACGATCCCTTTCGATGATAAAACCTTCCGGTATTTCAACGTAAAGACCGATTCCTGGGAGGTCGAAGAGGCGGAATATCGCATGATGATCGGAGCCTCCAGCGCGGATATCCGGTTGGAGGATACGCTTTTTGTGGAAGGAACGGGAGCGCCTTTGCCCTATGACAAGGACAAGCTGCCTTCCTATTACTCAGGGAATGTGCGGCATGTCGGCGCCTTGGAATTCGAAAAGCTGATCGGCCGGCCCGTTCCGGTGGCCGACTGGGACCGGTCCCGACCGCTCGGCTACAACGACACGATCGAGCAGTGCCAATACGCCAAGGGGGCGATCGCCAGACTGGCTTACCATGGCATCGTGTTTGCCTACTGGTTTTTGCGAAAGATCGGCAAGCGGAGTACGGCGAACCTGATCATGATGTCCATCTATCATCTTCCGTTCCGCGGTATTGCCCGAATGACGGGCGGTGCCGTGAACATGCCGATGGTGGACGGCATTCTGATGATGGTCAACGGCCGCTTCTTCCAAGGCTTGCGCCACTTTTTGAGACAGAGGCGGTTAAAACTGAGGGCGGAGAGGGCTTAACGGGGGTCCCTGAACCCCTCTCGCACACTGGCTGGAACATTGGCGGCGGGTCGTGCCGGAGTTGATATATGTATATAGCGGGCTTTCGGGAGGTTGTTTCGGTAGAGAATTTCGTCGAAGTAACGGACTGAAAGTCCGTTTTTATGCTGCCGGCTCCGGGAAGAGGCCGGGCGAGCCGTGAGGATCGGGCGAGGATAGCGCTTGCTGCTGCCCGGTGGGGAGAACAAGTGAGAGCCTGGGGGCGGTGCGGGGATCAAGGTAACCGGGGGAGTGCCGAGCCGATAGTTGGGGGATAAAGGCAGCCGGGGCGATGTTGAGCCGACAGTGGGAACGGCACCGGTTTCGGCCCGGCCGAAGCTTTCTCACTCTAACGGAAGCCATAGCCGCTATTTCGTCCATTTAGGGCGACTTGGGATTCTAACGGACGCAGCAACCGCTATTTTGGTAAAATGAGGTCATTCGGCGGGAAAGTAGACAAATAGGCGCTATTAGTTCCGTTAGGATTCCGAAAGTACGGATTTCCACGGAATAGCGTCTATGATGTCCGTTAGAGCTAAAGTGCTCGCGTGGAGTTCGTCCGGCCCTAGGCCAAGGCCCCGGCGTGTTCCCGGTCTGGCCCGGTCCGCCCCCCGGTCGAAGTTTTCGCTGCCGGCAACTTTGGTAACATTCTGAGGGGTGCTAGGGGATCACCGGCCGACCCGGGAACTTACTTGGTCCCGGGAGGTCGGCATCAGCAAGGGGGGGGATCAGCCTTTCTCAATCAGTTCCAGTTTCTCAAGAATTCGAATCGTCGTCATGGCCGACATGCGGACAGACAGTTCGACGCTGGACTTGGAAATGCCTTCGGCCTCGAGAGCTTCCCGGTTTGCCGCCGTTACTTCATTGATGACTTCATCCACAAGTTTATGTACAATCGCTTTATCCATGATTACACCTCCTTTCTAAGGATATCTTCCTAGACTAATTTCGACAAAAAAGGGTCGTTTCCTTCTGTTGGCCCTAAGTAGTAAGCTTATATATAACGAATGAAAAAACCAACACTGCGCCGAACTCGATGCCGGATAGGCTGAGATCGAATAGGGCGATTTGAATCCGAGGGATGAATTTGTGAAGAAATTTATTACCATGATCTTGGGCCTAATGTTGCTGTCGAACCTTTTAGTATTGGATTCATCGGCAGACGCACTTCCATCAAAATCAGGGGTTCATCTGAAAGTAGACAAGTTCGTCATTCTTTACACCAAACCGTCAGGTCCATTTGTCGATAAAAATCATCGTCTTCTTATTCCGCTCAGGGCGTATGAAGATCTGTTCGGAGGAAAGGTGACTTATCAGACCTCAACGAAAACAGCAAGTTTAGAGTGGTTAGATCAAAAATTTCAGTTTACAGTGGGGTCGGAAGAGGCAAAGGTAAATAACGAAGAACTGTTGATGGACACGGTTCCTGTGCTGAAAGAGGGAGCTATGTTTTTGCCGATTCGCCTATTTTTAGATCAAACAGATATGAAGTATCATTGGGACAAAAAGCTGGAGCTCTTGGTGATTGATGACGAACGGGTCATTGTCGGAGAACCTTTTAAAAGTTTTGAGGGGAACGACTTATACAGCGATAATCCTGATGGTAGGTTTCGTATAAATAATTTCACGATTTCTCAGAAAAAGAATAAAACTTTTCAACTTACCATCAACGCTATTACAGAGCATTCGGCCTACGACTTACGATTCGGAATCGTTGGGATTTATGATAAAATAATCAAAAATTGTTCTTTCCCGGCGCTCGTCCGCAAGTGGGATTTGGGTTTATTGTCCAACCATGTTATTATGAAATTGACCTAACTGAACCTAACAAATGATGACTTTAAATCTATTAAAGCAAGAAGCAATTAAATCTGTACTCAAGTAGGTAGATATGATGAAAAAAGTAACGATCCAGGAAATCGCGGATTTCACCGGGGTTTCCAAGTTTGCGGTATCTCGGGCGCTCTCGGGAAAACCGGGGGTTAGCGCGCAGACGAGAGAGATGATCCTGAAGGCGGCGGGTCAGCTCGGCTACTTCAAAGACGGGGGCAAATCAGGCTCTTCCGCCTGGAATCAAGCCCCGGACGTTGAAGGGGAAGCCCGGCCCGGCGCAATTCTGGTGCTTTTTCCGAATGTGCGCTATCAAAATACCGACTCCCTGTACTGGGGGCCGGTATTTAACGGGATCTCCGCCCGCCTGAACCAGAAGGGGGTGGATATACTCACGCTGACGGAGCCCTCGGACGATTCGATGTTTTCGCTGCTCAATCCCAAAGCGATCGGCGGCATCCTTACGGTCGGCTCCGTGTCCACGCAGATTCTGCTCGAGATCCGGAGGCTCGAAATTCCCGTCGTCATGGTGGATCACCAGGATCCGGCGTTTCAATGCGACTCGGTGTTTACGGACAATGTGTCCGCGATGCGGGAAATGATGATCAAGCTCATCAGCAAAGGGTACAGGAATTTTCAGTTTGTCGGACAAATCGGGGACGCCCCCAGCTATTACGAGCGCTGGCTGGGATTTCGTTCCGTGCTGGAGGATTACAAGCTGGAGCATCGGCAAATTCCCGAATTGACCGGACCGGAGATCGCTCAAATTCACGATGCGGTGCCCCGGGTGATAGCAAAGCATCGGTTGCCGGAGATATTCGTTTGCGCCAACGATACGACGGCGCAGTTCGTTATGGAGGCACTGCAGAGGCAGGGAATCGAGGTTCCCCGGGACGTGCAGCTTACGGGCTTTGACAACACCGACGCCTCGCTGCCTCTCCTCGCCACGGTCGATGTGGACAAGGAGATGTTGGGCGCGAGGGCGGTCGACAAGCTGATCTGGCGAATGGCCAACCCGCATTCCAACGCGGAGAAGCTGCTGATTCAGGCAGAGATTATCCTCAAGGAGAAAACGCAAAAAGAACCGGAAATTTAGAGACAGGCTGTTAGGATAGGAGTCCCTGGCAATGTGCGCATTGCCGGGGCTTTTTTTATTTCGGCCAGTACAAGTTAGCATAAATATGTAAGCGTTAGCATAATTTTATTGACGTGGTTTGTAGGTAGAGGTATATTATTTGCAAACGCAGCTAACAAGGAGTGATGATTTCATTCAAATTGTTATCATAGTTTTCTGTACTATTAGCAAATTTGAGAAAAACAAACAGCGGCGAAAACTTGAAAATCCTGATGCAAGACAAGCGGGGTTACACGCAAGACAAGGCTTGAGGTAAGGCAAGACAAGGTCTATAGAACAATGGGGAGGTTTCATCCATGAGAAAAATGAAAGGGCTTTCTTTGATTTTGTTCTGTTTGATTTTTGTGCTTTCCGCCTGTGGCGGCGGTAACAAAGCGGCTGAAAACTCACCGGCGCCGACCCCGGAACCGGGGAACACGGCTCCGCAAAATACGGCCGAACCCGAACCTACCGGGGAACCCGCCGTCGACTTGGGCGGCCGCGTGATCAAGGTAGCGGCCTGGTGGGATCTGAAACCCGCCGGGACAACCGCCGGGGAGAAGGCTCGCCTCGAGAAAATCGCCGAGGTTGAGAAGAAATACAACTGTAAAATTGAATTCGTCAACGTTCCTTTCCAGGAGTATATGAATAAATTTACGACGAGCGTTCTGGCCGGCGAACCGTTCGCCGATATCGTCCAAATGGAATATAAGTCGGCGCTCCCCGCTATTATGAAGGGCCAGCTGCTTCCGCTCAGCGAGTTCACGACCGACAAGAACAATATCAACAGCAAAGGCGACTTGATGGTCAAATCCCCTGCCCTGGGGGGCGGGGAGTACGCTTTCGACAATCCGGTTACCGCCGCGCTGGGCATCCACTACAACCGCGATATTTTCAAGAAGCTCGGGCTTCCGGATCTGCAAGAGCTTTACAATAAGGGAGAATGGAACTGGGACAAATTTCTGGAGGTCGCCAAACAAGGCACAAAGGATACCGATAATGACGGGAAAACGGATGTGTGGGGCTACTCCGGCTGGGCCATCGATGCGGTGAAGCACTTTACGGCCGCGAATGGCGGCAAAATCGTCGATGACGAGAACGGCAAGGAAATGCTGTCCGATTCGCGAACGATCGAGGCGGCGGAATTTGTGAACCGCTTGTACAACGTGGATAAGGTTGTCCGGGTGAAATCCGGCAACAAAACAAACTGGGAGGAAACGAACACCTTCCTGGACGGCAATGTGGCGATGTTCATCGCGGCGGAATGGCAGCTGAAGGACTTGACCTTCGAGGTCGGCGTGGTGCCGGTTCCGAACGGACCGCAAGGCTCGCCGAAGCAAACGTATGCGAATACGGCGGCGTCCGCCAAATTCATTCCGAAAGGTGTGAAAGATCCGGGCATCGTGTACCAAATCTATGAAGAAACTTTCGATATCCCTCCTACCGAGGAATATCCCGGCCAGGATTATATGGAGAGCATTTACGCCAATCAGGAAGACATTGATATGATCCGCGAACATATTTCGGGGACCGGGGTTATCACCGTCGATGAAGCGTATCCGAATTATCCTACGGGAGCTTTTGTCGAGGATATTATCGTGAAGAACCAATCCGTGACCGCCACGGCGGAAAAATACAAACAGCAGGCGCAATCCGCCGTCGATAAGCTGGGCAAGTAAGGATGGAACCGCATGCCTGAATAGAAGGGGAGGATGGGGACGTGTACTGGCTGCCGCGTCCCTTTCCTGTTCCACACCCGGGTGCGAGGAGGATGGACATTGAGAGGGATACGAATGCTGAGCAAGAAACCGGGCTGGCTGCTGATGGCGGCTGCTGCGATTTTGCTGTTCGTTTGGCTCGCGGGAGGATTTGCCGGGAGCGGCGGTTCAGCGAGCACCGGCAAGAGCGCAACCCGGCTTCCGGAGATCAAACTGGTGACCGGCGTGAAAGGGAATTCGTCCAGCCGTGCCTATGACGATTATTTGACCGGGCACCAAGACGCCGTCCGCCCTGATAAGGAAATCGTGATTTCCGCCGCGGATTATGTCCGCGCCGAGAACGCGGAGGCGCGAAAGCTCCGAGACTACGAGGGGCAGAAGGGCCTTTCCGTTTACACCGGAGAAAAGGGAGAAATGGAATGGAAGGTCCACGTAGAGGAAGCGGGCCTGTACAATTTGTCGTTGCTTTACTATCCGGTGGAAGGCAAGAGCTCCGCGATCGAGCGGTCTTTGAAGATCGATGGCCGCCTCCCGTTTGAAGAGGCGGGATACTTGCAGTTTGACCGGATCTGGGACAACGCGAAGCCGGAAATCGAGCGGGATAATCAGGGCAATGAACTGAGGCCGAAGCAGGTCGAACGGCCGACCTGGCGGGAGGCGGTGCTCAAGGATTCCGACGGGTACGTGACCGAGCCGTTCCGGTTTTATTTTGACAAGGGTGAACATACGCTGACGCTGGCCGCTTCCCGGGAACCGATGGTAATCCACCACTTGAAGCTGTTTCAGCAGCCGGAGGCGCTGCCGTACGAACAGGTGAAGGCCGGGTACGAAGCGGAGGGTGTCCGGGAGACCGCCGGGCAATTGCTCGTCGTCCAGGCGGAGCAAGCGATTGCCAAATCGTCGCCGACGCTGTATCCGCTCAGCGAGCGGTCGAGCCCGGGCGTCACCCCGTACAGCGCCTCCCAAGTTAGGATCAACACGATCGGAGGCTATAATTGGCGGCTGCCGGGGCAATGGATCGAATGGGAGATCGAGGCCCCCGAAACCGGACTGTATCAGATCGGTTTTCGAACCAAACAAAACTTCGTGCGCGGGATCTATGCAACCCGCAGGCTAACGATTGACGGACAAGTGCCGTTCGCGGAAATGAACCGGGCCGCTTTTCGTTATGAGAGCGGTTACAGAGTGGGTGCGATGGGCGGAGACGATCCGTACCTGTTCAAACTCGACAAAGGCAAGCATGTGCTGCGGCTGGAGGCCAGTCTCGGCGAGTTCGCTCCGCTGCTGCGGCAGGTGGAGGCGAGCTTGCTCAACCTGAACGCCATGTACCGCAAAGTGCTGATGATCACCGGCACCAAGCCGGATGAGTTCCGGGATTACCGCGTCGAACAGCGGATACCCGAGCTGCTGGAGGTCTTCCGGGCGGAAAGCGAACGCCTCCGCGCGGTCAGCGCGCGGCTGGTGGAGCTGTCCGGGCAGTCCGGCGATCAGGAGGCGCTGCTCAATACGATGGCGCTTCAGTTGGAGGAAATGGTGGAGGAGCCCGAGACGATCCCGCGCCGGCTGGAGACGTACAAGACGAATACAGGCGGGCTCGGCACCTGGCTGCAGCAGGCCAGGGAGCAGCCGCTGATGATCGATGAGATTTACGTCGCCTCTCCCGACAAGAAGCTGCCGGACGGCGGACTCGGCGCGGGGGACAAAATCGTCCACGAGCTGTCGACATTCGCGTCATCGTTCTTCATCGACTACAACCGGATCGGGAACGTGGCCGACGAGAAAGACCAGCGGACCGTGACGGTATGGATCGGCAGCGGCCGGGACCAGGCAAACGCGATCAAAGCGATGATCGACGAAACCTTTACGCCGCAGACGGGCATTAACGTCAATCTGAAGCTGGTCAATATGGGGACAATCCTGCCCGCCACGTTGGCCGGGCAAGGTCCGGACGTGGCGATGCAGATCGGCAACGACCTGCCGGTGAATTTCGCCATGCGGAGCGCGGCCGCGGACCTGACGCAGTTTGGCGACTATGAGAAGGTCGCCGCAAGGTTCCGGGACAGCGCGATGGTGCCTTACAGATATCGCGGCGGGGTCTATGCGCTGCCGGAAACGCAGACGTTCAACATGCTCTTCTACCGTAAGGATGTACTGGCCGAGCTGGGGCTGAAAGTCCCCGAAACCTGGGATGATGTCGCTACCTTGCTGGCCGTACTGAACAAGAACCATATGGGCTTCGGCCTCCCGGTCGTAGTCCAGGCGCCGAACCAGTGGACGACGCTGCCGCCGAACTCGATGTATGCCACCCTGCTGATGCAGAACGGCGGGCAGTTTTACCGCGACGCGGACACGGAATCGGATCTCGATTCCAAGACGGGGATCGAGTCGTTCAAGCAGTGGACGGAATACTACACGGACTACAAGCTGGAGCGGGAGTACGATTTTGCCAACCGTTTCCGGACGGGTCAAATGCCGATCGGCATTACCGACTACACCGCCTATAACCAGCTGTCCGTTTTTGCTCCGGAAATCCGCGGGCTGTGGGGCTTCGCCCCGGTGCCCGGCACCAAACGCGAAGACGGAAGCATCGATCGCACCGTTCCCGCGGGCGGGAGCGGCGTGCTGATGCTGAAGAGCGCGGCGGATAAGGAAGCGGCCTGGGAATTTTTGAAGTGGTGGACGAGTGATGAGACGCAAACGGGCTACGGCCGTGAAATGGAAGGCCTAATGGGGGCGGCCGCCCGTTATCCGACCGCCAATATCAAGGCCTTGCAGCAGCTGCCTTGGCCGGTGGAGGATTTCGAAAGCCTGGAGGAACAGTTCCGCTGGGTCGAAGGTATCCCCGAGGTTCCCGGCGGCTATGCCACGGGAAGACATCTGTTCAACGCTTTTTACCGGTCGGTTATCGGCGGTATCGAACCGCGGGAAGCGATCATGGACTCGGTACAGTACATCCACGATGAAATCCGCAACAAGCAGGAAGAATTCGGCGGGCTGCGGGAGTAGGGAGGAATCGACATGCACAATACGCGGTGGGCCCTGAAGTGGCGGGAGATGAAGGCCAGCAGGCATTCCTACATTCTGCTGGCCCCTTATATGATTTTGTTCATGCTGTTTACGGTGCTGCCGGTCCTCATCTCCATCGTGCTCAGTTTTACCTATTTCAACATGCTGGAGTTTCCCCGGTTCGTCGGGTGGGACAATTATACCCGGTTGTTCCTGGAGGACGATATTTTTCTGACCGCGATGAAAAACACGCTGCTGTTTGCGGCGGTCACCGGACCGGTCAGCTACTTGGCCTGCTTTATCTTTGCCTGGATCATCAACGAGCTGAGCCCGAAGATGCGGGCGTTTATGACGCTGGTCTTTTACGCGCCTTCGATCTCCGGGAACGTGTATTTTATTTGGCTGATTATTTTCTCGGGGGACCGGTACGGCATCGTCAACGGGTTTCTGATCAAGCTCGGTCTGATCCTGGAGCCGATTCAATGGCTCAAGACGGAAAGCTACATTATGCCGATCATCATCCTCGTTCAGCTCTGGCTTAGCCTCGGGACCGGGTTCCTGGCGTTTATCGCCGGGCTTCAGACGGTCGACAAAACGCTGTACGAGGCCGGCGCCGTCGACGGCATCCGCAACCGCTGGCAGGAGCTGTGGTTCATCACGCTGCCGTCCATGCGGCCGCAGCTGATGTTCGGCGCGGTCATCCAGTTGACCACTTCGTTTGCCGTCGCCGACGTGTCGATTGCGCTGGCCGGATTCCCGAGCGTCAATTACGCGGCCGAAACGATCGTCACCCACTTGATCGACTACGGGACGACCCGGTTTGAAATGGGCTTTGCCTCGGCGATCGCGACCGTCCTGTTCGTCCTTATGGTCGGAACGAACCTGATCGTCCAGAAACTTTTGCACAAGGTGGGTGAGTAACGTGAAGGCTCAAACAACCAGTGTACCCGGCACCGGATTGGGAAGCGGGGGGCGCCCCGTGAAGCTCAAGCTGAAGCTGCGCGCCAGAAAAAAACGGGTGAACCGTTCGTTTGCCGGCACTTTTTTCCTGTTCCTGATGCTGGCGGTGTTCGGCGCGTTTATGGCGCTTCCGCTCGTCTACGCGATCAACAACGCGTTCAAACCGCTGGATGAAATCTTTCTGTTTCCGCCGACGCTGTTTGTCCGCAATCCGACGTGGAACAATTTCCTCGATCTTATGAATCTGCTGGGCCAGTCGTGGGTCCCGTTCTCCCGTTATATTTTCAATACGGTGTTTATTACGGGGATAGGGATCGTCGGCCATGTCATTCTGGCCTCGGCGGCGGCTTACCCGCTGGCGAAGCACAAGTTCCCGGGCAAGTCGCTGCTGTTCACGACCGTGGTGCTGTCGCTCATGTTCACGCCGGTCGTGACGCAGACGCCGAACTATATGATTCTGTCCTGGCTGGGCATGATCGACACGTATGGAGCGGTCATTATCCCGGCATTCGCCTACTCGCTCGGGCTTTATCTGATGAAGCAGTTCATGGAGCAGATTCCGGACGCCCTGCTGGAAGCGGCGAAGATCGACGGGGCCAGCGAGTACCGCATCTTCTGGTCGATCGTGATGCCGAACGTCAAGCCGGCCTGGCTGACGCTGATCATTCTGCTCTTCCAGATGCTGTGGGGCAGCGATGGGAACGGATTTATCTACAGCGAGCAGCTTAAAACGCTCCACTATGCGGCGAATCAGATCATTCTGGGCGGGATTGCCCGGGCTGGGGCCGGGGCGGCGGTGGCCCTCATTCTGATGAGCGTTCCGATCACGTTGTTCTTGTTCTCGCAAAGCCGGATTATCGAAACCATGGCCACTTCGGGCATGAAAGATTAGGAGGGAGCCCATGACAGCCAAAAAATGGATCATCTCCGCGCTCATCGCGGCGCTCCTGCTTCCTTCCGGCGAAATATACGGATCGCCGGAGCCGGCTTCCGGCTTCGCTCCCCCTGCGGCCCCGGTGTCCGAACCGGCCCCCGCGCCGTACGAAAGCTACAACTACAATTACTGGGAGGAAGCGACGCCGATGCCGGCCGCCTACCTGCCGGGCCGTTCGATCACCGGCAAGGAGCTGGGGGTCGGGGATTTTGCGGAGCCGGCGGATATGCATATTTCGGAGTCGGGCGCGCTGTATGTGCTGGATACCGGCAACCAGCGGATCGTGCGGATCGGCAAGAACCTGACGGAGGCCCGGGTGATCTCCTCCTTCGACAACGAGGGCAAGCAGGACGGATTCGCCAATCCGTCCGGGATTTTCACGGACGCCGAGGAACGGATCTATGTGGCGGATACGGATCACCAGCGCGTCGTGGTGTTGAGCCCCGAAGGAAGTCTGGTCCGCATCATTCAGAATCCGCAGTCGGAGGTGCTGCCGCAAGGGTTCCAATTCGCGCCGCTCAAAGTGACGGTCGATGAAGCGGGACGGGTCTTTGTGGTTGCCCGCGGAGTTTATGAGGGCATTATGCAATTCGACGAACAAGGGGATTTTATCGGGTACATCGGTACAATCAAGGTCAAACGCGACTATATCGACTATTTCTGGCGGCTCGTTTCCACAAAAGCGCAGCGGGCCCAGATGGCGCTGTTTATCCCGACCGAATTTTCCAATCTCGATATCGATCACAAAGGCTTTGTTTACGCGACCAATATCGACGTCGGATCGACAGAGCCGATCAAGCGGCTGAATCCGTCCGGCGAGGATGTGCTCAAGCGGTTCGGCTACTACGACGTGGCCGGAGATATTTACTACCGCAAGACGACCGGCCCTTCCAAATTCGTGGATATCAAAGTGCTGGGCGACGGAATGTACAGTGCGCTGGATTCCACGAAAGGGAGGGTGTTTACCTATGACGAAAACGGCAATCTGCTCTACATCTACGGAGGACGCGGCAATCAGCTCGGCCTGTTCAAGACGCCGGTCGCCGTCGAGCGGATGGGGGAGCGCCAGTTTGTCCTGGATCGGGGCAAAGGCAGTATCGTCGTGTTCGAGCCGACGGAGTTCGGCCTGAACGTCAACGCCGCGGTCCGTCTGCATTACCGGGGAGAGGACGCCGAGGCGGAATCCTACTGGAACCGGGTGCTCGAATTGAACGGCAATTATGACATCGCGTATATCGGAATCGGCAAGGCCCGGCTGATGCGCAAACAAAACAAGGAAGCGCTCGAGTATTTCAAACTCGGGATGGACCGCAAAAATTATTCGGTCGCCTATAAAAGGTACCGCAGAGAGGTCATGAAGGAGCATTTCGGCACGGTGATGTCGGTGCTGCTGGCGGCCGCGCTGGCCTTTGCCGCATACAGGATCGCGAGACACTGGAAGCAAAGGAGGAAAAGAGGCCATGAAGCAGGAGTATCTTAAATTTCCGCTCCACGTGATCGTGCATCCGTTCGATGGATTTTGGGATATGAAATATGAGAAAAAAGGCAGGCTCCGCGTCGCCCTGGTCATTCTGGCGCTGTTGATTCTGGCGATGATCTTGCAGAAGCAGTTTGCCGATTTTCTCGTTAATTTCAACGATCCCCGGCGGATGAACAGCCTCAGCGAGATCGCCTTCGTTCTGTTCCCGTTTTTCTTGTGGTGCACCGCCAACTGGTCGGTGACGACGCTCATGGGCGGGGAGGGCAAGTTCAGGGATATCGTGATGGCGACTGCATATGCGCTCGTGCCGATGGTGCTGATCTATCCGCCGATGACGCTCGCGAGCCGGTTTATGGTCCAGGAGGAGACGGCCTTCTTCTATCTGCTGAATACGGTGGCCGTCCTTTGGTTCATCGGGCTGCTGTTTGTCGGGATCATGACCGTGCATCAGTACACCCCGTCCAAAACGGTGTTTACGATAATCCTGACAGTCATTGTCATGGGGATTATCGTCTTTCTGGGGACGCTTATCTTCAGCATGCTGCAGCAAATCTATGAATTCTTCGCAAACATCTACCGAGAGCTCATATTTAGGGTGTAGGGGGCGGAAGACATGAAAAAAAGAAAACTGACGATCACGCTGCTCGCCTGTGCCGTCATTCTGGGAGTGGCGGGAGGGTTTCTGCTCTTGAATCAGGGGGCGCCCGCGGTAGATCCAGCCGATTACAAACCGGTGCCGGGAGCCCCCGAGGTCGGCAAGGAGCTGCGCGCGCTGCGGGACTCCGGGTCCGGCGGCGTTCCGGGCATGACGCTGGTGGCCGAAAACGAGGCGCTGGCTCTGTATTATAACGAGCAGACGGCCGAGGTTGCCGCCAAAGACCAGAGGAGCGGGGAAGTCTGGTACAGCAACCCGGCGGGGCGCAATGAAGACGCGATCGCGTCCCCGTTCGAGAAAGAGGTGATGTCCTCCCAGTTCGCCGTTTCGTTTCGCGATGAAATCGGCACGCTGGAGACGTACTGGAGCTCCCCCTGGAGCGTTGCCAACCGCAACTTTTCGGCGGAGAGTCTGGAGAACGGCCTGCGGGTGACGTACACCTTGGGGGATGTCTCGCTGGGCATCGACGCGCTGCCGAAACGGATTACCAAGGCCCGGCTGGAGGAGAAGGTGCTCAGCAAGCTGGACGCGACCCTGGCCGCTTATGTCGAGGCCCGCTATTATCCGGTCAAGAACGGTGCGGATTTGCTGGAGCGGCTGGATGAGCAGGTGAAGAAACCGCTCGTGCTGAAAAAGATGCTGGCCGCCTTTGAAAAGGCCGGGTATACGGCCAAGGACCTGGCCGCGGACAATGAGGCGAGCGGGGCGGCTGCCGGGGGCGGCGCGCAGAAGCCGAAATTTACCGTGCCGCTGGAGTACCGGCTGGACGGCGATTCCCTCGTCGTGACGGTTCCGCTGGACCGGGTGGCGGAAAGCGGGAAGCACCGGATCAGCAGCATCGACCTGCTCCGCTTCTTCGGCGCGGCGGGCACCAAGGACGACGGCTATATGCTGGTTCCCGACGGGAGCGGCGCGCTGATCCGGCTCAATAACGGGAAAATCAAGGAAGAACAGTACGTGCAGCGGGTGTACGGCGACGATCCCAACGATAACAGCGTAAGCCGGGGGCAAGTGGCCCGGAAGGCGGCCATGCCGGTGTACGGCATGAAGGCCGGCGATACGGGCTGGTTTGCGGTGATCGAGGAAGGCGACGCGATCGCCAGCATCGCCGCGGACGTCAGCGGCAAGCAAAATTCTTATAATTATGTGTTCAGCCGTTTTCATGTGCGCGGCGAAGACGAATTGGAGCTTTATACGGGGGATCAAATCCAGGAAATCCAACTGCTGAGCGACAAGCTGTACCAAGGAAACCTGACGGTGCGCTACCGGTTCCTTACCGGAGAGGACGCCAGCTATTCGGGAATGGCCCGGATGTACCGGGAGCAGCTGGTGAAGAGCGGCAAGCTGCGTCCGCTGGAGGAAGGCGCGAACCTGCCTTTTTACGTGGATGTGCTCGGCAGCGTCGATAAGCAAAAATCGTTCCTGGGCATCCCTTATGACGCGGACGTGACGATGACCAGCTTCGGGGAAGCCGGGGAAATGGCGCGGGGACTCGCGAAGGAGGGCATCGCCAATGTACGGATGCGCTACCTCGGCTGGTTCGGCCAGGGCGTCCATCATAAGCCGCCGGTCAAAGCGAAGCCGGACCGCGGGCTCGGCGGGAGCGCCGGCCTGAAGGAATTGGTCGCACAGCTTGGAGAGCAAGGCGGGGCCCTCTATCCCGACGTGGCGTTCCAGTACGTGTACCGGGATGACGGGAATTTCAATCCGTCCGCGGATGCGGCCCGGTTCGTGACCCGGGAAGTCGCGGAGCTGCACCCTTACGACCGGAACTTGAACAGCCAGGATGATTACTACGGGACCTACTATCTTTTGTCCCCCGCGAAGCTGCCCTACTATGTCGGAGCATTCGCCGACAGCTACGGCAAATACGGCATCGGCGGGCTGTCGCTGCGCGATCTCGGCGGCGTATTGAGCTCGGATTACCGGGTGCAGCGGGTCGTGTTCCGCGAGGAAGCAAAAGGGATCGTGGCGGACCGGCTGGGGGCCTTGCGCGAGGCGTTTCCCGATCTGATGGTCGCGGACGCCAACGCCTACAGCTGGCCCTATGCCAAGCACGTGATCGACGTGCCGGTTTCGAGCAGCCGATTCAGCTTGACGGATGAGGAGGTTCCTTTTTATCAAATGGTCATTCACGGGTATCTCGATTATGCCGGACCGGCGCTGAATCTGGCCGATGAGCAGAACCTGCGCAAACAGCTGCTGAAATCCGTGGAGTACGGAACAGCGCCGCATTTCCTGTGGTCCGGCGAGCCGACGCAGACGCTGAAATTCACACGGTTCGACGCGATGTTCTCGGTGGAATCCGACGATTGGCGGGATGAGGCCGTAGGGTTCTATCGGGAGGTGGGCGAGGTGCTCGGCCCGCTGCGCGGCCGTCCGATCAAGGAGCATATTCGGCATGTGGCGGGCGTGGTGGAAGTGAAATACGAGGGTGGCGCCTCCGTGCTGATTAACTATACGGACCAGCCGGTGACCGTGAACGGGATCACGGTGGGAGCGCAGGATTTTACGGCAGGGGGTGACGAGGGATGAAGCCGAAAATATCGATATCGTTAACGCAAAAACGTTCCCTGCTCGGTCTTTTGTTCATCGCCCCTTGGCTGCTGGGCTTTCTGTTCCTGTTTGCGGGGCCGCTGGCCCAATCGATCCGGTTCAGCTTCAACAAGCTGATGGTTTCGCCGCAGGGCTATGAGCTGCAAAACGTGGGCTGGAGCAATTTTCACGACGCGCTGTTCGTCGACGCGAACTTCAACCGGATTCTGACGGAATCGGTGGGGGGCATGGCGGTGGACGTGCCGCTGATCCTCTTTTTCAGCCTGTTCTCGGCCGTTCTGCTTAACCAGAAATTCCGCGGCCGGGGGCTGGCGCGGGCGATCTTTTTCCTTCCCGTGATTCTGGCGTCCGGGGCGATCGCGGCCGCCGAGAGCTCGGGGCTAATCAACCTCGTCGGAAACAGCGAGGTGGCGGAGCAACTGGGGCAGGCCTCCTCCCAATTCAATATTCGATCCATGGTGATGATTTTGGCGGAGGCGGGCTTTCCGCTGGGCTTTATCGACTATATCGTGGAAGCGGTCATGCGGATTTACGACATCATCAGCAACTCGGGCGTGCAGATTCTGATCTTCTTGGCGGCGCTGCAGTCGGTTCCCGGCAACCTGTACGAGGTGGCCAAAATCGAGGGGGCCACGCCCTACGAAACGTTCTGGAAAGTGACGTTCCCGATGGTCAGTCCCTTGATCCTGACCAACATCATTTACACAATTATCGATTCGTTCGCGGACAGCCCGGTGACGAAAATGATCTATGAGACGGCGTTTAAGACGCAGAACTTCGGACTGAGCGCCGCGATGGCCTGGCTGTATACAATTGTGGTCAGCCTGCTGCTCGTCGTGATGGGCTACATTGTGTCGCGAAAAACGTTTTACCACAACTAGGAAGGGGGCAGGAGCATGGCGTTGAACCTGAAACTGGCGGATAGATCGCGTCTAAACAATTTGAAGAATCTGAAGGATCTGACGAATCACAACCGTCTCAACCGCGTGAAAAACAGGTCGCTGGAAGGGCTATGGTCCGTTTGCCGTTTTTTGCTCATTACCGGAATTACGTTTGTGATCCTTTATCCGCTCCTGATGAAGTTCTCGGTCGCGTTCAAGGCGAAGGAGGATATTTACAACCCGACGATATACATGATCCCGGTACATTTTACGATGGATAATTTCAAGCTGGCGCTGGAGCTGCTGGATTACTGGCCGCTGCTGCTCAATACGATGCTGTATGTTTTCGTGACGATGCTGCTGACGACGATGTCGACCGCGCTGGCGGGCTATGGCTTCGCCCGGTTCAGCTTCCCGGGAAGCAACCTTCTGTTCGGGCTTGTGGTGCTGACGATCCTGATCCCGATGAGTACGCTCATGGTGCCGATGTACCTGCACTTCAGAAACTTCGATGTGCTGGGGCTGGTCCATCTGTTTACGGGGAAGGAGGGCGTCAATCTCCTGAACAGCTTCTGGCCGTCCGTCATTACCTCGGCCACGGCGACGGGGCTCAAGGCGGGATTGTTCATTTATATCTTCCGCCAGTTTTTCCGGGGGCTGCCGAAGGAGATCGAGGAGGCGGCGCTGATCGACGGAGCCGGCGGGATCAAGACCTTTTTCACGATCATGCTGCCGAACGCGATTCCGCCCCTGATCACCGTGATGCTGTTCTCGTTCGTGTGGCAGTATAACGACACGTTCTATACTTCGCTGTTTATGAGCGAGAGCGCGCTGATGCCGCTGAAGGTCGCCTCGCTGCCCGCTGACGCGAGCCAGTTCCTGCCCACCTTGATGGGCCTGGATGCGTCGGCGAAGGCGGACCCGAACCACGTGGCGCTCGTGGTGGATACCGGGATTCTGCTGGCGATTCTGCCGCTGATTGTGCTGTACCTGTTCGTGCAGCGGCATTTTGTGGAGAGCGTCGAGCGGACCGGAGTTGTGGGTTAGGCAAGCAATTTGAAAGTTTTCTCATTGTGTTTCCGGAAAATTTCTCGTAAAATTTGGTGGAGTAATTCTGCAATTCGGTAAAGTGTTGCGGGTCACTATCACCTGGATCATCAGAAAAGAGGAATTTCAATTGGAAGCTAAAAAATTGGCAAGAGGTTTGAAGCCCAGGCACATTGAGATGATCGCCCTTGGCGGGACGATCGGTGTCGGGTTGTTTATGGGTTCGGCGAGTACGATCAAGTGGGCCGGTCCCTCGGTGCTGCTGGCCTATTTACTGGCCGGTGCGGTCATTTTTTTCGTAATGCGGATTATGGGGGAGATGCTGGTTCAGGAGCCGGTCACCGGTTCCTTTGCAACCTTTGCGCATAAGTACATCGGACCGCTGGCCGGTTTTCTGACCGCCTGGAGCTACTGGTTTCTCTGGGTGACGGTGGGGATGGCCGAAGTGACGGCGATCGGGATTTATGCGAACTACTGGTTCCCGGACATCCCGCAGTGGATTCCGGCGCTGATCGGAATGCTGATCATCGCGGCGGCGAATTTGGCGGCTGTAAAGCTGTATGGCGAGTTTGAATTCTGGTTCGCCTTAATCAAAATTACGGCGATCGTCTTCATGATCATTATCGGAACGGCCATGATCTTCTTTGGCCTCGGCAATGGCTGGAATCCGGTCGGGCTAGCGAATCTGTACAGCCACGGCGGATTTTTTCCAGGGGGGTTGAAGGGCTTTTTGTTCGCCTTATGCATCGTGACGGCGGCTTATCAGGGCGTCGAGATGGTGGGCATTACGGCGGGGGAAGCGGAGGATCCACGGTTCACCCTGCGAAAGGCGATTAAAAACATCGTTTGGCGCATTCTGATTTTTTATGTGGGTGCGATCTTTGTGATCGTTACGCTGTATCCGTGGAACGAGGTCGGGGAGACAGGGAGTCCGTTCGTGCTGACGTTTGCCAAGGTAGGGATTGTGGCCGCCGCCGGCATCATTAACTTCGTCGTACTGACGGCAGCCATGTCGGGCTGCAACAGCGGCATTTACAGTGCCGGACGAATGCTCTATACCCTTGCCGAGAACGGGCAGGCTCCGGCCTTCTTCCGAAAACTGTCCGGGAGCGGAGTTCCCCGCAACAGCATCGCGGTGACGATTTCGCTATTGATGATTGGCGTCCTGCTGAACTATTTGATGCCGGATTCCAAGTTGTTCATCTACATCTACAGCGCTAGCGTCCTTCCGGGGATGGTGCCATGGTTCGCGCTGGCTTTCAGCCAGTTCGGGTTCCGAAAACGGTGGGGTCAGCAGGAATTGGAGGGACACAACTTCAAATCCAAGTGGTTCCCGTTCAGCAACTACCTGATTATTATTTACCTTGCGCTGGTCATCGTGGGCATGTGGTTCAATCCGGATACCCGGTTCCCCCTCGTTGTGGGAGCAGCCTTTATCGCGTTAATGACGATAGGATATTTCGTGTTTGGCCTCGGAAAACGGCAGCGAAACGAGTGATTGCTAATATATCCATTACTCAGGCTAGGGGAAGAAACGGGATGAGCATGAGACCGGAAGAAGCGCTTCAATTTGATAACTGGATTCTGATGGATGATGATAAGAAAATAGCATGGCTGAAATCGCTCGAGGGGTGGAACGGGCAGGCGTTTCGTTTCAAATCGGTCGAAACCGTTGAGCGGGACGGAAGGAAGTGGAGTACTGGCCTATTTGATCTGAACGGCAGCGAGTTTATTTTCGTACCCGGCGGCCCGGTTACCCTCGGATGGGACCGGCTGGATGAACGGGATGCGAGTACAGGGATCATCGCCGCGATCGAAGCGGAACTGGAGGTAGCCGGAGTTCCCCAGAAGGCCGAGGCGTATTTGAGGAGTGTGCTTTCGCCGCGCCGGGAAGTGCGGATCTCTCCGATGCTGGTGGAACGGAATATTGTATTGATGGAGAGTGAGGACGGCGGACTGGTGAACTACTACGAGGTGATCCGCGGCTTCGAGCAGGCGGGGTTCTCGCTGCCTACCGAGGATGAATGGGAATATATGTGCGGAGGAGGCACGTCCCGGATTTTCGGAGATCATATCGACCAGGAACTGCTGAAGGACATTTGTCAGGATAAAAGGTACTACTATACCTCGAACCTTGAGCGGCCCAATGCCTTTGGTTTGTATATCGCGTACGATCCTTACATTTGCGAACTCGTTCTTTCGCCCATTCGCGCGAAGGGCGGAGACGGAGGGGGAGCGGCGCATGGGGGCTACTATATTTTGGGCGTGCTGCCCTTGTCTCCCCATTATAAGGATGAAACCTTCGAAGAGTTGATGATGTGCGGCGCAGGCGATTTTGATTGCGATGTGTATGCGAGACGGGTTGTCCGGTTAGCTGCATAAAGTCACTGTGGGATGTGTAGGCCCAGTGGGGGTGCTGGGGGTTGCCCGGGCCTGCACGGCTTGGCCTGCGCTTCCGGGCCTGTGCCCGGCACTGACGTAATTCGCAGCAAGTCGCACCGTTCCTCTCAAAGCTGGAATTTGCAGGGGGAAGGCGATTCTATGAGTTCGTTGGAGCAACCAGCCCGGGAGAATTAACGGGAAAACATCCCGTTAATTTGGGCGATTCTGCTCTGCGGCTACAATTAGCTGGAAAATCTCCAGCTAATCAGCGAAAGGAAGGCCTCATTGGCCCCTTTGGGCGGAAATAGCGGGAGAAATTCCCGCTAAGTTGGGCCACTTAGGTAGAAAGAGCAAAATTAACGGGAGGAATTCCCGTTAATTGGATCGAGCTCAATGGAGTTCACCCCTAGCTAGCGCACCGTAGTTAGTCCCACCGTTCGCCCAATAGCGGGGATTTGCAGGGGGAAGGGACGTAATTGCGGATTGAGCAGGAGTTCACAACCAAAGCCGCCGCTCGCCGGGTCATTTTAAGAAAGAAAGGCTGCCGATTCATAACAGGTTCACGCGAACCTGAATGAATCGGCAGCCTTTTTGCTGTTTGCGTGTGGCTTTACGCTTCCATCTTCTGCGCCGTGTACAGGCGGTGGTAGAGGCCGCGACGGGCGATCAGCTCGTCGTGCGAACCGCTTTCCGCGATGCCCTTGTCCGACACGTACATGATGCGGTCGCAGTTTTTCACGGTGGACAGCCGGTGCGCGATGATGAACGAAGTGCGCCCTTTCAGCAGCTCGTTCAAGCCCTGCTGAAGCAGACGCTCGGTCTTCGCGTCGATCGACGAGGTGGCTTCGTCCAGGATGAGGATGCGCGGGTCGGCCAGCAGCGTCCGGGCAAACGAGATCAGCTGCCGCTGTCCCTGGGACAGCTTGGAGCCGCGCTCGTTGACTTCCGTCTGATAGCCCTGCTCAAACTCGCGGATGAACTCGTCGGCGCAGACCGTCTTCGCGGCGGCGATCACTTCCTCCTCGGTGGCATCGAGCCGGCCGTAGCGGATATTGTCCATAATCGTGCCGGAAAAAATAAAGCTGTCCTGCAGCATGATGCCCATCTGGCTGCGCAGCGATTTCAGCGTCACCTGCGAGATATCGTGGCCGTCGAGGAGAATTTGCCCGCCGGTCAGATTGTAGAACCGGGAGATCAGGTTGACAACCGTCGTCTTCCCCGCCCCGGTCGGACCGACCAGGGCGATGCTCTCGCCCGCCCGGACGTTGAAGGAGAGATTCTCCAGAATGTTGTGCCCCGGATCGTAGGCAAAGGTGACGTTGTCGAATTTGACGTGGCCCTGCACCGGCGGAAGTTCCTTCGCGTTCGGCACATCGCTGACAGTGACCGGCTCATCCAGCGTTTCAAAGATCCGCTCCAGGTAGGCGACCGCGTTGATGAAGCTGTTGTACAGGTTCGACAGGCTTAGAATCGGCTGCCAGAAGCGCGCCGCGTAGCTGCTCATGGCCAGGATGACGCCGAAAGTCGCCCCCCCGGGACCCAGTGCGAGCAGACCGATCAGGAAGATCAACGCCGACACGATGGTGGCCAGATTGTCGACCGAAAAAGGAATCAGAGCGTTGAAGCGCAGCGCCCGCATCCATTCTTTGCGGAAGTTGGCGGCGAGCCGGGTGAAGATGCCTTCATTGCGCTTCTCCCGGGAAAAGATCTGCGTCACGCCGATCCCGCTGATGCTTTCCTGCAAATACGCGTTCAGGTTGGAGTTCTTGTTGGAAACCGCCTGCCACGCCCGGCGCTGCCGGGTTTTGATCATCAGCATGATGCCGAGGAAGACGGGCAGCCCCGCCAACGTTATGAGCGAGAGCCGGACATCGACGGCAAACATAAACGCCGCGATAAAAATCAGGTTCAGCATTTCCAGAATAAAGTTGATGATCCCGTTGGACAACACGTCCGAGACCGAGTTGACATAATTGACGACCCGGATGAGAATTTTGCCCTGCGGACGGTCATCGTAATATTTAAACGGAAGCTGCTGCAAATGCTTGAACAGATCGCTACGGATTTCAAAAATAATGTCCTGCCCGACGCGGGTCATAATCCGCGAGCGGATCGTCGCCAGGATGACGCTGACGACGATCGTCACCAGCATCAGCGCCGACCAGCCGAACAAGGCACCGACCGCCTTTTCGGGAATTGTCACGTCGACGACATGCTGCAGGATGAGCGGCGCCGACAGCGCGATCGCCGCGGACAGGGCGCTGAGCACGAACGCGATGATCATGGGCTTCTTCTGCCGCTTGATATAGACCATGGCCCGCCGGAAGTGCTTGATGTCAAAAGGGGATTCCAGGTTCTCGTCGATATCGAATTTATTCCTTGCCATGGACGCTCACCTGCCTTCCGATGCCTTCATTCTGCAGCATAAATACGTCGTAATAGTAGCCCCGCTTCGCCAGCAGTTGGGCATGGGTGCCTTCCTCGATCAGGCGGCCGCCATCCAGGATCAGGATGCGGTCGGCCTGCGCGGTGGTGGACACGCGTTGCGCGATGATGATCTTCGTGCAGGGATGGTCCAGTTCGCGCAGGCTTTGCTGGATATGTTCCTCGGTTTCGAGATCGACCGCGGAGGTCGTGTCATCCAGGATGAGGATCGGCCGGCGCACCGCCATGGCGCGGGCCAGCGCGATGCGCTGCTTTTGCCCGCCCGACAGGCCGACGCCGCGCTCCCCGACGATCGTGTCGTACCCTTCGGGCATTCTGGTGATAAAATCATGCGCCGCGGCCAGGCGGGCATATTTCACCGTGTCCTCTTCCGGGAGATCGGGATCGCCAAAGGCGATGTTTCCGTCGATCGTGTCGGAGAACAGGAGGACGTCCTGCGTCGCCACGCCGATATTCCCGCGAAGCTCGTCGAGCTCCAGCTTGCGCACGTCAACGCCGTCGACCAGCACGCGGCCTTCGGAGACGTCGTAGAAACGCGGGATGAGGTTGACGAGCGTCGTTTTGCCCGATCCCGTCGAGCCCATGATGGCAACGGTTTCACCGGGTTCAACTGTAAAGCTTACATCATCCAGAACCTTCACGTTATCGTATTTAAAGTTGACGTGGTCAAACTCGATGCGGCCGTCATAACGCCGTTTATCGATAGCGTTGTGCTCGTTGACGATGTGCGGCCGGGCATAATAGACGTCCACGATTTTGCTTAAGCTGGCGAAGAACCGCTGAATATCGTTGATGATAATCCCGATGTTGCGCATCGGGTTGGATACGGCCCAAATCAGCGATGAAAAGGCCGCAAACTCGCCGAAAGTGATCCGGCCGTTCATGACAAACAGACCGCCGACGAACATAAGGATGACGTTAAATGCCTGCGCAAATGACTCCAGGTATGGAAAGTAATCCAGCCAGACTAGGGCGGCGGCTTTGTTCGCCTTGGCGTAGTTCACATTCTTCTCGGTGAACTTCTCCACCTCGTAATCCTCGCGGGCGAAGGCTTTGACCACCCGGTTGCCGGCGATGTTCTCCTGCGTGATCGTGTTCAGCTGGGAGAGCCGTTCGCGCAGGTCCACATACATGGGACGAACGCGCTTGGCGAATATATAGGCTACAATAAAAATCGGCGGCGAAAGAATCAGCAGCCAAAGAGTCAATTCCACATCGATGGAGAAAAAGTAAACGACGGCCGCGATGAAGATCGTCAGCGATTCGATGATCGTTTTGATAATCCACGCCATCGAGTGGCGCACCATGTCCAGATCGCCTGTCATCTTGGTCATGAGATCGCCGGTACGGTTGCGGTCGTAATACTCCATATCCTGACCCTGAATTTTGTTGTACAAAAAAATGCGGATGCGGTACAGCATATTTTGCGAGGCATACTCGTACTGCATCGTCGTCAAATAGGCTAGACCTGTGCGCAGCAGAGAGAAGCCGATCATGCCCAGGCAAAGCATAATCAGAAGCCCACGCTCCTGCGTCAGGTTCTGCATCGCGTGTTCACCGGAAATGAACGTGTCCACGATGCGCTGGCTGATGTACGGATTCACGATCGTAAGCGACGACCCCACGACCGAGAGGAAGAGAGCCAGAATATACCGCGTTCGGTCTCCCTCCAGGTTCTGCCACAGCCATTTCAGCTCGAACATTTAATCACCTGTTTCTGTGTGTTTTCACACGGTTGTTGAAACGCCTTACAAATTTATCGGTTTAGCGAATCAACGTGATTATAGCACAATTGCCCAAGGATAAACTTGTCGTTTTTTACTGTGATTTTGTACAGAATTAACATTGCGGCCAGCCGGATACGAGTTGCTTTTTATATAGTAGAAATTGAAAAAATCAAGCATTTGCGTCCTGTGTTATAATATGAGACGACAGTTTATTTCCGGAGGCAACCATGAACAAGACCATTGGGATATTGGCGCATGTGGATGCCGGGAAGACGACCTTCTCGGAACAGCTGCTCTATTATACGAAGAGTATCAAAAGCCGCGGCCGGGTCGATCATCGGGATGCGTTTCTGGACAGCCATCAGATCGAGCGGCAGCGGGGAATTACGGTGTTTGCCGATCAGGGCCGCTTTGTCTATGGAGATTCCGCCTATTCCCTGATCGACACGCCGGGGCATATGGATTTCTCCCCCGAGACGGAGCGGGCGATCCAGGCGATGGACTATGCGATTATTCTGGTCAGCGCCGTGGAAGGCCTTGAGGGGCAGACGGAAACCGTATGGGAGCTGCTGAACAGGCACCGGGTCCCCTGCTTCTTTTTCATCAATAAAACGGATCGGGTGGGCGCCGATGTGGCTCGTGTGGCCGAGGAGCTTCGGACGGAATTCGGGGCGGAGCTCTGTGACATGACGGACCGCCTGACGGATGACGGCGGGATGAGCGGTGAACTGGTTGACTTTATCGCCGAGCGGGACGAAGCCTTGCTGGAGTCTTACTTGGAGAACGGCTATGATCCGCAGCGATGGCTTGAGGTCATGCGTTCTCTGGTCAAAGAGCGCAAGATCTTCCCCTACGCGTATGGTTCCGCGCTCCAGGGTACCGGGATCGAGGGATTCCTCCGCAAGCTGGAGCTGTTAACGGTGACAGACTACGACGGCGCGGGTCCTTTTGCCGGGCGCGTTTACCGGATTCGCCATGACGAGCAAGGGACGCGGGTTACCTTCATCAAAGCGTTGAACGGGACGTTAAAAGTAAGGGACACCCTGGAATACGGGGACGCGCAGAACCCGGTTAGCGAAAAAGTCACCCAAATCCGGAGGTACAACGGAAGCGAGTATAAGACGGTCGATCGGGTCGAGGCGGGCGAGTTGTTTGCCGTGACCGGCCTGAGCCGGGCCCAGGTTGGGGATGGCGCCGGCGCTTTGCGGGAAAAGGCAGCGTATGAAACAGTGCCCGCGTTAAAATCCAAGGTGATCTTTGAACCGGGGATTCATGTCAAGGAAGCGCTGGCCTATTTCAACCTGCTGAATGCCGAGGATCCTTCCTTGAATGTGGTCTGGGAGGAAACGCTCCAGCAGATTCATATTCATGTCATGGGACGGATTCAGCTCGAAGTATTGGAACAGCTCGTTCTTGAGCGGTTTCATTTGAGGGTCGCCTTTGACCAGCCGGAGATTTTATATAAGGAAACGATCGACAGCGAGGTCGACGGGCACGGCCACTTTGAACCGTTGGGGCATTACGCCGAAGTTCATTTGCGGCTGCAGCCCGGCGAGCGCAATTCGGGAATCGCCTTCGAGAACGCCTGCCATGCCGACGATTTATCCGTGGGCAACCAGAATCTGATTCGCCACCATCTTTTTGAGCGGGATCACCACGGGTTGCTGACGGGCTCGCCGCTGACGGATGTGAGAATCACCCTGCTCACCGGCAGGGCTCACAATAAGCATACGTCGGGCGGCGATTTTCGGGAAGCCGCGTACAGGGCTTTGCGCCAGGGGCTGGAAAAAGCGGATAACGTCCTTCTCGAGCCGTATTACCACTTTAAAATCAAAGTGGAAACGGATCAGATCGGACGGGTGATTTCCGATATCGGTCAGGCAAGCGGACGGTTCGAGGCACCGGTTACGGAGGGAGAACAGACGGTATTGACGGGCACGGTGCCGGTGGCGACGTTTATGGACTACGGCAGCCAATTGGCCTCTTTTACCCAAGGAAAAGGGAAGTTAAGTCTGACGTTCGCGGGATACGACCGCTGCCATGCTGAGCGGGAGGTTATCGAGCGGATCGGCTACGATAAGGATGCGGACCCGGAGTATACGTCCTCTTCCATTTTTTGCGCCAAGGGACAGGGCTATACGGTGGCTTGGGATGAGGCGGAAGCCAAAATGCACGCTTTATAATGATGAAAAGGAGTTTTTAAGCAGATGGATTTCAATCAAGTGATGGAAGAGAACAATATCCGGCATGCGATCGTGGGTGAAATGCAGACGTCCTTGTCCGATATTTTGGGCGGGCTCACAAAGACCCGGCTGGCCGCGCTGGCCAGAACGTACAGTATTCCCGGCAGATCCAAAATGAAGCAGAACGAGCTGATCCAGGCGGTTCATGAAGCGCTGGTGGATATAGACCGGCTGGAATCGACGCTGCTCCTTCTGGATGCCGAGGAATGGGAGCTTTTTGCGTCGGCGGTGGACCACAAGTCTAAACAGGACAATTACGTGCCTTATGGATACTATGCCTTTTTGCTGGATCGGGGCCTGTTATTCACCTACTTCCACGAAGGGGAGCTGCATTTGGTGATTCCGGAGGAAGTGCGGGCCGCCTATGCCCGGCTCAATACGGCGGAGTTCCGGGACGCCCGCGACAGACGAGCCCGGGTCTATCAATATTTGCTGGCCATGACCCACTTGTACGGGGCCTTCCAGCCGGAGAAGCTGGTGGAAATTTTCAATGATCAAAATGCGGACGAGCTCACCCTGGAAGAGTTCCAGACTCATTTGGAGCATATCCTCCAAAGAGAGCGGGAATTTATCCTGCAGGACGGTTGGCTGGTCGATGCGGGCCTGGCGCACAGCGGAGAAGAAGGGGAACTGGAATCTCTGCTGGAACGGATTCAGGGTAAACCGTATTATGTTCCGGACCAAGCGGAGCTGCTTCGTTACGCCGATGACGGCTACTTCGAAATGACGCCGCAGCTGGAAGCCTTGAAGGATTTCGTAGTCGGCAACATGGGACTGGACGAAGAAATGGCCCACTACCTGGTGGACGACATCCAGTTGGCTTGTTCCATGGAAGCTCCGATGCAGCAGATGATCTATGAATTTGACCGCCGGGAGCTGGTGTTCGATGATGAGGTGCAGGTACGGCAAGTTGCTCAGCTTTTGGTGGATGTCAGCAACCACACGAGACTGTGGTCCAACTGCGGACACACGCCGGCCGAGCTGGGCACGGGGAAGCCAACTACTATACCGACCGTGATGGGCAGAACGAGCAAAACTCCGATTCGCGTGGTCAAGGTCGGGCGTAATGATCCTTGTCCATGCGGCAGCGGGAAGAAATATAAGAAGTGCTGCGGCCAATAGCCGATGATGTCGGAGGGCAATAAGCAGCGGGGAGGCTTCACACCAGAGTGCATGAGAAATGCCGGGGTGTGGAGCCTTTTTTGCTTGCGCGGATATCTACTAGCGGACGCAATAGCTGCTATTTTGCACGTCGAGGGCAGTTTGGATTTCTAACGGACGCAGCAGCCGCTATTTTGGAGGAACGGCCTGTTTTCTGTAGAAAAAGTGGTGATTAGGCGCCATTATTTCCGTTATAATACTGGAAAAGCCAGTATCACCCAAATAGCGGCTCTCATTTCCGTTAGAGTTCGGGCGCGAGAGTGAGAGCAGCACTCTTGCCCGCCATCCGAATGCCAGCATTTGCCTACGGGGACATAAGAGAGCACATGGGCCAACTGATGCTAAATTGGAACAATCGTAAATATGTGGGCAGGCTTCAAGCCAAGCCCCAAAACATCGCTAGACCGAAAAGGAGAAAACATGAAGCCAGTAACATTAAACAGTCAATTAAATAAAAAAAAGTTATGGGACGGTTGCATACTTGCGTCCATTGCACATGCCATCATGGTTGCCCATTATCCCGAATTTTCATACGAGCATTCATGGGATGGCGATAACTACAGTGTTGTCGACGATTCGGGAGGAAGAGGAACGATTACTTTCAATGAACACTGCTTTGTCGCTGCTTTTCGAACTGAGCATGAAACTCGAACCGACATCCCTACAGCATTGGATTTTTTTTCGGGTGCACCAAGGGAAGTTCTTGAGCTGGCCAAAAATGAAACTTTAGAATACCTTCTCGATGAAAATGAAGACGGCACGATCTCACCATCCATAACTACTGCCTTTTGGGGGGACAACGATACCATGACTTCAGTGGATAACATCGTCAGAATCGTGCAATACGGTGGATATTTCCTGGATCGTCAGTTCATGGAATACGATGATGCAATCGAATCCTGGCGGGAGTATTATGAGATGTCCGCAGAACAAGTAAACTTGCTAAAGTCGATATATAAGAGGAAAATTAGCAACCCTGACGCGACCCTCATTTTGTCCAAAAGCGAAATCGAAACGATTGGAGCAGAAAGTCCCGAGGGCAGGAGAGAGAGCCGGACTTCGTTTGAGGAGTTAGGGATATATTGGGAAGATGAAGATCTGGGAAAATAGGACAATAGGACGATCGCTGCCGAATTGGAATTATAGTAAACCGGATCGCATTTTGGAGTTAGCCGGAGCAATCCCGAGTCGTACGTCATCGGCGAGGTCCAAGATGTAGAGGAAATCCTGAGGAAATTCCGGAATCTCCCCTCCCACAGACCGGACCTTCATATCCGGAAGGGGGTCGTTATACTGGGAACTAGCGAGCCAATAGTTTTTGGAGTGAGATTATCGATAAATACGCCAGTACTAGTACTGAGTCTCACGCCCATAGAAATCCAATTTGTATTAGCCCACGGCAATCAGGGACCTAGCGCACTTCCAACTCCAAAAAGATGCAAATCTGCAGGTATTTATACCGATTCCCGAGGGGATGCGAAAAAAGATTCAAATCTGCAGGTATTTCTAGCGATTTTAGAGAAATGAGCCGATTTCGTCGAAAATTCCTGCAGAATTGCAGGCATTTTGAAATTCTTGTTCCGTACAAGAAAAAAACATGCAGATTTGCAGGAATTTTATTCGTGAGCATAGGAAACAACGCGGTAATGAGTACATTTTTCCAGGAGAGAGTATGGAAAACTTGTTCCCCGATTGCACTAAGAAACACAATATCCTATTTAACGGAAAACCTTTATGAAATCGATTTGTTATACTTCGATGACCGATATTCAATTCTATACTCTGTTAAATCACAAAATGGTGAGATTATTTATTACGAGGGAAGAAATCCTTTAGAATCCATTAAAAACGCTAACATCGAACTACAAAGTAATTGGGGTAAAATTCCACAGTCGATTCGGGATTTTTACGAATGGTTTTCAAATGATCAGCCACATTATAATGTAAACTTTTGGGATGTTGTCGATGAGTGGATCGTTATTGGTTTTCAAGATGAGTAGTACTCACCAGAGTGTCATTTATAGTGTGGGCCTAGCGTCGGATGATTCATCACTTGAGAAGGGATAGCATGTTTAAAATTATATTGGAATCAGCTAATGGTGAACAATTAGATAGAGTATATGATGCTAATAATGTAGAGTATCTGCAACAAGATGAAGCAGAATTCGCAATGTTAGGTGAACTATCTACTTGTAGTTATGATGTATTTAAATCATTAGCCCAAAAGTGTAAAGTGATTAAACCCTTCGGTCTGGATGAGTATGACGGCCTCCTATGTTATAATGAACATAGCTCCCGCATTTGCTGCCGGGAGTTTTTTATTATGAAATCATGTTTTGAAATTCAAGCGAGGAGAGGTGGAATAACCGGACAATGAGTTACTGGTCGATATTGGGGATTGAGGCAACGGCCGATAAAGCCCTCATTAAAAAAACGTACGCCAGGCAATTGAAGCTCCATCATCCGGAAGAGGATCCGCAAGGGTACCAGCAGCTTCGCGAAGCTTTTGAATGGGCGATGAAGCGGGCCGGCGATCTGGAGCGGGTCGGAGCCGATGACGAGCGGGAAGCGGGGGAATGGAACGAACCTACATATGAAGAAATAGCGGTCATGCGTCAGACGGTTTTTGAAGCGGAGGAGGACTTTCGAGTACCCGTTGGGACGAAGCCGCATCCGGTGCAGGTATTTTTTGAAAAGATGAAGCACCTTTACGACGACTTCCCCCGCCGGATAGATCCCGAGGCGTGGATTGCGCTCATGGCGGATGATTTTATGTGGAATATGGCGTATCAGGACGTGCGGGTGAACGGGCTGGTGCATTTTTTGGAGAGGCATCGGTATATGCCGCGGGAAGTATGGACGATTCTGGACGACTCCTTTCGGCCGCTGGAGTCCAAGGAAGCATTATATGAATCTTACGATGATGAGGTAGTTGACTATATCTTGGAGCAAATCCGGGGAACCGCCGAATTGGGATACGAATGTTTTGCGGGAAAAGCTTTGGATTTCGATATTGAGCATTACCTGGAGCTCAGGCAGGAAGCTCAGTCGGCCATGAGAGAGGACGACCTGGTGGAGGCCGAAGCGGCATTGACCGAGGCGGCCGGGATATTCCGGGAGGATCCGGACTTGCAATTGATGCGGGCAAAACTTTACCTCAGGACGGGACGGAAGTCCGAAGCGATGGCCAGCTTGCAGGGAACTCTTGACCTGAGTCCCCAGGATCGGGAAGCCCGACAGTTGTACGCCCAAGGGTTGTTTGCGGAAGGGCGGTATGAGGACGTACTCCAGCAATGTGAGCTGGCCCGGGAATACTACACCCCGGATCAGGACCTCCTCGCTTTGTCCGCCAAGGCAAAATTGGAGCTGGGGCAAGTTCAGAGCATCTGGGAAGAGTACACAGAGGCCCGACCGACATGGGAAGGATTCTATCACTTCCGGTACAATGTGATGCTGATCATGCTTCGGAATCCCCGTCTCTACTCCCAGGAGTCTAATCCTAATTATGCCGAGCTGAAAAAGATGGCGCAAAAAGCCCGCCGCTGGACTTACGTTCTGATCATGTTCCGTTTAAGCTGGTTGTATTTGTTTCTGTTTGCGCTGGCGTATTTTGTATTCGACCTGCCGCCGGTATCACTCTGGGCGCTGCCGGTCATTTTGGGAGGATGCGGTTGGAAAACCTGGAGAACCGCCAGATTGTCTTTTACATAATAAAGAAGAGAGGATTCACCGATGCCGAATCAATACAGCAAGCGGCAGCGGAAACGGCTGGAATTGTATTTTCGCTGTCTCACGGCAAGCTGCTTGAAAGGGACGCTGCAAAACTACTACGTGGCTTACGAGTTTGGTCTCATGGAACGGATGGTTCGCAAGAGCGTCATTCGCGATGCCCTCAAAATATGGAGCATCAAGGATGCCGAAAGTCTGAAGCGGCAAATCCGCTGGCTGCTGGATGACGGGGGACGGGAGGAATATCTCGGCCGACACGGGTATCTCACGGCCCTCACGGCTGACGCGCGCAGCCGGTATCTTGAGACGATCCTGGAGGAGCAGGGCGAGAAGGAGCATGCCCAATGGGACGTCGTGAATAAATGTCTGCATCAGCTGCCTTCCGGCGATGTAAGTGCTTATGGCGGAGCCTGGGCTGTTATGCTTAGCCGAGTGGGCGTTTCCAAAGGGTTTTTGACCAAGGAGGAAGCTTGGGAAATCAAGCTGGAAGCCGCAACCCTGCTGCAGAACAAGTATAAGGGCTGGGAGGAGTTTTACTGCGCCTATTTGTGCGGGAGCCATTATTTTGATGTCAAACCCGGGATTACCAAGTATTTGAGGATTACGGCGATGTACGATCTGCTGGCGGAAGGAACACTGCTGTATCGCAAACTGAGCTGGAAGGAGGAGCTTCTGCCCGAGTAGATTGACGAGGATGGCGTAATTCGGCCGCGGCCAGTTCCTTCTTTATGAAGCGGGCAGCGGGCTGGTCAATAAAGGGCTTTTGCGCACTGAAGTTGCATCAAACCTGGCAGGGTGCTGCTTATTTTGAAACTTGTCGCCTCGGTGTGGCGAGTTGGATCCGGCGTGAGTGTCTCATTTCCCTAACCGCCGTCGCATGAGCAGCCTTGCAAGAAAGACGAAAATTAACGCTAACGGTTGCCACAGCCGTTATTTGTCCTGAAAACGCCGATTTCCCATTCTAACGGTCGCCACGGCGCTTATTTTCGCATTAACAGGCTGTTAAGGCGAGAATCCAGGAGAATAACGGCGCTCACGACCGTTAGAATTTCGAAAGGGCTACTTTTCGTTAAATAGCGGCTGCCACAGCCGTTAGACTCCTCTCAGGCGTTAGTACCAGCCGGAATTACGGGGAGCAGAAGGGGGACGGGAAGGCGAAGATTTTCCAAAAGGAGTAGCAGCGCCAAACGGTTGAAGCCATCGTAAAGTTTATGAAAGAGGGAACCGAACACTAAGCCGAGTTCCCTCTCCGGCCGATAATAATAGTGTACATAACCTCGCATGGAGGAGCTTATCTTTTGAAGACAATCATGAAAACGACGTTTAAGCTTGTGCTTCCTTTTGCAATTTTGGCATTGGCTTATCTGTTCTACATCAAGACAACCGTCTTATCCCCGGCGCAGCTCGATATGGTGAAGCTGGCCCCTTACGTCATCTTCCTGATCGGGGGCGTCATTTCCTGGAAGTTCAACCGCAGCCGGGAATTTTTCATTCTGTCGGTGCTGGCCCTGGGGCTGGCGGCGTATACCGATCTTGCCGGAATCACGAGGGGCTTGGCGGCGCAAAGAAACGATATTCACCTGCTGCTGGGGCTGCTGCTGCCGTTTAACATCGCGCTGTTCTCTTTTTTCCGGGAGCGGGGGATTTTAAGCTTATGGGGCTTGCTGCGCATCGCGGCGATCGCCGCTCAGGTTGCCCTCGCCTACTGGCTGCTGGACCCCGGGCAACAAGAACTGCTGCACACGCTCGGCAAAGACTGGGTCCCGGCGGTAAAGTCAGGCGCATTAACGCCCCTTTCGCAAGCCTCGCTGCTGTTGTTTCTGGCGGCGCTGGTGATTCTCGTCATCCGGCAGGTGTCGCACCGCTCTTCGCAGGATATTTCATTTATCGCGCTACTGTGCGCCCTGTTCTACGCCCTGCACAAATCCGGCGGCGATCGGGTGCTTTATGCGGTAGCTTTTGCGGTCTCCGGCATCATCCTGATCATATCGATTATTCAAGATTCCTATTCGATGGCGTTTTCGGACGAGCTGACCGGCCTGCCTTCCCGGCGGGCACTCAAGCAGGATATGATGAAGCTCGGGATGAATTACGCGATCGCGATGCTGGACATCGACCACTTCAAGAAATTTAACGACACCTACGGCCATGACACGGGAGACGAGGTGCTCAAGCTGGTCGCTTCCACGATCAAGGACGTGACGGGCGGCGGGAAGGCATACCGGTACGGGGGTGAGGAATTTACGATTCTTTTTCCCGGAAAAAATAGCAGCGAGGTTGTGCCCCATCTGGAGGAATTACGGGAGAAGGTGTCGAAAAGGGCCTTTACACTGCGCCGAAGCGGCAGAGGCAAAAGCAAGTCCGGGCGGAAAGCGCGGGGCCGCGGCACCGGCAAGGCGAAGCAAAAACAAATTTACATAACGATCAGCATCGGGGTTTCCCAAAAGAGCGACAAACATAAAACGCCGGACACCGTGATGAAATCCGCGGATACGGCCTTGTATCGGGCCAAGAAAAAGGGCAGAAACTGCGTCAGTAAATAAGCAAACTACAGAAGCAGGGGGAGCAACGTGAGCGTGAGAATCGAGTCAATCGGATCAATCGGGGCAATCGAATCGGCGGGCGGCGAAGCGCTTGGGCGCAATATGCGATTGAGCGGCGGGGATGCGGGGGATGCGGACGCGGGAACAACCTACCGGATTCGCAGCGTCCTCTCCAGCAGCGAGCTGGCGATCGTTTACGCGGCACGCCATGAGCAGTTGGGGGTGAAGTGCGTGATCAAGGAGTTTTTTCCGCGGGCGCTGGTGCGCCGGGGCCGGGACGGCAAATCGGTGCACCGGCGGACCGGGACTCCGGCGGAAAAATACGAGCCGCTAAGGGAGGCCTTCCTGCAGGAAGGCAGCCTGCTTCAGGCCTGCGAGCATCCCGGCGTCGTCCGGTGTCTGGACCGGTTCGAGCAGAACGGCACGGCGTACCTCGTGATGGAGTACTGCCCGGGCCTGACGCTCGACCGGGTGATCGGCGGGCACCCGGACATGGCGGAGCCCGGCTTCCTGTACCGGAGCATCCTGCCGCTGATCGGAACGCTGGAGCATCTCCACCGCCGCGGCGTGATTCACCGGGACTTGAAGCCGGGCAACATTATCATCGATGAGCAGGGCCGCGCCAAGCTGCTCGATTTCGGTTCGGCCGTCCGCTATGAGACGAGCGGGCATCCGATCCTCACCACGGCCGGGTATTCGCCGCTGGAGCTGTACTCGGAGCACTCCCGGCAGGGGCCGATGAGCGACGTGTACGGCATGGCGGCCGTGCTGTACTACTGCTGCCGGGGCGAAGCGCCGCGCGATGTCCGGCAGCGGCTGTTCGACGACAGCCTGGAGCCGCTCGGCGCCGGGCTCCGGCGCTCCTGGCCGTTTCTGGCCCGGGCCGTGCGCCGCGCCCTGACCGTCCCGCCCGAACGCCGCGCATCCTCGTTGAAAGGACTGAAGCGGGCGATCCGACTGGAGTATTACGCTAGCCGGTCTTCCCTGCGGAGGCGTCGGTCCGGATAAAAATATTCGTATTCGGCTTGATCGGCTTATATCGAAGCTCAATTTCCGTAATGCCATCCTCGAACGTAATGTACAATTTGTCATTATATTCGAGGATTTCTTGTTTATTCTTCGGCAGCGGCGTGCGGTTGCGCACCAGGGAGCAGCGCGTGGTGTTCTTGACGAACAGCTTGCCGCCTTTGGCCGGCTTAAACATGATCTGCTCGGCTTCCGGCAGCGGCTCGTTGACGTCCAGGCTGCGGAACAGCTCGCCCAGACTGACGCTTCGCCCCGTAAAGGAGGTCAGCGGCCACGACTTCACCGGAACCTCGCTGCCGCTGGCCGTAGCCAGGAAGTAACCCTCCAGCTTCCCGGTAAAAGCCGGCTTGGGACGAAGCCACAGGTACAGCAGGAACCCGGCGGCGGCCAGGACCAGCCCCCCGGCGATGGACCAGAACACCACGGTATATTTGGATTTCACGGAAAGTTTCAGCACCGCGGTGGCCGTCCCGCCTTCCGGGTCGGTCGCAACCAGCGTAACGGTGCCCTGGCCGGTCCGCAGTGGGGAGATACGCAGCTGCCCGTCCGCCAGCTCGGCCGACACGCTCCCACCTTCTCCGGCCGGGCTCTTGATTTCATACACTAACGAATCTCCGTTTGCGTCCGTAAACAACTCCTTCATCGGCAATACGGACACCCCGTCCTCCTTGATTAACCCCCGTTCAAGCTTGCCCGTGACCGCCGGTGCCAGATTGGCCACCTTCACCGGCACGATGGGGCTGTTCCGGTAAAAGCTCGGGCCGTTCAGCTTCACGCTCCACGCGTAATCGCCGGATTTCGGGAACGTATAGTCGGCGGTATACCGCCCGCCTTGCAGCCGCATATCCACGCTGGTTTCCTCGTTCGTCTTTTTGTCCAGTACGACCAGCTTCGCGGTCATTCCCGCATAAACCTCCAGATCCTCCAGCGGTTTGCCCGGTCCGGCGGCGGTCAGATAGGCCTCCACCCCGGCCGGCTTGCCCTTGATGACGGAGTCCCCGGTCAGCCGAGCCTCGGTTTCCAGCGCATAGCTTCCGAGCAGGCTGATTTTGACCAAATCCCCGGTCGTTCCCCTGAATTTCACCTTGGCGGTTCCCTTTCCCGGCTCCTTGATTTTGACTAAGGTATAGGTCCCCGATTTGAACATCCGGATATTTTCGGAGTTGTAGAACAGCTGCGTCTCCTGCAGCGGATGCTCGGACAGCAGGATGATATTGGCCTCGCCCATGCTGGAATTCGGGATGTCCACCGGCACCTCCTGAAGCTTCCCGGTGGCGGTCACGCCGGCGACCGGCATCAGCACGGATCTCATTTGCGCGGCGAAAATCCGGTTGAAAATCTCCGGCAAATCGTCGGCGCTGCTGGTGATATAAGAGGCTCCTCCGGTTTCGTTCGCGATCCGCTCCAGTTCATCCGGGTTCACGGTCCCGTCATGGTTCAGGCCGATCGTATAGATGGGGTAGCCTTCCTTCTGCGCTTTTTTGATCGCGGTCTCCACGTCTTTCGTCGAATCGGCAACCGTCCGGTTGGTCGGCGAAACGGGGCCGAAATCGGTCTCCCCGTCCGACAGCAATATCATAAACGGGATTCGCGCTTCCCCCTTCTCCGCGCCGCTCTTTCCGGACGACAAGAGATTGCCGCCCTTTACCAGACCCAGCCCCAAATCCGTGTACCCGGTTCTTCGCAGTCCGGCCATCGCCTGTTTCAGCTTCGTGCGGTTGGCCGTGACGGAAATCGGAGTCAGCGGCGAAGACGCCACGATATGGTGGTTATAGGCGACAAATCCGATCCGTGTCCGGCTGGCCTCGCTCATATCCATAAACATATGGATCACTTCGTTCGCCGTTTTATTCGGGTCGGCATGGTTCATGGAATAGCTGGTGTCGAGCACGAATACCGCATCGAACGCATCCCCCGGATTTTTTTGTAAATCATTAGCAGAAACCTGTGGGAAAGTGACAAAAATCGGAACAAATAACGAAAAAATTAAAAATAGGATAATAGTCCTAAAAATCAATTTTCCTGCCGGCGCGAATTTTTGCTTCATTTCCATCCTCATCTTCATACCCGCCTTATGTACTAGAATATGTCGTTTGGAGCGAAAGTGACTATCGGATTATGTATATCTAAGGATATATCGGTAGCAGACAATTGATTTTGTATACAGTTCCAAAAATTAGGACTTCTATTGGATAAAACTCCCTCAAATTCTTTTTTGTATAGGCTATAAGTCCCTGTGAGGCACAGAGATTCAAGATATTGACAATTTGGCGGGACGCCATTTATATTTACCCTCAAGACCCGGGTAGTGCGAACCATTCGCAAACCGGTTGGGTCTGAAACACTAAGGCGGTCGACTGCCGTCGAAAAACATCAGTATTCAAGCGTTCGGCAGGGAAAGGTTTGGAGCGAGCCGTCAGGCCGAAGACGCTTCGGAAACGGGAGGAGGAAAAACACGGTGGACATTATTAATCAGACGAATCGAACGATGCTGTTCGAAGAGATCAATCCCGAGAAGCTCGACCTGATCACGATCGTGGGCGATGTCAAAGGCATCGACAGTCTGAGCGACGACAAAATCAAGGAGATCAACGGACATTTGCTGGTCCGCAGCTTCGACGAGTTCTTGAACAAGTTCTCGCCGACGGTATACTCGTTTTTTAACGCGGCCAACCAAAAGGTGGTTTACACCTTGAAGAAGCCGGAGGGCATCGCCGAGGACGCGATCTCGGAAATCCGGATTGATCAGAACAACGATTTCCTGAAAATGCTGTTTACGCTGATCGACACCAAGCGCAGCCAGGGGATGACGAACGTGGATTTCAAATTCGAGCACCTGCTCGACATGATTTCCCCGAAAAAAGTGATGGACGATATCCGCCAGGTCCGGAAGGAAATTCATTACCTGTACGGACAATACGAAAAGCTGGACGAAGAGGATCCGAAAAAACTCGATATGGGCGACAAGCTGAACGCCATGTTCGAGGAGGCCAGCGCCAATTACAACAACGTCATGGCGATGCTGCCGCTGGCGATTGAGGATATCAAGACGCGGCTCTTGCTGGGCGGCTCGAACGAGGAAAACGACGCGGAAGCCGTACAGATCGGGATGCTGACGATCGGCGAGAGCGGCGAACTGAAAATCATCGAAGCTCCGAAGAGCGAAAGCACGGAACTGGTGCTGCTGGACGAGAACGGATCGAGCGATTTGGCGCTCGTCTTCGAAGAGGATTACAACTCCATTACGGAGGCGCCGTCCGGTTACGTAAAAGATCTCGTTGTACGTACCTTTAGCCCGTTGCCCGCCGTAGCCGGCGAAGTGAACGTCGAGCAGGAGGTTCAGAACTACAACACTTACCTGGAGTTCTACAAAACCGCGAAGGACGATTTCGTGAAGACGGTCAAACCGCTGGTGGAAAAAATCCTCGGCGTCAAAATGTTCTTCGACCAATACGCGGTCAAAAACAAAGGGATGGCTCCATCGCTGCTCGTGACCAACGCGAAGCTGGAAATGTTGGTGAAGAGCGCGAACATTCCGCGGCTGGAAACCTACCTGAACACGGTCAACGCCAAGAACGATTTCTCGGATACGATCTGGTTCGGCATCGTTCCGTCGGTGGAACTGGAAACCGCCGGCAAGGTGAAGGTGACCCGGGAGCGGTTCAAGGGGAACGAGAAGATTGCCAAGCAGGACGGCAACACGATGGAATCGCTGTCCATGCTGATGCAGGTCGTCAAGGAGTTCAAAGTGCAGATCTTCTTCAGCTTCGAAACCGGGGAAGAGACGACGTTCAACAACATGGCGACGGCCGGCATCGACAAGTACATCGACAAATGCGCGCCGCTCATCCGGAAGGAATACAGCGAATACGCGATTCCGTGCGTTCCGAACTTTACGGTCATTCCGAAAGAGAAATCCGGTGTGGTCATCGACAGCCGCATGGTTCAAACGGAAAACGGGGCCCAGCTTTCCCGCGAGAAGGAAGACATCCTCAAGCTGTGGATCGAAGGTGTGTACGTGGGCGCTTCCTACGTCGCCGCCGGCATCGTCTCGGCCTACCAGTGTCCGGAATATCTCAAGGAATCGTTCAAAAATACGAGCAAGGATTTCCCGGGCGTACGCTTCGACATCGAAGCCGGCGAGAACAGCCTGCGTGCCGTGACCACCATGGCGAAGGAAATCACCGGGTTTACGAATACGATCAAGGATTCGATCAACCGGAAGAACTTCGGCTTTATTTTCTCCTCGGAAAACGCCCAATTGCAGGGCAAGGACATCCGGCGCATCACCGTCTACAAGGCGCGCAGCCTGGCCCAGTCCGAGGACGGCTTCGATTCCATTTACAAGACGCTGGTCAGTACATATATCGAGCGCATCCTGCGGTTCCAGACCGCCGACTTCAAGCATGAGAATATCGTCAAATTTTTCAGCAACAACCCGAGCAGCCAGAAGAGCATGTGGCTGTCGAAACGGGGCTTTATCAACTCGATCATCCAGGACGGTGACGATATCAACTACGTTATCGACGAGAAGAACAATCTGTGCCACATCGACCTGATCTACAACGGAAACGTGAAGAATCTCGAGGTCATGATCACCAAGGGCACAAGTGCCGTCAAGGTTTAAGTTTAAACCGACTCATTGTTGTATGTGGAAGACGCGGCCATCCGGCTCGTCTTGTTACATAAATTTCGGCCCTGAAGCCGCCAGGCTTCGGCCGAGCACCATTTATTTTTAAGGAGGAAAAGTACTTATGGGATTTAAACTGAAAGTGGAAGGCGCAGAAACGATCGAATTGGGCTTGGACAACATTCAAAGAGTGGTTTACGACACCGACACGCCGGACGATTCCAACGCTAGATCCACGGACGTGGGCTCCACGCTGAAAATCATCGGCAAGATCATCACCGCCACCGACGGCGACAAAGCGGACGATACGCTGAAACTGGCGCAATGGTCCCTGGTTCCGGCCGAAAAGGCGGACTGCTACCGCAAGCTGACGCTGGAAGTGATCGCCGCCGACCAAGTGGTTCGCGAAATCCACTTCCCGAACGCCTTCGTGGTCGACTACAAAGAAACGTTTGGCGACACCGAAGGGGTTGGGCAATTCGAGCTTTACGTGAAGCAAAAGAAAGACAAAACCGAGCTGGCCAAGCTCAACGGCGGGTACGACGCCGGCAAGTAATTTTGGCATGAACTGATCATTAGCGATATTCGGTAAATCTCAAGGGGGCTTCCCCTTGAGATTTACTGTACCTTGCCACCCGGCAAGGACCACCTTAGGGGAAAGCGGGGAAACGCGTATGACCGATTACTATGCGCAGCTGGGCGTTGCCCGTGATGCCGGGACCACCGAGATCCGGCAGGCTTACCGCAAGCTGGCCAAGCGGTACCATCCCGATGTCAACCGGGACAACCCGGAGGCGGAGGCGCGGTTCAAACAGATTGTGGAAGCTTATGAAACGCTGAACGACGAATCGCTGCGCGCGGACTATGACCGGAAGCTGGCCTCCGCGAAGACAGGACGCGGCGGGGAGCGAGGCAAGGCCGGGAGACCGGGAACGGGCCCGGCAGCATCAGGCCGAACGGCCGGTATGGGCGCAAGCGGGGCCGGGATCGACGGCTTTGATCCGGTGCGCATCAGACAGCAGTTTGAGCAATTTTTTGCAAAGGTTTCGCAGAGCCATGAACATGGCGACAACGGCCAAGAGGCCAAGGCGGAGGAGGCGGGGAAGAACCCGCTGGATACGACCGCGATGTTTAATCAATTTTTTGGATATCGAAAAAAATAACCG
Source organism: Paenibacillus sanfengchensis (assembly GCF_036864765.1). NCBI lineage: Bacteria > Bacillati > Bacillota > Bacilli > Caryophanales > Paenibacillaceae > Paenibacillus > Paenibacillus sanfengchensis. The sequence goes on along the minus strand of NZ_JBAGJC010000013.1, from coordinate 55,444 downwards.
GCACAACGGACGGAATGTTTACGGATGACGGAATTACGGATTACGGAGGTAGCGGATGTGGAATCGAAGAGATCCGGATGGATTGTCTTCCTGAATGTTTTAATTTACGGGATTTTGGCCGGTATGGTCACTTATGCCCTTCTCCGCCCTTTACATTACAAGCTGCAAATGGCCACCGTCGCGGTGTCGGCCATCATGGCCAGTGTGCTCGTCTGGACGGGAGGTCCCCGGAAACGCGAGATTCGGGAGGGGGCGGAGGCGGTCGCCAAGATCGTGCTGCTCGACGATGACGGAGAACGCGTCAAGGAATGGTTCGTCAAAGGGGAAACCTCAGTCCTGATCGGCAAAAATGGTCACCGCGGCGAGGTTGATATAGATTTGTCGGACTGCGAATACGCTTCGCTGGTCAGTCCGGAGCATGCCGTTTTAAACCGCGTCGGGGACCGGTGGTATATCGAAGACACGGAATCCCACAGCGGGACGGGGCTTCGCAAGGCGGGCAGCAGTGAAACCCGGCGGCTCGTCGCCGAGGAACCGCAGGAAATCGGCACGGGAGATATGGTGTTTATCGCGAACACGCGGCTGCTAGTCAAATAATCCGGCCCAAAGCCAAAGCACGAATACATACGGAGGAATGAGTCTAAAGATGAGTTTGACGAGATGCCTGAACGGACACATGTTCAGTACGAGAAAGCACGGCAACACGTGTCCTTACTGCAATACGGTGCTGGAGCAGCCTTCGCGCGGCGAGACGCGCCGGCCGCCGGCGGCCGCGGAGACGGATGACAAGACGATGCCCTATCTCGGGGAGACGACCGGCATTCAGCCGGTGACCGGCTGGCTGGTCTGCGTGGAAGGTCCGCAGATGGGCCAGGATTACCGCATTATGGCGGAAAAAAACTTTATCGGCCGCGCGGAGGAAATGCAGATCCGGATCATCGGGGATAACGCGGTGTCCCGGCGCAACCACGCGGTGATCGTGTACGACCCGAAGAAGCGGAATTTTTATTTGCTGCCGGGGGACGCTTCCGGCCTGGCTTACCACAACAATGAGGCGGTATACACGCCGGTGGAGCTGAACGCCTACGATTTGATCCAGCTGGGACGAAGCAAGTTTGTGTTCGTTCCGCTGTGCGGACCGCATTTTGAGTGGGATAACGGATAGATCGGAATGATGGGGATGGGAGATTTGAATATTTGGCAGTCCTACGGCGTGCTGGCGGCCGCGTTGGCGCTGGTTGGGTTGCTGGTTTTGATTCGGCAAAAGGTAGCCGGCGTTGCTGCCGCTGCGCCGCGGGCCCGGCCAGGTGAAGCGGTGGCTGCCGAGGCGACGGAATGGGAGCCGGTGAGCGGCAAGATCGCCATCGGCAACGCCCAGACGATCGGCAGGCGCCAGGAGCAGGACGATTATTTCGCCAGCTCGATCACCCGGGTCGGGACGATGGCCGTCATCGCCGACGGGATCAGCGGCGTGGCCCACGGGCGCATGTCCAGCACCCTGGCCGTGACGATGTTCAGCCGGGAATATTTGAAGGTCACGGCCCGTGACGAGATTCCCGGCTTTTTTCACAAGGCGGCTTCGCTAAGCAACCGGGCGATCCTGGAGCAGCTTGGCGGAGCGATCGGGGGAACGACCCTGGTCGCCGCCGTGATTTGCGAGGGCTACTTGCACTGGGGCGCCGTCGGCGACAGCTTGCTGCTGCTGTTTCGGGACGGGGAATTCATTCCCGTCAATTCCAAGCATACGCTGGAAAAAGTGCTCGAAGCCCGGGTGCTGGCCGGCGAGATCACGCGGGAAGAAGCGAAGGCGAACCCGATGCGCAGCCACTTGACCAATTATTTGGGCTACGGGGGATTCAAAAGCATGGAGATCGGCGAGCCGGTGCCGCTGGAAGCGGACGACATCGTGATTCTGTGCAGTGACGGGGTATGCGACGCGCTGACGGAGGTGGAGCTGGAGCAGATTTTGCTGCAGCGGATGCCGCCGGAGGAGACAGCGGAAGAAATCATCGCCAGCGTGGAACGCAAAGGCTACAAGCACCAGGACAACGCGACGGTGATTATTCTGGAGCAAGCCCGGTGACTTGGGCTTGACGGGCGTGACGGGCTGCGCCCGGACGGCGTCGGATTGGGCCGGACTGCACCGGACAGAGTCCGGGTCGGCGCACGCTCTGGGGCGGGACTTGGCCGGACAGAGTCCGGGTCGGCGCACTGGCCCTGGCGCGGGATTTGGCCGGACAGAAGTCCGGGGCGTATGCGTATGGAGATTCCAAAGGACGATAAGGCGCGATCCGCTGCGTAAACGACTATAGTCCGCGTTAACGTGACGATCCGGGGATGACCGCAGTAACGACTGCGGTCCGTTGGGCAAACGACCGCGGTTCGCGCTAACGGAAGCCATAGCCGCTATTTCGTGATGAAAGAGCCAAACGGAATTCTAACGGACGTAGCAGCGGCTAAATTGGCAAAACGAGGCCATTTGTGCGGCAAATAAGCAAAATAGGCGCTGTGGCTTCCGTTAGAATTTCCAAAAGGCGGAAATGCGCGAAATAGCGGCTAATACGTCCGTTAGCGTTAACGTGGAGAGTGGCTGAGCTTATTCGCGGACTTAGCGGCCTCTTGGGAGGTACTACGGCTCACGGGGAGCCATAACGGCATAAAAGGAACTTAGCCTTTCACCGGGGCTCGAGATTAGGAGATGGCCCGAATTTAAAGCTCAGTAGTATTCGAAAAGGCCCTTATCCACATTTTCAGGGCCCCTCAATTAGGGGAGCGCCCCTCAAATACCGCTAGCCGGGGTGGCGGATGGACATCACGCAGCTCTTTTAAGGGCGAATATAAGTATCGAGGTTGTTAGGTTTTGAAGAGGAATGGGCCGGCAACCAGGACGGGAAACGGAGGAAGGCATGAGAAAGGAGAACAGCGACTTTAAAACCGCTTTTGTCTCCGAGGCGGGTTCTTACATCGACAACAGGGACTATTTTGCTTTCGTGGAGCTCGACGACATGGCTTGCTACGTGATCGCGGACGGTCTGGACCAGGACCGGGAGGCCAGCAGCGCGGAGATGGTTGTCCGGGCCATTCTGGAGAGCTTTATGGAAAAGCCGTCGCTGTCCCGGCGAAAAATTCGGAACGATCTGGAGGCGGCCCATGAGTGGCTGAAATTCGAGAGCCGGCGCGTCCGGCTGAAGGCCAGCGTGCTGGTCATCGTCACGGATTACACGCGGATGGTGTGGGCGTCCTGCGGGAACGCGCGGATGTATCATTTTCGCGGGGGCCGGCTGAATTTGCGCTCCAAGGACCAGAGCTTGACGGAGCTGCTGACCGACAGCGGCAAGCTGTCCCAGGCGGGGGCGGTCCGGCATGAGGAACGCGGCAATCTGCTGAATTATATGGGCAAGCCCGACCGCTTCGAGCCGTTCGTTTCGAAGAAGACGCCGCTGTCCGACGGGGATGTGCTGCTGCTCTGCACGCCGGGGCTTTGGAAGCAGGTCGAGATTCCGGAAATGCTGGACGCTTTGACGGCGTCGAGCGATCCCGAGACCCTGACCGATACGCTGGAAGAGGTTGTGTTGAGCAGGCAGGAGAAAACGGTGGACAATTACACGGGCGCCGCCGTTTATGTGAACAAGGCGTTCGTCGAGAAGCCGAAAAACTACAAGAAATGGGCGCTGCGGATCGCGATGCTTCTCTTGTCCCTTGCGATCGCGGGCGGCGGGATCTGGTACGCCAAAGCCCGACAGGCTGCGAAGCTGGCGGAAGCCGTGGTGCAGATGACGGAGTTCGAGCAGGACGGCGACGAATACGCGGCCGCCGGCGACTATCCGAAGGCGTTGAAGGCATACAGCGAAGCGAAAAACGCGGCCAGTCGGCTGAAGGACAAGCTGCATTTTCAACTGCTGCGGAACAAGCAGAAGGTGGCGCAGGCGGTCACGGACGGCGACGGCTACGTGAAAGACGGCAGCTACGACATGGCGGTCGAGAGCTATGAGAAAGCGCTGAAGGATGCCGGGAAGTACAAGGTGTTCAAGGAGGAGCACATCCGCGAGCGCATTGCGCGCAGCGGGATGATCGCGGAGCTGGCGGTGATTTTTCAGGAGGGCGACAAGAAGTTGCAGGGCCAGGACTACAACAACGCGCTCAAAACCTACAACAAGGCCAAAGCGGCGGCGGTCGACGCGGGCTACGCCGAGGGGCAAAAGCAGGCGGAGGACAAGATCAAGGCAGCCCAGGAGAAGATCGACCAGCTGTATGCGGAGACGAAGACGTTGAAGGCGGACAATTTGGAGAAAAAAGGCGACCGCAGCCTGGCCGCGATGGATTATGCCGGGGCGATCGAGGCATACACGCTGGCGCAGGAGATCTACCAGGAAATCGACAAGCTGGAACGGGTGCTGGCCATGGAACGCAAAATCGCCAAGGCCGATGAGAAGCTGCATCCGGTCGTGCCGGCGGGCGGTGGCGCGGGCGGGGATTCGGCCGCTGGCGCGACCGGCGGGACTGGCGCGGCTACGGGCGGGAGCGGGGCCGGAGATGAGGCCGCTACCGGGGGAAGCCCGGCCGGTAACGCCGCCGGGGCTTCCGGCAGCGCGGCACCCGCGGCGAAGCCGACCGCCGAGCCGGCGAAGTCGGCGGCTTCGGGCGCGAAGGCGGGCGCGGATCAGAGCGCGAAGCCGGGCGAGACCCCGGCCGCGGGAACGGGCACGGCGGAGGACGCGAAGCCGCCGTCCGGCAACAGTGGTACCGGCAGTGGCAGTGGCTCCGGCGCCGGCAATAGCAGTGGTGCCGGCAGTGGCACCGGCACCGGCAGCGGCACAGGAGAGGCTGCTCCGCCTGCGGCGGACAACGGCAAAGATGCGTCCGCCGGGTCGTCCGCCGGGCCGAAAGAAGGAGGGAACGCTTCATGAAGGACATCGTTTTGGACCGGCTGAACAAAATGGAGGATTTGCAGCAGCGCCGGGTGCTGCGCAGTCTGATGAACAGCGTGTTCCTGAATCTCGTGGAATACCAGGAGGAGCTGAACCGGCAACTGGAACGCCGGGTGTTTGAAGAGGTGGAGGACCACGAGAGCAAGCACGACGTCTATGTGTCCATGTGCCGGAGGGAAGAGTGGGACCCGCTGCACGAATACCTGTTTCCCGTGCTGCCGCAGGACACCGAGCCGCGCCGCATCGATTTGAAAGACGTGGTTGCGGCGTTGAGCGGGGGCGCGGAGGCGCGGCTTTTTTCGCTGTTTCTGGAATGCGGCTACCCGCTGATCCAGAAGCTGCTGCAGAGCGGAAGAAGCTTCCCGGGGGAGCTGCGGACGGATCGCGGAACCTACGCCATCCAGGTCCGGTTGGAGCGCAACACGGATTATATCCGCGAGATCGAGCAGCTGTACCACATCTTTTTAAACAATGGCCTGCCCTGGAAAACGGTAAACCACCCTTACGCCTACAAATTTGTCGATGCGGTGTTGACCCGGGTGGACGGGCAGTTGGCCGAGGACGAAGAAGTGCTGGAGATTTCCGTGCACCTCGAGGAATACGAGGCTTACAAAAGAACGGACCTGGTCCCGTTATGGAATATCCAACGGCTGGAGCTGAAAACGGGCGGGTTCCCCGTGCCGGCGGCGGATCGGGTCAATTACGAGCATGTGCTGCCGCTGCGCAAAACCGGAACCCAGCACGGCTATCTCGTCGATGTGAACGACGACAGCATCCGGTACGTCAAGCGGGCCCCGGAGGAGCTGGTCGTGGTGTCCCCGCTGGAGAAGTCGGACGCCTGGCAGGTGCTCAAGTTGGTGGAACCGGTCGGCTCGGGGATTACGGGGCTCGTCAAGCCCGCCTATCCGCTGATGTCCAATCGGCAGCGCCCGGATTTCATCGGCAGCTACGGGCGGAAGCAGGGGCAGATCGTCCGCTCCAAGGGCGAAATCGTGCGGATGATTCACGCTTTTGACGTATCCGATTGGTTGGAGCTGACGCATGTGGAAATCCGCCCGCCGGGCGCGGCGAACCCGCCCACTTATGAGCTGAACCGGTTTATGACCGACGAAGTCCGGGTGGATAACGGCAAGTGGCGGATGTGCCTCGGGTTCGCTAAACGGAATATTGGCCGGGGGCACGATTATCTGGCCGAAGACGTTATGAGCTTCCTCGTCTCCCAGGTGCAGATGTCTTTTCCCGAATACCGCTGTGAAGGAGAATGGGCTTGAATTACATTTGGGATTTGCTCGTTCGCGCGCAGGAAGTCGGGATGGACAAGAAGGGGATTCGCTTCCTTCCGGCCAAAGTGTACTCGCCTTACATGGAGCTGAGCCTGGAGGCGCTCAACGCCACGGCCGGCCAGCTTGACGTGGAGGTGGAGGTGAATCCCCACTACCGGTTTCCGGCGGTGTTCGGCGATTTGCTGGATATCAACCTGACCGAGGATGAGGAGCTCAGGCTGACCTTGTTCGATATTGTGATGCATTTTTTGGCGGAGCTGGATCTGATGCAGGGGATGAACAAACGGGAGTTTTACATCCGCTTCGTTCTGCGGGACCTGGAAGCCGGGGCGTTCGGGGAACGGGTTAGAGAGCGGATTGGCTTGTTCGACCGGGAGGAGAAGGAAGTGATCGCCGCCGCGCTGCTGCGGATGTACGACACGGGGGAGACGCTGCATCTGCTGCGGAGTACGGTGAGCCGGATTTTTCGGCGATCGACGATTTATGTCAACAGCGAGGAAAAGGACGAAATGCTGTTCTATATCGGCCAGCGCCGTACGGAGACGGGGCTCCGCAAGCTGGAGCTGCTGATGGAGCTGTTTTTGCCGGTAAGGTACCGCACCGAGGTGTATTGGGATTGCCATGTCGGCATTATCGGCGCCGAGGACACGATGGTTTTGGACCGGATCGCGTTGTATTGAGCGTTTGAATTTATAGGTTGAGGAAAAGGCACCCGCCGCGGGAAAAGGAGATTGTGCACATGAGAGGATTTAAACTGTATACCGATTCCACCAGTCAAGAGCGGGTGCGTGGCGCGGTCCGTTACACGCGGGAAGCGCTGGTCGAGATGACGACCTACCAGCTGCGGAACATTTGCTACCGGGAGCGCCTCGTCGAGGGGATGAGCCAGCGGCTGGACCGCGAGGAGCTGATCCGTCTCATTCTGAAATATTTGGGGGCGGACGAGTACAAATGGATCGGCCGGGTGTGCGAAGGCGGATTCGAGCGGGTTCAGCGCATGATGCAGAGGTCGCTGCAGTCGCCGCTGCAAGGGGACGGGGGCATCTCGGTGCCCGCCCGGATCGTGATTTATCCCGGTATCGCCGTGGATCGGGCGGACGGATACAAGGTGAAGGCGCCCGCCGGATTCGCGGAGTCGAACGTGCTGCTCGTCAACGACAACCGGGAGCTGTGCGGGATTTTTCAGATGCGCAAGGACGAGGAAGGCGGCTCGGGCAGCTATTATCTGGCGGCGGAGGGCGAGTCCGAATGGGTGCGTACGGCCAACCGCCAGTACAGCCTGCTGTTCCTGCGGAAGCGCGAGTCCGATTACGTGTACACGACGTACTACCGGGAACAAGCGCCGCCGCCCGCCCATCTGCCCTATTTCAAAATCCCGCTGGCCGACCTGGAGCTCCGCGAGCTCGAACGGACGGACGCCGTGCTGGCGATCGATTTCGGCACGTCGAACACGACGGCGGGGGCTTTTTTGTACCCGGGCTATGTGAAGCATGCCGGTCTTTCTTCGGAGCGGCCGGACGGACGTCTGCGCCTGAATGACGTGAATTTCGTGCGCTTCCCCGATCCGTCCTACCGGACGCCGGAATGGACCGAGGCGCTGCCGACGGCGATCCGTGTGGCGGATTGCTCGGACCCGGCGGCGGTGAAATACGAGTTTGGGTACGAGGCCTTGCTCGGTATCCGGCGCGGGAGCTACAGCAGCCGGGCGTCCGTGTTCCAGGGGCTGAAGCGGTGGGTCCACGACTACGAGCGGACCGTGGAGATCATGGACGGCGAAGGGAATACGGCGACCGTGCCGCGGAGCGAGCTGATCCGCGCTTATCTGGAGTATGTGATCACCTTGGCGGAGCATCAATTCAAGTGCAAGTTCAAAAGGCTGCATTTGTCCTCGCCCGTGAAGATGAAGGGCCCCTATTTGAACATGTTCAAGGAAGTGCTGGACGAATACGACATCGAGGAAAAGCATGCGCTCGACGAGGGGATGGCGGTGCTGTACAACACGATCGAGGACGGGCTGGAGCGGCGTGTTTTTGCGGAAGGGACCGACTACCAGGCCCTGGTCATCGACTGCGGCGGCGGAACGACCGATCTGTCCTCCTGCCGGTTTCGGATCGAGGACGGCCATATGTCTTATAAAATCATGCTGGATACAACCTACGAAAACGGGGATACGCATTTTGGCGGCAACAATCTTACATACCGAATTATGCAATTCATGAAAATCGTCTTCGCCGAGTATTACGGAAACGGCCGCCGGCGGGTGACGGATATCGACGACCTGATCGGGATTCCGGCCAACGATCTGTTCCGGGAAATCGACGAGCGGGGCGTCGAAGCGGTTTACGCCGAGCTGGAGCGCAGATACCGGGAGGCCGAGGCGGTGATTCCGACCGCGTTTGCCCGCTACGAGAGCCGTTCGCGGGACGAATATGTGCGGGTGCGCGGCAATTTCTTTTTCCTGTGGGAGATCGCCGGGGCGATGAAGGAGGAGTTCTTCCGCAAAACGGGGATTCTCCGGAACCGGTTTGATGCGGAGCAGAGCGGGCTGGACGACAACGACCTGCAGATCATGACGATGGAACGCTGGTTTCTGTCGGTGTACCGGGGCGGAGAACTCAAGGATGAATATGAGATTCCGAATGTCGTGTTCAACATCAAGGAAATCACCCAGCTGATTCAGGGGGACATTTACGAGATCGTGCGCAAGTTTCTGGACGGGTTCTACCGCAGCGGGGCGCTCGGGGACTATTCGATCATCAAGCTGACGGGGCAATCGTGCCGGATCGACGTGTTCCGGGAAGCGCTGAAGGAGTTCGTGCCGGGGCGGAGCATCGAGTTCCGCCAGAAGCCGGCCGAAGGGCGGGTACCGGAGCTGAAGCTGGCCTGCCTGCGCGGGGCGATCCGCTACCTGAACGCCCAGAAGGAAGGCCGGATCGAGACGAGCCTGACGAGCCACGCGGCGGTCATCCCGTACTCGGTTAGCGCGTACACGCACGACCGCCGCGAGGTCGTGCTGATCAGCAGCCTGGAGCGGAGCAGCCAGGGGCTGGGCTTCATCTCGCGACCGCATCATACGCAGGAGGTCGAGTTCCTGCTCCGCGGCAGCCGCGGGGATTTGCGGCACCGGTTTGTGTACACAAACCGGACCGACCGCTACGAGGCGGTCAAGTACGAGGACATCCGGGCCCTCTACGGGGACCGGATTCCGCAGGACGACACCGACTCCATCGTCAACGGGGAGACGAAGTTTTTCGTCTTCGCCGACGACAGCCAGTGGGGCTTCCACGTGCTGCCGATCGCGCGCCTGGACGAAGGCCTGCACCTCGGCCGCAAAAAGCTGTTCCCGTTCGAGGGCGAGCGGTCGGAGGAGGATTTTTTTGACGGGATGAAGTAGGGCGGGCGAGGCTGTAAATAAAGATGAAGATGAAGGTGAAGATGAAGATGAACCCCCTCCGCCCCTCCGCCCGTCCTCTGTCTGCTGCCCGTTGCCACTGCCACTGCCGAAGACTGCGCGATGCTCTAGCCCATTTGCCGCCGGAGTAACTAATCTCCCGATAATTAACGGGAAAACCTCCCGTTAATTCGAACTATGCCGCTCGCAGCTCGGAATTAGCTGGAAAATCTCCCGCTAATTTCGGTGATGGGCCCGCTTTTGCCTCTTTTGAGCGGAATTAGCGGGACAAATTCCAGTTAAATGGTCACCTTTGGCGTAACGAGCTAAATTAGCGGGAGAAAATCCTGTTAATTGCATGGAGGTGGGCTGGAGTTACACGGCAGGCAAGAGAGGAGTCTGCACGGGGGAGAGGCCAAGTAAGGCACTTCAAGTTTTTTCGAGCTCGTACCTTACCCGGAGCCGATTCTCCAGTGGTTCATGAACGGGAAAATCCGCCCGTTGATTAGGCATCTGTTCGGCGGCAGGGGCGAATTAGCTGGAGAATCTCCCTCTCATCGATCTGAAATAGAGGGAATCGGCGGCTGGCCTGGGGTACATCATGAATCCGTTCACGAAGGAGAAGCAAGCGCTCCACGATCGAATGGCAAAAACCTATGTCGTACATAAGGATTGGCTGGAATTGCAGGAACGGGGAACGGTATCGCGAGACCCCGTCGCCGAGCTGCAAAATACATATTTTAACGGAAAATTTTGAGGAATGCATCTAGGAGTTGGGGTCAGGAGGATTTACCGATGAGAAGATTTTTTACCAGAATCATTTGTTCTAAACATGCTGAACAAGCCGTTTCTCCCGGCGGCCAGAGGTCCCGAGGGGGAGCTGCTGCTGCGAAAATCGCGCTTCGTTCTGGTCTTCTGCCTGCTTGGGTTCCTGATTTGTGCGGCAGCCGTCCCGATCTTGTTGGCGGATGAGGCGAAGGAGGAATTGATGGTGTTTGTTTACCTGATCGCGGCGGGGGCGCTCCTGCTGTTCATTCAGGTGTTTCAGCACCTGATTTTCCGGGCCAAGGCCGGTGAATCCTGGCTTGCGGTGCGCGCGCTGGGCGGGAGACGGATGCTGAATTACGGGGAGCTGCAAAGTGTGGGGTACACCCGGTTTTTCGGCGGGCAGTTTTTGCTGCAGGGGGCTGGCGGTACCGTTCGCATTCCGGCCGGAATCCGGGGAGCGGCGGAGCTGATCGAACGGATCGGCGGCAAGATCGGAAGGGACGCCTGCGCGGAGGCGCAAAAGGCGCTGAACGAGAAGCGGGCCGAGCTGGAGGAGTGGAGCCGGTGAGGCGCCCGGAGAAAAAGGAGTTGAGAAGCGGTGTATAACGTGTTGTGGAGAAGGTACTGGGCTATGGCGGTTGACCGCTTGATTACCGGACTGGGTGGCGTGCTGCTCAGCTTGATCTGGTTCTCTCCCGGGCAGCTATTCTCCGAAACTTCAAATCTACTGGCACCGGGAGTCCCGATGCTGCTGACGCTTGTCTGCGAATGCGTATATTATTCGTTGATGGAATCATCCAAATACCAGGCCACGGTAGGGAAAATGCTCCTGGGGATCGTGGTGGTCGACTGGAGTCACGAGCAGTTATCCTTCGGCCAAGCTTTCGTGAGATATCTGGGAAGGATTTTGTCCGGATTCATCTTGAGCCTCGGTTATATCATGGCCATCTTTTCGGACAAACGGCTAGCGCTGCATGACAAAATAGCGGTTTCCTATGTCGTCCACAAAGAAAAGCTCCAACTTCATAAGATCCGGGAAGAAGTGGAAGCCAAGGGCGACCTTCGGAGCGGGCGGATGACCGGCTTTAACTGGGGAGATTGATTAAGTCGGGTACATTCCCGGCAAGACGAAACTTGCGAGACGAGACATCAATTTAAAGGAGAGAGAACAATGTATATCAGTTTTGGAAAAAGAGTAATCGCTTGGCTCATTGATGTGCTGGTGATCCAGTTTATTTTGCAAGTATTTCTGATCGGGTTTCTGAATTTCCGTTCGTTGTACTACGACTTCCTTCTAAGCCAAAGAGACTGGATGGATGTGAATTTAGAGGAGATCGGCGGAATTTTTGAGAGCGGGTTTTTCTTCAAATTTGCGGGGGTGCTGGGGATACTCCTTTCCTGGCTCTATAATGCCGCGATGGAATCATCCAAGCTGCAGGCGACGGTAGGCAAGCTGGCCATCGGCGGGGTCGTGGTCGGTGAGATGTACGAACGGATTTCGTTCGGGAAGGCGAGCGGTCGCTTTTTCGGTAAAATCGTTTCCTCCCTCATCCTCTATATCGGCTACCTGATGGTAATCTTCACGGAGCATCGGCAAGGGCTGCACGATAAGATGGCCAAGGCGTATGTCGTGGACAAGGAGCGGCTCGCCGCTTATCTGGCCGAGACGGAGAAGAACATGGGCGGGGTTACGAAAATAGCGTGAGGAGGGGGATCAGCCCCCACCCGGATAGCGCCTGGTTCCAGGCTTATGAAGATCTGGTGCGGGCGCGCAGTAGCTAGATAAGTTGAACTAAAGAATTAGCAATAGGCAAGAGTGTGAAATGATTCTGGAGAAGCTACAAGCTTTCTGAAAGAAAGCTGCTTCGGAAGCATAGGCTACGCTCGCCTTTGTGAACAGCGATCGGAAGAACATTTCACACGGCTGCCTTAGATGCAAATCAATAGTTCAACTTATATAAAATCGCGAAAGGAGGCGAAGCCGTTGTTTAGCCATCTATTCCCGAAGTTTGAAAAAGGGCGGATCCTGAAAACCGCGATGCTGGAAAACCTGCGGGACTTCCCGCGCGAGGCTCTGGATATCGCCTACCAGGACTATGCGGACGGCATTATTACCGGGGCGACGATCCGGGTCGAGCGCGACACGCTGACGATTGCCCCGGGCATACTCAAGCATCAGGGCCGGCTGTACCTGTTGAACCATTCGGTCGAGGTCCCGTACCGGGCCACCGGGCGGGAAATGGCGGTCAAGGTGCGGTTTGGGGAAGGCAAGCAGGACAGCGACTGGGTGAGTCACCCCAGCGAAATCGTGCTGACCGACCCCGGGGAGTCCGGGGCTCCCGAGTTTGAACTGTGCCGCTTCAAGCTGAAGGAAGGCGCCCGGCTGCGCCAGGATTACCAGAACTTCCGCGACCTCGCCACGGAGTATAACACCGTCAACCTGCTGCACGTGCGCTTCGCGGCGGATGGAGAGAGCACGGTTTCCCCGGTGATCCTGCGGATGTTTGGGGAGGAGATGATGCGGCGTGGGGGCGGAGAAGCGCAGGATTTCTCTTTTGCCATAATGTGCCTGAACGAGGGGACGATCCGGCGGAATGTCATTTTGCATTACATCGCAAACCGCCTCGGCACCGCGTACAAGGATTACAGCAATATCGAAATCCACAAGTACCTGTCCCGCATCCTCGACAACACCCGCGGCGGCGGCCAGCGGCTGGGGATGAGCGCAGGCGGGAGCTTGCGGATAATTGTGGATTAGGGTAACGCGGGTTGTGAACAAAAATCCGATCGTATAAAGGGGATGAGTGGAATGTCGTCTTCATTGGTTGTCGACTACAATACGCTGAAGATTGCGCCGTTTGAGATGAAGCTGTTGGAGTTGAAACTGGAGAAAAAGTTTCAGGACCATGCGCGGCTTCGTTTTACGGGAATCATCGCGGAGGAAATGGAAGAGAAGTATGTCAAGATGGCAAGCGAGCAGCTTCCGGTTGAAATGTACTACACCGATCACAAGGGCAAAGTACATACGTTGTTCCATGGCTTGATCTTGAAGCTGCATGTCCGCGTAGACCGTGATGCGTATTGGCTGGAAGCGGAAGCGGTATCGCATACGTATGGGATGGATATCAAACCCCAGTATCGTTCGTATCAAAACGCCGCGATGAAGATTCCGGAAGTCATGGAGCATATTTTTAAAACCTACGAAAGAGCGAGTCTGCTCAATACTTTTACGGAGCAAAAAACACTGGGCGGCTTTACCCTGCAATATCAAGAGACGGATTGGGAATTTCTCAAACGGTTGGCCTCGCATTATCACGCACCTCTCGTACCCTCAGTAGCCCAAAGCAGAATTTGTGTTTATTTGGGAGTGCCGGAACATCAGGATGTGGGGGAAATTCAGGCAACTCATTACCGGGTGTTTAAGGACATCCTCGCCTACAAAAATATTGTCGATAACGAGCAGGCTTCCCTGACAGAGCAGGATTTTATCTGCTATGAAATCGTGACAGATCAGGTGCTGGAGCTTGGGGACATGGTGACCTTCAAGGGAAAAAAACTGCACGTAAGTGAAGTCCTGACGGAAATGCATCGGAGCATATTAACACACACCTATACCTTGCGGTCCAAGAGAGCGGCCTATCAGCGCAAATCCTATAATCGCCGAATTATTGGCGCTTCCATTCAGGGGAAGGTCAAGGATGTTGTAAGGGATGAAGTCAAGGTACAGCTGGAATACGATCAAGATTGGGATATGAAGACCGCTTACTTGTTCCCGTATTCCACCATGTACGCATCTGAGGATCAGACTGGCTGGTACTGCATGCCGGAGAAAGGCGATGATGTGCGGATCTATTTCCCTGGGGCCAAGGAAGCCGAAGGCATTGCACTTAGTACGGTGCGCAAAAAGTTGCCGGCCGAGGCAATGGGGGCTGCTTCGGGGACTGGTGGCAAAGCTAATCCTGGAGCACCCAATGTAGTGACTAACACAAAAACGGTGACGAATACCGTGGTGAAAACCGAGCAGCTTCAGCCGATTGTGCATTATGACAAGGATTTGAAGGAAGATCTAATGGCAAATCCAGATACGAAGTTTATCATGACGCCTTATGGACAGCAGATTAAGTTTGAGAAGGACAAAATTACAATTATTGGGGCAGGAGGAGGAGCTTGGATTTCACTAATGAATGAAGGCACCTTGGTTTTAAACAGTAATAACAAAATCTCGCTGCATACGGGCAAGCAGATTGAAATGGCCGCGAATTCCATCGTACTGCTGGGCAATCAGATTGAGATGTCTACGAAAGACGGGCCTTCGGGGATTAAGCTGGATCAGGGGCAAATCCAGATCAAAGGTGTGGAAGTAGTTATGGAAGAGTAGGTGTTTTAGCTGAACGGAGGGTTGATATGGAAAAAAAAGAAGCATGGGAACACTTTCTAAAAACTACGGTCATCCCATCACGATTAGATCAAGTGACGGCACTTCACACCTATTATGGTCAAGCTATTGAGGAAATCGCCGCCGAAATAGCGGTGCAGATCGATGAAGTATGTCAGGATGCTGTGGAACAACAAGCAACCGGTAAAATGCAAGCCTGTACCATGGTTCGTATCTCCCTGCTCAGAACCTCATTGCTTGAAGGGGTGTTTGAGTACATGTGTGAAGCTGTGGACGAACATTCTATACCTATCTTTAGCATTACGCCCTTCAGATATCAAGCGACTTGGATTTATAAATTCTATGAAGCTTGGAATAAGAACTGTGAAAACCAACTTCGGGTTTATATGGGCGTACTGAAGCCATGGTTCTATGAAAATTGGCAAAGTAGTCAGCTATTTTCTTTTCATTATTATATGATACATGCCGTTCGCTATGCGGTTCCACGTATTTTAGGACTATCCGCTTTTCAATCCCTTCAACGAGCCGAGAGCTTTGATATTGTGGTCGGGGAGTACGGAGATCATACCCTGGGGGAATCCGTATACTATTGCAGTTCGAGAGAACGTTTGGAAAAATCGGTCAAAGCCTGGTTGGCGCGAGAGCTTCCCCATGATTATGTACATGAACATATAACGAAGGTCGACTTGTCACAAATGAATTATGAAGGGATTAATCTCAATTATACCTGGTTGCAGCAGGTGCATCTGAGAGACACCTACCTAGCCCGTGCCTCCTTGCTGGGAAGTAGATTTGATGCTTGTGAGGCCCGGAATGCCGATTTCACCGGAAGTGCGATGTTTGACGCGGATTTCACAAATTCTATGTTGTCAGGTGCCCGGTTTGATGAAGTGAAAGCCCCCGTAAATATCGTGAATGAAGAAGATGCCGTGTATTTTGGGCTTTATCCTGTTAAGTTCACAGGTTCGGATCTGACAAATGCGAGTTTTCGCGGTGCTTACATTGCCGGCGATTTTCGCGGGGCCGTTTTGGATGGTATTGATTTTCAAGGCGCTGATCTTACGGGCAGCCGAATGTTAAAAGAGGATGAATCAAAGGTTCATCTTTCAGAAGAACAGCATTCGTCCATTATATGGTCTTGATACGGAGGGGATTCTTACCTGCCAGGAAGGAGAGACTATGGAATTTTTTGTGTTAGAGCGTGATAAACGCTTGGATCATTTAGCCGGGGGACTCGTTTGTTCCGCGCGTCTGGAGCAGGGCTACGAGGCTGCGGAGGATAATGAACTGGTTGAGGTGCATGGCGAAGGAGCCAGGGATTATGGTTGTATGCTTGAGCAGCCTACCTTGCTGGTTACCAGTGAATTACGCATGTTGTTGACGAAATATGACTCCCAAATGGCTTACAAAACGGTCTCCATCATAGATAAAAACTTTAACGGTTTGCAGTTGAATTACTTCTTGATCAATATGCGGGAAGTGGATGTTATGGACGCAATTCCTCCAGATGTTTTGAAACGAAGTAAAGCAGCTTTAGGTTTTAGAATTCGGAGGGGCGATGTTCCTGAGTGTCCTTTTTTTGGAATGACCTATTACCGTAAAAAGTATCTTGTCGTTCGGTTGGATGTGGCCGAGCATGTTTTAAGAGCAGGCTTGTACGGGGTAGCGGTCAAACGACTTCAGCTCAAGGAGTGTGATTAAATCATGGCAGATAAAGCCGAAATAACGAATCGCAATTTTCTGAAGCAGTCCGTGGTGGATGAATTAATGAATGCGGCGTGGCGAAAAACCACACTTGTAAGCCGAGGGGCATATATGTACTGTTCGAAAGGAACTCACGAGGATATCCTGAATCAAACTGAAAAAAACGGGGTGTTTTTGAATGGAAACCCCATCATGACCGTGAAAGATTGCAAGGTTTCGCCATCAGAGAGTGAGGAGCTTGCTGGAGTCCCTTATTGCGAACCGAAGCCGGAAGTCGAGGGCAATTTGCACTCCTTCGGGTATTGCCGGTCGGAATTTCATCCCTTAAAAGCCGGAAATGTAGGGGTACCGTATAAACCGAAAATGCAGGACTATGACCCAGACACCGGTGTGACTAAGGAAGGAGATGAAAATCGGTTATATCCGTGCGTTCCTATCATTATGCCAAAGATATTTTTTAGCCCGTTTGGCTTGGATATTGCGGGAGGAGAATGGGAGAACGGACATGAGAAAATAAAAATCAATGGCGTACCCGCATTGACAAGCAAGTCCTGCCTAAGATGCCTCTATGGGGGCGAAATCAAATTGTTGAGCAACGGGATGGAACCTGTACCTAGCGAATTAATGGACCAGCGGGGTTAAGGATCAAGGAGAAGAAAGAGGGTGAATACCTATGTCCCAAGTTGAACAAGAGGTGTATCAAGGGGCCGGATTTCATATCCAATTTCCCTATCCCATTGTGGCAGTTCGCTATCTTCACGTAGATCGCCAATTTAACGAACACACCCAATGCAATTTATCCATTATTATGACTGAAGAACATGCGATGTTGTGTTTGGAAAAGGGGAGCATGCGGGATACGGTTCATATTCGCAGAAAAAACCCGGAGGGGACCGAGTACTGGTTCTCGGGTGGAATAGCGGCAGTCGATATGGATGTGGAAGATGGGATATGGCATGTTTCCGTTAAGGCAATTTCACGTACATATGATATGGATCATCAACGGATGAGTCGATCTTATCAAAACAAAAATTTAACGTATACCTCCTTGATCAAACAACTCGTTGCCCCTTATAAAGACGGGGATGCGATGAACGAGGCTACCGATCCGGATGCAACGATCGGAAAGCTCCTTGTCCAGTACCAAGAAACCGACTGGCAGTTTATGAAGCGTTTAGCGTCCTTGGTAGGTACGGTAATACTTCCGGATGTGGTATTGGACGCCCCGCGAGTATATTTTGGCGTCCCCGACTTTTCATGGGAGAAGCAGCTCCATGTATACCGATACACCATGACCCAGGATCGGGAGCTCTATTTACAGACTCACGTGGGATACAGTGATGCACGAACAAACTCCGCCGATTACATCAGTTACGAAGTGACGAGCAGTCAGTATGTCCAGGTCGGAGATAACGTTTCATTTAAAGGCCAAATGTGGGTAGTTTACAGTGCGGATATGCGGTATGACCAAGGCATTGTGACGTATGCGTATAAACTTGTACAACGGTCGGGAATACGCAGCCGGGTAAAACATAACCACCGTATACAAGGGGTATCTCTAGGTGGAAAGGTCATTAGCCGCGCCAACAATATGGTGAAGGTTCATCTGGATATCGACGAAGAGCATGATAACGGAGGGAACTGGTGGTTTCCGTATTCATCGGAAGGGAACAATATGTTTCACGCCTTGCCCGAGGAAGGCGCGCGAATTAACGTCTATTTCCCCGGCGGCGAAGAGAAGAAGGCGATTGCGATTAATGCAGTCCGAGGGCGCCACGAGGAAATGAAAGGACGCACTGTATTTCAAAAGCCTACCACAAAAGTGTTCCATGTACCGGGCAATGCCAAGATGGAACTCGGAGAAGATGGCGTATTATTCGAGAAAAATACAGTACGACTTCATTTGAATGCCGATGATATTACCCTGGAATCGGATGAGAACATATTAATCGTGGCGGCCAATGACCTGGAGCTCGGAAGTAAGGATAGGATGCTGGATTATATTAAAATGTACGCGGACTCTATCATTTCAGTTTATGCAGGCAACCAAATGATTGAGGTGATGGAGCATAAGACCAAGATCCGGGCCTCGGAAATTAATATGAATATCACTCCAATGAGCCTGCTCGACATGCTGAATGATCAGGATATTGAAGACTTGTATTTTGAATTATCGCTGATGTGGGATGAAGAGAGACGCTATAAGAAAGAGAAGGAAGAAAAAGAAAGCAAGGATTTGTTTCATATCGAAATGGACAATCGTTCATTAATAGAACAAATATTTGAACCAGAACCTCCTGAGCCTGATCTAAGTGAAGATGAAATTAATGAGGTGAGGGAGCGGGCAAGACAGCAACTACATCAGGATCCCAAAATTAAAGAGACCTCCCGCGCCTGGGTAGAAGAGCAAAGAAAAGAGGCCATCTCTTTCCATTATGGTAAACTTCGCGAGAAGCCGCCCGTGGAGACAAAGAAAAAGTCAAAGAAGGAGAAGGAAAAAGAGCGGGAGGATTATGATGACTTTTACAAATCCTATGTGGAGCAACAGACACGAATTGTGGAGCAACAGAAACAAATTGTGGAGCAACAGAAACAAATCAATGATCCGGCATGGATGGAGCGCCTGACCAATCAGAATCCAGTTCAAGCGTTACAGGAAGAAACGTCGATGCTGCGAGCCATTGGACGAGAGCGAGAAAGACAAGCGGAGAGAATCGCAGAGAGACAAGCAGAAATGAAATCCGGTACGGCAAGCCTTGGCGAACAATTGATGACAGCCATGACGGACTGGTATAATCTGGAGTATACCGTTCCGAAAAAGCCGGATTATTTAAGTAAAGACCAGAGCAAGCCGATTTATTATTCCCGCTATTATATCGAGCAGTTCCTCATTAGTCAGCAAAAGACGGAAGCGAAATGGAACATGGTCTTTGGAGCCATCGCGGTGCTTCTAACAGCCATCCCCACAGGAGGCACATCTGTTTACCTGTTTGTAGTTTTGAACGGGGCCTGGGGTATCGGTCAAATGGCCGTCAGTTCCATAAAGTTGCAGGAATTGGAAAACGGGGAATATAACACACCAGGTCTGGATAGAGCCCAGAAACTTTTGGATACGACAGGGGACGCTTTAGCGGTCATTGACCTTGCATTTATGGCGAAGTCAGCAGGACGGCACGTAATGAACCTAACGGCGGAATCAACAAGAAACGAAATGTTGCGAAATATCAAGAACCCAGCAGTCAGAGCAGGCTTGGACAAGGTGGGCACAAAGCTGCAATGGGTCGATAGTTTTGCGAAAGACCTGAAATTAGGTCTCAACCCAGCCAATTTTGGACGAAGCGGGCTAGAACTAGCCGGGACAGGCGGGCGTGTTACCAGCCAGTTTGCCGATGGACCGCAGGTTTGGTTTAGTAGTGGGAGTGGGGGGACTGGGAAAACTATAAGAGAACAAATGTTAGAATCACCTGCAGCTGAATTGTGGGGGACTCTAGAAGATGGAACTAATCAAGGAGTAAAACACTTTGCTGACTATTGGGAAAAATATCCTGAACGTATTCCGTCAATAGCAGAAAGATTAGGTGTAGATGTATCAGCCTTTGAGAATACAGTAAAAGGCTTTGAAAATTTTACTGAGCAAGTATTAAGAGTAAAAAGAGAAGGTACACTAAGAGAGATTAATGGGAAGGAAATATACTTCTTGGAAGGGGCTGCAAAACCTAAAAAAGGTATTGTAGTTATAATTAAAGATGGAAAATTCCAATCAATGATGCCGAGTGATCCTAAGTCATTTAGCAAACTCGAATAAGAGGAGAACATATGGTGGATAGTTTTGAGGTAAAAGAAATCTGTTCAGAAGGTTATGAGAGATGGATAAAAGTTCTGAGCTTAAGTTCAAATATTATTTACTGGTTACACTTTATAGAACATGATGAATTTTTAGAAAATAAGGAAATCACGAAAAAATTAAATATAGGAGATACTATTAAGGGCAAAATAAAAATTGATTTGGTAACAGAATACAAAATCATAAAAAATATCAGTAATTGTGATTATGGCTTTGTTCAGTCTATTGATGGATCATCAAGCGTTATTGCAACTGGAGTTGTAAAAGAAATAGAAGATAGTTACACAGTAATTTGCAGCATAAATAAATTAGGTAATAATATTGTTGTAGAATTTGAAAGAAAAATTAATGTAGAATTTGGTCAAATTATAGAGATACGAGGCTCACTTGAATTAGAAAGGGAATAAATATGTAGATCTTTGTACATTTTTTTGTCTAGTTTAACGTTACCGCATAATGACTAAATAAATTTAAACTTAATAGCGTTATTTTACAACCTTTATCAAAGGTCAATCATGGTCAGATACCAGATGATTGACCTTTTTTGTTGTCTTCGTTTAGTTATACGCCGCCCCCTCCGTACTGGTCACTGTATGGTTCTGAGAACGCAAGGTTTTCAGGCTTTCTGGAGTATGTGCATAAGAATTGCCTTGGCTCTACGCCCCATACAGATGCTTATATCCGGGCGGTGTGATAATTAAGCAGTAGTTTATTTTTCAAGACGGATAATATCTCCAACATCGTGTATGCCGAGGCAATCAGCAATTTTTTCGATATGTTCACGATTTATTGAGGTTCTCTGGTTGTTACAGATTTCGCTAATTGCTGCAGGTCGGATACCTGTGAGTTCTGAAAGTTGCTTTTGTGTCATCCCACGTTCCTTTAAAATATCACTCAACCGAATAATCAGATGCATAGGACTCCCCCTCTAAAAATTAATCATAGAATAAATCGATATATGACGCAATAATGCGATATTGACATTACGAAAAAACGTAATTATAATATAAACAAAATTACTTAATAACGTTATATCGTAACGATGTATACCGAACGGTACGTACGGTGGTGTGAGAGGTCGGCTACTCAACTAACGGTGAAATTAAATATATAAACGGCTAAGTCCAATTATCATTACAAGGATAAGTTATCATATCAAGCCTCAATGTTAATTGAATGCTGTAGTTATAAGAGTACCCAATTTTATATAGTTTTCCTTGGATCGATTATAAATTCGGGAGGTGAAAAATAAAGAAGCTTGGGTCCCTTCCAAATAATCCGAAACGAAATGTATTACGGAGGGCGGGATCAGGCACAGTGAAACCACCGAGTTATGCCAATAATACTTTTACGAAAAAACGAGGTTTAATCGAACCCTAGAGAGGAAGCAGCGACCCTACCAATGGAATCTCCGTTTTCTCCCGGCAACTTCTGAGAGGCAGTTCGCACATTTAAACTATCAATGTGTAAGTTTTCTTTTTCGGGCGGCGCAATCCATACGAAGGGAAGATAAAAAATGAAAAGTATGTTGGAGGCATTGTACTATGGTGAAATTCGTCCAGAAGAAAATATCGTTCCTACGAATCCCGAGTACCGTAAAATAAGCAGAAGAGTATCTGAGGCCATGGGAATGTGGAAAGGGAAACTATCTGATGATGATTTTAACCAGCTTGAAGCGATGCTCGAGTTACGCAGCCAGTCAGAATCGATGCATGCCACATCTACCTTCATAAATGGATTTCAGCTTGGGGCGTTAATGATGATAGAGATATATGCGGCTAAGGCAGAACTTCTTAATGGATTGGGGTAATTTACGGTAACATGAACTTAGATAGTGTGCGATTTACTAAAAGCTTGTTTCTACTCTGTTTAGTAGGAACAGGCTTTTTTTGTAACTTTTCAGGGGATTAGTTTTGAAAAAAGAGTGATCGCCTGGCTCGTCGTATTTCTTGTCTCAGAGGAAATCCAACAATTGCTGGCAAGATTTGCACCGGATATGAAATCCAAGACCGTTCACATCCTCAATCCGAACACTTACTCACAGGATACCTTTTGCATGTTGGATATACCCGAGATCGATTGTATGTCCTTAACACATTCTGTGATTGAGAAAGGAGTAGTAAAGAAACTGGTTATTAGCGAGAAACATATAGAGAATTACTCCATTTTTAAAGTGAAGGGTCTTATGTTGCCATCTCTGATTGTTCGTCTAGATGTAGCCGAAGCATTAATGCGAACTAGTCTATATGGTTTGGAAATTCAACGCATTTCAACGGAGGGGGATGTAAATAATGAGTGAAGCAACGGGTATGCCGAATACCGGAATATACGGAACTATGTTGAAAAAGGCTGCCATAGCCGAATTATTGAGCAGCGATTGGCGTAAAAGAGAAACTTACATTACTCGTGGAGCTTTTATGTATTGTACGAAGGGCACTCATGAGGAGGTACTGAATCAACTCGAAGTTAACGGGGTGTACGTGAATAAGAATCCGATCATGACTGTGAATGATTGTAAAGTGTCCACTAGCGTTTCCCATGACGCCGACAGTTATCTTGGCGATTATTATGAGGAACCAGGGACGGTGATCGATGGGAACATTCACTCATTTGGTTTTTGCAAAAGCGAATTTCACCCATCAAAAGTGTTTGAAACGACGTTTACCCCAAAAGAAATGTATCGGGAGTTCTCATACAAATTTGAACCGGATCAACCGATATCGGGGACAAATCCCGATCAGAATAACAAGATTTATCCTTGTGTCCCTAAACTTGTCTCCAGTTCCGCCAATCCTATGAAAAGTGGTGCTGCACTAGCGATGGCGGCGGGTGGAGGAGCTGCAGCAGCCGCTATAAGCTCTATCGCAGATGCGATTGAAGCGCGCTGGGAAAACGGGAGTGATACGTTGTTTATTAACGGGGTGCCGGCGTTAACGAGTAAGTCCTGTTTGACTTGTGCGTATGGAGGGAAAATTGGCTTTCTGACAAATGGGATGGACATGCCGCCCTTTGAATTTGTTGAGCACAATTTAAAACAGGGATAGGGCGGTGAGGGTCCATGGGAGAAGAATGGTATCGAGACGACGGCGTCCAACTGCTCTGGCCTTATGAGTTTCAGAGCATCCGAAAATTAAAGGTGATACATAAATTTAATGACCATGCCAGATGTTATTTTACCGTTAAAATGACGGAAGAACACGCCCTTGAGTGCTTACATCAGGGGAGTTTTAAAGATTCTATTATCATCCAAAAGAAAAATGAATCCGGTACAGAGAATTGGTTTGCCGGGGGAATCCAGCATGTGGAGATGGTTGTCGAGGACGGAATTTACTATGTTTTAATCGAAGGTATATCTCGCTCGTATGAGCTTGATCTTCATCCCCAAAGCCGTTCCTTTCAAAATAAAGCGACTACGTATACCCATATAATTAAGCAGTTAGTACAAGGTCATCCAAAAGGTGACGCGAAAAATGAAGCTACCGAACCTGGTGCCGTAATTGGCGAATTCCTCGTCCAGTATCAGGAAACCAATTGGCAGTTCATGAAGCGGTTGGCATCCCGAGTCGGGACGGTCATCCTTCCGGATGTGGTTATGGATGCGCCACGGATTTATTTTGGTGTTCCCGATTTTTCATGGGGAAAAGATATTAAGGCGTATAGCTATACCATGTTGCAGGATATGGGGAGTTACTTGAGTTATCAAGCACAAGCTGCCGGAAATGAATCTCTTCAATTGCTGGAGGTCGATTGCATTCAATACCTTGTAAAGTCCAAGCAACACTATCAAGTTGGGGAGAATGTGGGCTTTAAAGGGCAAGTTTGGGTGATCTATAACTCGAAGATAACGTACGACCAAGGAAGTATTGTATACGAGTATGTATTGGTACAAAGAAAAGCGATACGGCGAAAATCCAAAATGAATCAGGCGGTTCAGGGCCTTGCTTTGGAAGGAACCGTCGTTAGTCGAGCGAATAACATGGTCAGGGTCCATCTGGATATGGATGATGAGTACGATGAATCTGGAAACTGGTGGTTTCCCTATTCTCCCGAAGGAAATAACATCTTTCATAGTTTGCCCGAAGAGGGGGCAAAGGTCAAGGTTTACTTTCCAAGCGGTATCGAGAAGCAGGCGATTGCGATCAACTCATCACGGGGCTCCAATGAAGAGATGATATCGAGGACGGTCTTTCAGAAACCAACGACCAAAGTGTTTCACATACCGGGAAATACTAAGATGGAACTGGGAGAAGATGGCGTATTATTCCACAAGGATACGGTGAAACTCGATCTGGAAGGCGGAAATATTCAGGTTGAGGCTAGTGAGGATCTTCTTATAACCGTAGCTAATAAACTGGAGCTGATTAGTCAGAAGGGGAATGAAACAGAACAGGAGGGGAGTGCTAAAAGCAATACGGCGACCCCTCTACCGAGCTCCATAAAGTTCACGGCAAAACGTGCGCTTATGCTGCAAATCCTTGAGGAGCAATTTATGCTCATCACCGATGCCTTCGTGGCTATACGAAGCAAGAGGATAGATTTTAACAAAGTAGAAATCCCGTTTGTGGAAATGCTGACGGAAGATGAATTGAAGGAATTGTATGTCGATGAGTTAAATAACGATAAGTATGTACATGCAAAAATATATGATGAAAAATGGAAAGAGAAACAAATAGAGCATCATAAAGCGAATAAGGCTGAAGAGTACATCACAGTAAGTAAAGAAGAGATTAAGGAAGCTATAAAGGCGAGAGTGTATGGAAATCCGAATGCGATCAAGGACGCTAAAACCCATCTCGGAAAAATAGACGAAAAGGAGCTGAAAACGAAGTACTTAACTCGCGGACAGCCGGAGGATGCGGCGAAACCTGAAGAGAAAAGCGATGAGGAACTGGCCAAAATAAAAAGTGATTACACCACAAGATATTCACAAACCAACAAACTCATGAGTGCTTCCCATCGTATACAGAACGCCAAGACGGATGAGGAATATAAAGAGGCTTCTAGCCAGTATGCCAAAGTACTGGAGGAAATACAAAAGTCCGGTTTCGGCGGAGATGCTGCGAAAGAAGAAGATCTGAGGCCTGGCGAGTACTTTAGCAAAAACGTCCCGGAAATGATATATTATTCCCGATTTAATTTTGAGCGAATCGTCATTTCTGGCCAATATGGAGGCGTATTCTTCGGGATATTTAGTGGCGTTATAGGAATTATAGCAGTTGCGGCTTCTGTCTTTTCAGCAGGCACATCGATCCTGGCCTGGTCTTTTTTGGTTGGAGACTTCTTGTTATCCGCAGGGCAGCTATATATCAGTTTAGAGAAAATGGATGACCTAGGAAAAGGGTATGGCTATACCGATCCTGGGATAGGCAAAATTACTCAATCCGATCTCGATAATTTCGGTCTATTACTGACAGCAGTGAATCTATCCCTTCTTCTTAAGCACGGTGCAATGAAGACGTTGGATTCCGCAACGGATGCCACTCGGCTAAAGTGGCTGGATGAGGTGGCGCAAAGAGAAGGATGGGATAATGTAGGCAAGGATTTTGCTGATGTAATGGTTGTAGATAATAGGAAAATTAATGGTTTAAGAGCAAGTCCTTATCAAGAATTAACAGAAGAACAAATTAAACTTTTGAAAGAAGAAATTAAAGCTCTTAACGCTGACGAAAGTGTATTTAGATTTAATCAGGGGCGTCAGACAGCATATAATGATAAATACGACTACATTAATGTAAGGGGCGACGTATTACCTGACTTAAATTCTACACATCCTAGAGATTTAATGAGTACGCGAGCGGTTTTAGCTCATGAATATTATGGGCATAGGGCATATAATGGCACTAAGTTGCCACCGGGGAGTTGGAACGATGAATTTAGGGCGAGTTATATGGCGGCTAAAAATGCTCCAAATTTAACTGATGAAGATAGAATCTACCTTCTGTTGGATGCTATTGAAAGAGCAAAAGAAGCTGGGGTAACTATTAAATACAACGATTTTATGAGGAGGATAATCTATGGATATTGATAGAAACGAACCGACACCGGAAGAATATAATGTCTTGTATAGTGCAGTTGATGACTTTTGTGAAAAAGGGAAGACTAATATCGTTTGCCCTCGCTGTGGAAAGAAATTAAGTTTTCAGGGTAACTCCTCCTCCTTTAGGATTTTTTGTGAGGATAAAAAGTGTATTGACCTTACTGAAAGGGGATTATAAGTCAAATTATTTCCAAGCAGCTTTATTCTCATCCGAGGAGGGGCTGCTTGTTCTCTCTTTTACTCCACCATCCTCTTTGTGTTTCCAAAATCTTTATCATGGTGGGAAAACAGGGCCTAAAAGAAGATTTCTTACCAATGATCCAACGAAAGAAGGTGAAGTAGAGTCATCAATTCTATTCTTCTTTCCATACAGATGAAACAACATCTAATCTCGAGAATGTCTATCTACTATATACAAAAGGTAATGTGAATGGAACAATTTCTTTTACTCCTCCATTAACAAAAGTACAAGCCTTTAAGCTAAGAAAGCCAAATCCTAGTAATCCTGATGTCTTCTTCGAGAAGTCGCTTGGTAATGACATAGAAACATAACCTTTGTAAAACCCATACAAAGATTATTTCGCCATTTCGTTTGTACGTACACAAATGCTTGAATTTTATACCCTAAATAATGCTGTACTGCTACATTAGACAGGTCGATTATGGTCAGACACCACCATGATTGACCTGTTTTTTATCTTCGTTTTCTTGCGTTTTTTCAAATTTACTCGCAACTGTAGAGTACGCTGCCCCGATAGGCAGGATAAATAGCAATAAAATCGCATCTTTTAGGATAGACACGTCACTATTAAGGGGACGGATAATGGTGCTAAAACACCAAGAACAGGACCAGAATGGGATGAGTATTTCCGTTCAAGGTTATGGCGATCAGAATGTGGACTGGAAGACTAGTTCTGAATACAAACTATATGGTGAAAAGCATATTCCTTATACACCTAAAATTAAACCAAACGCTGTAATTACAAAGCCCTCATTACCAAAAGGTGGAAAGCCCGGAGGGAACTATGCTAATGAGGGAGGTAACGATCCTCGAGGATTAATAAGGCAAAATGAAGCTGCTAATGTACTTGCAGAACAAGGATATCGTACTATAATGCTTGATGAAGTCCCTAACGGTAAATTTGAAGGAAACGGCTATGGTATTAATCCTAAAAATAGCCCGGACTTCATAATAGAGGGGCAAGTATTTGATTGTTATTCTCCTAAGTCAATTAATTTTACGAACATTCGTAGCACGCTCAGAGATAAAACTACGAATCAAGCTAGAAGAATAGTGTTAAATTTAAATGATTATCCTGTTGAATATAGAACTGAGCTTATTGAGTTTTTATTAAGTCAAACTCACAAGGATTTAAAACATTTAAATGAACTATTAGTCATTGAAGGTCGTCAAGTAACTAGAGCTTACTGGAGGTTTGAATAATATGGATTTTCGTTTATCAATTGGTTCTAATTTGCCTAGAGAAGAATTGGGGAAATTGCTCTACGATATGTTGTGCGAAGTGTTTTTTGTAGAATTAATTGATTATGAGGCAGAAGTATGGGCTAGTTCTTATACAGAACGCATAAATGTCGGTTGCACCTATTTTTCAATGAGTATTGATTTAGATGCTGAGGAAGACTATATTGAATATTTTCGAGAAATGAACCGCGAAGCATATGGTGTAAATACGAATGTTCTTATTAGTATTCAATTTATATCCAGTACGTTTGAGATTGGATGGGTAAAACTACTGGAAGTGATTGGGAAACTATTGCGATTGAACGATCAAGATTTGGTTTTGGAAGATGATGCCCCGGATTCATTACTGAAAAGAATTAAGGGGTCTTTACTTATCAAGGGTAATTTAGATGAATATCAAACATGGCTTATGAGTAAAGAAAATCTATCATTACTTGATTATCCTTATAAAGAAGAAGATTTTTCTAAGTAGGCTTAATTGACTTAATATCCTAAAAAATCCATCAATTTATTTGTACGTACATCAATGTTGGAAATTCAAACCTTAAATATCGCTAAGCGTTTCATTAAACAGGTCGATTGTGGTTAGATATCCCATAATTGACCTGTTATTTATTTTAATCGTGCAGTCAACAGATTATAAAATTTGGAAAATAGACAGGGAAGTTGCAAAAGTGGAAAGTATTGCTGCGCGAATCGTATAGCAGTTTACAAAAAAAGGATCCATAATCTCTTGTCTCGTCGACTGGATCGGAAGGGAACCTATTGATATATCGGAGGACTGATGGTGTCGGGTCTAAGCCGTTCACTTATACATTAAGATTTCCTTTAACGGTAAGTAGAGTCATCCGAACGGCCGACAAGATAATCAAGACTTACGTCGAAATAGTCAGCCAGAGAGCAAGCGATTTCTAAGCTAGGGACTCGCGTCCCTCTTTCCCAATGACTGACAATAGTTCTGTCAACTCCTAAAGAAGAGGCAATGTCTTGCTGTGAGATTGATTTTACACGGCGTAAATTCTTAAAACGCTCCGCAAATATTTCTCGATTAAACATAAAATAGCTCCTTGACTAGTGACATAGAGTCACTGTATACTTAAAACAAGAAATGTGACTTTTGGTCACTGTATAAGATGATACAATGCTGATTAAGGACTAAACATTGTAATTTTTTGAAAATGAATGTTTCTGAGCAAAAGGTGAAGCGACGCATTTTTTTAAAAAATCGCCGGGTCGCCGACTCTTTCTGAGCAACTGCTGGAAAGGTAGACTGCACTTTTAATCTATCATGTGGCCCTCTTTCTTTCAAGGCGTTGCAATCCATACGAAAGGAAGATGAAAATGAAAAGCGTCCTAGAAGCATTGTACGATGGCGAAATTCGGCCTGAAGAAAAAATCGTTCCGACAGATCTCGAGTACCGCAGAATAAGCAAGAAGATATCCGAAGCGATGGAGATGTGGAAAGAAAAACTGTCGGCCGATGATTTTAACCAGCTTGAAGCGATGCTTGATTTGCGTGGTCAGTCTGAGTCGATGTACGCGACAGCTTCCTTTACGAACGGACTTCAGCTTGGAGCATTAATGATGATAGAGATATATGCGGCTAAGGAAGAGCTTCTTAATGGAATGGGGTAATTTACAGTAACATGAACTTAGATAGTTTCGTAATTTACTAAAAGCTTGTTTCTACTCTGTTTAGGAGGAACAGGCTTTTTTTGTCACTTTTCAGGGGGATTAGTTTTGGAAAAAGAGTAATCGCCTAGGCTGAATCAGGAAGAATAAATTCGTTTTATTTTGATAGAATTGAAAAGGATATTCATTCAATCAAGAGTTATATGAACAATTAATAATACGAATATGACGAAGAGCCCATTTGATTTATCTATAATAGGAGAAGGTTCGGAATTTGATTTATATCCATACATGAATTAGAAAGGGGCAAGAAAAATGGAGTACACAATAAAATATAAAAATAATCTTGGAGAATTTATAAGCGAAGAATGTGTTGATAAAAATCAGAGGTATATTAAAGAATACTACTCGAATGAAAATGATCTTATTAAAACAGAACTAATAAGAAATGAAAAGGTAAGAGTTGTAAGATACGAATTTTGAGGAACTTTTAGAAAAGCACTTAAAAATGTATGGGAACACAGCTGCGGATTTTATGGGAGTACACGAAATTACAAATGAAGGGTATAAAGTTAGAGGTCATTTGTATGAAGACGGGGAATTAAGTTTTGTCCGTGAAATTTATTATGATATGATGGGGGACGAAATTAAAGAAGTTACACTGGACTCAAAAAACAATTATGAACCGACAGTGATCGAATACTATGAATATGATAAGAATAAAGAGTTAATTGGACTTACACAAAAAACTATTGATGGAAAGGTTATTGCTCATATAAATTTTGAAAGTTAATAAGCTAGGAAAGGTTATTAAAAAACCACAATGCGAGCTAACCTGCCCGTATTGTGGTATCTTTTTGCCGCAATAGGGTTACTTCATAACTCCAGCTATTTTAAGGTTCGGATGAGTCAGTCTCTTCCACTGATACGATGAGCTGATCCACTGTAATATCGAGAGCCTCACAGATTTGTTCCAAAGTACGAATATAAACTCGATCGACGGAATCGGAACACAGATGGTTAATGGTAGGGTGACGAATTCCCATTCTCCGAGCAAGTTCTCTCTGGGAGATGCCTTTCTCGGCAAGGATTTCCTTTAATCGCAATCTGATTTTCATAGGTACTCCTCCGAAGCGTTTTCATGACAATAATATATCACGATTGTAATTAAAATGCATTGAATGGTAGTCTTAAGAGTACTAAAATAGATAGTGGTAGTTTTAAGAGTATCGGATTATAGATTAGTGCTTCTGAGAATAGCGAATAGCCGGTCATCAGATAGCGAGGAGATGATTAGGGTACAGGAAACAGGAGACCTATTGAACTAAGCAGTTGAGATCCTGATCCGAAGGGAAGATGAAAAGTGAAAAGTATCCTGGAGGCATTTTACTTTGGGGAGATCCGTCCCGAGGAAAGAGGTTGAATACGGAGACAATTCAGTAATCATTGATTACAATATTCTCTTTCTCTATCTTAAGAATGTAGCTGGTGTGTTTCTTCCTCATATATATTGGGCGCAATAATAGAACTGCTCAACAAGATCCTGCAATATAACTAAAGCTGCAATTCTAGCCTTGCTAAATCGAAGCACAACGATGTCGTTCATCGTAATCAAGTCTTAGCAACTAGATCAGTATGATTGGCGGCTATCCGACGATCATATAGATTATTACCGTAAAATACTTGCCGTTGTTTGGCTAACCTATCCCCCGTCGTTTGTGCGGGGATTTTCTTTTTGCATTCTGACAAAATAGTTTTGCCGGACCCCGTCTACCGCGCCTCTTTTCCGTTAATAGAATCAAATTTAATCCCTTTTTAACCACGTACTCCCCGGGTTTTAAACTGGCCGGTTTATGCTGTTAGCATAAGCCGGTTTGTTTGATTTGGAAGGGAGAACATGGATGAAATGAAAGCTAGTGAACTCATTTTGCTTTTGACGGCAATAATCCTATGGATTTATGTAGTGTCGGGCCGCAAGCTGGGCAGAACCGGAGGAGTTATCGCGGCGCTGCTTGGCTCGGGGGCCGTGGTCGGCTATCTGCTGGCCGGGGATTACCGCTGGCAGCTGCTGCCGGCCTGCGTCGTGATCGGAGGGCTGGTCCTTTGGTGCGCCCTAAAAAGGCCAAAGGTAAGTCCAGCCCGAAGCTGGCGGCGAATAACCGGGAAGGCGCTGCTCCTTCTGCTAATGGCAACCGGACTCGCCGTTTCCGCGGCGCTGGCCCTTCTGCTGCCGGTCGTTCAGTTGCCTGAGCCGGGCGGGCCATTTGCGGTCGGAACGCAAACCGTGCGGATTTCCGGGACGGGCCGCGCAGAGCCGTTCACGGAGGACCCGCAGGATACCCGGGAACTGATGGTCCAATTGTGGTATCCGGCCGACAACACCGAAGGACTGAGCAAAGCAACTGTAGTTCCGGTTGCGGGCCAATCCGAAATGGCCGAGCCTTTTACCCGGGCCTTCGCCCAAACCTTTCGGCTTCCTCCGTTTGCGCTGGACTATTGGAAAAACTTCCGCGGCAACAGCTTTGAAAATGCGGACGTGCTGCCGTCAAGCGCGCCTTATCCGGTGGTCCTCCTGAGCCACGGCATGGGGACAAGCCGGATGCTGCATGTCTCGCAAGCCGAACATTTGGCCAGCCATGGTTACGTGGTTGTTACGATCGATCATACGTATAACACGACGGCGACCATTTTTCCGGACGGGAAAATAACCGGACTTATCAGCGAACCGAATGAGGACGAAGACTTCTTCACAGCGGCGCCGCGCATGGGGAAAGTTTGGGCGGGCGATGTTTCGGAAGTCATCGATTGGCTGGAAGCGATGAACGCCGGGCAAGAGAAGAATCCCTTCCGGGGAAGGCTGGATCTGCAAAATATCGGGATGATGGGACATTCGTTCGGCGGCGCTACTGCGTTCCATGCCGTTTTGACCGAGGATCGGCTCAAGGCCGGGATCAATATGGATGGTACCCAGTTCGATAAGTATGACGGGAAGACCGTGATGAAGAAGCCGTTTTTGTTTCTGGAGTCGGCGGATTTCAAAGCAAAGGCCGATGAGCTTAGAAAGGGGAAAATCCAAAGCGAGCTGGGGCGGCGCATCGTCTCCAACGAGCTCGCTTTAATGGAAGCCGCCGCGAAACATCACGGGAAGGCGTTGTATGTGGAGCGGACCGATCATTACAATTTTACGGACTTGCAGTTCTATTCTCCTTTAGTGAAGTTGACCGGATTGACCGGAGAACTTGATGGAGCTCGCGGTGCGGAGATCGTAAATGCCTATGTGCTGGATTTTTTCGATACTTATTTGAAAGGCAGCCAGCCGAAGCTGTTGAATGGGCCTAGTTCCGCTTATCCCGAGGTAAAGTTCGATCTAAAGCTTGAGCCGTAAGGGAAACGGCTCCCAAGCACTAAGCCACCCTAGAACGGGTGGTTTTTTTTCATTTGTCCTCCCCCGGATGGCCGCTGTAAAATCGTGGATTTTGCAATTATGGCTTGTCAGAAGGCAGCGTTTACATCTATGATCAACGGTAAGGAATCGGGATAGAGGGCGAGCGGATTTGACAAACTTTATATGAAAACGCTCCATCTGATTTTAAGAGTAAGAGCCCGGCGATAAATGGCTGCGGCGAAAGGAGGCGGTCGGGGATGCGGATCACCCGAAATTTCAAGCGATGGTTCGGACGACTTCATATTCACAGTAAGATCATATTCACTTTCCTGCCGCTTAGCCTTATACCGCTTATCGCGCTCGGCTTGATTTCGAGTAAAATGTTCGGCGATACCGTGGTGGAGAAAGAAAAGAACAATATCCGGGACGAATCGCGGCTCATCCTTTCGCAGTTGGACAGCATCATTCAAAATACGGAGAGCTTAACCAATATCATGACGACGGACATCCATCAACTATTTAATGAATACTCGGCCAGAGATACGGATGTGGACGAGAAGAGGTTCCAAAATTTAATGGAGAGCCGGCTCTCCATCGACTTATTGATGTTTCCCGATGTAGATTCCGCCGTATTTCTGGATACCTCGGGGAGAATTTTCTCCTCTTATCCCCAAAAGGGGGAACGGGATCGGGAGGTGCTGAACAGCCCTTTGCCCGAAATGGTGCAATCCCAGGGCAGCTACGGAGTCAATCGCTGGCTTCCGATGGAGCGGAGAAACTTTATGGTGACGAATCCTGATATTCCTGTACTCACCCTGGGAAAAATGGTGTTTGATCTGGACACGGGGAAGACGCTGGGAACGCTGTTTGTGAATGTCAAAGAAACGACCTTTGCCTCCTTTTTGCAAGTGACGCCCGAGAACTTCTCTTCCAAGGAGTATTACATCGTGGACAGCCGGGGGCAAATCGTGTCCACCCCTGTTTCGGATCGGCTGTTAACTCCGTTTTCCGCCTTGTCTTCTCCAAGGCTGCTGGAGCAGGAGGGAAATATTTCCGAAATCGTCGGCCGGGGAAAACAGGAGAAGCTCACCACCCTCACGCCTTATGACAAGCTGGACTGGAAACTGGTAAGTATTGTTTCGTTGGAAGAACTTAACGGCATCATCTATCGCAATTTTTTTCTTACTTTTACGGTCGGGTTCCTGGGGCTGCTGCTCGCCCTGCTGCTGACCCGGAAGCTGGCGCAAATTATCGTAGGTCCGCTGCTGCAAGTGACGAAAGCGATGCGAAGGGTTAAAGACGGAGATCTGGATGCAACGTCCACCGTGGCGACGGAGGATGAAGTCGGGCTGATCTCCTCGGTGTTTAACTCGATGGTCGGGCAGATCAGGGAGCTGCTCCGCACCGTGACCGAGGACCAGGCCCGCAAGAGAGCCTATGAGTTGGCGTTGATGCACGCGCAGATCAAACCTCATTTTTTGTACAATACGCTCGATACGATCTATGTACTCAATGACTTGGGGATGAACGAGGAAGCGAGGGACACCACCAAAGCGCTTGCGGATTTTTATCGCGCGGTTCTCAGTAAAGGAAGCGAGATCATCCCTTTGGGTGCGGAAGTCAGCAATGTACGTGATTATTTGAATATTATGCAGGTCCGCAACCCGGACGTGCTGCGTTACATGATCGAGATTCCGGAAGAACTGGAAGCGGTGACGGTCCCGAAATTATCGCTGCAACCTTTGGTCGAGAACGCGATCTACCATGGGTTGAAAACCAAAGGGGAGCAGGGGCTTATTTCAATTCGGGCGGAAAAGACCGGAAAAAGCGTGACGATTACGGTGGAAGACAACGGTGTAGGGATGTCCGAAGAACAGCTTGAGCGTGTTGAAGCGGCTATATCCGGGATGGGCAGGCGGAAATCAATCGGGCTCTACAGCGTTCATGAGCGAATCAAGCTTTATTTCGGAGAAGCTTACGGTCTTACGGTTCTAAGCCGCCCGGGAGAAGGCACCGCCATTGAGATGAAAGTACCCGGCAAGGAGGGAGATGACAACGATGTACAAAGTACTTATCGTCGATGATGAACCGCTCTTCCGTTACTATATGCGCACGAAGCTGGACTGGAGCAGCCACGGCTTCACCATATGCGGCGAGGCGGCCAACGGCGCGGAAGCGCTGGAGGAAGCGAAACGTTGGCGGCCTGATCTGGCGCTGGTGGATATCAGCATGCCCTATCTCAACGGGATTGAACTGACCGAGAAGCTGAATACGAACCTGCCCGGGATTATAGTTGTCTTTGTCACCGGGCATAATGAATTCGAATACGCCCAAATGGCACTTCGGTTGGGCGTATTTGATTACCTGCTCAAGCCCTTTGATCAGCGGGAATTTGCCGCAGTGCTGACCAAAGTGAAGAATAAACTGGAGCTTGGTAAAAAAGAGGGGGCCTTTATTCGCCAAGCTACCGGAAGCCCCCTTCTCCGGGACGAAGCGGATGCGTCCGGGGGGAAACCGGACGGAGCCGGTTTGTTCGCAGAGCCGTCTCACCCTCACGACCGCCATAAGGACGCGGTTTCGTATGAACTTCATCCCGGGGCGCACGAGATGTTGCTCTCGGCATTAAAGATGCGCGATCCGGAAGCGGCGCGGGTTGAAATCCGGCGTACCGTGGCGCTATTCCGCCCGCATCGGACAGGGGGCCGTTTCGCTTTTACCGTGCTGATGGGCTATGTTTCCTTATGCCTGTCCTATGCGAGCAAGACGGGGATGAACCCCGAGTCCTTATGGAAACCGGCCGCTTCGGCGGAGGATTATTTACGGCAAATGACCTCCTGGGAGGAAGTCGAGGAATGGTTGATCGGTCTGTATCAAAAAGTAATCGAATACAAGGAAGATCGTCGTCCTTCCAAGTCCTATAATTTATATCTCGCCGCGAAGCGGTACATCCATCAGCATTATTCCGATCCCGAATTGACGGTTGATCAGGTGGCGGGGGGGATGTTTGTGGATGCCAGCTACTTGCGAAAAGTATTTCGCAAGGAAGGCGATATCTCCGTGCTTGACTACATTACGTATACCCGCATGAGACGCGCCAAGGAGTTATTGGCCGAAGGGAACGTAAAGCTGGCGGATATTGCGGAAAAGGTGGGATACACCGATCCGAGTTACTTTGGCAAGAGCTTCAAAAAATACTACGGCATGCCGCCTTCCGAGTTTGAACAGCGGGAGATCCGGATCCGCAATGCCCGCCGGTAAGCCTGGACGCTCACTTGTCCCGAATATTACCGATCATGCCCGCTTTAGCCCTAACCGGTTGTGGCGGGTATTTTTTATAATGAAAGCACCACTTCTGAAAACGCTATCAACACAAGACGGAAGTGAATACAAAGATTCGTTTCATACAAAGAAAGGGGATCTATCATGGCAAAAAAATATCGGAAAGCACTGAGCATGTTGACGGCTACGGTCCTTGCGCTTTCTCTTGCGGGATGCGGTGGCGGGGGAGGCGGAAACAACGCGGCGCAAAAAGACGGGAATACCTCGGCCGCTGGCGGAGAAGAGAAGATTCAGCTCAAGGTTTACGCCCAGCATTTTGATGAAGACACGGCCAAGCCCTTCGATTACGCGGTAGAAGAGTTAAAGAAAGAGATGCCGAATGTGGAGATCATTCTCGACGAGGCGGTGCAGGACGGCTATCAAAAATTGAAAACGTATGCAGCCACCGGGAATATGCCGGACATTTACGATACCGACTGGGCGACGCTGCAAACTTTTGCCAAGGCCCAAAATGTGGAGGTTCTTGACGATTATCCGGAAACGGCCGAATTCAAAGCGAAGCTGAATAAAGGCGTCGAATCCAAACTGATCGCACCCGACGGGCATGTGTACGCCTTCCCATACCCCGGCATCGAATTCCAGCTGATTTATTACAACAAAGAGATCTTCGAAAAAGTAGGGATTCAGACGCCGATCAAAACGTACGATCAAATGATCGAGGCTTCCAAGAAGCTCTCGGCAGCGGGGTATACCCCAATGGCGATTTTTGCCAAGGAAAAATGGATTACGACGGCGTTCTACGCTGGGCTTGTCACTCGCGAACAGGGGACAGCGGGTTACGGGGACTTGGAGGCCAAGGGAACGACCGCCATGCCCGACCCCTTTGTGCGGGCGGCCGAGGAGCTGTACAAGCTGAAGGAGGCCAACCTGTTCGATGCTAACGCCACCAATACGAACTATGATCAGGCTTCGGCCCAATTCTACTCCGGCAAAGCGGCGATGTTTGTGAACGGGCAGTGGGAGATTTACAGCAGCACCGAAAAGCTCGGGGACAAAGTGGACTGGATGTACTGGCCGGCTAAGGATGAGGCCGCTTATGAGAGCGGCAAAGGCTTCATCAACGGCTCGGGCGCTCCGGGAGGATTTGCGGTTTCGCCTAGCAGCAAACATAAAGAGGTCGCGGTGAAAGTCGCCAGCTTCCTCGCGCAGAAATACGGCGAGTACAAGTATACCCAACTGGGAAGCCCGATTACCGCGATTAAAGTAGACAAGCCGACGACGGCGGAAGTTCCTCCGATGATGAAGCGGATTGCGGAAGAAGTTCTCCCGAACGCTACGCAATATATGACGCCGGTCAATAATGTGCAAATCAAGAACGCGATCGACGACAGTACGCAGAACATGCTGGTCAAAGGATACACGGTTCAGCAGTTCGTCGATAACATCAATCGCGTCATGGCAAGAGAAAACAAATAGAAGAGTTACAGTCGAAAGATACCGACCTTCCGGAGGTCGGTATCCTTTCACCCAAAGGAGTGGATTTAAACCTATGCACAGATACCTGAGCAATAAAAAAGCCATCATCTTGTTCTTGCTCCCGGCGCTGATTATATACAGTGTCGTGATCATTTATCCGGTGCTTCAAACGTTTTACCGCAGTTTTTTTAATTGGGACGGTCTTAGCGCGGCTACTTGGAACGGCATTTCCAACTATCTGGATTTGTTTCATGATCCGCTTTTGATCACGTCTTTGCGCAACGGTCTTATTTTCGCCGTCGTGCTCGTCATATTTCAGATCGGGCTGGGAACGATTTTGGCGCTCGCCTGTGCGGATCCGCGAATCAAAGCCCGAAAATTGCTCAAAACCGCTTACTTCATCCCCGTTGTCCTTTCCGTTACGGTGGTCTGTCAGCTTTGGATCGCCATGTATGACCCGACGAACGGGTTAATCAACCGGTTGTTCGACCTGCTTCACATTCCCTACCAGCAAAATTGGCTGACGTCCCCAACCGCCTCCATTGTCGCCATCGCTTTCGTCAATGCCTGGCAGTTTATGGGGTACCAGTTCAGCTTGCTGTATGCCGGCGTCAAATCGATTCCCGAGCAGTACATGGAGGCGGCCACCATCGACGGCTGTTCCAAATGGATGGCCCATCTCAAGGTGACGCTCCCTTTAATGAAGGAAACCTACAAGTTCTGTTTCATCGTGGCGATTACATCGGGAATCGGGGCCTTCGTCCAGATGCTGATAATGACCAATGGCGGCCCCGGCACAAGCAACTATACGCTGACCTTCATGATTTACAGATACGCTTTCCTCGAAAGCAACTATGGTTATGCTTGCGCCGTATCCGTCGTACTGGTGAGCTTATCGCTGCTTGCGACGATCGTAATTAATAAGACGTTTGACCGGAATGAAGCGTAAGCTAAAGCCGGTCGTTCGGTAAGAAGGAGTGCTTAAAGGATGAAGCAAATCAAAACGGTATTGCTGCAGTTGCCATTATGGATCTATTTTGTCATATCCGTCTATCCCTTAGTGTGGATGATCTCTTATTCGCTTAAAAACAACGAGGAAATTTTCGTGACGAATCCGTTCGGCTTGCCGACGCATTTTCGTATCGAAAACTATATTGCGGCATGGTCCCAATTCAATATCCCTAAATATTTTCTGAACAGTCTGGTCGTTTCCTCCATTTCAACGCTCTTGATCCTGGGGTTATCGCTGATGTTCTCGTTTGCGATCGCCCGCATGCGCTGGAAATTCCGGGAAAGCGTCCGTTTGTATATGACCGTGGGGATGTTTATGCCCCTTCAGGTGATCATGATTCCGCTGGCGATCCTGGTTCGTGATTTTCATTTGACCAATACGTACGGGGCGTTGATCGTTCCTTACGTCGCGATCGGACTTCCCTTCTCTTGTCTGGTTTTCTACGGGTTTATGAAGGGCATCCCCGGCGAACTGGAAGAATCGGCTTGTATGGACGGGGCCAACATCTACCGGATGTTTCTTCAGATAATTGTGCCAATCGTGACTCCGGCCATCGCTACGGTCGCTATTTTTCAATTCTTGAACAACTGGAACGAATTTATGCTCGCCTACATTCTGATCTCGGACGAAACGATGAAAACGCTGCCGCTCGGTCTGTTGTTCTTCCAAGGACAATACAGCACCGATTGGGGCGGGATGGGAGCGGTCATGACGATTGCCAGCTTGCCGCTCGTGATTATCTATCTGTTCTTCAGCGAACAGGTTGAGAACGCGATGACAGTAGGTTCGGCCGTAAAAGGGTAAAGCCCTGAAATTGGAGCAAAGTTACACGCCTAAAAAGAACCCTCCGCGAAAGCTGTCGTGGAGGGTTCTTCGTACACCGGCAAAGAATCGATCGTCACATTAACTTTAACTGGAAAAATGCCCGTTAATCAGGTACGGACACGGCTGCAGCACGCGAATAACGGGAATAACTCCAGTTATTTTGCGGGCGGAGGACGGTTTCGAGCCGAAGAGGCGGAATTAGCTGGAGGAATTCCAGCTAATGTGGCGAACAGCGTGATTATCTTCAAATTAACGGGAGGAAATCCCGTTAATTTGACGGCGGAGCAGCCCCGGCATGGGCTTGCATGCAAAGAAAGCCGCTGAAATGTTCAGCGGCTTTTCGCATGCGTCCGAGCTAGGATTTGGTTAACCCGATCAGGATTACGCCCGCCATGAGGGCCATGCTGCCCAGCAGCACCCGCATCCATACCTTGCGGCTTTTCTTCTCCTTGAAGATCAGGATGCTTCCAACGGTGGCGATCACGATGCTGACCTGGGAAATCGGAAACGAGGCCGCCACTCCAATCTTGCCGTTCGCGATGAACAGCGCCAGATTGGCGATGCTCCAGGAGAGCCCGGTGCCGAGATTCCGAATAACCATTCGGGGTCTCGGCCGCACCCCGGCGAACAGACTAAAAGCGACGGCGGAAAGGAACATGCCGGCGGATTGCGGGAGGATGACCGACAGACCGGTGATGTCGAACCACTGATTGATAATCACATAGCCGGTCAAGGCCAAGGCCGAGCACAAGAGAATGGACAGCTGTCCGAGCGTCAGCCCGCGCTTTGGCCCTGTGCTCTCTTCCTGCAGGCTGGTGATGAGCACACCGGCCAAGACGAGCGCCAGTGCGGCGATCCCGAGGAGGAACTGGAACCGGGTGGACCACTCCCCCAAGGCCAGGGCGGCAAACAAGGTGGTGCCGGTTAGCTGCAGCCCGCAAATAAAAGGAATAGCGGTGGACACGCGAATGCGCTGGAACGCTTCGAACTGAAGCAATTGGCCGATCGCCCACAGAATCCCGGAAATAAAGCTGATCGTGTAGGGGACGGGCGAGAAGGCCGTCGGCGAGGCCACATACAGACCGGCTGCAAACAATACAGCGCCGGCGGACGTGCCCAAGAGCTGTTCCCGCGGTCCGGCTTTCGTCAACTGGGCCAAAATGGGCATGAATCCCCACCCCAGAGCCGAAACAAAAGCAATGAACATGTTGAATAAACCCCTCTCTCGTATGCTGTTGTTCAATCTGCCAAAATCCTATAGCACTTGAGCAATTAACAGCAAAACGATACCAAATAAGAACGGGGTAAAATAGCGCCGGGTTTATGATGTTTATGGCAAAATCAAAGGGAATTCTGCCTGAATTCCGTCGGCGACATTCCCGTCATGCTTTTGAAGGCGCGCGAGAACGTCAATTGATCGGAATAGCCCACCGATTTGGAGATCACCAGGATCGGGTAATCGGTTTGCTGCAGCAGTTCGCAAGCTTTCCGGATCCTTAGCTCCATCATGAATTGTTTGGGCGTTTTTCCGGTTTCCTGTTTAAAAACGGAGGACAGATAGTTCGGGTGCAGCCCAAGATAGCTCGCCACGTCATGAATCTGCAGGCCGCTGTTGTAATTTTTCTCGATATAGTTCATCGCCTGGGTCGAATAGGGAATCCGCACTTCACCCTGCCGGGCCTCCCCGGCCCCGGAGTCACGCACCAGTCTGGCAAGCATCTGGTACAAGTATCCTTGGATGGCGAGGGAGGACGTCAGTTGATGGTCTCCGATCCGCAGCATTTCCAGAATGGTTGATTGAAAATAGGAGATGTCCTCGATATCCAGGACAAAAGGCTGATCCCGGCATGAGACCATGCTCCGCAGATACATTTGGGAGCGGATCCCCATGAATCCGATCCAGCAGTATTCCCACGGATCGGTGCGGTCGGCCTGATAGTAGGCGACCTCGTTCGCCGGAATCAGGAAGGCCTGGCCGGGACCGATCGCAAATTCCTTTTGTTGAATCTCCAGCCGGCCCCGTCCGCCGATGACGAAATGGATCAGATTAAATTCCCGCGCAATCGGACCGAAAGCATGGCCGGGTGCGCATTTTTCGGTGCCGCAGTTGTATAGAATCAAATCGGTGATGTTTTTGTGCTGAATGCTGGTCGTTGTGTCTACATACTGGATCATCGCACTGTTCATTCCATCGCTCCTTCCTTGTCATTAATATAGCGAAAACAAAGAGGTTAAACAAATGGAGTTAATATGACTGGCCCTATAAAACCCTTACTTCGATTATATTAAGTTTTGCTATATAACACTGGGAAAATAGCATGTAGGTCGGCTTCCGGACATGGTATTCTGATCTCGAAAAGCATCAGCCCCAATGACTCGAGCATAAAGGAGACGAACGCTTTGAACCCATACGGACAAACAGCGACAGGAATTCAGGTCAACGAACAGGAACAAACCTTTCATTTACACAACGGCGCGATCAGTTATTTGTTTCGCGTGATGGAGAACGGTCAACTGGAGCATTTATATTACGGACCGGCCCTCCGCTATCTCGGAAGCCCGGAGCGTTTCGTTGAACGCAGCTATCGGCCTGTATCGGTAGGCGAGTTCACCGGTGACCTCGTCACCTCGCTGGAAAGCATCAAACAGGAATTCCCCTCCTCCGGAAGCGGCGATTTCCGGGAAGCGGCCGTCGAGATCTTGCAGGAGGACGGTTCGCATATTATGGAATTTCAGTATGCGGGGTATGAGATTCATGCCGGGAAACCGCCGCTACCCCAGCTGCCCGCCACGTTCGTTACCGATCCCGCGGAAGCGGAGACTTTGACTATTACGCTGGTCGATCCGTTGACACAGGCTAAAGCGGCGCTGCGGTATACGATTTACAGAGACCTGCCGGTGATGACCCGCTCGGTGACGGTTACGAACGGCGGCGACCGGGTGCTGAAGATCAACCGGCTGATGAGCGCCAGCTTCGATTTGCCGGACGAGCAATTGGAGTTTATTCAACTGTCGGGCGCTTGGGGAAGGGAACGCCATGTATACCGGACCCCGCTTCGGCCCGGCGTTCAAGCGGTCGGGAGCACCAGGGGGGCCAGCGGCCACTTCCACAATCCGCTGGTGATGCTGGCCAAGCCGGACACGACGGAGCACGCGGGCGAAGTGTACAGCCTGAATCTCGTATACAGCGGTAATTTTTTGGCCCAAGTGGAAGTGGATAATTACCGGACCTCCCGGTTTATGATCGGAATCCATCCCGAGAAGTTTTGCTGGACTCTCGCTCCCGGGGACAGCTTCCATTCCCCCGAAGCGGTGATGGTCTATTCTTCCGGCGGACTGAACGCCATGAGCCAGGCTTACCACAAGCTGTATAACAACCATCTGATCCGCGGCGAGGCGGCCCGGAAAGAACGGCCCGTGCTGCTGAACAATTGGGAAGGGACCTATTTTGACTTTAATGAAAGAAAAATTCTGGACATCGCCAAGGCCGGTGCCGACCTCGGCATAGAGCTGCTGGTGCTGGACGATGGCTGGTTCGGGACGCGCAACGACGATACCACATCGCTGGGCGATTGGTTCGTGAATGAGCAGAAGCTTCCTAACGGTTTGGGGCATTTGGCCAGCGAGGTTAATAAGCTCGGCATGAAGTTCGGATTATGGTTCGAACCCGAGATGGTGAACGAGCATTCTCATTTAATGCAGGCTCACCCCGACTGGGTTGTCGGCACGCCGAACCGGAAGCGTAAACAGGGACGCCATCAGTATGTGCTTGATTTTTCCCGTCCCGAGGTGGTGGATGGCCTATTCGAACAGATGGACCGGGTGTTGTCGTCGGCCAATATCGAATATGTGAAATGGGACATGAACCGCAATATCTCGGAAGCTTATTCGGTGACCTTGGGAAGCGATCGGCAGGGGGAGTTTTTTCACCGCTATATCCTGGGGGTGTATCGACTCTACGACAAACTGATCCGCAAATATCCGCACATTCTGTTCGAATCTTGCGCCTCGGGAGGAGGCCGTTTCGATCCCGGAATGCTGTATTATGCTCCGCAAACCTGGACCAGTGACGACAGCGACGCCGTGGAGCGGCTAAAAATCCAGTACGGGACGTCGATGGCCTACCCGTTAAGCAGTATGGGAGCACATGTATCCAGTGTTCCGAACCACCAGGTCGGCCGGATGACTCCGCTTCACACCCGGGCAAATGCCGCCTATTTCGGCGTGTTCGGCTATGAATTGGACCCCGTCGGATTGACGGTGGCCGAGCGGGAGGCGATCAGGGAGCAAATCCGCTTTTACAAACGATACAGAAAGCTATTGACCGGAGGAGACTTTTTCCGTTTGCAAAGTCCGTTCGAGGAGAATGAAACCGCCTGGATGACGGTGGATGCCGATAGAGGCGAAGCCATCGTGGGTTGGTATCAGGTGGTATCCGTCCCGAACGAAGCCTATAAACGGCTCAAGCTGAAAGGGCTGCTGCCGGAGGCGGTCTACCGTGTCGAGGAACTGGATCAATCCTACTCGGGCGGCGAACTGATGAATCTGGGTCTGCTGTTGACCCCGCCCTGGAAGGAAGACATGAGCTTCAATGTGATGGAGAAGGGCGATTTTGCCTCCAGGCTGTTTACGCTCCGAAGAGAAGAGTAGGCAGACCCTTCACAAAATAGAGGGGCCTCTCCGGAAAGGAGGGGCCCCTTAGGTTTGTTTAGTTGCTGTTTCCATCAACACGTTCCGTGTCATGCTGCTGAACCGCGGTTTCCGCGAGTGCCGGTTCGTACAGCTTCGAGCGATTCTCGAACCATTTGAACAGGTGTGTGAAAATAACTTTAAGCACGGCGTAACCGGGAACGGCGAGAATAATGCCCAGGATGCCGAACAGGTTCCCGGCGGTAAGAATCACGAAGATGATCGTGATCGGGTGAATCCGCAGGGATTTGCCCATGATTTGCGGGGAGATAAATTTTCCCTCAACCAGTTGGACGACGGTCCAGACGACAATGAGTTTCAACAGCATGAGCGGCGAGGTGACGATGGCGATAATCAAGGCGGGCGTAATGGCGATGGCCGGGCCGAGATAAGGCACGATGCTTGTACATGCGGCGATGATGGCCAGAATCAGGGAGTAATCCAGCCCGATAATCAGAAAACCGATGTACAGCAATCCCCCGATACAAAAGCTGACGATAATCTGCCCCCGGATGTAGGAACTGATCTGTCCGTTCATTTCCGACATCACCCGGTTGGTTTGAGTGCGAAACCGGACAGGGACG
Organism: Paenibacillus sanfengchensis; assembly: GCF_036864765.1. Classification (NCBI taxonomy): domain Bacteria; kingdom Bacillati; phylum Bacillota; class Bacilli; order Caryophanales; family Paenibacillaceae; genus Paenibacillus; species Paenibacillus sanfengchensis. Next base: position 10,728 of record NZ_JBAGJC010000013.1, on the reverse strand, counting down.
TAACGCAATATAAAGTTCGGCAGCTTTTTCCCGTCTTTCAGCAAATAGAACAGAATGAAAGGTACCGTAATAATCGCCAAAATAAAGTCCTTCAACGCGCCCAAAAATCCGCCGATGCCGGACCAGGCGTTTTCCAGAATCGAGGTCGCTCTCTCCGAGACGGTTTCCGCGAGCTGAGTCGGATTAAAGCCTGTCGATTCCTGAATTTGATGGAAGAATTCGCTGCCGATCAGGCTTTCGAATTGCAATTGCACCTCATAGCTGTATTTCGGGAAGTTCTCGATCAAATCCATAATCTGCTCTCTTACCACCGGCACGATAGACAGGATGACGATCGTAATCAGGCCGACAATGAGCAGGTAGAGCGCGACGATCGTGTAGACCCGCGGAATCCCTTTCCGCTCAAGCCAGTCCACCAACGGGTTGAGCAGATAATAAATCGCGCCTGTCAGCAGGATCGGAAGCAGTACCGTTTTTAGAAGAACGGTGACCGGGGTAAAGATAAAGGAAACTTTGTCAAATACAAAAATATTAAGTCCGATCAGCAGTAAGATAAGCAGGAAGATGACGAACCGGTTGCCAAGGAAAAACTTTTTGAAACGTTCGCTCCAGATGTGCGCGCCCCCCATGAAAGCAAAGAACCTCCTGTCGATGTATCAAATTTTTACTATAGTTATATTACGCAAAAAATCATTTTGGTTTCAGACATTCTCAAAAAATAAAAGGATTCATGCCGCTTCGAGGTGCAAAGCGTATGAATCCAGTCCGAACGCGGTTCAAAAAAACTGCCGGTCCACCATAAGCACGACCATACCGGCCGCCACCAGCGAGAAGAGGATGCAGCCCGCTCCCAGCCCTTTGCGCGAGCCTTTGGCGAATTTAAGTCCGGTAATAAACAAAAGCACGGTGATTCCGGCAAGCACCAGGGACATGGCGATCATGGCAATCCAATACAGGCTTTCGAATAAAGCGGCTTCGGTTTCCAAAGGAATCCTCCTTCACTAAAAATCTTGCTATATAGGTTGAACTAAAGAATTGGCGTGAGGCAAGGATGTGACAGGGTTCTGATATAAAGCCCCACCGTCGGAGTCTACATCATTAACGGGAAAATATCCTGTTAATGTACCGCTCTTGGCTTTTCGGCCAGATTTAGCTGGAAAAGCTCCATCTATTTCGCGGCCCTATTGCCGAAATACACAATTTCAGGCGAATTAACGGGAGTTTTTCCGGCTAATTCGCCTCTGCAGCCGCATACGTACCAAATTAACGGGAAGAATTCCCTTTAATTCAAACCAAACATTTAGTTGCAGACAAGAGTGTGCAAAGAACCCTTTACACCGCTGTCTAATATGCAAATCAATAGTTCAGCCTATATAGCCTATTCTAACGTTAGTTTAGCATATTTGAACAAAAATGCGAGAAGAGGAAAAGAGGCACACGCCTCGGACAAACATACAAGAACCCTTTCTGCCGTTTGAGTATGAATATCGTATAACGGAAAGGGGATGGTGTCATGGCGGGAAGACAACTGGCCAATAAATGGCTGAAAACGGAAGCGCTACTCAGCAACGCGAACGTGGCCGCCCACATACCGCAAACCCGAATGTACAGTGCGGAGTCGTTAAGGAGCATGCTGCGCCAGTTTGGCATGGTGGTGATCAAGCCGCTGCGGGGCGGCGGCGGGTACGGGGTGATCAAGGTAACTTGTGCGAGAGGGATCTACTCCTTTACCTATATGTCCGCCCAAAGATCGTTCGCCAGCTTTGACGCCATGTTCAAGGCCTTAAACCGTGTCAAAGTCGGCCGGCGGTACATGATCCAGCAGGGCATCCACTTGGCGCGAATCGGCGGGCGGCCGATCGATTACAGAGTCAAGGTAGTCAAGCAGGGCGGCGTTTGGGTGTACCGTTCCATGGTCGGACGTCTGGCCAGACCCGGTTTGTTCGTTACCAATCTCTGCAAAGGGGGAACCCAACTGACAGCCAGAAAAGGGTTGGAGCTTTCGCTCCGCCGCAAAGGGGCCGGGAGCAAAAAGCGCAAGGAGATGCGAAATATTACGAGTACTTGCATTGCGATTTTGGAGTCGGCTTTTCCGGGCATCGACCAGCTCGGGTTTGACTATGGGATTGATCAGGGCGGAAAACTCTGGATTTTTGAAGTTAATACCCGGCCACAATAAAAAGATTTCGGCGGTTTATTCCAATGTTTTACAGGTTAATGGATTATACCCAAAGTTTTAACCGGAAGTAAAAAAAATTTTCGTCAAAAAATGGGTATTGGCATCCTGTGAATAACTTTTATCCACATTATCCAAAGATATTCTACAATGTGTTCCAGCGTTTGCTAACACGTTATTCACAGGATTTCCACAGACTTTTGTGGATAAGAGGAACGCTTGTTCTGATTCGGCTTTCTTGTTATGATGAGGAAAAATATAGAAAGGATGTGCTATTAATGGCGATGTTGACAGACGAGATGCTGCTTGAATCCTATCATTTGGCAACTTTGCTGGATTTGGACCGGGATTTCATCGGATTGCTGTTGGCAGAGATCCATAGACGAGATCTGATGACCGACTCGCCGATCTTACATTAGTGAGCAAGTTGTCGCGGAAATGATGGACAAGCTGGTGTCGATGAAGTCAAGGCGCTTTCCAAGCGTTGACATGATAAATATAAGCTTCGTGACAATGCGGACACATGACCACATGTTCACAGCCGGAAGGAGCTTGGGTAGTGGATGCAGAGGTATACTGATCAGCCGACCCATACGGGCTGTAGGGTCCCACGTAGTCCTGTTTTTTACCGGCATTCTCCAGGACATGCCCGCAATCGGGACACGTGGCGGTCAGCGGAGCAACACCGTTGCATAACGGGCAAATATAGGACAAGGGGTATCTCTCCTTTACAGCAAGGTTTCCTGCGTAAAGTTAAGATACCCCTTTTTGTATCATCTCATGTAGTTAGAGTTTAAGATTACTGCTGTGTCCCGGGGACAGCTTGGCTTCCGGATCGATATACACCTTGGCGTTATTGACCGCGGTCGGCGCTTCGCCGAATCCGACGGCGATCAAGTCGAGCTTGCCGGGATATGTCGTAATGTCTCCGGCCGCGAAGATGCCGGGAATCGAGCTCTCCATACGGGAGTCGACAACGATCGAGTTGGCATCGATATCGAGCCCCCATTCCGCGATCGGTCCGAGCGAGGAGACGAATCCGAAATTGACGATGACGTCGTCGACATCGATATCTTGGGTCTCCTTCGTCTTCGTATGCGAAAGGGTGACGCGTTCGATCCGGTCGTCGCCGTGCAGGGCGGCGATTTCCGTCGGGGTGATGACCTGCACACTGGAGGCCATCAGGTTCTCCACACTGTGCTCGTGGGCGCGGAACTTGTCGCGGCGGTGAATCAGCGTGACCTGCGCGGCGATCGGCTCGAGCATAAGCGCCCAGTCTACCGCGGAATCGCCGCCGCCGCTGATCAGAACGCGGCGGCCCTGGAACTTGCTCAGATCGCTGACGAAATAGTGCAGGTTGCTCTTCTCGAATTTCGCCGCGTTCTCCAGCTCCAGCCGGCGCGGTTCAAAGGCGCCGACCCCCGCGGTAATGATCAGAGCCCGGGCATAATGCACTTCCTTGTCGGTCGTTACGACAAAATGGCGTTCATCTTTCTTCTCGATGCGCAGCACCTTCTCTTCAAGACGAATGTCCGGATCGAACCGTTTCAATTGCTCATGCAAGTTGTGGACCAATTCCTGGCCTGTAATCTTGGGAAATCCGGCGATGTCATAGATATATTTCTCTGGGTAAAGGGCGGCAACCTGTCCTCCCAGTTGCGGCATACTTTCGATTAATTTAACGGATGCTTTCCGCATTCCGCCGTAAAAAGCGGCAAACATGCCTGCCGGCCCGCCTCCGATGATGAGCAGGTCGGTAAATTCGCCGCTTGCAGTTTGGGATGACACTGGCAAACACCTCCGAATAATTTAACAAAGCTTATATTGTCATTTCTACTTTATTATAGCCCTCACTTTCCGTCTTGCAAAGTTGGACCAAGCGGGTTATGGAGAAGCCTGAAAACCCCTGTAAAACCGCGAAAAGTGGCGTAAAATAAGACTTGATCTTTTATACAAAAGCCGATATCATTCAAATGTATGTACCCAAATTTGTGACGAAATGAGTACATTTAAGGAGAACCTGGATAGATCCTGTGTATTATTTTTGATAATTATTCAGGTTCGGTTTAAAATAACTGTGACAAATATCGCACAATCGCAAAGCGCACAAATAGCGCACATAAATATGTTATTTTTACCAGAGACTATTTTTTTATGTGTTTATTTTCACATTGGAGTTTTTGGTTTTAATATCAAATATAGAGCTTTAACCCTGGAAGGAGAACAAGCCAGATGAGTACCATACCTAAGATCGTCATACTTGGAGCGGGTTATGGCGGTATTTTGACAGCGCAGAGGCTGCAGAAGGAATTGAATTATAATGAGGCCGACGTCACTCTCGTCAACCGGCATGATTACCATTACTTCACGACCCACCTACATATGCCTGCCGCGGGAACGGACTCGATCGAGCATACGCGTGTTTCGATCTCCAAGCTGATCGATGAATTCAAAATCGACCTTGTCAAATCAAATGTTCAGGAAATTCGTTTATCGGATAAAAAGGTTGTTCTCCAGGACGGGACCCTGTCCTATGATTATTTGGTGGTCGCTCTTGGCGGCGAACCGGAATCCTTCGGCATTCCCGGATTGTCCGAATACGCCATGACGATCCGGAGCATCAACTCCGTACGTCTCATCCGACAGCATATCGAATATCAGTTTGCGCTGTTCAAGGCTGATGAAAGCCGCACGGACCGCTTGAACTTCGTCGTCGGAGGCGCCGGATTCAGCGGCATTGAGTTCGTTGCCGAATTGGCGGACCGGATTCCCAAGCTGTGCAAGGAATATGACGTCGATCCGAACATGGTGAACGTCTATAACGTGGAAGCCGCGCCTACCGTCCTTCCCGGCTTTGATCCGGAACTCGTCGACTATGCCATGGATGTTCTGCGCAAGAAGGGCGTACAGTTCAAAATTGGCGTTGCCATTAAGGAATGCAACCCGGACGGCGTGCTGCTGGCCACCGGCGAAGAAGTCAAGTCCGCTACGGTCATCTGGACGGGAGGCATCCGCGGAAACCGGCTTGTCGAAGCCGCCGGATTCGAAACGGCGAGAGGCCGGGTCAAGGTCGACGATTATCTGCGTGCGCCCGGTTACGATAATGTCTTTATTATCGGCGACAATTCGCTGATGTTTAACCCGGAGGGGCGGCCGTATCCGCCGACAGCCCAAATCGCCATGCAGCAGGGAGTCACTTGCGCCCAGAACGTCGTGTCGGCGATCCGCGGCAAAGAGATGAAGAAATTCGTTTTCAGCAACAAAGGGACGGTAGCCTCCTTGGGCAAAGGCGAAGCCATCGCCTCCGCCTTCGGCAAGAAGTACAAGGGTTGGGTTGCCGCGCAGCTCAAGAAGCTGGTGGATATCCGCTATCTGTTCACGATCGGGGGCATCCCCCTCGTCCTGAAGAAAGGCAGATTCCTGTAACATGCGCCACTGCAGCGTGCAAGTCAGAGGGCTATTGACGCGGGAGGAGCTTGACCGGTACAACGCCCTGATGGAGGTAGGTTCTTTCCTGGAATCCCAGGGTAAATACGATTTGGCCTATACCGTGCAGCGGGAAGTGGATATTTTGATTCTTCCGGCGATTGAGCGGTTGAAGGAGAAGAGCCGGGACCGGGACCGGGCCACGGCGGAGTTTATGGAGTCCCTGCGGGAGCGTCAAGACGGGGACGACGAGTAAAGGGTACGGCAAAAAGCGCGAGCAAACGGGGGATCCCGCGGCTCGCGCTTTTTTGAGTTTCTTTTTTACAGTTTCAGCATCTCTTCAAACAGCTGCTCATTCAACAAATTGCCGACATAGAAAGAGCCGAATTCGCCGAAGCGGGCGCTGACTTCATCAAAGCGCATCTCGTAGACCAGTTTCTTGAAATGCAAGGCGTCGTCGGAGAACAGGGTAACGCCCCACTCCCAATCATCCAGTCCGACGGACCCGGTGATGATCTGTTTGACTTTGCCGGCGTACCCGCGTCCGATCATCCCGTGGCTGCGCATCATGCTCCGCCGCTCTTCCATGGACAGCATGTACCAGTTATCGCTGAGGTCACGCTTTTTGTTCATCGGATAGAAGCAGATATGCTTCGACTTCGGCAGAATCGGCTGGAGCCGGGCCATCACTTCCGGATTCGCTTTCGGATCGCCGTCTCCGGAGCCCATGTAATTGCTCAATTCCACGATGCTGACGTAAGAATAGGCTTTCGTTGTATACTGGGCGAACGTCGTCTTGTTAAAAGCGTTCTCCAGCGCGTTCAATTCCTCCAACGTCTCGCGCAGATGCATAAATACGAAATCCGCTTTTTGGCCCACGATGGAGTACACGGCGGTGCTGCCTTTACCTTCCTGCTCAAAGGCGTTCCATTCCTGAAGGAATTGGTGCAGATCCTCCAGCGCACCCGCCCGTTCCTCGTCATCCGCCGCTTTCCAGGCCGACCAATCGATGGAACGGAAATCGTGCAAGGCGTACCATCCCTCCAATGTCAAGGCGGCTTCGTTCATAGGGGATCACTCCTGTATCATCAAATTGTTCATCATCTAAAAAACCGGATGCACTTTCCTTATTGTATCCTAATGGGGAGGAGTGGGGCAAACGAATTCATCGCTCTTTCAGGTAATGTTCATTGATTCGCAACATATTTTTTAGTAAACTATCTACTAGTTCTTATAGGTGTGATCTAAATTATAGTGCGATTCTGAAAGGGTGGGAACATAGGTGGGTTGGCTCATTGTTTTAGTGCTGATGGTTCTGTTCTTTGTCATGATGTTCGGCATCGGCTTTATTCTGAATATGCTAATGAAAACAACCTGGTTTCCTGCGTATATTTTCATACTTGTCATTCTGCCGATTGTAGTGTATAGCCTTTGGGAGCATGATCAAACCTTCGGGGCCTATCTGGCTTCCTTTGGACTCGTCGATTATCTGACCGCGCTGGCGGGTTTGGCCGGCGCAATTCTAAGCGGATGGACGATCCGCAAGCTGCGTTTGGGCGGATACAAAATGTTCTAAGTCTACTCTGACGGAAATGGGACCGCAAGTAGGGCTCCGGGCTGAGGCTCGGAGCTTTTTTGGCTCGACGGCACACCTACGGCTTACATTAACGGGAAAACCTCCTGTTAATTTTCAGTTTTGGGCCATGGGCCTGATTTTAGATGGAAAAACTCCATCTATTTCGTGGCCCAACCGCTGATATCCCCTGGTTATAGGCGAATTAGCGGGAGTTTTTCCGGCTAATTTGCCTCTGCAGCCGCATAAGCATCCAAATAACGGGGGGAATTCCCGTTATTCTGGCTGCCTCGCTCCCTCAGGCGATAGCGCCTCTTTCCAGTCTATGAAATGATGTCCTCCCCGCCAGATTTAGCCAAAAAGAAAGCATGCCCGTCTGCCGGGGTGCAGGAGGGGATTTTTCCGCGTTTTTTGTAAAGTTTTAACGATTCGGGTCGCCCCGATTTGTGATAGAATAGAAAAAGTCTCAAAGTACGAGAAATGGGAAGGAGCGATGAAGCCGTGCGCATGAACAACATGCTGCATTTTACCGAAAATCACCGATACTGCGTTTACCGTGACTTCTCACTCAGTCCCGTGGATGATAAAATGCTCGGATTGATTTATCAGCCGATGGTCGGTGCGCTGGCCATCGCGTTTTACCGGCTGCTGGCGGAACAGGTTCCGATCGATCAAGTGGGGTACTCGGCCGTGGAGCAGCAGAGGGGCCTTTTTTTGACGATGGGCCTGGAACCCGGCGATAAAGGTCGCGCGTGTTTAATCGAGCAGGCTTCCAAGCTGGAAGCGGTGGGATTGCTGCAAACGAGCCGTCTGTACATACCGGACAGCGACGATTATTTGTATGAATACGAACTTCAGGCGCCGCTGTCCCCGGCCGAATTTTTTCGAACCCAGCATCTGACGCTGCTGCTGCGCGACAAAATCGGCAAGTTCGCGGTCTTATCGCTGCGGGAGCGCTTCTTCCGCATGGAGCCCGGCGACATGTACGGCCTGAATTACAATAAAGAAAATATCTCCGTTCCGTTCTATGAAATTTTCGAACTGAACGCGCATTCGATAGATTATGAGCTGGAGCAGGCGATCGCGGAAACGTCCATCGCGAGACAGCCCGGACTCAAGGCCGTCGAGGAAGAGGCGGCGATCAATTACGCCGACATCATCCTCCGCTTCCCGCGGGAATCCGTAAACCGCGCCTACGTGGAGAAGCTTCGCTTCGATCCCGAGGGCATGGGCATCGTCAATTACGTGGCCCGCAAATACGACCTCAGCGTGCAGGACCTGTCCCGCCTGCTGGATGAAGACGGGGTATTCGATCCTGTGGCCGGCAATTTGCTGCTGGATGAGCTGCAGCACAAGGCCAACTTGCATTTCCGGCAGGGCAAACGCCGCCGGGAGGAACGGGAGGTTGCCTTCGCCAAGGTCGTGACCTTGCGCGGCGAAGATTCTAGGGGAGCCGAAGCGGCGCACGCGCAGGAGGAAGTCGCCGTGCAGATGGAGTTCTATGTGGAAGTTCCGCCGCAGTTTCAGAGCAAATGCGATGTGCATCAGTATAATATGATGCTGAGGAACGAGCCTTACACCCGTTTGCTGAAAACTTTTTTCCCGGGCGCGGTGCCCGATAACCTACTCGATATTTTCGAGAAAATCGATTTGAACTACAAGCTGCCGGGCGAAGTCATCAATGTGCTGATTCATTATCTGATGGCCTTGCTGACTTCGGGGGGCGAACAGCGGATCAACCGCAATTTTGTCGATGCCATCGCTTCGAACATGCTGTTGAAACAGATCAACACCTATGAGAAGGCGGTGCAGTATATTCGCGACCAGGCAAAGGTGAAGGATAAAGTCGCCGCCTCATCCAACGCTACCGCCGGAGGCCAGGGAAGGACTTATGGCAGCCGCGGAGCGAAGCCGAAGCCGGAAATTCCGATCGTCCAGAGTACGGGGGCGGAGCAGGCCGTTTCGGAAGAGGAATTTGCCGAACTGCTGAAAATGGCCGAACAAATGAAAGCGAGCAAGAAGAAAGGGTAATCACGCCAAGTCGCTGGTACCCCATCAGACAACCTTGATAACATAGAATTCCTGCATATATGCATGTTTTTTTCTTGTTCGGAACAAAAATTTGAGAATTCCTGCAATTCCTCTAAGGCCCCCTAATTAAACTGGAGTCTCCCTACCCAATAATTTAAACTTAGAATAAAGGGAGATGATCGGTATGGGAAAAAGGTTGAACGAAGAAAAACGTTTAAAAGTTGTGAAAGAAGCGATGGCAGGTGTTAAGGTGGGGGTATTGGCTCGAATGTACGACGTCCACCCTGAGACTGTCCGTTGTTGGATTAGAGATCATCGGGACTCTATTTCGCCTGAAGAAATTCCTGCGGCAGACGAACATGTTCAAGAGTTGCAACGCCTGCAGGAGGTAGAGCAACGCTACCAAAAGGCCGTTAAGGTCCTTGGTGAAAAAGAACTCGAAATCGAAATTTTGCGAGAGTTGCTAAAAAAGCAAAACCCCGCTTATCTGAAAAATTTGAAATAGCCGACCCATTCATTAAGCGGGGGGAACCGGCAGCTGTTGTGCTGCGCATTCTTGGGTTGTCAGAATCAACGTATTACGACCGTAAAAAGCGACTGGCCCAGTCAGCAGAAAAAGGCGAAGAACGTCCAACCGAAAGCCGTGCAGGTCGTCCCGTGCCTGGATACTCTTACACGGCTACAGGTGAGAAAGTTAGCGACGCACAAATCAAAGAATGGCTGCTCGAACTCCTTGAAGGAGAAGAGTTTGTCTATGGTTATAAGTTTTTGGCCCAATCCCTTCGAGATAAGTATGATCTCATCTTCAACAAAAAGAAGTCTTATCGACTTTGCCAAGAGTTAGACATATTGCAGAAACCTAGAAAGCGCGTACGTTCCCACCCTCGCCGATTACCGAGAAATCGAGTTATAACGGGGTCAAACCAACTTTGGCAAATGGACATTAAATATGGATACGCGATCGGGCAGGAACGGTTCTTTTTTGTACTCAGCATTATAGATGTGTTTGACCGAATGGTAGTAGGGCAGTATAGAGGCCCAGTATGCGAAGCTAAACAAGTCGTCCAAACCTTATGGTATGCCTTGCAAGACCGTATAGAGCCCGGCGAGCCCATGCCGGTGGTTCGTACAGACAATGGTCCGCAGTTCGTCAGCAAGCTATTTGGAGATACCTGTGAAAGCTTGGATCTTATTCATGAGCGTATACCACCTCGGTCCCCCAATATGAACGCCTACATTGAGTCATTTCACAGCGTCCTGGAGCGCCATCTGTTTAGCCAAAGGGACTTTATGACCCTCGATGAAGCTTATGAGGCGCTGGACCAATACATGGACTTTTACAACAACCGAAAAATTCACGGTAACTTAAGAAAAATGTCTCCAGCGAAGTTCTCGATATGGGTGAGGACACTGGAAGACACCTCTGCCTTTCATAGAGCGGTGTAATACGGCAGAATAAGGAGCAATCCTGTGAATTCATAAACATTGTAGGGTAGGACTCCGGATTAAGGGGGCCTAGCCG